>NZ_JAGGQM010000002.1:0-767869 GCF_018613295.1 Bacillus sp. ISL-39
AACAAACCTGCATCGTTAGTTGATGAGTACCTACGAATCAGTATCACTTTTAATTTTTTCAAGGAGCCTTCTCGCAGGATTATAGGTTTTATTCCGAAGAAGTAATTTATTTAAAAGTTCCTTAGCTACTTCAACTTTATCTTCTTGAAGTAAAGTATCCACATACTGCATTATCACTTTATCGTGGTTAGGGTTCATTTCGTAAGCAATTTTTATATACGGCTTCGCTTCAATTGTCTTTCCTAACATCGTGAGGCATTCATAAATTCTGGCATATGTTCTTGAATGCTCGTCTAATTGATTTGACTTTAAGAAACAATCTAACGATAATTGGAAACTCCCAGCCCTAAAATGCTCCAATCCTTGTTCATAAAGTAAATTCGATTCCTCATATTTATCCATTTAAGGCTTCTTCCTCTCATTATTTATTCGTCGAAGGAACCGTTCAAACATTTACTATTAGCATCTTTTTCTTCAACTAACCTGCATCATTTGTTTAATAACAAGTTCAACAAAAAAGGCATTAATCCTTCAAGGATCAACGCACCCGTTAGTATAAGTGAAGATTTTAACAAAATTAGCTTTTAGAGGAACACTTACCTCTTGTTTGTAATAAAAAGGCATCCCTATTTTAAGCCATGAGTTTTTCTTTATTCAAATTAATCAAAGATATATTATGAGATACGCTATTACTACTTCTTCTGTCATAGTTTAAATTCCTTGTACAACTAGACTCCCCTTTAGTTAAATAACAAAATCAGTCGTTAATGATTTCGTTAAAGGATTATTTCCACTGAATTAAGAATATTAAGTAAAAAAGACTGAAAAATTGGAGAGTGAAAACATGATTCGTGATATTAAGGAATATGTAAAATATTTAGATGGTATTCATAAGCGAACGATGCAATATGTAAAAGCAATACCTAATGAACTCCTAGATTGGAAGCCTTCTGAAGATAAATTTTCTACAGGTGATTTATTGCGACATATCGCCTCATCTCGGTTGATGTTTCTAGGTATATTTGAACATGGTTCGTGGACATACACAGGACATGATACTAGTAAGGGAGCTTCTATTGAGGATATTTCAAATTATTTAGAGGTATGTCAGATTAAACTAACAGAGGGTCTATTAAAAGTTGGCAACGATGCATTGACACAAAAGGTTCAAACCCTTCATGGTCATGAAGTTAGTGTTTGGAGGATACTTATGGCAATCCCGGAACATGAAATCCATCATCGTGGACAAATCTCTACTTATTTGCAAATAAACAAACTTGAACCTCCTCAAATTTTCGGATTAAAAATTGAGCAAGTTAAAACATTATAATTTTAAGAAAAAGCTTTGGACATCATCCTATATCCAAAGCTATTTTTTATGTCTTGTTACACTAAATGCTCCGTTAGCTTAATAATGGTTTCAACAAAAAAGCGGTAACCCTTCCAGGATCAACGCACCCGATTGTT
Source organism: Bacillus sp. ISL-39 (assembly GCF_018613295.1). NCBI lineage: Bacteria > Bacillati > Bacillota > Bacilli > Caryophanales > Bacillaceae > Bacillus > Bacillus sp. ISL-39. Next base: position 1,468 of record NZ_JAGGQM010000002.1, read on the forward strand.
TAAGTGCAATCCTTCACATATGCCACTATTACTTTTGTGAAATTATCACCTGGCAATTCAGAATAGAGGGAGTCTTACAGAGTTTAGTTCACCTTTTGAAAACAGGCCATTTAGAACAAAAAAGAAAAGGGCAACCTCATTTATCAGCTTTTTTTCTTATCACTCTTTTTACCTTAAACTGCAGCGTTAAAAAAGCAAGTCCTGATGGACCTGCTTGTTATTTGACTATTACTTTTCCAACCATTCCTTCCTGGAAATGGTACCGGCAAATCAATTCAAATGTACCGGGTTGTTTCGGTTTCACGGTAATGCTTTTTTCTTTTCCTGGCTGAACCTCGACGTCAATTCCGAGCTTTTCGACAGTAAAGGTGTGCTCTTTCTTACCTTTATTTTTCAAAATCAACGTAGTGGTTGTTCTGTTCGGAATAGTGATGACTTTCGGATTAAAGTAATCATCGTTCAACTCGACCTCAATCGATCTCACCGTCTCCATAGGCTGAGGTACAACACTAGATTTGGCAAATACGCCGAATGATCCTAGATTTGTCACAACCATAACCATTACAAGAACACCGACCAATCTTGTTACACACTTTTTCACAGACATTTCCAATCCTCCTTTCCTAAACACTATTTTTCTCTAATGCATATAATATTATCACTATAAATTTTGTTCCAACATGCTTCCAAAAAGTAACTTCTTTTCCGAAACAGTGAGAATAAGATCGACTCTGATGACAATCCTCTATAATCTATTCTTATGCAACTAAACTGCATCGTTAGCTGAATTAGAAAAAAAGAGCTGCCTCAGTAACCCAACGTTAAACTCAAGTATCGGTAGTGAAAGAACAAGCTTATTTTTTTACTCCTTTTGAGTTTCCGTAATGGTCAACAAATTTTCTCAAGTCCTCTAATGTTGAGGATAAAAAACTTTGGTCACTTTCCATTTCAAATTGTAATTCATTTTCCATATGTGCTTTTTCTTTATACTAACCTTGTAATACAACTTGTCCCAAGTGATTGAATACTACTTCTAATTTAAGAGAAGTTTCGTAGTTCCAAAAAGTTGCCATTCCTTTAAGTTCACGATAGCACTTATCTAATTGCTGATAAAACTCATATACATCACCAGTCGTAAACCACAACTCACCTAAAACATAATAATTTCCACTCTTGATTTCAACGATGCCCTCAGCATCATAGCCACCATAATGACTGATGTCTTTAGGAAAACCACTTGCATTTTGTAGTTCAATTCGGATAAAGCCTTGCTTGCCTTTAATAGTAAATTCATTCATAGTTTCAACTCATTTCCTAAAAAAGCTAATGGTTAAATAATATTCATATCAAATTTTCTTCTTTCACTAAACTGCTTCGTTAGTCGAATAAGCAAAAGGGCTGCATCTGCAACCCTTTACTCACTTCCTTAGAAGGCTGGCAATTTCCTTGCAATCATATTCTTTCGCATAATCCAAAGCAGTTTTCCCCTCATCATCTTCCACATCAACGTTGGCTCCGCTTTTAATCAACAATTCAACTGTATCTTTATGGTGATAGCAGCAAGCTATGATCAATGCAGTGCAACCATTATTACTTTTTGCGTCAATATTAGCACCATTTTTAACTAAAGCCTCAACAATTTGCGTATGACCTTCTCCAGCAGCTATATACAATGGCGAAAATCCATTTTCATCCTTTAAATTGATATTTGCACCTAGTGATAACAGTAGCCGAATTACCTCTAAGTGACCTTCCTGTGCTGCCCAGTGAAGAAGCGTATATCCACCGTGATCTCTTGCATTAATATCTATTCCTAAATCTAACGACTCCCGGATCCTTTCAACTTGCCCTTTACCAGCAAGTTGAAATATCTGCTTTTGGCAGATTTTTTTTCTTAATCTTTTTCTCATTAGTAATCCTCTAATTTAGTTTAATTTGCACCTTTAATATCGTCTGTAAAATTTCCTTATTGAGCTAACCTGCTTCGTTAGTACAATAAGGAAAACTTTTAGTTTAACTCACCTATAAACCAAATTTCTCCTTCGCAATAATAATCCTCCTCAGAGATAATTTCTTTAAACCCTTTCACTTCTAAATCGGGAGGTAGATTTAGCATCCATTCTTTAGCGAGGTCTCTTTGCGGGTTCAAAGGCAGCCACTTCTGTTCTTCGCTATCTCTTTCATAAAATCCATCAAACCAACTTCTATCGGGTATAACTGCAATCTGGGAATCAAATAAGTTAGGTAAACTTATTACAGTATAAATTCTATATCTCTCTTGAGTTGGTGTTTTTACTTTCTTTAAATGGCTAACCCTATTTATCAAAATTTGCATTATTTCCCGTCTTAATTTATTTGGAGCTTTTTTGGAATCTATATATTCTTGAGCAAACGGCAAATGTAAATGCCAATAGCCAAGGCCATAATCATTTGGGTTAGGCAATTGTTCTGTTAACTCATATAAGCTGTTTATTAAATCCTTTTTCCTTCTTCGAAGACCTCTTATCTTCTTTTTAGATCTATTGTCGAATTTCCATTGATTCATATAATTCAACACCTTTTGATTATTAATGCTTGTTAAACTATCCTGCCCCTTTAGTTCATTAACACTTCTACAAACAGAGGCACTAATCCTGCTGGATTAGTGCCTCTGTTTGTAGAAATTAAAATCATTTTAATTAACCGTGGTACCTAATACCTTATTGGGGTTCTTTGCTGATTTGATCATAAAGAACAATGCAGGAAGGACAATCAGTAAACCTATTACTAAATAAGTATTACGAGTACTAATATCAAATAATGCTGACGAAGCAAATAAGATCCCAATTGGCATGGAGACTCTAAAGATGAAGAGACGTACAGTACTTAGCTGAGTTAAACGCTCTCTTGGTGCCTCCCTTTGGAAAATGGCTGCACTTTGAGCGTTAAAGAGTGGGAATAACATACCTCCCATTAGCTCAAAGCTCCATGCGAACGGGATTGATTGAACAAAAAACAACAGGATAAATGATAACCCTCCTCCAAATAAGCCAAGGTACATAATCGTTGTTGTTTTAGGCAGTTTAGTAAGTAAAATCATTCCTAATACATACCCAACGGGGAACGCCCCCTTGAAAATGGCATACTCCCAGGGTTGTCCGCCAAGTTCTCCCTGTATAAAAGGTATACTTAGAACCATTGTTGCCCCTACCGCGAATTGTACTGTTGAAGAAAGTACGGTTAACCTAAGTAGATATGTATATTGAAAGAAGATCCTATAGCCCTCTTTAAGTTCTTCCCACCAAAACTTTTTGGTCCATGTTGCAATTTTTTCGATATTTTTAGCCGGCATTCTATAGAGAGAAAGAAAACTAATCAAAAACATTACTGAGGAAATTACATATATGTACTGCATTGGAATTACCAAAAGTAGTAAGGATGTAACACCTGGTGCAATTATGCTCATAAGTCTTAGTGTGGTATCTAATAACCCATTAGCTTCAACTAACTTATCTTCCTTGCAAATCTCAGGTATTAGTGAAAAGGATAAACTTGAGAAAATCGGTTGTAACAAGCCAAGAACACATTGAAGTAATACTAGGCCAATCATTATTCCTATATCTGATCCCATTAGATACCCTATTAAAGGCAGAAGGTACGCCCCAGCCCGAATCAATTGGATATTTCGGAGCATTTTTTCCTTCACCACATAATTTAGGAATGGGGCACTTATACTTTGTAAAAGTAAGGATGGGATAAAGTAGACTAACCATATTGTAGCCATCCATTCCTTTGAACCAGTTAACTCATAAAGCAGCAATCCATTGATAATTCCACCTGCTGCACCACCAAACTCCGAAATAACTTGTCCAATCCAGAGTGCACGGAAAGACTTCGTAAACTTTCTCATAATGTTTCTCCAAGGAATTTGGAAAGACGTTCAGAAAAGCTACTTATTTGAGTTTTATCTATTGAATAAATTCCTTTATCGACTCGAACAAACTTTGCTGCTTTTAGTAGGGATAACTGATGATGAATTGTTGGTTTAGATATATTGAATTGGATACTTAAATCTTGAAGAGAGGAAGACCCTTTCGTCAATTGATGTAGTATCTTTAAACGTGTTTCATCACCTAATGCTTTATGTCCGCGAATTAATTCCATTGAAGGAGTCCCTGGTTCAAGTAAATATTCTTCCTTCATTGGATAGAAGAAGATCTTTGTATCGGGTGTACGTACTGTTAGAGTCCACGGACGGTAGGACACTTGAGGGACCATTTTGACTGTCCAAATTGATGGTTCCGGAAAGTACTTAGTTCCCCCTGTGACTAATTCAATGAATTCAACTGGATTAGAATGATCAATTGATTGATGTTGCTTTCCCTCAAAATCTATTGCTCTGTTCCATTTCGTCCATTCATCAAACTGGGAAATCCATTCATGCCATTCCTTTACTACCCTAACAAGAATTTCAATTAATTTTTCCCGTGAATAACTATCAAGAACGAGGACATATTCATTCAAATACTCGTGGTCATCAAAAAACGAAGCATAGTCTTTAAAATCTCTATCCTCCCCCAAGTCATCAATCAAAGACTTACGAATTGGCTCCTTTAAACGGTCTTTATAAGGTAAAAGAGTCCCATATAATGTTTTGTTATCCATAATGGATAGATCATTAGAAAAATCCTCAATCGTTTCAGCAGATATTCTTTCCTGTAACAATATTAAACCGTACCATAGATTCGTTTTTTCAATTTCGTTTAATAAATCCTTAAGTGTTTTAGACATGGAGGCAAAAGAATTTTCCCATTCTTGATCTAAATCAAATGTATGCCTTAATTGTCTATGTGTGAATCCCGCAATTCCAAGAATAACTTCCCAAACAGAAGAAGTTTCTACCCTTAATGTCAGTGACTCAGACTGATTCAAATCTAAATTCTTCAAATCTAATTGCTTCATAGAAATCCCCTTAAGTTTTTTCATTCATTTAAAAGTAATTATAATTTTATCGAATTATAAATTCAATTATTTTTGAATATTTATTTAAAATTTTTTCATTCCTTGTTTAACTATCCTGCTTCTTATGTTAAATAAGAAAAATTCTTATTCCATCAAGGCCATTAATTCATCATAGTAAATATAGAAATCAATTAGCTAATTGCAAAGAAAATATATGCTATCTGAATAGTTATTTATATACAGGCTGAAAATTCCCTTTGTTTTTTGGTTTTTACTAATTGCCGAAAATAGAAAGAAGAAGGGGTATCGTCAGGAAAATGCGGATTTACAACGTTAAGGAATTTTCTATACTAAAAAGCCCTACTTCACCTTTAATTAATAGAGAAATTGGGCTTTTTCTTTAAAAACCACGCTTTGACATTGTCTAAAGCATGGTTTTTTTTTAAAACTAATATAAATCTGCTAAGTTGTTTTTTTAGCTCATCTATTTATTGAATTCATTAACTGGAAGAAGTATTCAGGTTTATGAGTCTTATTTAGGTTATACCATGAATGTAAAGTATCTGGTGCAAATACTTCTAATTTTTTAAATACTTCCATCGTAAATTCCAGAGGCGCAACCCCTGATGCAGTAACCAAATTCTCACCAGATACCGCAGGTCTCATCTCATAATATTTTTCTCCTTTATAATTAGGGCAGACCATTTTAATATACTCTAAATCATTGCTTGTGTGTTTTCGAGAATCTAAGTATCCCATATTCGCAAGAGCCTCAGTTGCACCACAAATTGCAGCAACAATGGTGCCGAGCTTTAAGGCTTCGCCAATTTTTTTCATGATTGGTTGATGAATCACTTCTCCCCAAGTAGTCCCTCCAGGCAAAACTAAAAGATCTTTACTCTCAAGAGTACACTCATCAAGGGAAATATCTGGTTTTATGCTCAGTCCCCCCATCGTAGTAATCATTTCTTTATTAGCTCCTACTGTAACTACTTTTAAAGGTACTATATCTTTTTTGAAATATCTTCCTGTGTTTAGTTCGGCAATTAAATATCCATATTCCCAGTCTGACATTGTGTTAAATACATATAGATAAACTTTTTTTGTTTGCATCCAATAACACTCCCAATCACAATTTATATAGCAATTATAATAAAACTTCCCTGACAGCTAACGTCAGGGAAGTTATCATACTTGATGAAATTTTATTAATTCCGACAGAACTTCAATAAGTCTTTTCTTTAGACTTATTGGCTCGATAATTTGAATAGATTTACCGTACGGTAAAAGTAAATAAGGTATATAGGTATGTACTATATCTTTTTCAAGAAGGAAAACTGCTTGATTTGAATTTCGTTCATGTAAATAATGTCCTAAAAACCAATGTTGGCAAACATCATTCAGCGTACTTTCATTTCCATTAATAACTAAAGAAGTAATCCCTTCCTTATCTTCTATAGTTGGAAGGAGGTTTTTCATAAAAAAGTCACGTGCTGAAAAATTTTCTGGCCGGTTAAACTTATTTTCGGTTAGCATTAGACTTTCAATTCGATCTACTCTAAAACTACGGATATCATTCCTAAGATGACAAAATCCAATCACATACCACTTATTATTCCAATAGATAATTCTGTACGGATCGACCAATCTATAATTTTTTTCGCCACTTTTATGATAAAGAATTTTTACTGAGTACCCGTCAGCTACAGCCTGCTCCAACTCCTTCAAAAAAGGTTCCATAGAGAGTGAACTTAATCGACTTATTACTTCAAGACTAGTTAAATGTTGGTTTATCTTTGTTACCTGCTCTTGATTTGAGTATTTACTTAGTTTTGAAATGGCTCTATTTAGTGCTTCACCTCCATAATATCCGGCTTCTTCTGCAAAAACAGCAGCGTGAAAAAGTGAAGTTTGCTCTTCAAAATCAAAAAAAAGAGGAGCCTCAATAAAATTGTTCAATAAAGTGTATCCACCGTTATGTCCTGGTTCTGAAATTATAGGTACGCCACTTGTTGAAATTGTATCAATATAACGATACACAGTCCTTATATTCATCTCTAACTTTTCTGAAATTTGTTTTGCAGTAATTTTTTCACCGGAACGAAGCATCCATAGAATTGCTAACATATTGTCAATTTTAGGCATATAATTCCACCTCTATATGAAAACTATTTTCTAACAACTTATACAATTCATTCATAAGGTCCTCCTACACAGTTTGCACCTATCCAGAAAAGAAAAACTTCTTTAACCATCCTGCCCCGTTAGTCGAACAAGAAAATGCTGCCTTCTCTAGCAGCACGGTTGAGAACTCTTGACCCTTTAACATATAAAGTGATTCTGTATAAAATCTCTCTTAACCTTCATAAACTTTTATGAATATCGTCCCAAATAACTTATCTCCTATATATGCATCCAACTTCCAAATACCTTCTTTAGGAAGAGACATATTGGATGGAACGTGCCGATCCGCTCCGTTATTAGGACCTGCCAAAGGGTGGCCTTCTAATATTGCAATCTGTTCCCCACTCTCTTTATGGGAGGCCATAACCTTTAATTCACCCTCTAACTCGTCCTCTTTTCCCCAAAAGTGCCACATATACTTTTGTTTTTTATTTGGATAAAATTTTGTTACTTCTGTGTTATCATAAATAAAACCTAATCGTCCTTCTTCTCCAATCATCTGATAATTATCGACTTTAAACATTGGACTTTCTCCCCAATCTTCAACCGCACTTACAGCTTCATTTCCTTTTTTATCAAACTTATTATCAGTACAAGCGGACGTTGTTAAAAAGAAACCTAAAATTATAAATAAAATGAACCATTTCAAAGCAAACACCTCAATTGTGTTAGGGAATTATTTAGAATCATTAATTCTACATTTATGGTTTGTTATCCTCTTTGTTCAACTAAACTGCACCTTCGCAAAACGCAAAGGTAAAACTTTTATGACATTGACTTGTTACTGAACCGGTTTATCGATCCATTTTCTGTATACAGTTCTCCAGCTAAACCGTCACTCATTTCCTTAATACTAACTGGTTTGTTACCGTTATTTATGGTTATATCTATAGCTTCCTCTTGTTCTAATGTCCACAACAAATGATGTATGGTGGTATCAACAATTTTAGGTACTAGATCATTGATTAACTCACTTTTACGCTCAATGATATAAGGTTATGTACACATTGACTTTCTTCACTCTTCATTTTTCCTTGGATGGTCATTCCCATTGCTCAATTGCTTCATCTCGAACATTCTTCAATAAGATTTCTCCAAATAAATCTAAGAACTTATAAAAAGGTGCCTCAATCCTTCTTGGATAAACGCACCGATAGCCGAACGAGTAAAACCATTCTAATTGATACTCTCAATTGTATTTCTTATGTTTATAAAACTTTCTTGGTTAGTGATACTTGGGTAGTTTTCAATAAGTTCTTGTATAAAACCTTGCAGCCCATTTTTTAATCCCTGTTTAAATCTGCCAAATTCAATCATGTTTTTGTTATTTTGGGGAATTTCCTTTGATTCAGAAACTCTTACACCATCGTAGTAAGTTGTTTCTATTTCACAAGAGTGTTTTCTACAGATTGCAAATGTAACAATATTGTCCTTCAAGGAAAAAATAAGACTCTTATCAATTCCTTCACCCTCTACAATTACTGTCTCTTGCTCCAATAATTTTCGAGGCACAAATGGCAATTCCCAAAGAAAAGAATCAAGATAAGCTGCAAACCCCTCTCTTGTAATTGTGGAATCACCCATTGGCCCCTGAGTTTCACGGTATTTATAGTTGCTAAAAAACGATACATCGTCAATTGAAATATCCAGTTTACCCCAATAATCAAATAGACTGTAATCCTCTGTATCATAATAGGAAATGAATTTAAAGCTAATATCCGTAACCATACTTGAACCCCTTATTGAGTTGGTATTTGCCGAATGATAAAACTTCATTACAGATGCTCTTTCACTAAACTGCCCCGTTTGTTTCTGTAGAGCTTTACATAGAAAAGTGGTTAAATAAAGTTTTTCATATATAAGCGTTTAATATAAAACCACTACTCTTTCCTTGTAGAGACGGGCACTTTATTTGGAGAGGCGGGTATGATAACCCGTTTTGGCTGAGCTAGGATCTTTTGATACACCTTGCTTCATAGCTCATAATCATGCCCGGAGAGGCCCCAAGTAAAGTGACAAATTGTTATTATTGACTTTCAAATAGAGGGATTTACAATATTTGAAAATAATTTCAAAATCAGTTATTCGCCTAATAAAGCACTATACTACATTCAATAAGTAAGTTGCACACAAAGAAGCATTAATCTTAAATCTTCCTGGCTTTAACAGGTTCTCCTTTTTAGCAAAATGGAATGAACACTCTCACTCTGCTTGTTTATATTTTCTAAAGTTTTTCATTGACTGTTCCATACCAGTATCCATATTTATGTATTCATTTCTTTCAATTGTTAGGTACCCTGAATAGTCAATTTCTTTTAAAGATTCAAGAATAGAAGGAAAATTAATATCACCATCACCAAGTAAAGTCTCTGTAAAACCTGTTGGGTTTCTTTTGTCCCCTTTTTTGCAATCTTTCATATGAGTATGAACTAAATATCTTCTTAAAACTTTTATACTTTCTATGGGATCCCCCTTTTGACTCATAATAATATTTGCTGGGTCATAATTTACTGCTAAACCACTTGATTTGACAGAATCTAGGAAGTTTATTAATACTTCGACTTCTTCCGAACCTGTTTCAATTGCAAATCTACTTTCCATCTGAGCTGAGATTATTCCGAGAGTATTACACATTTCAAACATTTGTTCATACTCTTTTTGATTTGAATCCCTTGGAATCTCACCAATGTGTGCTGTAATAATATTTGAATTTAACATCTTCCCGATATCTACAATCCGTTTATACTGTTCCACTAATTTTTCAGGGTTTTCGGTTAATAACCCATTGATACCAAAGTTAATCGCAAGAGCAGATACTTCAAGTCCTTGAGAGCTTATATATTGAAATAGGTTGGAAACTTCCTTTGTAGAAAAATTGATTAAAGAGAAATTATCATTTAATGCGTAAATTTGAATACCGTCTACTTTGAGTTTATTTGCTAACTTTATTCCTTCTATTATGTCTATATATCTGGTATGTAAAAACATCCCAAGTTTATTCATTAGTCTTATTACTCCTATGTAATCAACCTTATAGAAGGCAGTTTATTTCTAAAAATATTCCCTTATATACTATTGTATTCATTATCTAACTAAACAACCAATGGAACCTATTCATTTAATATCCAACTCCGAAGCCTGGGTCTGAAATTGTACAATAAGTCAAGTGTAATAATTGTTAGTGATTTTAATTTTTACTTCTCAACATCCATTTCAATACCTCCAATAAATTGACTTATTAGGACTACTTTTAATTAACCAAGTTTGTTTGCTGCTATCTAATTCTCATCATCAAGTCTAAATTTCTATAAAACTGGCAAGAATACCTTCTAGTATTCTAATTAAAAGGGAGGGATTTGTTTGTTACTATCAACTGCTTGGCAGAGAAACGTATTGAAGGGTTCTCATCCTATACCTTAAAAGCAAATAGTATTCAGGCAAAGCTACTCATAAGTTATTTTAAGGACCCAATTATTGATACCTTCAATACAGAAGGATTGAAAAAAGATCTCGTTACTCAAGGCAAGGACTTAAAACCCTCATGTTTGGCCCAGAATTTTGCTTATGAAATCATTGTTTCGCTGGTGTCACGAGGAAGGTCATTTAAACATTAATCCAGCTGCAAAGATCAAGGAACCTAAAGCCTTGCAAGAGCATCCCAAAGTTTCTATCAGTAAAGGAGATTGAACTTTTACGTGAAGCCTGTCTCAGTCCTATGGAAAAAGCACTATTCGAATTTATGTTTCCTACTGGCTGAAGAATCAGAGAAATTGGTGCACTTGATCTAAATTGCATTAATTGGTCTAACCGTTCAACCATGGTAAGGGGGAAGGGTGATAAGGAACGTGAATTGTATTTTAATATTCGGACAGAGTTATGGCTTAAGCGATACATTGATAGCCGCCAGGGTAAGGATCCAGCCATTTTTGTAACGGAGAGACAACCACACAGGATAAGTATTGCACAGATGAGGTATTACATTAAGAATATCTCAGCGCGTGCCGGCATAGATAAGGAAATTCATCCTCACCAACTCAAACACAGCTTCGCCACTCACTTATTGAATAATGGAGCACCAGTTGAAGCTATTCAAGGTCTTTTGGGCCACGAGAAAAGTGCAACCACTCGAATATTTGCTCAATTAAGTGGAAGGCTGAGACAGGAGTTTTCCAGAAATACTTCTAACAAAGAGTAGAAGCAACGCAAGTTATACGTTGCTTCTGTACTCTTCGCACCCTTATGTTTAAGTACGTTTTTTCACAAACTACTTCCAAACTTCGTTTAATTTATCCGAATAGAAGTCAATTGCCTTTTTATAACTTAAGATTTTATCGTCTGTTGTTGTATCTATTAAGCATTGTAGTAGCAACTCCATCGCTTTATTATGCTCGTTTAAATTATATAAGGTCATTGAATAGAATGCTTGAATTGCTCTATTGTTTGGAAAGGTTTCAATTCCCTTTTGGAATGTCTTTTTAGATTTTTCATATTCCCCTAATGTTCTATAAGTACTACCTAATCCTATAAAAGCTCCTTCCAGTTCATTTGAAGACAACCCTAATTTGATTGCAGTTTCGTAAAAGGGTACTGCATTGGATTCTTCTCCTAATAAATCATAACTCCTAGCACATTGGTAGTTAATCAAAGCATTTTCAGGGTACTTCTGTACCAGTTTCATAAGTAATTCGTTGGATTCTTTATGACTCCCACTTTTCCGTAGATCAATAGCTTTATCTAATTCTTGTTCCAACCTTTTCAACTCCAATACTTTTTATGTTTGTTCCACTATCCTGCATCTATAATTGAATAAACATAGTTGAAGAGCTTAATTTCACAAAAAAAATTACTTGGGGGCGCATTGGATAGTGTGTTCTTCTATTAACTCAATATTTCGTTTTTCCAAAGTATAATTCATTAATTGTTTTTGTATATTGGCATAAAGTTCTATCTTCTCTAATTCTGCTAGTGGTATCCATTTAACCCCTGTTTGATTAGGGTCGGGATTTTCAGGTAGTTTAGGAAAGGAACCTTTTTTGATAACACACTCAAACATCATTACTAATGTATGAGTAACACTTTCTTTTATTTAGAAGAACAGTATTTTTAAGAAGTAAATATGGGAATGAAGTGCACAACCACAAATTCAAAAATAGCAAAAGATACAATTAGTGATATGTAAAATATCCCCTTAGATTTATCCCTGAGATACCCACCCAATATTAATCCTATAAACCCGCCGATTACACCATCTGTTAAAGTAATGGGGATAAGAAATAATATGTCAGGAAACGAAGGAAAAATCGATTCTACCAATTCGTTGAACATTAGAGAAGGGATCAAATGCAAAAGATCTACTGCTAAGTGTTCTGCCTGCTTGCTAAATAAAAACACAAACAATAAATTCAGTAATAAGGATAAAACGAGGTATACGAAGAACCCAATGAAAAAACTATTTTTATCTTTTAACAAATTAACTCCCCCAAAAACATCAACCAATAAGTGTAATTTTACACTAAAAACTTAATTAATTCCATTATTCCGAAAAGTTTCCTTATTCAACAATCTGCCTCGTTTGTTTAAGAAGAGACTTTACAACATTACAGGAATGCTGCTTCTTATGTTTAATAAGGAATTCAACAAAAAAGGCGGTGAATCCTTCTGGATCAACACCCCCTTTACTTTAAAAATAACCCGTTCGGTTGATAAGGAGAAAAACTTAATTAGCCGCGTAAATAACAAGCTATTTAGCAAGCTCATTAGCATGAAAAAACGCTTAGATTTTATTTGTATAAAATCTAAGCGTTTGAAAGGATTCATCTCTTGAAAGATGATTTGTTTTTCTGTTTGTAGGATAGATAATCTTCATGTATAAATGCATTTAAGTCATCATGGAATAAACCAAGTCGATTAAATAAATTGGCTATGTTATAAAGTAAGGTTAAAAACTATATTAACCGCCTTGGCATTGGATGAAATGCTGCTAATTTATAGGAGTTCATAAACTATAAACAACAAAAGGAGATACCTAAAGTTATGGAATCTCCTTTTGTTAGTTAAGGTCCCATTTGTTATCATCAATCTTATTTGTTAGAACCTTGATGGAAATTAAAAAAATTACTGAAATCAACAGCGGACCAAAGAAAATCCAAGGTGCTGTTAGAAATTCATCCTTGCCTTGGCCTATCATGCCTGCCCACTCACCTGATTCAGACAAATACTTTGGAACTACTTCTTCTACCGCTGCAATGTTTCCTGGTTTTGATCCACCGATAAAGTATTGAAAAACCCCTAATTGAATAAGTAACAACAAATTGATGGATAGTTGCTGAAGGAATGTAACCAACAGCCTGTCTTTTAAAACCGGGATAACGTGTTTTGTGTAAATACGCCAATTGCTTGCACCTAACTGATTAGCAGCTGCGATGTATTCATTTCTCAATACATTTCGAGATTCTTTAGCCAGAACCGCTGATAAAATAGGTATTCCAATAAAAACAAATACGAAGAATTGGTACAGCACTAGTTTCCAGAACCCCATATTAACAATCGCTGCCTGTAAATAAGGAGATAATAGTAAAACTAAAACAAGAGCTGGTATATATTTAAAAGGGATAAAGACAGTTTCAATCCATTCACTAATTTTTTTGAATGGGAATATGAGTAAATAAACAATTATCAAACTGATCATAATTCTTAGGATTGAAACTCCGGTAATAAAAATGACCGTATACTTGGCACCATCTATCATTCTCAAACCAAGATCGTTCCCAACTTTATCTGTTCCCAATGGATGAGCTATGGAAGGAGGAAAAGGAGCTTTTCCTACAATCTCACCGCGATTATTATAGGCAATGCGTTCGGGTTCAACATCGGTTTTAAAGAAAGCCGAATATATAATGCTTACAGCCAATACAACAAGTAAAAGAGCGGCGATTAACAACAATGTTTTTTTAGAATTATCCATGTTGTGGCACCCCGATTTTCCTGCCTATGAGCTTAACAATAAGTATTATGAAACTGTAAGGAAGAAGTATCAAACCCACACCCAGTATAAATATTTCAGGGGAAACCCTATAAAGTAATAATGTGAACCCTTTTATTAGAAATAGGTATTCAACTAAAATCAAACTCGTAATCATCATCCAGTATATGATTGATAAATATTGAGTAAAAGAATAAATGATATTTCTTACTACATGCTTTGTAAATACTTCCAGATGACTGAGCCCCTTCGCCCTTGCAAAGTCTACATACTGCTTTCCATATTCTTCATCGAACAAAGTAATCATGATTCTAATCAGCATAAAAAGAGGCACCAGCATTAAACAAATAATGGGCATGATGTACACTTCCGTGTTCAAACTATAAATTTGCAAAAACTTTAGCCCTGTCTTTTTATACAAATAAATTACTCCGAACTGAAAGCTCATAATAACTAAAACATCCGGCAAAGTTTCAAGGATAGAAATAATTTTTCTTACCAACCTTTTAGCTTTTAAGGGGAGCCAAATGTACATATAAAAAAAAGTAAACGCAAAAATCACACCAAGAAATAATGCGCTGAACAACACGGTCATTGAGTAGCTATAAGCCTTTGTTAAATAAGAAATGGAAATTGTTTTAAACATATGAGAGATAAAAATTTGCCCATCTTTTAATGAGTATAAATTTTCAATGGTAGTTTTAATTGTATTGAAAAACTCAAATGGATAAAACCCAAAAATGTTCTGTTGGAAAATTAAAGATTTCATAGAAGCCAAGATAAGTACAGTAAGAAAAAGCAATAATGCTTTAAAAAAGAGCTTAATTCCTTTAGACAATATGTACACGTTAGGATACTTTAAGTAATTCTTCATTTAGTCTCCTTTCTCATAAATTCAAACCTTTATCCTTTATATACGAATAACATATTATAAAGTTCTAAAAATAGTAAAAAAATCAAGTTGTGAGAAAGCACTATCCAGCCTACTATCTCATTTGGAATTTCGGCAACCTATATTGTTTCTTTAACGTTCTGCAAAATCTTCCCTATCCATTCTCTTTGTTGTTCTAATGTCTTATTAAATTCCTCTGAAAGAGTTATTAAATAATCTCCTCCCGATACTACTTCTTTTTGTATATGTAAGATCGCTAAAGCATCTTCTAAATTCGCTCTTTGGATAACAATATCTTCTTTCTTAGCCAACTTCTCCACTCCTTAACTGTCGCTTAATAAAGAAAAGTTATACTATTTATTAACATTACTGCATGGTTTGTTGAAGTACCTTTTTTTGTATATTATATTTAGGCTAAAAACAAATGGTTTCTAATCAGGCTTCTTCCCAACAACAGTCTTTTTATCCAGGCCAATATAAACTTCTAGATTTCCAGAAGAATCAGCTCCTGAATGACGAAAAGTAACGGCATATACTTCTTTCTCATCATAATTTTTATCGATTTCCGATTTTATTTCCGCGTTCACAGTAACTTTCTTTACAAACGAATCTTTAGGACTTACAGGAATTCGCTCCTTTTCTTTATTCGTTAGACTTTCAAATGCCACCAGTTCAATCGGCACTTCTTGTTTCGAATTAAACACATCAAAACCAATTACCATTATTGCTAATATAATAAGTATTGGTATAAAAAAGAACTTGTTCAAGATTCTCCTCCTCCTCCTCATTTATTAAAATGCGCTCCCTATTTACAAGGTTCAATAACTTGCGCTAACTTACAAAGGCTCCCGCTGTTCCTTATTCAACCTAACCCGCCCTTTAGTTAAAGAAGAAAGAAAAGCTGCCTCTTTGGGCAGCATTATTTTATGCAGTTTTCCTACCCAATTTCGATTCAAGCATTAGAACAATTGGATAGGATGCAATCAAAATTATAGATATGTGAATTGACAGTTCAAAGACATATTTAAACATTTCCTGGGACCAACCATCTTCACCGATGATCCAATAAGCCATTTTATTTGAAATACCAATCCCATCATTGGCTTCAGAAATTAGACTTTGTGTATAGTTTTGTGAAAGACTAACGGCTGCTAAAATAGATAATGCAATAGCAAGGCCAATCCCTTTAGAAAAGGGATTTTCAATTCCTCTACTTTGAATAACTATAATAGAAACAATTACAACAACCAAAGAAACAAAAATAAAAAGCATAATATCCCCCCGTTTTTCAGTTATTTTTCTCCAGTTAATTATACTGAATAATTTTATAACAGGGAATAAAAACCATTTTTATAAACTTACTTGCCTCGTTTAAAAAAAAGAAAAACAGCGATATTCCTTTAAAGAACAATTGCCATCCAATGCAGAACTAAATAATTTAAATAATTCCATACCTTTTTAATGCGTAGTCAATTCCATCTTCACTTGATGGTTTAGTAACAAAATCCGCAATATTTTTCAATTTTTCTTTTCCATTTCCCATTGCTATACCTAGCCCTACTAATTCCAACATATCAATATCATTTTCACCGTCACCAAAAGCTATAGCTTCAGATTTATCAATACCAAAGAATTCTAAAGTTTTCATTATAGCTAAAGACTTTGAAACGTCCTCCTGCAAAACATTTAACACATAGGGATGCCACCGTCTAAATCTTAGATACGGAAACTTTTGTATATACTTCTCAACTGTTTTATCATTTGCAAACAAACACAATAAGAATACGTCTTCATTATGAATTAAGGGTTGAGTTCCAGGATATTTATTTAGAGACAAAGTTTCCTTTAAGGCAGATAAGATTTTTAGTTCTGTTACACCATTCATACTTAATTCTTCTGTATAAAATGACAAACCGTTATTCTCTATTTTCGCAAATTCCATAACTTCTTTAATTATGCCTTTATCCATTGGTACTTTATGAATAACTTCTTGATTGTGTTTCACATACCCGCCATTTGCTGTTATAAATGTTTCGATACCTAATTCTTGTAGTTCCTTACACATTGAAAGTGGTCTACCTGTTGCAGCCACAACCTTTAACCCTTTGCTTTTCAAAGATCTTATAGCTTCAATTGTAGAAATAGGAATGCTGCCATCTTCGTAATTTGTAATAGTTCCATCAACATCTAAAAACACAATTTTATAACTCATAATAATCCCCCAGATATGACTACCCAAAAGGGCTATCTTCTTCAACTCCCTGCTGCTTCTTTGGCTTATTAAGGAATTCAAAAAAAAGCCAGTTAATCCTTCCTGGATCAACCGCAGCCATTAGTTGAAGATTTGCTTTCTAAGAATTCGTTTTATATTCTGTATCCCAAGATCAACTGATGTTCTGTATAACCAATTATTTGCTTTATATTTAAAACTTCAAGTTTTTTATTTAGAACTTTTCTATCGTGCTTATCTCCTAAAACATAAGGAACAAATTTTCTCAAACTCTCTGGAAGTTTCCTCGTCCAAATCTAAGATTGTAGGAGATTTACCTATAATCGAGTTCATTATTCTTTAACACTGATTACTCTCCCCTTTTTTGTTAAACATCTATATTAGTTCGAGTATCAGGTTGAAAAACCCTTTATTTTCCAACTGTTTCTTCAACAAATCTGCAACTATTGTGAGATAAGGCTCTTGGAGAAGCCCGTACTCTTAGTTTCATAACCCATTTTTGCTATAAAATGTATGAGCTGCTACTCTTTCAAGGCGAAACTTTTTAGGTTATGAATTGATGAATTCAACGGCTTCTTTTAGCAAATCTGTAAAATCAGCAGGGAAAAAGTGCCCTAAACCCTCTTTAACCATAAATTTGCATTGAAAGTTATTTTCCTCAAAAAGTTTTACTAACTCAACGGTTTTATTATAAAAAGGGTCTTTATCTCCAGTAATAATGCAACCCTTAATTTTATTTCTATTTCCAATTAGTAAACTTTCTAAAGAAGCCACATCCTGAATGGCTGGGATAACTGCTATAAATCCTTTTGTCCCAAGAATATTTCCATTTAAACTTAGTTCAATCGCTAATTTCCCGCCTTGTGATGCACCAGCAATAATATCCTGTTTTGTATTATATTTTTCTTTAAAATCGCTGAATAATACCGATATCTCTTCAACGGCAATATTTTGGTTGTTCCAGCAATAAGCATTGTATCCGAAAACCTGAGATGATTGCGGAAATGCAAAAAGATAATCGTCTAACAAACCATCGTCGAACCAATAAGGAGCGAAATCTTTTACATTAGACCCCCGCCAATGCAAAGAAAATATTCCTGTATTTGATTGATCATTTCCATAAGTAAACAGTTGAGGTTTAGATATATATTTATGATTTCCTAAAATTTGCTGGCACTCATTTACTATCATTTTAAATTCTTCGATGTTTTGAAGGTTATTTAAATCCGGGTCACGAATTAAAGTCAAAGGGTTCCACCATATTCCCTTTTTTAATCCTTCTTTCAGAACTGCGATGGCGTTTTCTTGGTTTCCTTGTAAAGAATAAACACAAGCCCTCCAAAAGATTGTTTTATGTAGTCTTTCAGGAAATTCCCCCTGTGCTCTATCAATTAGTGAATGTACTTCATTATATTTCCCCAGCTTAAATAGACTAAAAAGACCTTTTTGAAGTTCAGCGAACTTTGTTTCAGACACAGTATTTACGCTCCTCTATCTTTTTTTAATTTTATCATCATATTCAAAATCCAGTTCGAAATATTAGGAATATTCCAGAAAAACAAAACCTCAATATTGGTTTTTTCTTGAAATAAATATATCTTTCTATGTATATTGTTTGACTATAATACCAAGTTGTTGTGCGGGAGTTAATTCGCCATTTCCTATTGAGTTCATTCCTAAACAAATATAGCCATTAAAATTAAATCCTGATAACAGTCTTCCAACTTTACACCTTTTGTTTTCCTTCCTTCTTCAACAAATCCCATGGTTTTATATAAATTGATTGCCGCAATGTTTCCTTCCATTACTTCTAGACAAACTTTTTCAACTCTAGTATTATTTTTAGCCCAATTGATTAATGTTGTTAATAATGCTCTTCCAATACCGTAATTACGATACTCAGGGAGCACTGTCATTGCAAAAGAACCTTGATGGCTAATTTTCTCTTTATCACCGCTTTTAAATTCAATAGCACCTACCAGTTCACCGTCAACTTCAGCAACAAATTGGACATTATTCTCATTTTGATCATAAGTCTTTAACAACTTCTTCATATCTTCAACAGTAAGCTTCTGCAGTTCCTCAGCAGTACTTAGCATATACGGGGCATCCTTTAATGCTTTCGTTCCAGCTAATAACATCCTTTCTGCATCCAATATGGTTACTTCTCGAACTTTAACTGTTTTTTTATTTTTTGTGCTGTAAGAGATAAAATTGGCAGACATCATACTAGCTCACCCTTTTTATAAAGTAAAGATGCTTATGTATTTCTCCATTAAGTCTTAATTTCTATAGACAGGGAGGAGACTTATTATTTGAAGCTTATATTGGTTCATTTTATATTCAAGATAAACTAATCTTTATTCATCATTACTGTCCATTTGTTTTAGGAAGCGTTTCATAATAAAGAAGAAAGAAAAGGAAACTAATACTTTAAATACTTTACAAAATAATCTTTTGTATCTGATTATAGTTCCTCGTCTCTTATATCCGATTCTCTTTTTGATTACATCAGGAAAATCAAAGCATTTTTTTCGATCCAATTGCTTTATTATCCTATATTCTGTAGAGCCAGTTTCTTCTTTTAATTCACGTAGTAACGAAATAAAATAGAGGGAATATCCCTTCGGAACACGCATAAAGAGTTGTATAAGTAACTGGTTTAAAGGAACATTTCCATTTCACTATCTTTATTCACGAACCCCATTTTTTTGTATAGTGGTTCACCATCTTCAGAAGCGTGTAACCAAATTCGTTTTACTCCACTTTCTTTACATTCTTCAATACACAATTCAAGCAATTCTTTTGCCAAACCAAGACCTCGATATAGAGGTACTGTGTACATATTAAGTATATAGGCTTCAATGCCTTTAAGGTTCTCTAAGTATGGTGGTCTCTTAAATATAACGATACCACTGATACCCACGGGCTCTTCCCCCTTTTCAGCGATATAAGAAATAAATTCGTTTTTTGAAAGTGCACTTTCCAAATACTCCCTTGTTGAGGTTTCCATAAGTTGTTCCTCTCTGGGAGAGTTCAATTCCCCTAATTCTTTTAGAAGTGCCAACCTCAAATTTATAACTTTCTCCATATGCAATAGAGAGACCTTATTAAAATTAAACAAAAGTAAACACACCCACTCAAATTATTTTCTGTAGAGTATTCTCATAAAAAAAGTAATCTTAGTCCTTACCTGTCCCTTTGTGTAATGTGTAAGGTAGTTACAGTAGCTATTGGGTATACTCATGCACTCTTTAAAATTGAATGAACTTTTATTTATTAACAGCTTTTCGTAAATTAACAACGTTATTAGGGTTCATTGCCCATTTTTGCATAAGTTCTATTTGTCTCTTTTTTAAATCCTCATACGGTTCTTCCATTAACTCAACTTCATTAAATCTTCGCTCAAAGGCATTTGTAGCTTTTATTTTTCTGTATCCACCAAAACCTAAATCGTCATTTAATAGCCAAACTACTTTTTTTATGTTAGCGAACAATATTCCACCTGTGCACATTGGGCATGGCTCTAAGGAAGTATAGATTGTAAATTTCTCTCTTTTAACTTTCGCATCTAATATTACATTGCCTGCATTTCTAATAGCATCAATTTCTGCGTGAGCTGTTGCATCTTGTTTTGGATGAACTCTATTTCGCCCTTTAGAAATTAATTTATAATTTTCATCAACAATAATAGCGCCTATTGGATAGGTGTTCTCTTTCAATGGTTGTTCAGCTTCCTTTAGTGCAAGTTCTAAATAGTACCTATCTTTATCCCTATTCATAGTTTCTCCCCTGACTTTTATCAACAATGGTATATAAATTCGCTGAATTTGAAGTATCTCCTTCTTCACTAAACTGCCTCGTTCGTTTAATAAGACTTTTAAAAGGGCTTAATTCTTCTAGACCGACGCACCCGCTTTTATAAAATTGATTGTTCTTTTCGCAGGCAGCCCCATAGTCCAAGTTTGACTAATTGCTTCACCAAATGTTGCTTATTAAGCGAGTTATCAATCTTGGTATAAACATTAAAATGTTCCAAACGACTTCACCAATTAGTTCAATTAGGGTATCTTTAAAAAAGCCGCCTCTATTTCTTTTTTTATTTTCCATCTTCCAGCTCCCTTAATCAATCTTTACTGAACTATTTTGATTTGGAACAATAAAATTCTATCTTTAAATACTACCTTATTTAATTCCTTATTATGCTATCCTTCCTCATCGTTCAATTAGAAGCCGTTTGTTCTAAGTAAGTCGAGATGACTTGTCTAAACAACAACTTTTCTTCAAGGAAAGGGTAATGATTGCTTTCATTAAAAACAAATAGTTGTGATTTTGGTATTAACTCTTTCATTTCTTCGGAGAAAGAAAGCGGGCATTGTACATCGTATCGGCCACTCACTATTAAAGTATTAGTTGAGATTTTTTCTAACTCACGGGTTACATCAAAGATCATTTCTTCCCTGATAAAAAAATTCATTCTTGGAGCAGACATCTTTTTATGTATGCCTAAAGGAAAGTATTCATCATACTGATCCGGATGAAACAAAGACAGCTTCGTTCTCTCTTTTGAGAAACGCTCCCTTTCGCTAGGTGATAAATCAGTGCGTTTTAAAGTCTCAATAAGTTGCTGCATTCGATCGAACTGTGGGTGGTCAGGATGATAGATACACTCAGAGGATGAATTAGCATACTTCCTGGCAGCTGCCCCGACAATTATTAGTGAAGTGAGTGACTTTGAAAAATGAATACCGTAAATGACTCCTATCATTCCTCCTGTCGAGTGTCCGGCAAAGCTCCATTGCGAATAACCAAGGGCCTCTCTGATTGCTTCAAGGACGTATACAGCATCAAACATACTCAACTCATGAGCCTCATTTGCCTTACTTGAATTTCCAGTATGTTTTAAATTCACAAGGTAGACCATATTATTCTCTGTAAAAGTATCTGCGAAGTAATCACCCGTATGGTTAAATTCTGAATAATGGTGAGTGACGCAAACCGGATTGCCCTCTCCTTTAACAAAAACCTCAAAGTGTCCGCGTGCGGTATGAATTATTTTCGTTTCCCAGTAGGACATTACTGTATCCCCTTACTTTCCTATTTATCTTTACATTAAAAATCTTTTAATAAATCTTTTCATTCCTATTGAATACCTTGAGTCTTAATTTCTATAAAACATGCAATAATTCCTCTTAGTATCCAATTAAATGGGAGGAATTTGTTTGTTATTATCAACTGCGTGGAAATCCTATGAAGCTGATAAACTTATAGAAGGCTTTTCACCTTATACTATAAAAGCATATTGACTCCAAGCTAAGTTGCTAATTGGTTATTTTAATGATCCGAATATTGATAATTTCGACACAGAAAGGTTAAAGGAATATCTAGCTACTCAAGGCAAGGACTTAAAACCTTCTCCTATAGCTCACAGGACTGGATTAATGAAGTCATTGTTTGGCTGGTGTCACGAGGAAAGGCATATACCCCTTAATCCAGCAGCAAAGATCAAGGAACCTAAAGCCGGCAAGTGAATCCCAAAGTTTCTATCAGAAAGGGAGATTGAACTTAACTTGAAGCCTGTATTAGCCCCATGGAAAAGGCACTATTAGAATTGATGTTTTCTACTGGCTGCAGAATTGGAGAATTCGCTGCACTGGATCGCAATTGCATTAATTGGTCTATAGTCAGGAGAAAGCGCGATAAGGAACGGGAAGTCTACTTTAATTTTAATATCAGAGCTGAATTATGGCTTAAACGATACTTCGATAGCCGACAAGATAAGGATACAGCTATTTTCGTAATGGAGAGGCAGCCACACAGAATGAGTATTGCTCAAATGAGGTATTACATAAAAAAGTCTCAGCTCGTGCCGGCATAGATAAGGAAGTTCACCCCCACCAACTAAGACACAGCAATGCCACCCATTTATTAAATAATGGAGCACCATTAGAAGTAATTCAAAGCCTTTTGGGCCACGAGAAAAGCGAAACCATTAGGATTTATGCTCAACTAAGCAGAAGGTTCAGAAAGGGTTTTACCAGGGATATTTTTAACAAAGCGAAGAAGCAACGCAAAAATGAGTTGCTTCTGTACTCTTTCACCCGTTAGCACAACAAAAAATGTACGACTACTCTACATCAACTAATAATGTATCGTAGGCAATTTCAATATTCAGACCCTCCAACTCTAGTCTATCTTCTAAAGCCTTTAAATCATCGAAACTAAAGCCATTTATGTGGGTAAGCAAAGTTTTTTTCGGATTGAGTTTTTTTATAATTTCAATTGTCTCAGAAAAAGTACATTCTTCTTTTAAAACTGGATGATTTACATCAACAAATCTCTCTCTAGTAGAAGGGTGATATTCTAATACACCAATCGGTAAAATTGCGAGGTCCAGCCCATCAAATCTATTATCAGGGTCCCAGTTACTCAGTTCGTCAGGAATAATCAAGATTTTGTTATCTGTATCCTGTACCAAAAAGCCATAAGCATAATCTTCAGCTAATCTAAAAGGTGTTACTTCTACATCATTAAAGTTCACAGAACTTCCATCTGCTATAATATGAATTTTTATGTACCCCTTGTCGTTTAAGAATTCAAGATGGTCTCCAGTTCCTAGAAAACGTTTGATATCAATTCCTACTTGTTCAGGGAGGAATACATCGGTTCTCGTATTCTTTGGTGGGTGATTAACATAATTTGTGTTTAACTGTTCCAATACTCTTCTCCCCATTACGTGGTCTGGATGCCAATGTGAGTAAAATAGTCCGTTTATTTCTGTAATTTGTGAACGATTTATTTGCATATTTATATCTTCTGAGGTGTCAAATAAAAGATTAGGTCCGTGTAAAAATAAGCTAGGGCAAGAACGACTGTATGGAACACCCTTTTCTCTTGCTTGGTGGCAAACCTCACATTTACACAAAGGTCGTGGGACAGCCATTGGACCAGCAGTTCCTAAAAATTCAATTTTCACTTTAATCTCCTCCATTGCTCTTTTTCTATCTTTTTGCTTCAACTAACTGCCCCGTTGTTGAATAGGGATTTCTACACAAAAAGCGTTAATCCTTTCTGAACAACGCATCCGTTAGTAGCATATGTAACAAATCAAAAAGCTAAATTAACTTCTAAAAATCACAATTAGCACCAATATCCAAGTAGGCCAATTTATTAGCATGAATTTTCTTTTACTTTTTCCCTCTAATAAACCTTTAAATAAATTTAGTTTTAAAATTATTTTATTTATAAATAGAACTATTAACAAACAGGTTAAAAGAATAAGCAAACTTATTATTAGAAATTTAAAACTCTTTTCTATGGCTCCTATGCATTTCAATAAAATTGCAATTATCATTGCTAAATTAAAAGCTATACGAAAACTTTGTTCTTTAAGAAATTCCCTGTTATCATTGTTTGTTTCATTTATATCACCTAATGATTTCAACGTAATTTTTATTAAATCAACTGAGTAAGTATTTGTAATTTGGGTAATCACTACATTTTTACATAGATTTAAAATAATGCTTATTCAACTATACTCCGTTTGTTTAATAAGGAATTCAACAAAAAAGGCGATGAATTCCTTTTACCCTTAAGTTGATTAGAATTTCCCCACAAAAAGGGTCCATAAAGGCCCTTGTTTTTACAGGCATCTGAATTTATTATCGAGACGAAATAATACGATATTAATACAAACGTAACCAATTTTTTAAAGTATCGTCTAAAATTATGGAGGGTGGTACTATGAAAAACAAATCTAAGTTAATTGTTTTATTCATTTTACTTATACTAACTGCATGCCAACAAAACAGTTCTAGGGAATCCTATAGAGGAGGAAAAGAAAATGCATAAGAAGATTAATATATTTATCATCATTATACTCCTTATTACATTAACTGGTTGCATCCCAACCAAAACAACACTTGTTGGCCAGGTCAACATGAATGATAGTCTCGTAAATTCTGCAAGTATTATCCAAGAAACAAGTGAAGGCAGAATTCTTGTTGGCAGTACCTACTATTCAATCGATAAGGCTGTAATTGGTACGACTTCTGGTGAAAAAATTACTGCCACAGACCTTCAATCCGGGAGCCTTATTAGTTTAAAAACGACAGGAGAAATAAAGACATCCTTTCCGGGACAAGGGGAAGCAACTAGGATCATCCTCTATGATGATAAGAGAAGCCAGGATATAAGCAAAGCGGTTCGTTACATTCTCGAACATCAACCTATGGGAAAAATCATTTCGCCATCCTTACAAAAAATAACGGATGATGAACTAATCATTCATTTTTTCGAAAGGACTCCAAACGGAAAAAAATACGAAGCTGCTCTTAATCTGAAAAATAAGGATTTAAAAGTAATAGAGATCAAAAATGAGTTTGCCGAGAAGTTAAAAGAAGAACAGGAGAAAGCGCTCAAAAATAAAAAAGATTTTATGTACACTGGATACATCACGAAAGTTTTACCAAACGGATTCCGTATAAACAGAGTCGATTTTACTTTTGACAAGTCGATCAATTTTAAAAACCAAAAAGGAGAAAGTCTACAACTAGAAAATTTTCAGGTCGGAGATTACGTAACAGCCTACCATTCCCACACATCAACAGAGACTTTTCCGTTTAAAGGAACACTATATCAACTAGAACAACTAATGAATAACTCTCCATCTACAAATTGGGTAAAGTCCTTAACTGAAAGTGGCCAGTTTATTGAACCTGTCATCATGGATAACTGGCAGGAGCAAGACGGCACTAAAACGGTGAAAATTATCGATATAAAGAAAAATAAGAAGATCCTATATATCGTGAATTACAATCATAAAACAGGAAAACAAACCGTCAAAGAGATTCCGAATAAATAAAAAAAAGTGACAGCATTTGTCTGTCACTTTCTTTTGATTCAATGTCCTACGAGAAACAGCAAGAGTGTTTTATAAAATTAAACCGAAAGCGGTTTGTCTTTGAATCAACGGTGAATAATTTAAGATTGCAACATTATCGTGAGTTAGACAATGCCTCACTTAAAGAAAGATATATAAACTTTACTGCATTAGAGCCTCGCTATTTAAATCTTGTTAATCATTACTACCATGCAATTACTCATGCTCCCGAATGTATGGAGAGATTTTGTCTTCGTATTATTCGTTATTGAAGTCAGTTGTCGTTTATTTTTAGCTTATAGCTTGCTGAACTTTATCTAATGGATCTTGGCCGCTAGCTCACTCAACAATCAGGAGTAAACACGACAGTATATGCCCAACCCAATTCCTCTTTCACTTTTTCAGTAAGATGTTTCCCCATTACAAACCTACCCTTTAGCACAAAAGAAAAGGAGCTGTTGATACAACTACCCTACTCATAAAAAAAATAAAATCAAATTAACTATGAATTGATTATTTTTAGAGTTTTATTCATTCATTAAGAAATCAAATTTGGTTAGGATAATCACAATACTCAATAATTGTTCCTTCTGTATCAGCTGGGTTTAGATAAATTAATCTTCTCCCGTGTTTGTTTATTCTTAATGTACCTTCTAATGTACGAATACCTTGTTTGTTAAGTTCTTCTAATGCAATCTCCAGATTGTCAACCCGATAAGCAATATGATGCACACCTTTACCCTTTTGTTGAATGAACCGTGCAATAGGTGATGTGACATTATTTGTTGGAGACAATAATTCTATTCTATCTTCATTGATTTCTATAACAGCGATTTCACTTTCAACACCTTTATCCTCGTTTTTATAACGTTCTAGCAATTTCCCTCCTAACACATTTATATAAAGATTAATACTGGCGTTCAAATTACGTACAGCTATTCCTATATGGTCTATTTTTTTATCCATTTTTTCACACCTTTCCATCCGACTCAAACTGAACATTTTTTTAGTTGTTACATAGCTTTCATCATCGTGTCAACAATAAACGGGGCAAAAATCAAGCATTCACTTGTTGAACTATTGCTTTAATTCGCTTTTCAATGTTCAAATAAAAACCCCTTTTAGTCAAATTGCTTATTGAGCTAATCTGCCTCGTTGAATAAGGAATTCAATAAAGAAGGTGGTTAATCCGTTTTAGCTCACCGCCCCCGTTAGCTGAAGAATAAAATTAACATTCATATGTCATTTTTAAGAATTCAAAGGTGCTACCATTTGTATCTTGCATAAAGGGTCCATCATCTCAAAATCCCGCTTTTCTATAAACTTTAATAGCTCTTTGATTAAATGTTGCTACTGATAACGTAATTTTCGCAGGTCTATACTCAGATTGGACAAAATCCAACACTGCCTTTAAGAATTCAAAACCCTTCCCTTTTCCGGTTATATCTGGTCTCATTCCTAAGCCGATATCAAAAACACCATCATTTACCCTTATTAACAGAAAAAAAAGCCATCAGTTAATCTTCTTTTGTTACATCAAACGTAGAGTTACCTCTTTTGTCAGGGTCTAAAAATTCTTCAAAATCTTCTCTGTTAGCTTCAATATTATAAAACGAATACTCACCGTCGTAATGCCAGTTAGTCGCAATATCTTCAGCCTGCTCTTGAGTCATAATAGTAAACTTATAAAGCATTTTAAACTCTTCCAAATCTAAAATCTCAATTCTCTTCTTAAAAAATTAAGCTGCCACAAGAACTCCTGGTCTTCAACTAATGTTCTAGCAGATTTTTTTCACAGACGACATTTCAAACCTAAGCTGTTTAACCATCTCTGTTATTCATTAATCAGTTTTAATTTCATAATCTGTCACTCTGTCTTTATCATCAAACCAAATAACCAGCCATTCACTGTCTATACTCATAAAACCTCGCTCGTCACCTAAATAATATACGATATTGTTTGGTTCCTTAAAATACGCCCTTTCGTCTTCCTCGCCCAGAAGCTTTATAATCTCAGATTTAGTCTTTCCTTTTAACTCCACTTCTGAGAGCATACTATCCACCATACCGACTCTTTCCGCAGGCTTATTTATCCATTTCTCTTGGTTGAATTCATCAGGTGAAAATAACAAAAATAGCACGTGAATTATTCCGCCTACAATAAGTAAGAGTGTTCCAAAAGTAAATGCGATGACTTTAATAGATTGTTTCACTTAATTCCCCCGCAATTAAAACTTCAATAAAAAAGGATATTCTTAAAAAAGGCGTTAACCCCTTCTACATCTATGCACACAATTAGTTAAAATACAAAATACTGATTATTCAATAATCTTGGTAGTAATCAAATGTGATGCTATTAGAGAAAGTAGCATACATACTGGTTCAAATTCGTCAAATATCCCTTTAAATGAGATAGACTCAACAATAAGGTATATTGCAATTGCCATAAATACCAAGGTAAAAAGATAAGTTAATTTACGCTTAATTTCCAAAATATCGCCTCCCCTAAAATTTTTTCTGCGCCTTACCCCTTTCGCTTCATAAGCATTTCAACAAAAAAGACGCTTAATCCTGCCTGGCTCAACTCACCCAGTTTCATAACTTTAAAAAGGATTAGCATATAAATCAAAGTCAATTTCAGCTTCAACGATTGAAGCAAATTTAATAAATTCCTTAGATAGATACAAAGCGGGTGTTTCTCCCGCCTCAATTTTAATGACAATAAAGAATTTACAATCTAGGGAGTATGCCTTCTTTAATTCATGAATATATAAGGATTTATTTTGCAGCTGCTCCATAATTTTTTGGAGCTGGTCATTTACATCCTCTGTTTCTTCGTACTCAGTACCATATTCCTAACACGTCTCTTTTCGGTAAAGCGTAGTTGAACGATTGGGAATTATATCGCCTTTTCTATGTGAATTAGTGGGTTGTATTTTGAGTTTATCCGTTACGTAATCGACAGGAAAGTCATCACCAAATAGGCTAAAACAAACCATTACTTTCGTTTGATCCAATTCCTTTTCTCCTTTATGTATTATTTATTAACCTGCTTTTTTTCTTTAATAAGAAAAGGGGATTACCCATTTAATAAGTAATCACCCTCTATCACACCTATTCAGTATAGTTTATTTTATTTTCCTGACACCAATCAATCGCAATTTGCTTAAAACACTCGTCACGGTATGAAAACCACTGTTCTTCCATATCAAAATCTAAAATTTTATCCTTGAACCTTCTAAAGGCACCCTTGCCTCTAATTGCCCTTAATAAAGATTCCTGTTTCCGTTGATCACTGACTGTTAAGCACAAGTTTTCCATTATTTGATATTCATGACGTTCCCATTTAGTGGGTAACTCTATATAATTTTCAAAGTTTTCTACTACATCCATTGCAATCCTTCTATTTTCTTGTTCCCATTCAGGTAAATGATCAAATGGTTCTTCGTCTTCTGCAGCTCTTAAGTCCTCCGATGTTACTAAAACGATTACGCCCGTTTTAATATTTAGTAATGAGCGTGACTCTTCAAACTGTACTTCCATTTCCTCAATTATATCATTAAGTTTTATTGTTATATTCACTATTAGATCACCTGTTTTTTGGCCTATTGCAGTCGTGTGTTTAAGTACATTCCTTCAAATAACATTACTTTTTACAAAATAGACTTTGGAGCCCGAGCCCGTTAGTCGAATACCCGCGGTTTTTAAGGCCGGTTATACGTTTTCAATTTTCCCCGCAAAACGCTTAACTGCTTCATCAAATGTTCATACTCTTCATATTCAATATTGCATAGCTTTAGTTCTGCGGCAATCTTCTGTACGATCTTTTCCTTTTGCTCAACCGCTTTTGGAAGAAGGGTGATGGAAACCTTCCGTTCATCCTGTATCGAACGCTCCCTTTTCAGCCATCCATTGCTTTCCATCCGTTTGACCATTGGTGTCAAAGTTCCCGTGCCAAGATTTAACCTTTCACCCAGCTCCTTAAGTGTAAGCCCATCCTTCTCCCAAAGGGCCAATAACGCCAGATATTGCGGATAAGTTAGTCCGAATGAATCTAGTGCTTTTGTATAAAGCTTGGTAAACTGGCTTCCCGCGTCATAAACTGCAAAGCACAACTGGTTTTCCAATGTTAAAAAGTCGTTCAAGTAACTCATCCTTCAATGATTAGAGTAATTTAACAAGATCATTCTTGATTTTTTCCGGCTCAGTAGTTGGCGCATAGCGTTTAACTACCTGCCCATTTCTGTCAACAAGGAACTTAGTGAAATTCCATTTGATATCCTTCGTCAGCACTCCGCCTTTTTGTTCTTTTAAATAAGTAAAAAGCGGATCAGCTTTCGCTCCATTCACATCAATCTTGGCGAACATCGGGAATGACACACCATAGTTCAACTGGCAAAACTCAGTCGTCTCCTCGATGTTATCAAACTCCTGGTCATTGAACTGGCCGCATGGGAAACCTAAAATCTCCAACCCCTGCTCCTGGTATTCGTCATACATTTCCTGAAGCCCCTTAAACTGAGGAGTCAAACCGCATTTACTTGCAGTATTGACAATTAACATTGGTTTTCCTTCATAATCACTTAAACTTTGTTCCTGTCCATTTGGCTTCTTCACCGTAAAATCATATACATTTTTCATTTATAGTCACTCCTCTTACTAATTAAATCGTGTACGATTAAATCGTAACAGATATTTATTTCATAAGCAAAGATGAAGGTTTTATACAGCTACTAATGTGAGAACGTGTATTAAATGATTTTTATTTAGATGGTTGCTTCCTGCACCACACAGTAAAAATATTGAAAGTGCAATAAAAAAAGACCTCATATGATAAGGTCAATTACCTAAAGTGATATCTAAGTATTTTTCATACCTTTGCTTTTCATTATTTAGTTGATAAACTCTTATAAAATTCACTTCAAATTTGGGATAAGGTGACAATTCTATATCTGCCAAACTCTCCATTTCTTTAAGCTCTTTCTTAGAGAGACCGGTAGAAATGTTTCCGCCGTACTGTTCTTTCCCAAGGGTTAAGTGGGGTACAAAGGCATCTAGCTCAAAATACTGTTGTATTAGCTCCTCAGAAGGTAATATCTCTTGCACTATTTTTTCATGCAATTGATGTAATTCATGTGAGCTAACACTTAAATATAAAATGTTATCACCAAAATACATTGGCTTACCTAACGATACTTGAAAAGGATTGAAGTTCTCACAGACTCTTTGTACTTTGTCTATCCACTTCTTGTCAGGAGCTAGTCCACCTTGCGCTTTCAATGTTATATGGGGTTCCACACCTAAATGCCTAACCCATTTACTCTGGAATTGAATAATTTTTGTTAAATAATCTTCCGGTGGAACTATGCCTATAAAATACTCCACTTTCATCGTACCTCCTTCCCTTTATATCAATGCGCATAAACTATACCGAAATAAATCTATTGATCACTAGGCATGGTGGCTTCCTTGAATACATCCACATTCCAGGTAATGATAGTCGTGCTATCCCTGACTTGCTGATCCTTAATCGTTTCCAACATGGAAGTAATGATGCCTTCATCCGCTTGAGTGTCATTAAAGGAATGATATATGCTGGCAGGGTCTGCGTAAGGTTCATTTGGACATTCAATCAACCCATCTGTCGTAAGGAAAAGGCGGTTCTTCCCTGTTCTTAATTCCCTTACACCAACACTGTAACAAGGAACATCCAATTCAAACGTATTAACCTCGCCGATCCATTCATAGAATTGTCTTTGATTCAACTGATACTGGCCCATCGCAGCAAGTTCCTCATGGAATAAATAGAGCACACAATCACCAACCGAAAACCACCAAACATACTGATCCTTCCTGGCGACAATCAAACAAGCTGTTTCACCTGTAATATTTCGGCAAGCTGACAGAACTTCTTCTGCTAAACATAGGCTTAATACCTTCTCCTCAATCTTTTTAAAAGTCAGATGTTTTGCCGGCAGAGACAAGAGATGTTTTATTTCAGATTCCGCACTTTCGAATAGCTTAATAACTAACTCTGCACTTTCCGCTGTATTATGAGCGTCAAGAAGAATAGCAAACTCCCAATCTTGCTGCTCATTCAACCATACCAAACACCCATCTTCATTTTTATACGAGCCAGAGCTCGAGTTACCACCGTAACGCCCAACCACAATCTCACCAAGCTTAACAGTATTCAGTTGGTCAACGAAGTTTGCCTGACTCCCTACCCAGCTAAACTCCTGGCTGCGCTTATTCATCTGCATGATTCTCCAGATATGTCTGGATCCGGGTACAAAGTGCAACCACATCATCGTTGTCACCCATTGGCGCACCTTCCCAGTCATACACAGCATTCGGTCCCCAATATTCCTTTGGAGTGCCCGGATAGCGCGGAACCAGGTGCATATGAAGATGTGGCACGGCATCCCCCAACACATAGGAATAGATATGCTCAGCACCCTCACTTACCATGAGAGCCTTACCCACTTTGGCCATCATCATGCCAAACACTTTTGCCTCCTCTATGTTCAGGTCACCAAGTGTCGGTACATGCCTTTTTAAGTCAATCATAATATGGCCTAAATAGTTCGGATCCCCATTCCGGTCAATATGGCCGACATACACATAATCATCCTCATAAATCATCACACCGGAAGTTTGGATAGTACCAGCATGTTTATTACAGATAAAACAATCGTTCACAGGAACCCCACCTTTTTTGATATTTTTAAAAGTATAATATATTTATATAAAAATTGGTATAATTTTCTAAAGGGAATTAAACAGTGGAAGGATGCTTTAGATGAAAACCATGAACTTCAATATGACAATAGGCGAACCCAACAGGATTAGCTATAAGAATACCATCGAGAGAATAGCAGTAAGAGCGGTTATTATAAAGAATCATCACATTCTGCTAGTTCAATCAAATAGAGGAGATTTTAAATTTCCCGGTGGCGGAGTAGAAAAGAATGAAAGCTATGAGGAATGTCTAAAACGAGAAGTAAGAGAAGAAGCCGGCTATATTGATTGTGTTGTAATGGACAAGGTCGGGAGAATTATTGAACGGAAAAAGGACGAGTCCGAAGAAGATACATTATTTCAAATGACTTCACACTACTACCTTTGTGATCTGGCAACAGAAGAAAAAGACGGGCTCCAATTGGATAAATACGAGGCCGAGCTCGACTTCACTCCCAAATGGGTTACACTCGACGAAGCCATATTTCAAAATGAAAGCCTAATTGACACATTTGAGCATAATAGCTGGTTAAAGCGCGAAGCTTATGTGTTAAAACAGTTAAAAGAAATGGAGTCTTTCTATTGAAAAACTGAAAGATCCCCTCAGAAGCACGTCTGCTTCCGAGGGGATTAAATAATAATCTAATAGCATTTAGGGCTGCTCATTTCTCAAATGACTATAAACAATCAAATCCTCATAATGATCGTATAGAAATTGTCCCGCCGGTTTGATTCCTTCCTTTTCGAACCCTAATCTCTCAGATATCCCCTGGCTTTTCAAGTTATTAGCCGCACATTGGATTTCGATTCTATTCATCGAATACGTGACAAATAGCTCTTTAATAAGACTCTTTAAGGCTGATTGTGATGATCCCTTTACCTTCACTATTCTTTGAAATAAAATAACCAATGCTCTCAGTCCGATTTCCCCAATCAAACTGGACGCCAATCATGCCAACAAGCTCACCATTATGCTTGATTCCAACATCGAACCCTTGGTTATTAGCAAGGTTTTCTAACCAATACCTAAACACCGGCACCATATCTTCTGCCGTTTTCCGTTTATCAACCCACAGCAGCCATTGTACACAAATCGAATAATAGATATTAGGATTATTCTTCTTCTCGTAGCAGAAGGGCTTCCTTCGCCATAACCGCAAGTTCAATTTTTTCAATGGTTTTGCAATAATTATTTAAAATCTCTCCATCCAAACTGACTTCTTTATGAAAATAATCCAGCACATGCCAATCCTCAAACCAATCTCCGCTCTCCGCCTCTTCATGAGGGGTATTCGGCCAGGCGTATTTTAAAGGCGGGCTGTACAGCCGCTCGGCACCCTTTCTCAACTCGCAATTCTTCACCCGTCGCTTATAAAGGGACCGGGGAAAAGATTCATTTACATCATTAAACAAATCAGGCCAATAATCTTTTCGTGAGCCGGTGTGAGGGTGTTCATGGGCCCATTTCAAGACCCCAGACAGAATCCTTTCCTGTTGAAAAAGAAGCGAATACAATTTTTTTCCGAATAAAATTCTTTCGTGAAGAGAAGTGAAATACCGTAAGGCAGCGCCGGCAAGCGATGCTTTCTCCCTCTTATCCCCTGTGCGATAGGGAAAAATAGTGTTATTGAGGTTCAAAAAATCATACATCTTAAAGCTGACCGTACCTGTTACGATTTTTTTATAATGAGGATTTTGAATCAATCTTTTTTCCAAATAGCTTTGTTCATTTATCACCATCGCAATCGCCAATGCAGATTGATCCCCACTGTTCCAAAAATACCGCCACATCGTCTCCATGAAGGTCGAAGTGTGAAAATGAGGTAAAAGATGAAACATTTCTTGCCTGCTCCTCACACTCAGTTCATATATCAAAAATTGTGGAAACACATCTTGAAAAATCAACCAGCTGCCGCGTTCCAAAAAGGAGTAAAAATCTTTCTGATCACTTTCAGGCAATAGCTTTGTAAGTAACTCCCCTTTCAAATCCGTCATGTTCCATCCGACGTTTCGTGATACCATATGCCCGAGAAATGCCCAATGTATTTCAGGGTGCTTAAGGTAAAACTGAAAATACGCTTTCGTCCGTGTAACATTGTTCTGATTAAGCTGTCTCGTCTGTTCTTTTATAAGGTCAATCCATCGTTTATCTCTTTCCGACAAACGGGGCAAATGGCTGGAATTTTTCTTTTTCATCTTGTTTTTTAATTCTTTTTTCACATCTGAGAAAGAGTTCAGCAAAAACGGCATCATCCTTCATAAAAGTTCATTTTTAGCGGATCAGTCATTCCCATCAAAGGAATGCATATTCATTTTGCTTACGGAATATGAATACAAAGATGAATAATTGGGAGAGGATGGGTTAAATGAGGCATCGGGTACATAAGGAAATGGAAAGAATCGCCACTCAGTTAATCCAGGACCAATCAGAAGACGGTGCCTGGCGTTATCCTTTCGAGACCGGAATCGCATCGGACTGCAGTATGATTATCTTATTACGGACATTGGAGATAGATGATGAAAGATTCATAAAAGAATTAGTTGAACGTATTGCCGGACAACAGCAGGAAGATGGATCCTGGAAGCTGTTTCATGATCAGGAAAAAGGAAATCTGACCTCCACTGTGGAAGCCTATTATGCCCTTCTTTATTCAGGTTACCGGGATCGAAAAGACGAGGATATCCAGGCAGCCAGTCGGTTTATTATGGCCAACGGAGGGGCCGGGGAAGTCCATATGTTTTTGAAAATCTTGTTGGCTTTAACAGGACAATGTGAGTGGCCCCACCTCCCCATTAATATTGAAGTGATGCTTATACCGGACTCCTTTCCAATCAATCTTTTTGACCTCTCCGTATACGGAAGAGCCAACATTATCCCTTTTTTGATTCTCGCCAATACGAATTTTCGTAAGAGAACGCCCCGATCGCCCGATCTCTCCGATTTGTTTCAAAACAAAGAAGTTCGTTTTTTTACAGAGGATCAAGAAGAAGAGGCCCGCTCGCTAATCAAATGGATTAAACAAGGGATTCAGGGTCTGAAATACCATGGAAACCTTCGCGAAATGGCATTATATCGTGCCGAAAAATATATGCTGGACCGAATCGAACCGGACGGCACCTATTTAAATTATTTCAGCACGACCTCCCTGATGATTTTTGCCTTATTGGCGAGAGGCTATCATAATACCCACCCAGTGATTACTCGTGCAGTGCAAGGTTTAAAAGCAATGGCCTCCCGGATTGACGGAGAACTTCACTGCCAGTACACAACGGCAACGGTCTGGAATACGACATTAATTAGTTATGCTCTGCAAGAATCCCGTGTTCCGTATTCATCCAGCACTGTTCAAAAGGCAAATCATTACATTCTCTCACGGCAGCATCTCAAATACGGGGATTGGGCCATTCATGAACCAAACGTATTACCAGGAGGCTGGGGGTTTGCAGACTTGAACACGTTCCACCCGGATATTGACGACACAACTGCTGCTCTGAGGGCAATCCGAACTTTGGCCACAGAACAAATGGATTGTCGGCAGGCATGGGATCGAGGAGTAAACTGGCTCATTTCCATGCAGAACAATGACGGAGGCTGGGCGGCATTCGAAAAGAATGTGGATAAGAAAGTGTTGAACTTGTTACCGATAGAGGGCGGAAAGGATTTACTGATTGACCCATCCACGGTTGATCTAACCGGGAGGACTTTAGAATTCTTCGGCAACTATACCAACTTGGATAATCACCATCCGATGATAAAAGATGGAGTTCGCTGGCTGCTGCGGCATCAACAGTCAGATGGTTCCTGGGTGGGGCGTTGGGGCGTGTATATATATGGCACATGGGCAGCCGTAACGGGAATGATTGCAGTTGGGGTTTCCCCTAAACATCCAGCTATTCAAAAAGCTCTGGCATGGTTGCGGAAAATCCAGAACCCTGATGGCGGATGGGGTGAATCCTGTAAAAGTGATATCAAGAATTCTTATGTGCCGTTGGGCGTAAGTACCCGCACTCATACCGCCTGGGCTCTTGACACACTCATCTCAGCGGCAACTGGAGTTACACCGGAAATTGAAAAAGGTGCAGCTTTTTTAGTGGATCGGAAGGAACAAGATTGGACGTCAGCCTACCCAAAAGGAAGAGGAATGGCCGGCTCCTTTTATATCAATTATCACTGTTACGAATATGTTTTCCCATTGATTTCCCTGGCCCATTATCAAAAATTAGCTGGTGGAGAACTCCTGACTGGTAAATAAGCCAACAATATTAGTATGTTCATAACCTCTCTTGATTGGCCTTTAGCATATTATTCTATCCTGTCCCATAAAATGAACAAAACACAATAGACGGCAGTCTTGGAACCACAAGGAGGTAGACAAAAGATGTTAGCGGAGCTCCACCAATTTATAGATCTGAAAACATTAATCTGGCTGTTTCCCATCGTTTTCATTTTCCATGACTTAGAAGAAATCATCACCATCGAATCTTCCATGGCTGCAAACAAAAACAAATATCCGAAGACTAACTTCGTCGAGATGACATTTAGAATGAGGGAAAAGCTAGGTTCAACCGCTGCTCACCTTGCTGTTTCGGCTACATGGATTTTACTATTCATCTCATTCACTGCAATAATGACAGCCCAGTTTTCATCTAACGGCGGGGGTTTTCTTTTATTTACAGCCATCCTTAATTTATTTGTTTTGCAGGCATCCATGCATATTGTTCAAAGCATTATGTTCAGGGGCTACACGCCTGGCATTATAACGTCCCTGTTCCTTCTTATCCCTTACTGCCTCATTACATATTATTTTTTAATCGAAAATGGAAAAATCGACTGGCATTTCTTTTTCACCAGTCTTCCGGTTAGTTTGGTCATGATCCTGGTTTTCCTGGTTGGCAATCTTTTAGGCCGCTATTTTATTCGGTGACTGACCCTCTTTTTTTATAAATTCACTTGACCCTTTCAGAATCAAGATATGTTTATTGATTAAGGCGGTTTTCGTAAAGATATTGTTGTTAAAATCCTAACGCCGATTTTAACAACAATCTTTACGAACAGCCTGTTAATTACAAGCCCCCCCATTAACTAGTATGGTGGGATATAAAAAAGATGACCCCTGTCAAAAACAGAGATCATCATCCTACTTTACCTAGTATTTCTCAGCAGATCAGCAATTTGGCTATACTGCTGTTCATTCTTAGCGTAACCCTGTTCCTTTCTTCTGAAGCACCTTCAACCCTTGGCCCATATCTGAAGCTAGGATATAATTCCTGTCGACAAATACTCCCCATACGTTTGCCTTATCGGATACATAGGAACCGACTTCAACCGGGTTGCTTGGATCGGTGAGGTCGACCATTCGAATCCCGTCTGAGTAATGGGACAGATAAAGAGTGTTTCCTCTGACTTTTGGATCGTGAACTGTATAGGTTCCTGGCTGTCTTTCGCCTGCTTTAATCTGGACAGCTGAATTCAATGTTCGGAATGTGCTCAGCAATACTGGATTGCTCTTGTCCTTAATATCATAGACTCGGACATAACCCCATCCTCTCTCGAATGCTGGATCATGTGGATCCGGATTAAACACTTCCCTTGTTTCGATGAGAATATTCCCGCCATGTGCAAGTGCAGCTGAATGGGCAGCTCCTTGAACATCACGTTCAAATTTGGTACGGCCCACAAATTTCGGATTTGCCGGATCTTCAATGTCTAAAATAATCGTACCCAGATCCCAGTAGGACAGATACGCATACTTACCAGTCTCGTCCGCAATCACACTGTGAAGGAATGCAGTCCTTGACGCTCCTGTCTCATCCTTATATGTATAATTGCCGTCAAAAGCACCGCCTACTTCAGTTGGATCCCAGTTGGACAACTCTTTTGGCTGAGTTGGATCTGTTACATCAACAATGGAGAAGTCATTCACTTTAACTCCCTTGTCTTTATATCTTTTAGCCTGGTAGTTGGTTGCCAGCAGAATTAAACGGTTGTTTTGCTCTGTCAGCCAGAATTCATGAGTTCCAGTTGGCAGTTCAGAAGGAGTTTTCCAAAAGCCTAATTTCTTCGGTGACGCAGGATTGGTAACATCGTAAAGAACCACTCCGCCATTTGGAGATGTTTCCCCTTCATAGCCATATCGTTCCTTATCCACTCTTTGGACACTGATAGCAGCTATATCCCCTTGGAAAGACGGGGTACTGACAGATCGAACAATGACTTTTTCCTGCCATGTTCCTGGAATGTCATTTCCGATGACGGCTACTTCCTTAGGATTTGCAGGGTCTTTCATGTCAAAAATTCTGACTCCCTCGTTTGTCATCTTTCCTCTGTGAGTTCCGAGGTAGGCAAATCCTTTATGGGCAAACACATCAGCAGTCGTCACTGAAGATCCCTTCAGCTCTTTTAAAGGCACTGCGGCTGTTTCCTGCAGATTCATGAAGTTTTTTGTCCCCTTAACAAGAGGAATTCCTCCAAATGTGGAAACTCCAGCTTCAATATAACTTTTTTGCCCATCCTCACAGGCCCAGGCAAGACTTGTTCCTGCCAGGGTAATAGCCAGAGTTCCGGCAAGAACCTTTGAAGATAATCTAAACATTATATAACCACCTTTTCCTATTTATTTACTAAAGATATAGTAGAATTAAAGATTGGAAAAGGATATAAAGTACCCTTTTGATAATTTTGTAAAAATAGGAAACTATTCCTAAAAAAGGCTGTTTGATCTTCTAAACGATCTTTTAGACTCATTTTTATTGGGAAATTCGAAATGCACTTTTTTACTGCTGGAGGGTAACCCTTTTTCAGTAACTGAGTAGAAAACTGTTTTCCGGATTATTTATTTTAAATCTGTTCCCAACTTGAATCTCCACTGCATCGTCAAGTGCCTAACAAAAAAAGCCAGGCACCCTTTTCTAAAGAGTACCTGACTTTTTTCTAAGAAAATTACCCGAATCCTATTTTTAATATGGGAAATAATTTCATCGAGGCGATGATTACTTCTAATGGTCAATATACCTATTTCCTATGAAAGTTTTACACCCTCCACTAGTGATATCATTATTAGGAACAATGAGAAACACAAGCTTCAAGCTGCAGTTCTTTTTTTCCAGCATCCAGTTTTAAAATCGTTAAGCTTGTTCCATGGATAAATGGCGGCTCCCATAAGTGTTTTAATAAAGAATCCCTGCTTAGCAAGTATAAAGTCTTAATCACAACGCCGTGGGTAACAATGAGGACATTTCCATCTCTCACGGTCTTCTCCAAATCGTCCAAAAACTCCATCAGCCTATGCTGGACCTGTAAAAAGGTTTCCCCGCCAACGCTTATATAGCATTCAGGCTCGTTCCAGTAGGCATCGAATTCTTCAGGATACAGAGATTTAATTTCGTTTTCTGTTTTTCCCTGCCACGACCCTAAGTCAATTTCCATTAACCTTTCGTCGGTGAACAGGGGAATCATCCGCTCCCCTTTTACCAGCCTGGCTGTTTCCATTGTTCTGCCGCTTGGAGAAGAAATGAT
Organism: Bacillus sp. ISL-39; assembly: GCF_018613295.1. Lineage (NCBI taxonomy): Bacteria > Bacillati > Bacillota > Bacilli > Caryophanales > Bacillaceae > Bacillus > Bacillus sp. ISL-39. The sequence continues at coordinate 41,835 of NZ_JAGGQM010000002.1, forward strand.
TTGGCGAAACTCTGTGTCATGAAGCCTGGCTCCCAGTGAGCGGGCATCTTCTTTCCCTTTATCAGTAAGGGGAGAATCAAGTCGGCCCTGGCTCCTTTTTTCTTTATTCCATTCTGTTTCGCCGTGTCTGATTACATATAAATGAAGCATGTTTCACCCCAAGTAGTTCATTTCATGAAAATAGCGGCCGCAAATCGCTTTTAATCTATGGAGGGTTTCTATCGGATAAACCGCCACAAAGCAGGTCGATGGCCCGGAAGATTTCAATAGTGGAACAGTTGTTTCCACATTTTCTTCAGTAACTTCTATATTCTCAAACAGAGTATTCAGCTCATGAAGAATTCCTTTGGAGCCAACAGGAATCGTGACGACTTCTTCCATGCAGCTAACTTCCTTAAAAACCGGCAAGGGCACAATCTGTTCTTCCTTTTCCATCACCTCTGATCCGACCAGAGGGGAGCCAATGACAGCTATCCGTGTTTGGGAATCATAAGTCAGCTTTTCGATTTTTGCATTTGCCTTTCTTTTTCCAAGTACCGAAAGGCCAACAGCAGATTGGTCTAACATAAAATTGCTTTCCGTGCTCCCGGTAACCTTTATGTCCACCCTTCCAAGCTCACTAATTCCTTGTTCAATCCCAAGCAATAATTCATCCCAGGCATCTTCACTGCAGAAATTCTGGACGACTGCAGCAAATGGTTCCCCACCCGCACTTAGACACTCCATGACAGCAACCCTGAAAGAATAGTATGCAACGGTCTTATACGGAACATGAACCGCGTCACCATCCTTCATCCCTATGCTGCCGCTGTTATCACTGGCGATCACAAGGTTTTCTTCTTCAGTTAAAGGAATCATTAAAGTGTCTCTCACCTGCTTTTTTCCTCCCTAGCTGCCAAGTTTTTCTTCGTTCATGCCTGTCTTGAAAATGGAAGGCTGTCACCAATTACTCTAGCAATCCTCGGCAAAATAACAAAAGCAAGCGCTGTATTTAAAATGGAACCGAGAAACAAGGATGGCACAATAGCTATGTAAAATGACGTTCCCATTAACATAATAAACGGAAGCGGGGCGGCGAAGCTGTTGCCCATAATAAATAGTGCGCCTGCTGGCCAGCGTTTACCATTTTTATATAAGATGCCGAACAGATATACCAGCAGGGCCATTTCACCGGCAACCAGGAAATGAAAAGGTCCGAGCGGCATGCCGGCAGCCATCGCAGATAACAGATGGCCAATTCCGCCGACGACCGCTCCTGCCGGTCCACCCAAAAGTCCTGCTGCCACCAACGCAGGCAAGGCATCCAAAGCTACACTCCCAATCACGGCTGGAATCTTAATGAATGCGCCCGCCGCTGAAAGGGCGATGAACATGGCAAGCCAGGATCGTTTCCTATTCTTCACCTTGCTGATCCTCCTTGCGTTTACCCCCCCTGAATACTTTGGCACTTCTAACGTATTCAACATCCTGCAGATTGAGTCTTGAGTTGATTACCCTGGCAAGAGCAAAGAAATAATCGGACAATCTATTCAAGAATTGCAAGGCGGTTTCTGAAACGTACGGGTCAGCTTTTAACAATGAAACGACTAATCTTTCAGCCCTTCTTGTGACCGTGCGTGCTAGATGGATGGAAGCGGCAGCAGGGGCTCCTCCCGGCAATATGAATCTCTCAAGCTTCGGAGCTTCGACAATCAGCTCATCGATTTTCTTTTCAAGATATTCAACTGATTCCTTTGTCAGTTTAAGCGCCCGGCTCTTCGTTACATTTGCTAAATCTCCGCCGCAGTCAAAAAGCTCATGCTGAATTTTTTCAAGATCTTCAAGGATATCCGCAAAAATTGAAGTATCCAGCTGGGTAACCGCCTGGCCGACAAAGCAGTTCACTTCATCGACGGTGCCGTATGCTTCAACACGAATATCATCTTTTTCTACCCTGCCTCCGATAATGCTCGTTTTCCCTTTATCGCCTGTCCTCGTATATAGTCTCATGTCCATACCCCTTTATTTTAGTTTTTGACTGATTCCATACCAAATCACGTCTACCCGGTCAGCAGCTGAAACAATGTCCTGGTAAACCCAGCCGGTAATGTCACGCCATACTCGATCTTCAGCTGCCATGGGAACGATTCCTTTTGAAATATCACTGCCGATCAGCACCAACTTCCGCTGCTGATCCTCACTTTCCCATTTCAACCACTTTCGAATAAGTTCCTTCAAATTTTGCCGGCTCTCATCTGCTTGGACATTCTGAGCCATTTGCCGGATCCACACTTCGAGGCCTTCCAAAACGATGATTTGCTGCCTATTCAGCTTCGGGATTTCATCCCCTTTATATGCTGAGTTCCACGAGTGCTCAAGGTCATCTAACTGATAGTGCTTCCTGACCCAGTTTGATTTGCCATTAAAGGCACCTCCTGTAACGAAATGCACCGTTCTCCCCTCCTTAAACCTTCTCTGCTCCAGGTCAATTGATAACCGCGGCCATACGGAATGCTCCATTCCCAAAAATCTTTCTCTTCAGGAGCATACACAGTTAATAAATAGCGAATCACTCCCCCATGAGTGACCACTGCTGCTGTGTTGATTTGAAGTCCAACCATATTCCGGGTAATTTTCTCCCACCCTTTTTCCACGCGATGGGTAAAGGCATCAAAGGATTCCCCATTCGGCGGGGATATCTTAAAAGGTTCAGATAGCCACTTTTTATACTTTTCCTCGTTCCTCAGCTCTTCATAGGTTTTTCCTTCCCAGTCGCCAAAATTGATTTCACGGAGCTCTGGTACAATTTCCGCCACTGCTTTTGGAAAAAGAACGTTCGCAGTTTCCCTGCACCTGCCAAGATCGCTAGAATAAATCTGTCCGAAGCTGTCAGGAATCTCAGGAAAGTTTTGTAGAGCCACTAGAGGGGAATCTGTCCATCCCAGATAGGCCTGTCGTTTATTTTCCTCTGTCATCCCATGGCGAAATAATGCAATAGCCACAATGTCATCCACAACAACACCTCCGTCAGTTCGACACTCGCTCCGAGAGTATCCCCTGTCATTCCTCCAAACCATTCGACGATTTTTTTCCTTAGAAAAAGGACAATGAAAATGGCTGCAAGAAAATAGACGGCCATGCCAATATATAAGCCGGTTAAAATCAGTACCCCTGCTAAACCCAATAGAAAAACAGGGTAGATCCATAAGGTGCTTTTTGATGAAGCATTATGGAACATCGCCCCGAGCCCTTCGTTTTTTGCAGGCCTGACCGTAACGAGCAGAATCCCCATCACCATTCTGCTGAGAATTGGGATAGCGAGCGCTAGCAGATAGGTAGCGTCTTGCAGCATAACGACAATTTCATATAGAAAGAAAACCTTCGTACTTAACAGCACAAGGACAGACAAAACACCAAACGCCCCGGTCCTCGGATCTTTCATGATTTCTAATCGTTTTTCTTGATCCCGATAAGAAAAATAGGCATCACTGGAATCGATCCAGCCGTCAAGATGGATTCCTCCAGTTAAGAGAATCGAAGCAAGCCACAATACAATAGCAGCAGTCAGAGCTGAAAAGGGTGTCCACTCGACAATAGCAAAAAGAATGCTTGCATAAATGCCGCCTTGCAGAATCCCAAGCAAAGGAAATGTCTGGATTGCTCTCTCGAGATGCTTTCGATCCATCGGCAGCTCAAAAGGAATCGGGATTGTGGAGAAGAACTGAAGGTTGATCAGGAAACCCTTAAACCATTTCATGTCTGCTTCTCCATTTTTCCGGAATTTCTTTCAGCTTGTTCCAGTCGAGATGGTTCATAAGATGGCTGGCCAGTTCATCGTACTTCTGGTCCTTTAGCCTGCTGATATAAACCGGGTTTCTTTCTGGCTCCCCCTTGGCCTTGCGGATGGAATTAAGCCAGTGATTCCTCCACTCATCATTGTGGAAAAGATGGTGCAGGTAGGTGCCTATGATGCGGCCATTTTGTCCGTAAAACCCTTCCTCTTTATCCTTGTTTAACAATAATAACGGCTGCCGGGGTGCAATCATGTCAGTTTCACCTAGATGGATTTCGTACCCTGCCACTGAAAGAGCGGTATCTGTGGATGGATGAAGCCTTCCTTCTGCCCTGGCAGTTGTTTTTACCCTGGCAAAAGCAGTGACAGCAGGAATGATCCCGAACCCATCTTCCGCGGAAGAAACAGTGCCGCTATCACTCCCAAACGGGTCGATGAGTTTCTCACCAAGCATTTGATAGCCTCCGCAAATCCCGGCGATAAAACCGCCGTTATCAGCATAATCGCGGAGCCAGCTGAAAAGCCCTGCCTTTTTAAAATATTGAAGATCCTTGATTGTGCTTTTTGTGCCAGGAAGGATGACGGCATCAGGTTCTCCGATTTCTTCAACAGAACTCACCCATCGGACCGACACATCGTTCTCAAGGTAGAAAGGCTCTATATCACTGTAGTTTGAAATATACGGCGGCTTGAACACCGCAATATCAATACCCGCCCTGTATTTGGAAGCTGGTATCGATAAGGAATCCTCGCCATCAATCATATGGTTTTCGAGAAAAGGGAGTACACCGAGAACGGGAATCCCTGTCCTGGATTCCAGCCATTTAATCCCTTCTTCGAACAAGGATTGGTCACCGCGGAATTTATTGATAATCAATCCTTTTACCCGCTGTTTTTCTTCCGGGGACATTAGTTCCAACGTGCCGATAATGCTGGCAAATACCCCGCCTCTGTCAATATCCGCGACCAGAACAGCTGGTACATCGGCGATTTCCGCTACCTTCATGTTGACTAGCTCACGGTCCTTCAAATTGATTTCCACAGGGCTGCCAGCACCCTCCATAACAATCATTTCATACTCCTGGCCAAGCTTTTCAAAAGCTGAACGGATTGCTTCAAGTCCCTGTTCGTAAAAAACATCCCTATATGCCTTCCCTGACAAGGTGTGAATCGCCTTCCCAAATAAGATCACTTCCGCGTCCTGGTCGGACCTCGGCTTTAGCAGAACGGGATTCATCCAAACCGTTGCCTCTGTCCTAGCAGCCTCTGCCTGGATTCCCTGGGCTCTGCCGATTTCTTTTCCATCAGCGGTGACATACGAATTGTTGGACATATTCTGCGACTTGAACGGCGCTACCCGTACGCCCTCATTTGCATAGGCCCGGCAGATGGCAGTGGCAATCAGACTTTTCCCAACATCAGAGGCTGTACCAAGAACCATGATTCCATTCACGGAGAACCCTCCCCCTTCATCATAATCGGCACCCCAGCTTCAACTAAATAAGCATAATCCGCCTCTTTTACAATAGCTTGATGAAGCTGGCCGAGCACTTTAGCATAAGTAAATACAAGCGCTTCATCCGCTATCGCTTCCCCATGGACCTCATTGCTGACAACGATAAATGTTCTTGCTTGTTGAGCCACTTGATTCAGCTCATTCATGATCTTAGTTACGATCATTTCTGGGAAACCATCACTTTCCCACTGCCCATCTTCATGAAAAAATTCATTATTCAACAGCGTGGTCAGGCAATCCAGCAGGACGATATCATTTTTTGTCAGAACGGTAGAAAACGGGGAAAGATTCCTGGGGATTTCCAGGTTCTCCAATTCAGCCCGCTGAGTTCCCGGTCCTGCTGGTGGCGCATGATTCTCTCTTTCATTTCATGATCGCTTGGCTGTCCTGCAGCGACGTAGTGGAGCTGTCCGGAATATTTTGCTTCCGATTTCCCCGCGAGGATCTCGGCAAAACGACTTTTGCCGCTGCGGACACCACCGCTGATAAAAATCAAAGACGACTGTCCAGCCATTCAGCCACCGCCCCCATCAATTTGTCATTGGCTTCAGGTCCCTTGATGGCAAATCGCAGCCATTCACCCTCAAGTCGAGGAAAGTTCAAAGTATGTCTTGGGATGATTCCCCTATTAAGAAGGTATTGCAGGAATGGATACTGGCCTTTAAGAGACGGGTCCTTTAGAAGATAAAAATTAATACGGGATGGAGAAACCAGCAGGTCCCGTTTTTTGTAAAAACGGAAAAGACGTTGTCTTTCCTGTTCGATTAAGGCAATGGTTTCTTTTATGTATGATTCACTATCGAGGCACCATTCACCTGCCTTCAAGGCAATCGCATTTGTGCTCCAATGCGGCTGGAAGGCTGCAATCTCCCTGATGACTGCTGGGTCTGCGAGCAAATAGCCAAGCCTCAAGCCAGGTATAGCAAACATTTTTGTCATCGACCTGATGATAAGTAAATTCGGATATTCCTTTATGTAATGGGTGATCGATTCGTATTCTGCGAGGAAGTCGTAAAATGCCTCATCGACAATCAGCAAGCATTGATGCCTTCTGCACTCCTCCAGCAAATGAACAATGATCGATTTTGGATAGTAGGCACCGGTGGGATTATTAGGATTGCAAAGGAATAAAGCATCCGCTTTCTGGAGCTTGTCACTTAAACCCTCTTCCATCCATGCCCAGCTGGCTTGCAGGTGGTGGTGCAGTACCTGGCAGCCGTTTACCCTGCAAGCTTCTTCATATTCCGAAAAAGCAGGCTGGACAATCACCGCCTGTTTTCCAGCAAGCATCCGGCCAATCAGGGAAATGATTTCAGCGCCCCCGTTCCCCAGGAGGATCTGGTTTTCCTGCAATCCTACCGTTTCAGCGATCTTTCTTTTTAAAATCGTTCCGTTAGGATCCGGATATTCAGTGACCGACTCAAGGAGCTGGCCCCAATTCTCTTTTAACACAAGAGGCGGACCCAGTGGATTAATATTGGCACTGAAATCCAGCTTTTCTTCCGGAACTGGCAGATTCATTGCTTCATATAAATAATGTGGATTGGCACCATGAGCCGGCCATTTCAATGAAAATCCCCCCAAGCCACAGCACTGCCAAAAAGAGCGGAACAGTCGCTGTCACGATTTTGTTTGCTGCTAGAATATGATTTCTCTCGAGGGTAACAAGTGCTTCACCCATCGTGGCGCGTTTAGAAATGACACCTTTATAATAATTTATGCCTCCGAGCTGGACACCCAGTATCGCCGCCACAGCAGCCTCTCCCCATCCGCTGTTTGGGCTCGGGTGCTTTTTAGCATCGCGTCTGACCATTTTCCAGGCGGCAATTCTTGTAGTGTAAAGCGGGCGGTTCATCACTACCATACAAAGCGAAGTAATCCGGCTTGGCACCCAGTTTACCAGATCATCAAGTTTTGCTGACGCCCAGCCAAAGTCAAAATACTTATCGTTTTTATAGCCGACCATCGAATCACAGGTATTGATAGCCCGATATAAAAGCGCAAGCGGAGCTCCTCCTATCACTGCCCAGAAAAGCGGGGCAGTAATGCCATCGCTCGTGTTCTCTGCTACCGTTTCGACAGCAGCCCGGACAATCTCTGGTTCCTGAAGCTGCTCTGTATCGCGGCCAACAATCCAGGACAGCTTGTGTCTCGCCTCTCCCAAATCATTGTCTTCAAGCGGCTCATAGACGGATAGCCCGGCTTCCTTAAGGCTTTTTTGGGCAATCGCAGTCGAAATCAGCACTGCTTCCATCAGGATTCCCGCTACTGGATGCAGGAAGTAAAATAATGATGTGATAAGGATAGCGATGCTTCCGACAGTCAGCAGGACGGAAGCGACCATTGCAATTCCCTTTGCTTTTCTGCCGCTTCCTTTATTCATTCGCCTGTCCAACTTCGAAATAAGCGTGCCCATCCACTTCACAGGGTGCGGCCAGTCCGGCGGATCACCAACAAACCAATCAAGGATGACTGCAAGTGTCACCGCGATAAGGTGGTTCAGAATCATATCTTCACCCTTTTCTTGCTGTTCGTGATTGCTTCAACTGTACATTCATGGACACCCTTGCCAATAGTCCGCCCAAGAGGAGTAATCGTGCCAGCGTATTCCAGCATTTGTCCCCGCTGGGTTGAAGCAACCAAGATACTGTCGGTGGATGTACCCGTTGCCACTGAACCTGACAGACTATCCCTTATTTCCAGATCGTGCAGAGCCTTTGTCTTCGCTTCAGTAGCTGTCATAATGCTCTGGATGAAAGCTTCCTCCGTCATTTCTCCGTTGACAAATATCCAAATGTTAATGGTGCCAGGTGAGATGTCATAGGAATAATACTTGCTGCTTTTCGAGGCGTCCACCGCATTGCCGGTACCTGCCGTAACGACGATAAACACTGAAAACTCTTCATCCTGATAGTGCTTATAATATACATCCTCCACCATCACGGCAGTCATCATCCCGACCGTTTCCCCAGGCTCGAATCCCTGTTCCTTCAAATAATGGATCATTTCTTCCCGGTGATCACTGCAATCATAACTCTTATCCACATGCCGGTTCACGAAGGTGCTGTGCCAGCCGGTGCCCGCTCCGACAACTCCCGAAGACATCGTTCTTAAAGGAATAGGAGAATGCAGGACAACGAAGTCTTCTGTCATTTTCAGATAGCTTTCTCCTATTTCCACTGGTGTTGCATTGTATGGGTGGGCAGCAGGAAACAAACTTGTTTCCTGCGACGCTCCCTTATATTGAGGCTGTTTTTTATTGCTCCTCCGCAAGACACGGGAAATCACCTTATTATTTAAAAACATCCGGGTAAACCGCTTTTGCAAGCTCTTCTACTCCTTCTGTCAGCCTCGGGCCTGTTCGCGTCACCTTGTCTGAATGAACATCGACTACACGGTTCTCTTTGACCGCCGTAATCTTGTCCCATCCTTCACGGCTTGTTACATTTTTCACCGGCTCAGGTGTATAGTAACCGTGGGTCGTGACAATTACCTCAGGATTGCTTTCAATAATGGCCTCTGAATCCAGCTTAGGCCATCCCTCTTCTTTAACGGTGTTTTCCGCATTAATGATCTGCAGCATTTCGTCAATGAAAGTATTTTTCCCAGCAGCATAAACTTCAGGCGCCGGCGAAACTTCAACGAATACTGACTTTCTATCTTCCTCTTTTATTTCCTGGGCTTTTGTTTTGACCACTTCAATTTTTTCCTTCATGTCCGCAATCAAAGCATCTGCTTTTTCCTTTTCGCCTGACGCAGTACCAACCATGCTGATTGACTCATAAACTTGATCGAATGTCGTCGCATCATTAACGACAAGCACAGTAATACCCGCATCTCTAAGCTGCTGAAGTCCAGCTTCAGAGGAATGAGCACTTGAAGCATGCGCAAGAACCAAATCAGGCTTTAAAGAAATGATTTTCTCGACATTGAACTCCATGCCGCCAATTTTCTCTTTCTCCGCCACTTCTTCTGGGAAATTATCAAAATCAGAAACTCCGACAATTTGCTCATCAAGACCCAATCCGTAGGCAATTTCCGTATTGCTCGGAATCAGGGAAACGATTTTTTCCGGTTTCGATTCAATGGTCACTTCCTGTCCTGTTCCATCCGTTATGCTGACAGGGAATTTCGCTTCTGCCTGCTGGGCTGTTTCCGTTTTCTTTGTATCTTCTTGTTTAGTCTTATCAGCATTGTCGCTGCCACACCCAGCCAGCGCACCAATCGTTAATAATAAAGCAAATAAAAATGCATTCAATTTCTTCATCTTTCATTCCTCCGAATTATCTTTTGTAATAGTCCTCACTTTTTGCATAACAAAACAAAACCTGTCTATAAAACTAAAAAAACACCTCCATTTTACTCATGGAGATGTTTGTGTCGGTTCCTCTTATAAAAAGCCAGAATCGTTCCCAAACACCTCCTATCCTCGTAGGTTGTGGCGCGAAGAATCAGGCAGGTCTCCTGGCTTCTGGTCATTGCAATCAAGCGCCTTCCCATACAAAAAGTACAGTGGCATCAGGCTTGAAGCTCCCAGTTACAGTGGCGGGACCGCGTTGGAATTTCACCAACTTCCCTATTAAGTCTCTAAACTACTAATTGGTTTAGAAGACACCAGATTCTTTATGTATTAAATTTTCCGCTGGTTTTAATTATACACAAATAATGTCGAGAGGAGTAATAAATTGTATGAATTTGCTATAATTCAATTTTTTCACTCTCATTTTTGGCTTCAAGCAAAACCGGTTCTATCTCAAATAATAAGTAGGCCGAACGATAAGTAGATGACTCGAATTAATTGTTTCACTTAAGCGCCCTTTTAAAATCTTTATACAAGTATTAGAGATTTCTAAGAAAAAAAACTTAATTCAGACTCTCTAACCATGAAATGAACTTGGTTCTATTCCTCTCATACCAATCATTGCACACAAGATATTTTTCATTATGTATAGTAACCGGCTTTGCCCAATAACGGAAATATCCATTCACTGTTCTTTGTTCTATTAACGGACGGTCATATGTAACCTTTTTAAGCATCGGATAATTTATGTCAAATAAATTCTTGCAGTGTCTTGCATCCTGTAAAACTCTTATCTTTTCGGGACTTAGTAAGTCGTTTCGTATTATTTGGGCTAATTTTGTTCTTACCAATTCACCTATCTTCTCACTGCTTTTAACATGTATAGAGTTTGGCAGTGAAATGGATTTTTCGGGTTGGATTCCTTCCATCTTCTCGTGATCTCTTATCCATTTTTTCATATACTTGATCTTTTGTTTATTTGTAAGTCCATCTACTGACGCTTCCAGCAGTCTATTAAAGGTTATCTTAAATGTCTTTTTATCCATCATTTTTTCTCCCTAATTATCTTTAACTATTCTTCTACATTAATCAAATAAATCCTTTCCCTAAACCCGCCTCTAACCTCTGCTTTCCGTTTACGTATTTCCTCAATCTGATCAATTGTATAACCTTGAACTTCTGCTAATGAATGCATTACTTCTAATAAATCCGCCAATTCCTCAGCTGCTTCTTGATTGCTATTACTCTGAACATACTCGTTCAGTTCTTCAAATGCTTTATTTTTCAACTCTTTGATATAATCCTCATGTACTAATTTTCTCGTATTAAATGATTTTCCAGACTGGTGAATGATTTCAGGTATTCTGTCTCGGACTAGCTTGTTATACATCTTTGATTTGCCCATACTTGGACCATTAACCCACTTCCTGAAAAAGTGCCAATCCCGGACTGAACCATCTTCATGTAAAACTCCCAGATACGTTCCATCCCCTTTTCCTACCTGCCAAATCGCCTGAGCCGAGTTGGGCTTATCCGTGATTCCGTGATGCATTACATATTCTATAAATGCTTGTTTTCCTGGTTTAACGCTCTCCGCAACGTAGGCAACTAAATATATATCAATACAGCTGGCACCTAAATCATTTGGGTCCTGGTTTAAAATATGCTGTTTCACAAGATTCGTTCTGCGCTCCTTTGTCGGTGCATTCATCACTTCTCTTTTGATTTTACTAATCTGATAAGCTGCATAACTCCTCTTTTCCCATTGCTTTAATTGACTTACATCCCCTTCAACTACAATCAATTTATCAATCACATTCTTCAAATTGGACACAGTTGGAATGACATTTAGATGAATACTTCTGCCTCTTAAGTTTCCTGGCAAATCAAATTTTTCCTGAGTAAAAGATGCCATGTCTTTTTCCCTCAATTCAGAATATATTTTAGTTAAATTATACCATTCAGCTATTCTAAGTGATATATTCATAGAAAAAGGAAGTGTTATTTATGGCTATAAAGATGTATGCTGAAATACTGAAATTTCCATATGTAATCGTTTATGACACAGCTAATGGAAACAAGCTTCATAAGACAACCTGTTCCTATATCACAAAAAAGAATTTTGATCTGAAAGTGATCATTAATCAGGAGAAGAACGGTTACTATCTGCCTCTGGAACACCTTAAAGAACTCAATGATCCATCCGTTAAACCATGCAAAGTGTGCAAACCTGATTGCAATTAATAAGATTGACGATCAAGTCTGACCAAAATCATGGTAAAACCTCTGGCATTCGGTGGTAAACTTCCTGGCTGTAACTGGTAAAAATTACTAGAACACGTGGTAATGTGACTGCTAGAATAAAGTGAACAGTTTCCGCTAAAAATAAAAATGAACACTTATTTACTACAGAGACCCTTGGCTATATCATAGATTATTAGCTTCTTAGATATAGGCAGGAGGAATTGAAAGGTGGATAAGTTTGAAATGTATATAGAGATTAGGGGACTGATCAAGCAGAAGTACAGCGTTTCAGCTATTGCAAGAAAGATGAATTTATCAAGAAATACAGTTTATAAGTACCTACAGAAGACACCTGATGAAATGGCAGAATGGACGGCATCTACGATGGCTAGAACAAAAAAATTAGATGTACATAAAGAGTTGATATTGGATTGGTTGAGGGAATATCCAGACATGACGGCAGCCCAAGTATATGATTGGCTGAAAGAAAAGTTTCCTACTTTCAAAGTGGGAGAAAGTACAGTAAGAAATTATGTAAAAGATATTCGGGAAGAGTTCGCAATCCCTAAAGAGGTTAACAAAAGGGAATACGAAGCCATTCCTGATCCGCCAATGGGTGAACAAATACAAGCAGATTTCGGTTTCGTGACAGTAAGGAATAAAGCTGGTAAGCCAGTCAAACTCATGTTCATCGTATTTGTGTTAGCGCACTCGAGGTTCAAATATGTTTGGTTCCAAAATAGGCCATTTACGACTAAGGATGTAGTAGAGGCACATAAAAAAGCGTTTATTGCTTTCAGCGGAGTTTCCAAAGAAATTGTGTACGACCAGGATCGGCTACTGGTAGTAGCAGAAAATGAAGGAGATATTCTTCTTACCGAGGAATTTCAGCAGTTTGTCAACGGGGTGGAGTTTAAAGTAGTTTTATGCCGAAAGGCAGACCCTGAAAGTAAGGGAAGAGTAGAAAACGTAGTAGGTTTCGTCAAGAAGAACTTCGTTCAACACAGAATCTATCATAATATTGACTCCTGGAACGAGCAATGCCAGCACTGGTTGGATAGGACTGGCAATGGAAAAGTTCATAATGGAACAAAAAGAAGACCCGCCGATGTGTTTCTCCTGGAAAAGCAACACATGAGACAGGTCAACCTTTTAAAACAAAACATTAAATCAAGTATAACAAGAAGTGTAAGGAAGGACAACACAGTGTTGTTTCATTCGAACCGTTATACAGTGCCACTAGGCACTTTCCATAAATACCCCGAAGTGCAGTTAAAGCCTAGTAAGGAAAACAAACTAATCATTTTTGTTAAAGAAACTGGAGAGATTTTGGCAGTTAAAGGTAAGTTGATTCGTAATACTTCCCATCAACGGGATCGATCCAAGGGACTTACGGAATTGCAAGAATCTATAAGCAGTCATTTCACCGATCCTGAGAGAGCAAAGATGTATATTCAGGAGCTGCAAAGAAAATATCCTAGATATCTTCGTGACCAGCTAAGCATCATAAAAAAGTGTATAGATGTGAGTTCTGTCGACGTTTTGGATGATTCCCTAGTGTTATGTATGGAAAGGAAACTATTTAGTGCTAATGATTTCCGAGATGTAGTCCAGTTATTAAAACGCCAACGCCAAGTGAACATGAACAGTCCAAGTGCTATCGCTGAATCCCAATCAACATCTGCCGATGTGGAGACATTGCCATTACTAAGCGCAGAAGCGAAACACCGTCCACTTGACCAATATGTCGAAATCATGGAGGGAGTCAAATGAAACAGCTCCAGCAGCTTCAGGATGCCCTAGTATCCCTCCGTCTTTCCGAGGTTTCAAAAGAGCTTCCGGCCATACTTGCCAAAGCCGAAAAGGAAGAAGTCAGCTACCTTTCCTTCCTTCAAACTTTGGTTAATCATGAACGGGAAAAACGAGATGAAAAGAACATGGAAAAAAGGCTTAAGCTGGCCTCTTTTCCATCTATTACTCCTTTAGAAACGTTTAATTTGGAAGAGCAAGAGTCATTGAGCCGAAAGGAATTCAATCAACTGAAGGAGTTAACATGGGTTGAACAGCTTTTCAACGTAATACTCTTGGGACCCCCAGGTGTCGGTAAAACTCACTTAGCAGTCGGTCTAGGGTTGGAGGCCATTCAAAAGGGCTATAAGGTTTCATTTATTTCCATGGGGGAATTGGTTCACACCCTGAAAACGCTGGATATAACGCGGAAATCGCAAACCAGGATAAAAAGGATTAAGGATTCACATTTAGTTATCATTGACGACTTAATGTACGCAGCAATGGATCCAAGAGAAGCCAACCTCTTCTTTCAGCTGGTCAACGATTTATATAACCATTCCTCAATCATTCTAACATCTAACCGATCTCCAAAGGAATGGACAGAACTGCTTGGGGATGTAGGAGTAGCAACAGCTATTTTAGACAGATTAATTCATCGGGCTGAGATAGTAAGTTTCGTAGACGATAGTCATAGAATGAAGAACAGACAAAGGATTTTTGATGGAGAAAGTGTTCAAAAATAATCAGCGAAATTGTTCATTTTAACTTGACGCTCACAGGTAACCCATTTGGCACTTCGTCATAAGTTATAAAGCTAATATAACGCAAAAGGCAGACCCATTAGTCTGCCTTCAATAACCCTATTTGTTGAAGCATCTCCATCAATTTTTTAAAAACTCCTGAAGGATTTTTCTCTAATTGATCAATCAAAACTGCTTCTTCTGCGTTATTTCGAATAAACCGGATTTCTCTCTCCTGCTTATCCATGATTACTTTGATATCCTTAATCTTATAATCTAAAATTCTAGAAGCCCGGTCAAGATTCTCATGATCCAGGTCAACCCTAATTTGATCAGATACCCTTCTAAGCATTCGCCAAATGCTCAGCTCTTCCTTGGACTTCATGAATAATTCAGGAAGTTCCTGCGCTTCCCTTAGAGTATTTAAGGTCGTCATCATATAAGTTGATATGCCATAATTAACGGGCCTTATTTTCTGCTTTAGCCTAGACCACGGTGCTACCTGAAAACGCATATATTCATCAGTACCATCATGAGAAGGCCGGAGATCTAAAATCTTCCCATAAAGCTGAACGCCATTATCAGTATTTAAGCTACTTTTAACATACAAGGCTATATACTCAGCATCCTTCCAGCCTTTCCTTAATTGCTTTACAGGAATTTGATAATAGGTTTCCTTGGTGAATTGATCATAACTCTCTTGATCGGAAACAAGCCCTACCAAAACCATTTGATCCAAGCTCGACTTCCATTCTTCATGTGCACCCCTTGGCAGGATCCCTTCCTTTTGAATCTCCTCCGGGCTCTTATCGATCAATCTTTCTACAAACCGTTCAACCATATTCGTGGCATTCGGAAGAAAAGGCAGTCCGCCTATATTCACTTTATCGATACTCTTGTAAAAATGGTGCTCTTCATAGACTGTTTCGTCAAACCATGGGAATAATACATAAGCTCCAAAAGCGGTTCTTTCAAATGGACCCCCATTTGTCGCAACAATCGAATCCCGATAGCGATGCATTGTATTAATGTCATCTTCCATCGGACCGGGTGTCTTATATCGTTTCTGATAATAGCTGTCTTCCTGAGCATAATCAATTCGATACTTAGCATCAAAAATATAATGGTATTTGTATCCCTTTCCCTTTTTCTCAATGCTCAGCATTGTATCAGGTATTTGCGAAACAGTCGGCAAGCTGGTCTCCCGTTTTTGATACGCTAAAATGATTTCTTCATTTGTGACAGGGTGCCTGAATATTCTTCTTGCGGTTTTATTTGCTTCCAGGTTTACAAACAAACCCTCCCTGTTAACCTGAACAATATCCTGGCTGATGAGTTTATACTTGCGGTCAAGAATCTGTCCGAGCTTCAAGAAAGTCCAATATTCATAGAGAGTGGCAACATCCTTCACCGACATTCGGTACAGCTTCCCCTGCAGCATCAATCCTTTTGACACAGTTAAATAGATTTGAAAAGCGTCCCGATAGCCAGGTGCCATTTGCAGTACCAAACTCATAACCGATCGGTCCAGCTTGCCAATAGACTTCCAAAATGGACTGCCCAGCTTAGACTTTAACTGCTTGGACATTGTTCCTATTTTCTCAACTAAATCATAATCTGGCTTCTCTCTGGTCCATCTGTTTTTGCTGACAATTGAGTCCAATAAATCATCCAGCTTTTGCTTGATCCGCTCAATCATCCACTTAACATAGCGGTTCTCCAAAGTATCATATGTAAGCTCTTTTTTGATTTTCAACCCTTCTGAAGGCATCACCGTCCTGCCATGAACAGCAATCCCCTTTGAAACATCGACAATGACGTTCGCACGCTTCCGCAAAAAGTTTCTGCTTACAGAGTCTTGCTTCCTCAGCTGGTCCCCGCGTGCTTTTTCATACGTCTTCTCCAATTTATGATGAGGTTGGAACTCAATTCTCGCAACAGCCTGAAGAAATTGAAGAAAATGCTCACTGATCAGCCGGTAAAACTCAGTTTTTGACGGATTTCCCTCCAGCCTTAACCTGGCACCCAAATAGGTTTTTCGGATAAAATGAAAAGCCAGGTTATAAATTTCATCGTTTACTTCTTCTAATAACTTTTGATAATCCTTTTTATAATCTAGTTTTACAGGAAAAATCTCCAGCGTAACTTCAAGGATCGCCTTACCATCCGCCCTTATCTCAAACGTTGTAAAACCAACCTCATTTTGAAAGTGCAGATTCCCCATTAGAATAGATTGGCTGCCAATAGGAACAGGAGAAACGGCTTGTCTGATAAGAGGATATTCATGATAAAAAGAGAACTCCCGATTATCCTTAGGAACGACAATCAGCTGATAGACCCCATTTTCAAAGAAGATTGGCCTTTGCTCAGAAGGAGTAACCAGCTCTTGATTTGAGATATCATATACCTTGATCTCCTGAATGCCATCTCCATTCACTGTAAAATCCATCACATCGTGACGATCCATAGCCTTATACTGCCGTAAACCCTCATACCGTTCGTGATAAGGTTTCCCCTTAATCACTAATGAAAGATCCTCGGTCTCTATTTTTACTAATTCATCATCACGAGATCCAGAAGGAAGTAAAGCCATGGTTTCTTAACCTCCCAAGCATTTCAGCAACCTTTGCTGCGCTTCGTGGATACTTGCCATTATGAATGTCATTTTGACCATCTTCTTCATAGTCTTGATTCGTAAACAGACTATAAAGTCCCCTCAGCAATTGTTCCACTCTTGTGTCGCTGCCAGCAATTCGCGGTAGGATCTTCTGCAGGATGCAGTGATCAAATGCATTTTCAAACTCCATTAAACTTGATTCTTCATTGTATGCAAGATAAAAACAAATCTCATCCCGGACACGGTAACCAACATGCGCATTAATCAACTGAAGTGATTCATTGATTCTAACCAGCTCTTCCGTAGCCCTGGCCACTATTTCTTTATTTTCTTTATATACATCCTTTAAATGAAGATACTTAGAAGCAAAACGATCCTGACCGATGACTTTCGGCTCAACTTCTTTAAGCTCAGTTAAAAAAGCCAGGTTACCAAGATTAACACGATTAAACTCAATGGTATTTGCCCGATCCAATACCTTTTTGCTGAACGGATGCGTCGTTTCATCCATATTAACAGTTCCGATAATATAAAGATTGGTTGGAAGAGTAACGTCCTCCCCATAAACATCACTTGAGAGAAGAGTCGAAGAAACAACTTCATCATTCTCCCACTTGCGGCTCTCCATCACACTTAAAATATCACTAAAATAATACTCAACACGCGCCAGGTTCATCTCATCCAGAAGAACAAAATAAGGCAACTCAGGATTCTGGTGGGCGTTCTTGATTACCTTAGTTAAAGGCCCCTCTTTAAATTCACCCTTTATATCAACATAACCAAGCAAATCAGATCCATCATTCCAATCCGGACGAATAGGTATTAAACTAAATTGCCCATTCTTTTCTGTTGCTCCCACACTCTCTGCAAACCATTGAACAATTTTTGTTTTCCCAGTTCCAGAAATTCCTGAGATGATAACGAAGGGTTTGGTTTTTAGGGATAGGAAGAGATTGATAATTTCGTCCTTTTCGTAATAAAAACCTTTTCCCTTAATAAAAGAATAAATATGAGAAACTAGATCATTGTACGAGAGATATTCGAATTTTTCTCTAGTTACATCATGTGGATTTTCACTCATAATATCTCCTTCATACCTAGAAGGCACACTGCCATTCTTAATCGAAATAAAGTTCTCGTAAATATTAATCATTTCTTCTAAATCATGAACGAGCGCATTTTCTCCAGGCATATTTTCATATTCGTACTTTATATAAACAGCTGTTGAATATGCATAATCTTTAGCTTTGGAACTACTTCCTAAATTTATATAATCATCTTTATTAACTTTACTCCATCTAGGAATATTCTTACGAATGTCCTCCTTTATTCTTTTTATATCTTCCTTTGGTGTCTTTTCTACCCCTAGCCCAATAGTTAGGTAGACACTCTTCATATCCTCGCTAAAAAGATAAACTATGTAATACCCCTTTTTAGTAGATGTAGTAACTTCACGGTTCATGATAGCAACCCACGGAACTAAGGCCCATCGACCTACGCCTACAGAGCCGGTTATTATATACTGATTCCTATCAATAAAATGAAGGTTATTAATTATCTCTGGAATTTCATTTCTCACAAATGACCCTATATTAGGGCTTACACCAATACTTTCTGCTTTGATGGAAAGGTATTCACTCATTAATCTTTGTAGACTACCTCTTAAGTTACTGATCATACAATCCTCCGCTAAATTAAAAGTATCAATGAAAAAATTTTGTTTTGGAGACCAATCCCTATCTATTAAACTTGTCTGCTCTAACCACATAAGAAGATAATTAGTTCTTTCTTTTGCTACAGATTTTACCATTAAATTTTCTCCTTTAGAATTTCGAACAATCAACATTCCTAACTCTAAGAGAGCTATTTTCTTATCTGACTTTGCCATGTTACGCATAAGGTCTAAACAAATAAGGGCTACTCTAAAATATCCTTGATTTTTCAGGAGGTTACTAAGAAATAGATCTTTATTCTCTATGTTTTTATATTTGTTAAAAAGTGGTTTATTAATTTCATTATATTCATTGATTAATCCTAATAATCGTACATCCTGACGACTCCTCGATTTTACCCTATACATGTTATCATCAAAGTACTCATTAAAATTTTTAGGCTCAAGATTTTTTTCTGATACTTCTTCCAAGAAAGATTTTACATCTTTAAAAGGTACATTGGGTAAATCATCTGTTTGAAATTCTAATAATCTAATTTCTAATTTGATATCATTTCTTGAGATTTCAACAAAAGGCAAAAGTGAAAATAAGTTTATTAAGAAAGATGTATTTCCTTTACCTAAATGTTTTTTTAAGTCATTTGAATCTGTTTTTCTTATTGAAATAAACTTTAACCACCCATTTAAGATAAAATCATTTGATATAAACTCTTGTGGTTTGTTTTTTTCTTCCATTTGCTGATTACCTAAAGAATCTTTAGTCATAATATAGATTCCTGTCTTGCCAACATTCACTATTTTATTTTCTTTCCAGAAATTTAATTTTTTGATGTGATCTAACTTTTTAATTAATTCAATGATTATATTCTCCAGCACTTTTACCACTCCGAAATATCTAGAAATTTATTCTTATATACCAATGGAAAAATAAAAACCGGATAAGATACACTTATTAGTGTGTTCGTTATCCGGGTTAAAGTTCAAAATAGGTGACGTAACTAATCTACTATATCTTAGATATTCTCCAATTAAATAAGATCAATCAAAACAGACTTAATCCTAGTCTATCTTTTTTGGAATCATATAATTATTCTTACTAACCACGTGTTATATGTTATTTAAAAAATCCCATTGTATTCGATGTAAAATCTCCTATAATAAGAGCTCGATCTAGAAAACGATTAAATTCTTCACAGGCTGTCTCAGGAACAAGTCCACAATTATGACAAGCAGCAAGATTGGAGGAATCAGGCCCTTGCCCACCCTGAGAACCAATTTCCATACAAATAGGATCTGCAGAACACCATCTTGCATTTTCAATTGCTTTTTTAATAATAGACTCTAGGTAGCCTGGTTTTCCCATTTTAACCAAACCACCCATTGTACCATCAGAATCTCCAGCCGCTGTATATATCAATAATCCGCACATATTTTCCTTAGGATTTTCTGACACATAAAGTCTTTCACGCAGAGCTGCTGTACTGTAACCACATTCAAAAGTAAGTTGATTAATTAATATATGTGCTAAAGTGTGAATCATTACAAATCTAGGTGAAATTGTCTTATTCTCCATCCGACCCGAATGGTACAGCTCATTTGCTTTTTCTTGTAAAGGTTTTATTCTTTTTAAAACGTCTGGTTGTTTCTCCCATTCAGTAAGCTTTTTATTATCAATTTTTAAAAAGATACCTTCTCCGTATACTTCATATGCAGGTAACCAGTTTTCCTCTTCACTCTTTTGTTTATTTATTCTGAGCATTGCCTTTAAATCCTCATTAACCAATCCATTTTCACTCATAACCCTAGTGAAGCCTGCTAATACACGAGTTTCTTTTAATTTTTCAACCAAAAATACGTCAGAGAAGTAATCAGAAACATTAGAATTATAATCAGTAATATTTGTTTTTTTTATTAATAAGTTATGTTGGTCTGTTTCATTATTAAGTACAATGTATTCTTCAACCCTAAGTTGATAATCATTACCAGTTTCATCAGTATTATCTTCCTCATTAATTTGCATTTCTGAATCTAAACGAACTAATGCATCTTTAATTTGATTGTCAGTATAAGGCTTCAGTTCCTTATTTGCTAGAATTCTTAAATCTTCTAATTTTTCATTAATGGAAAGTGTGCGTCGGTTTAATATTTTTAAATAAGATTGGAACATTTCACTATAGAACATTTCAAGAAGTTCATCAACTTCTTTTTCTGTATCTCCTGGAATATAAAGTGCACTTTTTACCTTCGCAAAATAGACATTTGAAGCATTTCGCAGTGTAGCTTGTAAATGATTCGAACAAGGTTGACCGTTTTCTGTTCCTAACCAAGGCATTTTTCCTTGGCAAGTAAATATAGAATCCTTATCTTTATCTAAATTTTCACTCAAAAAAGTTGTCCCATTTAGATTAATGGACGTAATTTTCATCAAACTCCTCGGCTCAATTCCGCATTCGCATTTTACGACCATTGTGGCTAGACTCGTTCCTCCAGTACTTATAAGATACATAGGTTTATTACAACTCGGCTTTCCAGTTTGATGGACCCACTCCCTCCATGGAAAATCTTGGAGATGGCCACTCTCACACATTGCCACATATGGAACCTGTACTAAATAATTACTAAACTTTTTAGCCTTACAAGTTGGACATTCCATTCTATTTGAACTTGTATGAAGTTTAAATTTTTCCATTCTCCCACAAAAGCGACAGTAATGCCATTGAGGAAACCTGAGGAAAGGAACGTTTAAATATAAATTGATACCTTCATCTGATTGTCCCTTTTTTCGAAAATCTGGTGGTAAACGGAAATGGTCTACCTGTAATAACCGTTCCAACCGCCATTCATAAATCTTGAAGTGATTTATATCAACATTGTCATATTCACCATATATGTCTTTATACCAATGGTCTATTCCCGCACAAATAACAGAGACACCTTCCTTTGTAACTGTCATTGCACCTGGACCAAATGGAGCAATCAATTGGGCTCTTCGGACAGGTATTTCAACCATCGTTTAATCTTCCCCCAATTCTAAATATAAGTCAGTAATCTTTCCTTTACATTGGGCATCAACATTTCTCATTGACATCATAGTTGGCCATGAAATTTGCTTTGTTTTCGGGTCTGCATACTGCCCCGCTACTCGTAGCAGAGGATAATCCCCATCAATGGAGTTACCACTCCATCGTAAAGGTTCACGCATCTCCCATTGTTTCCTTTTTTTCATAAAGACCTGTTTAACATTATCCAATTCCGAACGATCCACAGCACTCACTCTATTTAAAATAACCCTTTCTATTTCATCTATTAAGTGTTTTGGGAAAGGTCGAGGTGTACCAACTTCATTTTTCTCACCAAATTGACGTACATATGCAACCATAATAGCATGAAGTGCCCGATCAATTACTCTTGGAGAAAAGGGGGTTACGCTTGTTGGTTCTACTTGGGCATACAGCATTTGATGATAACTACGGAATTTTTCAAAATGAGACCTATCCCTCGGTTTTGTAGCACTATATAAAGTGACAATTAAGCCTGGACGTTCAAACCATCTCCGTCCTACACGTCCCGTTACTTGAATATATTGTGCAGTTGTTTTGGGTTGCCCGATAACTGACATTAGGGATAAACGGTCAATATCAACACCCACCTCAATAATATTTGAAGCTAGGCTAATATCAATCACATTTCCTTTGTCATCGTATGTTTGTTTAAGCTTATCTATCGCAACTGATACTTCATCGTTAGATAATCTTGAAGTTAATTCCTCAATTTTCTTTAACCTCCTTATTTGATCATAATTGAGGCCTAGGCGGTTTTGTAGCACTTTCAAGTGATTCGGTATATCCGAGTGAAGCAGGGTTATTGTTGTTCCTAATTCCCGTAAACTATTAAAGAATAAGAGTAATGTCCACCAAGGGTCCCTTTCACCTTCAGTCAATCCCATTGGTGCCTGCAATAGAGAGGTCAACGCTCTAACCTGCAGTGTTTGCATAGAACCTAAAATAGGAGAGTTAATTCCTAAATACTTTCTTCCGGGCATAAAATTACCATTTTCATCAATAGCATAATTTGCAAAAAAAGAATCATCTTCATCTAGAGCAGGTGGCGGGAATAGCTTAACCTTTTTTCTCGCGTATAAAGCTCTTACTTGCTCTTCATATCGACGAATTGTTGCCGTTGAACAAACAATTTTAGGACGATAACTATTGACTCCTCTTCTGTCAGTACAAAGTTCATCAATTATTGTTTCGAAAAAACCTGTCAAAGAACCAAGAGGACCGGAGATTAAATGGAGCTCATCTTGTATAATTAATCCAGGTGGAGCAACATCGCGTTTTCCACTATCACCAATCCCAAATAAAGACCTTATATTTGGGTTCCACGCTAACATCGCAAATTTGTCTACTGTTCCTATGATAAACGTCGGTTTCACTTTGTAAATCTCTTCATCAATTAAATAAACAGGGAGGTGTTCAAAAAATTGACACTGGCTATCTGGGCAATGGGTTACTACTTTATCAGCCAGCGTCTTATATCCATAAAAACCAATATTATTTCTCTTCTTTCTTCGTCCTATGCGTTTACTTTGATGTTTATCATTTTGGACTTTATATATACCCAACTCTGCTCCACACCAAGGACAAGCACTTAATATAAAAGGATTATTCTCTGACTTTCCAATTTTAATATTGTTTAACGATTTCACTGCACTTTCATTGCTATTTGGAGTTGTATCTCCACCAAGCCATATACCAATTGAAAACTCATTTAGTCCCAGTAATTCTTCGTTTTGTCTACGTAAATGTTCCATGGCGCAAATAAGTCTAGATGAACGTTGGAATTGGTCAGCAGTTAGCAAGCGTAAAGTGTATCGCATTAAAACCTCTACACCACTATCTTGGTTATCTTTAATTCTTCTCATGAACATAGAAAATGCAGCCAACCCTAAATATGCTTCCGTCTTACCACCACCAGTGGGAAAGAAGATTAAATCAACAACTTCTCTTTCAAGAGAATCCCTTTCACCTACTGAATGAACCGACATTAGTAGAAAAGCAATCTGAAATGCTCGCCATTTCCCCTTTGTTTTTGAAATGTTATTTATATTAGGATCACGAAAAGGTTTATTGAACACTAAATTCCCATCTTGTACAATCCCCTGACGTCTCTCCCCTGTAATTTGTTGTAGAAGTACCGCATGATTTGCAAGACGGAATGAAGTAAGTGCTTCTTCATCAGTCTTTAAATAGGTTAACCCTCTATCCATTCGATCGGCACAATCTTCACAAATATCTAAGTTCTTATTTGCAATTTTTTGGAACTTCGGATCTATACTAGCTACTTTTGCCCTTTGCTTATCAATCCAGTGACGATATAAATAAATAATTTCTTCTAGGTCCTGAAAACCATCATTCTCAGGGTCTAGCCCTGCTAATTGTTTCATCGAAACTTCTATTTTAGTACCATCTTCACGCTGAATGTCTGGAGTCATACTTTTAGTTTCATGTGTTGGAAGAAATTCTGTACGAACAAAAAACACTTTGTCGTCCTTTACTTCTCCCCAATCAGCTGCACACCCATGGCCAATCGCATAGGTTTTTAGATTACGGTACAACAAAGTAATGGATTTTTCCTCTTCATCAAGGTTTTCGTATAGGTCTCCTTCTGGGTAGGGAAGGATGCAAAATTCTTCCAAAGGGTTTTCAATGCTCACGGTAAACTCTGATTGAAAGAAACAAACGCTATCTAATTTGCCTTTATTAGAACCATCTGTGCGATTTGTTAGGCTTACTGTCAAAAGTCTGGTACCATCTTTTTGATGACGGGAGATAACTCTTACTTCAAGATTTAAACCTTCTATAAGTTTAATAGGTTTAGCTGTGTTAACAGTTTTTTCAAGAAGTTCTTTGCCAGAACAAGTAAAGGTTCCTTCTAATGCACTACGTAGCCACCATTCTTGCTCATGTTCTTCAACAATCAATTTTTTAGAAGTGTACCTTCCCCCTTTTACGCGGACGATCAAATTTGATTGATTAGTAATCATTGCTTTAAAACTCACCGCCATACTATTCGGCCTAAAAGAGTTTGCAGTTGAAATATCAAATTCATCATCATTGATATCACTTTTTAGATTACTCTCACGATTCTCAAGCTTTTTTACTTCCTCTTCATCAATCAATCTTTCTATTGAATCATCTGTTTCATTAAACGAAATTATAGGATTGTCTTGATCTTCATTTTCCATTTTACCAGTCGGAAATAATATAGCTGTACCGTATCGGGTCAATGGTGTTCCTCTTTGGATTATTTCTTGCCTTGTTTCCTTCTGTACGAATGGTCTAAAAGCTTCTTTTTTTTCTTTAAAATCAAGTTCAATTGAACAATCTAATTCTTCTCCAAAGCAAGGTTCTCCACCAATAAATTCAGATCTTAAGGCTTCAATCATTTTTTCTCGATTTTTAACATTTTGTTCTCTTTTTTCACTTATAGATTCTCTTATCTTTGTACTAGTATTTAAGTCCAATACTATACCTCCTTCAATTCAAATGAAAAATTTCTTTCAATTTACTAGAAGAAATTTGGTAGTTTTGTTTTGATATATACTCTACTCTATACGCAGTAAAGGATACTCCATCTTCATCTGACAAATTAAAAACATGTTCTCCTCGAAGCTCTAAGCCAGATAAATCAGTATTTTTTATTTCATTAATCAGTTTATTACGAATTAAAACACCTGCTTCCATATGAGCCCTACGTAATAGTTTTGCGACTTTAACGTGCTTAGACTCTTCTTCATCTAACTTCACAAACTTTAAAATTGCTTTGAAGTCTATTTCAGAGGCAGGCATTATGTTGTCTTCAGACATCCAATTTCTGATATTTTGCTCTGCTGGATTTTTTGCTCCCTGTTTTTCTAAAGCTTTTTGAACTGATATTATTCCATAACGATTCACAAATTTCTTAAGTCTAAATTTCCATCGCCTATGAAAAATTCTAAAAGTTTTAGAGCCTGTTCCTATAATTTCGTCGGCCTTTTTCCTAATTAAATCCTGTTTTGTGCCAGTCCGTACTAATATATACGTATTTTCTTCTACTTCATTGATTGATGTTTTTCCTACTGTGAAGCCTTCTGTTTCAGAAAAAATAGAAAAGATATTTTTTAACGAAATATCTTCAAAGAAAATCCCCTTATTACCATTAAGTAGCACTAGCTTTGCAGGTATGAGCTCTCCTTCCTCACTTTCATTATTTTTATATTTTTCCTTTACTTGTTGTTCTATATAGGATAAATCAATGGCTTTTTCAATATTATAATCATTTATAATGTTATCTTCTTCACCAGTTTTTAAATAGTGATCATGAAAAATTATTTCTCTTCCAGAAAAAATTGTGGACTTTGTAATTCCACCGTATAAATAGGGTTCCTCTTGGAATTTACCTTCTAGCCAATTATATGTTATTGTATGAATCTTTAGTGCATGTGGGCTATTATAAATGAATTCAGGAAACCAACGTGTTGGACCAATAACTACAAGTTGTTCAAAAAAATTATTCGTTTTTAAAATCTGTGGACCAATCAACTTAAATTCATTTTGAATGGAAAAATTCCGAATTTCGTTTTTCGTTGACTCAAAATCATAAACTGCCTTTAAGAGTACTCCTGTCTGCAAGCGACTATCTATATTTTCTTTAATATAATTTAATAAAGGGTTTTCTGAAGATCGTGATAAACTGTTAAACGCTAAATAGCAGCTTTCTATTTCATCTATTAGGTTTGGATATAATTTTGAACTTCTACTATAAAGCTTTTCCAATTTATCCTTTTCAAGAATAGCCTCAAAATTATTAAAAGGAATAAGTGCAGCCACTATATAAAACCGATATCTTCGTAAATTTACAATTATATCATTTAGTATAGGTTCATTAGATAATTCATAATTTCTAATTGCTGTTTCTAAACGATTAAGAGTTGTTGAAAAGTTCTTCAATCTATTATGTTGTAACCTATGAAAATGAAGTTCGTAATTATTTACATTTTCATAGATTTTATTAACCATTTTTAGGTAACTCATGGATTATAAAGCCTCCCAATATTTTAATTCAATCCCTTTAGGAAGGAGACTAGTATCTGTAAACAAATCCCTGTCTACCTTCTGTATTAGTGTGTATTCATCGTCTAATTCAAAGAGAGCGGTTTCAAATTGGGCTTCTGTTCGATCTAAAATAAGAATCGAATGAGTTTCTTTAAATTTTTCACGCCAACGCAAGTAACTATTTGCTCCATCAAAGATTGTGAAAGTTGAATTGGTGATATTTTGAAAATCATATTTTTTAATATTAGAACTCGCGGATATAATCTGAGACTGGTACGAATCCTGTTCCCCACCAAACTCCTTTATTCGCAATAACTCTTGAAGATTACCAGTTACAAATTTCTCATTAATTGAATCATATACTGCTAATTCTGTATCGACTGCTTCATTCTTTACCCATTTTTTACTTCCTATGTAATAGAATTGCGATTGAGAGAGCGTGAGAAGACTATCATAGTTAAATCCTTTATACCCTGTCTTTAGAAAGTCAGATAGATTGTTCTGTCTTCCTTTTGGATCTTTAGGCAGTTTATAGTTTTTATCTGTCGCCACTTGTACAGCCAGAGCTTGTCTTTTGTTTAATATCTCTGTTAAATTCCCTGCTTCCTTAGCCTGGATTGTAATTCTGATCCTTTCTTCATCAGCTACCATCTCAAGACCAGAATATATCGCACGATAAATCCTATTTTGCTTTCGATAAATAACCGAAGTACCTTCATTTAGACCCTTTAACATTTGAAAATGTTTATCCTCTAACTTTTTATCAACCTTTTCAGAAATTGAAGATAGAATAGCCCCATATGCTATAAAAACACCGGCGAATAACCTTGTTGGAACCGTTAAAACTAGCTTTGCTCTCGCGTTACTTGGTAAGTTTTGATGAAATATATTACCGATATTAATAAAAGAATTAGCCCAAACAGGAATCACTGACCATTCATTATCATTTCTAACGTACAAATTGCTCTTTTTTTCTTTAGTGATCAAATCTAACACGGCCTTCTCGTAGTTTTTAATAATCCTATTATACCAAAATGTCAGTCTATATTAGCGAAATTTGTAAAAATATTCAAATTAAAAAAATGAATTAAATAAAGAAAAAAATCTATAAGATATAACTAATTAAGAATAAATAAAAAGTCGTTTTTATGTTAATTTCTAACACTTAAACGACTTTAAAATATTGTTAACTTATCTTCTAAAAAATCATCATTGATTCATAACATTGTTATTATTTGAGGTAATAATCAATTCTCTTGTTCCAATACTCAAAAAAGGTGGTTAAGCGTCGAATGTCGACTCAGTCCTTGTAAAACTGCCCGTTATACCCATCCTGTCAGTTCCGTTTTTAGTTACATAATCAATATAAGCAACTAGATCAGACGCTATTAACATGAAGTTTTTTCATTCCTAAGAAATCATGAATTGTTTTTGCGATTCCCAAAGAAGCGAGATATGGCACACCATTTCCGATTGTTTTAAAGGCGTCAGTCAAGGAAATATCGGATGGTATTTCAAATTGTGGTGGCATCGATTGAATTGCTAGTGCTTCTGCAACAGATATTCTTCTAGCTTTATAAGGATGGAGATGAACCTCGTTATTCCCATATGCAGCCGTTGAAGAATATCTCCATCTGTGAAGTCGTTTATAAGACTTCTTAGAATCATCACCTTCTTCAATTTTAAGGAATTTCGCCAAGCCTGCTCTTGGTTTAAAAAACTGTAGACCATTAGGGTGATTTTCTGTATTATTTTTCATTAACCAATATTCCACTGTCAGTTCAGTTGCGATGCCAATCGGTTCAGATAGGATAGAGTCTTCATGAAATTCATTTGTTATAGGCCATGGCATACGTTTTATATCTTCCATGTTATACTTCATGTGACTAAGCCACGGAAAAAACTTCTGAGGCAAAACATAACTGTTAAACTCTTTTTGGAAATTATAATGTTTTAATACTTCTTGACGAAAGCCTAAAAGAATAATACGTTCACGGTGCTGAGGTGTACCGTACTCAAGCGAATTAATCAAACGCTCAGTAGTAAAATACCCATTAGCATGTAACTTAGCCTTCATTTCTTCAAAAAACTCACGGTGTCTTTTAGTTCTCCACAGTCCTTTAACATTCTCGAACAAGAAAAATGAGGGGGTGTGTTGACAAATTAAATCCACATAAGTTTCAGATAGTTTTCCGTTCTCTCCTTCTCTTCCCTTGTTTTTTCCTCCTACCGAAAAATCTGGACAAGGAGGTCCCCCAATAAACCCAAATAAATTACTTTCTTTTTTTATCTCTTCTATGTAACTTTGTAATTGCTCTTGTTCCATTAGTTCAGTTATATCTCCTTGATGATAACCAAACCTAGGCTTTTCTTTTCGCATAACTTCTCTTGAATGTTGGTAGGTCTTTAAAAATGGTTTATGAAGCTCGTTTACATAAACTACCTCAAACCCATTGTCTTCGAAGCCCATATCTAAAAAGCCAGCACCTGAAAAGAAAGAAAAAACCGGGTATTTCATTTTGTTTAGCAACCTTTCTAAAGAAAAAATCATTTATTAAATTACTTTCATTATAGCATAGTGACATAGGATTAGATGACAAACTAGTTCTCATTTCCTTTCATAGTATTAATGTTAAAAATAGGATTCAAGGAAAAAATAACGGTCATTTATATAAATCACAAGAGAAATACGAGAATCCAATCCAGTTGAAGCCACATTATAAACTATAGATTTGTTAAGCAATTAGAAACAAACCGTAAGTGCTTCAAATCTTCCCTTCAAAATTTTATGGGGATACCCACTGGATAGGAAAAAGTTTCAGTACAAGTTAAATTAGTAAAGTAAATTTAAAATCTACTTATCTTACCCAGTCATAAAACGCAAAAAACAGAGTTAATATATCAGCAATATTAAATATTTTTCTAGTTGATCCGCCTTTACTTATACAGTGATTTTTTATTGCATAAAAATAACCTTCCTTAATTTCCTTAGGATTATAAGTAAAATAATTTTTAATAAGAAGACATATAACTTCCCGATTTAATCCATAATAACATTTAGGTATAATAATAAAATCCAGATACAGTCAGTTTTTATACGAGTGTTGGGCTAGTCATCTAAACTGGCATTCAGCTCAGCAAGCGGTTATAAAAGTATTGGGAAGGGATATTCTTTCATTTTCGTCAAGCAATAACTATTCTGTGATTAAAATAGTATGGACAATTGTAAAATTTTTATGATGAATAACTCTCCAAAATAGCAAAAAAAGAAGTATCTTTAATGTCGATAAAGATACTTTATTAGAAATAACAATTAAACTACCGATACTTCAGGAAAATTGTAGCCAATACGATAACGAAAACCAGGAATGGGAAGTTCAGGACGAAATCAGTGAAGCGCATAAGCATGCTGTCAACGATATAATCTAGGGAGCCAGGGAGCCAGAAGTTCACCTGGATCATATATTTATTTTTATAAACTCTGAACATGGTTCAGCTTGAGCTGATTAATTAGGAACTATTTTTCAAATTTCAAAGGTGGCTTATTTATAAAAAATTGCTAAATAGCAGTTGCCCAAATTGATTAATTATTTGCAAAGGTTCTATTTCTAATGCCTCCTACTTGAATATATAATTTAATAACATTATCAAGTTCAATTGAAACTATCCAAGAAATGCTTTCCTCAATAAAAAATAAAATTATTTAAATTTAACATCACGATTTTTATTAGTACTCAATAGCATGAAGATCTTCCAAAACGCTAATAGTTCCATTATTTATCTTGATTTTTACTTTTAATCCAGGAATAACCAATCCGATTAGTAACTCTTTAACTTCCACCTTTCTATATTCATTTTTAGCCGGGTCAAAAATTGGATGTTTTTCTTTGTTACCTTCTAATAAAAAAAATAAATTCTCTTTGTTTTCTTTCATAGTTTCTTGAAGTTCTTTATTAAGGAGTGATTTTATAGAAAATTTTTCTCCCTGAGCAATAAGCCCACGTTCACCAATCCTATATGGTAATGTAATAATAATCGATGAGATTTTATCTTCTTCAATTTCCTTCTCAAATATTATGCTGGTCCTTGGGTGAGTATGGGAGCGTTTTTCAATTTCAATAGTCTCCTCTTCTATTCCTTTAAAATCACTAAATTCCCTAAGTTTATCTATTAATATATCCGTTTTAAAATACAGTGGAATCTTTTTAAAATCGGCATTATGTTTCCTCTTGTTGCTTTTGCGAATATAAGCATCGAGATCAATATCATTAAGTAACTTATAATCTTGTCCGGGATACCCAATCTTGATATTAAGATGAGGTATTTTTTCCCTTTCAACTAGTCCAATTGTATTAACCCCTGTACGACGTCTATACTCCCAATAAGTATTTAGAAGAATGTCACGAAACTCTCGTTTAATTCTACAGACTCTTTGAATGTTGAAATTAATATTAGATCCATCTTGATTAAATTTGTATACAGATATATCATTTGCCGATAAAATTTCCATATCCGCTGAGGTTTCATTACAAAATTTGTAGATATTTAAGTATTGTTCTAGTTGACTCTGTATTTTGTCATAATATTTAGACCATGAAAGAGGAATCACCTTTTTTACATTTGAGTCAATTTCTAAGCCTAAATTAATGTTTGCCTCTCCATTTTCATTAAAGCTACAAGTATCTAACACTAAAAAGTCACTTGTAAGAGGGTTCTCAAAATTCACTTTCAGAACTCCGTGTGAACTAGATTGTGCTCTATTTGGACAAAAATAATTAAATTCCAAAGATTTAGCATCTTTCATTACTTTTTCAATGTTATGTGTAGGTATAAAATCTGCTCTAACTAAGTCTGCATGTTTTGCTTTCCTTTTAACATTAGATCCTCTTATTACCAGGTCACAATCCTGACCTACTAAAATAGCATATTTACCATCAGGCATTTTAAATACATCACCTGGTGCCGGAGGTTGGCACTGAATGTTTATTCCGTAGTCAAATATTTCAAAGGTATTTAGTTCTTGAATTGTTGCTTCTTTCTCTATCTCCACTCCAGCATTAGAGCCTAAATAGTCTTCTTGTAGAAAATTAGTTAATCCTAATAGAAAATTGTATTCAGATTTTGAATCACCTGTCATCATAGAAGAAGCTAAATTATATTGTGAAGCTAAATTGAACCAATTTGATATTGCCTCGTACGCCGTAAGACCTTCTTCATGAGCCATGCTTGCCAAATATATCATATTATCTTTTCGAGAAAGGGCTAATTCTTGAGCTTTTTCAATTGAGTTAATATGGATCTTACCTAATCTATTAAAGAGTTCTACATACGTACAGAGGGCAAGTCCATCAGTCAATTGTTTTAAAGCATCTGAATCCTTTTTATCAATTTCTAGTACAAAGTAATCCTTCATTCGTTGAGGTTCTGTAATTTTAGGTTCACTTGTATAAATAATACTAATAACATTTTTATCTTTATAATATGGTATAAGTTCATCCTTAACAAAACGAACCCCGTCTTCATCACCTAATAATTTATCAACGATAAAAATACAAAATTGAGAACCCGTTATACTCTCTGCCATATCCTCTTGGATTAGCTGCATATCTGGCTTCTGTTTATATAGGCGCACAGAATGATTTCTTACAAGCGTTAAAAGCTCTCGGTAATTTTTTATTCGAGATAAACCTACACCATATCTCATAAATATTTCTTCTATAGCTGATTCCTTTTCTAATTTTACTTTAAAAAAATTAATCAATGATTCAGCTTTACTTTTAACTTCTTCTGCGATTCTGGAATTAAATTTATCAAGATAAAGAATTATTCTTTTTGCAGTATTTAAGAGCGGATAGTGCTCTTCTAAAACTGGGAGTTTTACGAAAGCCTCTTTAAATCCCAAAATTTCATCTGCTAAATCAACAAGTTCTTCTTTTCTGAACTTGTTAATAATAGATTCAATATCACAATCTCTTAAGCATACCAAATCGCTAATAATTCCCTCGAAATTATCTGGTTTAAAAATAAAATCATCGTCTATAAGTATAATGAGTCCTGTATCAAGGCCATAAAGCAGCTCAATAAATGGACTAGAGGCATCATCTATTCTGGCCTGCATGCTCTTTCTCCTCCGAACTTAAATAAATTGCAAAGATGTAACGATTTCCAAATTCATTGCGGTCTTGTAATAGTTCAATATCAGCTCCAAATGATCTTAATAACTGTCGTATAATATATAACCCCATCCCCCTACCATTTCTCTCTTTTCCAGATTCAAGTGGCTGAAATAAGGTATTTTCCATCCTAGGAATAACTCCTGTTCCGGTATCATAATAATGTATGACGAAATCATCCTTTTTTTCAATTTTAATAAAGTCTTGCTCCAATCTTTGGTAGACTTTATCATATTTTTGTTTTAACCTTCGTTCCTTTATCCAATAAATTGAGTTATCTATTAAATTATAAAAAATATGAATCAACACTCCTGTAGGTACTAGCCATTTCATCTTAAGTTCTGAGAAATCAACAGTCACTTTTGCACTTTTTAATCTATCATCAAGACGTATTATTAAATTCTCAATAAAAGAATGCACATCTTCCTCATCAAATTCTTCAATAGTACCTTTATAAAGAAATGTCTTTTCCATAAAACCATAAAATAGACTTAACTCCCTTATCCTTTCTGAGAAAAAAGTGGTTTGTTCTCGTATTGGAAGGAAATGATCTTCAAAAAGATCATATTGACTTTGACTTAATAAATAATCTTCAGTTGCTTTTAGGTGATAGCCTATATCTTCTTTACTTTCAAAATTGGTTAGAATTGAGTGAAGTTCATGTGTTAAAACTTCAGTAACCAATCCATTGGCCATAAGTTTATAGTTATTATAAGTTTCTAATTCAATAAGTTCCTTCTCTTGTTCAACTTGCTTAACTAATTCTTTTGATTCATTTAATTGATTAAGTGTTTTTTCGAAAGCTTCTTTAAATACAGTACCTTTAGAAGATAAAGATTTGAGCACTAAATCAGCTTCTAGCATTTTATTTTCGCCGTCCGCACTAATTATATTTTGTGCTTTAAGTAGCAAGCTCTCAAATTCATTCAGATGTTGTTTTCCATTTTCAACCTGTTTGTCTGTATCCTCAAACCTTTCTTTTAGCTTCTCAATGGAATAGGTTGGTAACATTCCTTCATCCTTAAGGATATCCCGTGTTATGTAATAAGCAGATCGACTGAAAGAATAAAAAATTTCATTGAAAACCTTTTGTAAAATAACAAAAAGCGACCTGGAATGGGGATTATCTGCTAAATTCATCCTAGAACTAGTTTCTCTTATGTAATTTTGAAAGGGATCATTAATTTCAATGTACCCGATAACATTTCCCAATTCAAAACGAAAGAACTGCTGCCCTTTAGTTCGGGCTTGTTGTAACTCCAGCCAATCACTATCTTTATTACCCAGTGTAGCAATTCTATATTTCCCACGATAAAGTTTAATCCCATTATTTGAATCTAGAAAACTTCGAATATCGCGGATGTTATAGTCCTTTTTAAGGATATTAGTTTCTTTTGCAGCATGAATAGCCATAGCTGAAAGTGCTGGATCACGTTTGAAAGAAAAAACTTTTCCCTTAATGGGGGATATTTTTTTTATAGGGTCTAATGAAATATCTCCGACAGACTCCTGAATATCTTTCTCATTCTTTTTAATTTCAAGACTCTTTTTATACTTTTCTTCATATTTATCTAATAGCTTTTTATATTCTTCCGGTAATTTACGCCAATCATTAAAAAGGTTTTTCCCCACTAATCTTTGGTGAATTCTTTCTATATACCAAGGTTTTAATATCATTTTCAAGTCTAAATGTAAGTGACCGTCAATTGTTTCCAATTTAAAATCGTGTATTGTTTCAGCTACATTTAAAGCCTCATTTTTGAACTTAGAATTTACTTTGGTCTCGTTAAGATATATTTTAATATCAAAGTCTTCAATTCTGTCATCAAAAGGAGACATTAGAAAGCTTAATGCAGACTGTAAGTTTTCTCTAATTTTTAAACTGTCCGATTTGTCTTTACTTTCTTCAAACAAGTTTAGTTGCTCTGATCTATTCATGGTTACAAAATCACCAAATTCAACATTTAGATCTAGAAACCAAAGCCTTGTAAATTTATTGATAGTTTTAGGGAACTTATAACTTTCAATTTCTATTTGCTCTAGACTTGCTCCCTGTTTTATAAAATCTTCCCAATTTATACGAACAACATTTGATACATTCGATTCGCTACTGGTTGTTTCAATAAAGAGTACTTTACTAAGTCGCTGTGCTGCCAAACGTCCAATTCCCTTTTCACCCAATGGTAATCTTTGATTTATACTTTTGGCTGAAGATTTCTGCTTCTTTTTAATGTCAGTACCAATGGTAAAAAAGCCCGTTTCTAAGTCCTGATAGGACATACCATCACCGTTATCCTCTAAGACAAGTATTCTTCGGTCATTACTTAAATGTCTCTTTATTAAAGAAAGCATTTTTGAAGATACTGGGGCCACAGTGTTATTTAGATTGGTTTGGGAAATATCATCAATTAAATACATTTGTACTACCTTAGCATTAGCATCATATGCGTTTTTTATTAGCTCTGTTATGGCAATTTCATCACTTGTAATCAAATCTCTTCCTAAATGTTCCAATACTCGTGAATTAATTGAAAATCGCACATAATCCCCTCCTTAAATGATTGAATTAAGACTAGCAAAAAACATGTATGTTAATTATTTTACAGAAATTTATATTATTGTACAAATAGCTCAAGAAAGGAAAATATTATTTTCTCTTAACTTCAAGATAAAAATTAAAAAAAGGAAGAGCTTTTTACCTCATCCATTCATTCGGTTATAAACAAATTGTAGTTTTGTAACATCAAAGAACATTTTATCCATTTTATTAGTTAAACTTTAACAATAGGAGAACAGGGGCGTACCATATTATTCTCACATCAATTAAAATTTTTTACTATGAGACATAGGGACGGTGGTCAAACCCCAAAATAGTAGATTCTTAATTGAAACAATGATATTACTGAAGGGAATGGCTCCCTGGTTTAATCATTAATCTTATTCGTTCAGCTTAAACACTTGACATGGAGCCTCTTCTCGCATAACTTTCGAGCCAGGAAGCAGCTGGAGGATATCAGCTGGCTCCCCGAAAAAAGGTATCATGCGTTCACTCCATATCAAGTGATGGATTACTAAAAATCAGCTCATTCATTCAAAGGGAGCCATTTCCTTCCCTTTATGCGGCGGAAAACTGCTTACGAAAGTTAACAGGAGACTGTCGGTCCCAACGCTTTTGCCTTCTTGTGTGATTATAACGGTAGATATAATCGTCTATTTTGGCTTTTAAATCCTCTATATTTTGTACAGAATAGGGATGAATAGCTTCGCTCTTCAAATGGGAAAAGAAACTTTCGATACATGCATTATCGATAGGATTCCCAGGGCGGGACATGCTTGCCTTTATCTCATAGGATTCAAGCGTGTCCTGATATACCTTGGATGTGTATTGTCCTCCCCGGTCGCTATGGAGAAGGACACCCTGCACATCCTTTTCTTTTTGGACTGCGCTATATACCGTCTTGATCACCAGTAATGATCCTGCCTTTTCTCCCATCTCATACGCTAGGATTTCATTGCCATATAGATCCATCACGGCAGAAAGGTATAAGCTGTTGTTCCCCACTTTGAAAGTGGTAATGTCAGTAACCCATTTTTCATTTGGTTGTGTGACAGTAAAGTCCCTTTTTAAAAGATTATCTGCGATTACTTCGGACTCTGTCTGTTTATGAAGATTGATATTCTGTGACTTTCGCTTTCTTCGAATAATGGATTGGATACCTAGGTCTCGACAGAGATGGTAAACTCGCTTGTGATTAATCACCATCTTATGTTCTTCCTGGAGCTCCATGTGGATTCTTCGGTATCCCCACTGGCGGTCTGATGCCTTATAAAATTCTTGGACCAGTTCCTTCAAGTCCGAATCCCTATCGATGTCCATGTTCTTCTTGAATTTGTAGTAACCACTTACAGATACGCCTAGGTAATGACAAAGCTCTTCTACTGTAAATTGTCCCCTTAATGCTTCTATAACTTTAAATTTTATCTTCTTCCCTCCTTGATCAAGATTTCCTCTAACTTTTTTAGGACGGCATTCTCCAATTCCAGCTTCCTGATATATATATCCTGATCTGAAGATGAATTTTTTGCCCTCTTTTATCAAGAAAGAATGTATTTCCATTCTGTAGATATCTACTCCACCAAGTCTTCACCGTACTGTTTTTAATGTTTAACTCATTGGCAATCTGAGAATAGGAACGTCCATTCTTTTTTAGTTCAATAGCTTTGATTTTAACTTCCATTTCATAGTTTTTATAGATTTGGCCTTTTTCTGGCATAATGAATCACCCCTTAAGATGGTTTCCAAACTGGTTGTTTTTCAACCTCTACTTTAAAGGGTGTACATCACGGTTCTTGTGTATCATTCGAGAATAGAAACATTTCAAATAGTTATATCTTCTTACTTATAAAGCCTTATCCACCAAGGGATAAGGCTTTATAAGATTATTAGCTTTTCAATGGCTTCAAAGCGTGTAGCTTGTATGTAACATATAATAAATTTGTTTTCATTCACAATAGGCCAGTACTTCTATTCCTAACTATATGCTTCCAAATATAAACTTTTCAACGCCTTCCTAGCCGCTCTCCTCGCACTCCGCCTATCCATCCCAATCCCTATAAAATCCTTAATTGGTGGCTTATCCTGGCAAAT
Source organism: Bacillus sp. ISL-39 (assembly GCF_018613295.1). Taxonomy (NCBI): domain Bacteria; kingdom Bacillati; phylum Bacillota; class Bacilli; order Caryophanales; family Bacillaceae; genus Bacillus; species Bacillus sp. ISL-39. The sequence continues at coordinate 79,404 of NZ_JAGGQM010000002.1, forward strand.
CGTCACAACGACTTTATAATGATCTGGATACTTAATGATTTCCATCTCAATCTCATCGTTATACTCATTGATGAATTGCGATACTTTTCTGTCAATAAAATCTATTGTCTGCATAGTTACCTCCTGTGGGATAGGGATCTACCGCTTTTTTTTACATAGCCTTTATTTCTTCTACTTCTTTTGTGGTGCTGATAAGGTAATTTTGGTTTTCTTCTACTTCATTAATCTCCTGACTCAGTCCCAAAAATGTTATGCTGAATGCTGCGGCTAGTTTATACAATGTATGTAGCGTCGGACTAGATACATCTTTCTCTAAATTGCTTATGTACTTTCTGTCCAAATTACTTAATTCTGCTAAATCTTCTTGGCTTAGGAAATGTTTTTTACGTAACGGTTTTAATTTGTGGCCGAATTTAATGGTCTGTTTCTCTTCCAAGGCGGTTACTCCTTTTTAAAACCATTAGATACCTACCGAAAAGTGTTGACCACGCACTATAATGACCATTTGTTTCTCTTATCCAACATTCATGCATGATAACAAAAAAAACGACAACCTATAGCTGTCGCTCAGTTATAAAAAATTTCATTTGGGGGCAGCTTGGTTGTTCAGCCTGAGCCCTTTCTTCTATCCGATTTATATTTTGAAAAGTTATCCATTCACTTCAGCAGCACCCCTCATTTTCTGTACGTCAGCACGAAATCCCGAATCTTTATAAATGATATACCAGCTTGCTAAATCCCTTAAAAAAGATAATTTAAAAAACCTTAATTGGTTCTTAATCTTAACTTAAAAAACGAAAGCTAGAACGATTGTGGTAGAACAACAAAAAGGAAAAACAAATATTATTCATATAGGAAGGATGATATTTCTGTTAATTTCCTATCGGAATTATCATGGCGGGAACAACAATTTGGTAGTTGTCGAAAGTTATGGAGTGATTACCACTAGTTTAAAGGATAAGCAAACAGCTATAAGAACACATAAAAGAAAAATAAGACGATTATAGGCTAAACTGAAGTGAATCATAAAGTTGAGCAGCAGATTTTCCAAGACCTTATTCAAGGTCTTATTTTATTGGTGAAAAAACGGCTTCTAATCGTGAAGCAAATGGAATTAATTTAACCTTCGTTCATTTCTTTTTCAAATCGCTATCCAAAAGTCCTTCCTCTTCTACATTTACTATAAAGTAGTCCGATCCTGAAAGTTCGTGTTCAAAATCTACTTGATTACCGCTCAACCTATTACTGACAATTAAGGGATACAACGATGACTCATAATGAAAGGCCAGACCCTTGCTGAATAAGGGACTGGCCTGTCCATGGCATTTATTCTTCTAAAAAATAATCTTCATTTAATACTGTAAACTCATCGATGACTTCTCCGTCTGATGTAACCGTCGTAAAGGTGATTTTGTCTTTATCAACCTTTGCCTGCATGGAAACAGCGATGTTCTCCATGTTGACATATTCAAATTTCTCATCAGCAACAGCGTCGTAGTGTTTCTTGCCAGTTGTTCCGGCTACTACATAAATGGTGCCATTTGAATCTTCCTTGCCAGCCTTCAGTTTTTTCGTCCTGCCGTAAGAATGGTCGTGTCCTGAGAAGACGATATCGATTCCGAGTTCATCAACGACTGGAGGCAGTTTTTCCTTCATGATGTCATTACCGCCAAAAGGATTCGTAAAGTATGGCGGCTTATGGGTCACAAGGATTTTCCATGGCTTGTCTGAATTTTTCACATCCTGTTTCAGCCACTCAAGCTGCTGTTCCAGCACTTCTCTCTCGCTCGTGTACCCTAACACGCTGATGTGCATATTATTGTAATCGACTGAGTAGGTCCCGCCTCGGTCGATTTTAGGCCGGTTTTCAGGTGAGTTGAAAATCGCTTTGGCCAAGCTTCCATCTGCATCACCCATGTATTCATGGTTGCCTAAGGTTCCGGCAAAATCGGTTGTGCGAATCTTATTGTACTGGCTCAGTGATTTCAAAGCGCTGTCCCACTGCCCGAACTTGGACGATTCATCAACCAGGTCTCCAACATGAATCATGAATGATAAGTCTTTTTCATTCAGATCTCCAAGGATTTTATTAAAATCAGTCAGGTCTGAAGGAGACTGAGTATCCCCCAGGACAGCAAACTCGAAGCTTTGCTTTCTTTTCAATGTCGTGAATTCATCAAAATCGGACCAGTTCTTCCCATCGCCTACCCGGTAGATGTAGGCGGTATCCTGCTGCAGTTTTTCCAGCTTCACTTCATTCACTCTGACAATTCCGTTCTTCTTGATATCCTGCTCGCCTGAGAAGACCTGGCTGCTTGATGATCCAGTAATCGTTTCAAGAGCTGCTTCACCCTTCCTGTCATAGTCCTGTTTTCTGGCAAATTGGATCAAACTTTCTCCTTCTGCCAGTGGACTGGACATCCAGGTGAACGCCTTTTCCTTATACGGGTCTCCAGTTGGAGTGGATAAAATGTTTTTCATTTCATACATAGCTGCAAGTGCAGGATAGGTTTGTGTATTCCATTTGAACGAATACTTGCCATCCTTGACAGCGTAAATGCTAACTTTCTTTGCATCACTTGTCAGCGATTCAACCATGAGCTTTCCATCGTGATCTGTCTTCCCTAACAGAACAGGCTCATTTGCACCCTCGACTAGAGCAAATACTTCCGTGTCTTGTGCCACTTGGTTTTGGTCATTTTTGACCGTCAGGCTAAATGGCTTTCCAATCAGGATTGGCTCCCCTTCAATGGCAAAGGCCCCTTCCACATTAACGCTTACCGGTTCCATTGAATAGGTAGAAACAAAGTTTTCACCCCGAGGAATCTCGTAGTTTAGGTTAGCTTCCAAAATTTCATACGTTAACTTGCTTCCTTCCTTCACAGAGGCAGGTATCCTGATTCTAATGGATGCCGCGTCTGCATCGGCAGCTGGTTCACCGCTCTTGACAATTTTCATGGTCAGCAGTCCTGTCTCTTCTTCATAACTGAATGTACTCGTCTTGAATGCCTCAGCAAACTGGACATCCTCTACCGGAAAGTTCTTATCAACCTGGAGCTTTATAGCTGTCCCGGTGATCTCATTAGGATTCGTTGCCTTGACAGCCAGCTCAAATACATCTCCGAGAAGCGCTTTTTCTTGCTTCTTCATTAAATCGATTTTCGCTGAACCAGTATTAACGGTAAAATAGACCGTCTTGATTGCCTGATTGCCAAATTGGTCGGGTACCATCAGCGTGACTTTGTGCGTTCCGTCTGCCCAGTTCAGTCCGCTTAAAGATATACTTCCGTCCATATCATAGGAGAAATGTCCTTCGGCACCGGCATAATTCTTGCCGTCCACAAAAACATTGATCTTTTCCCAGTCAATTCCCGTTTTAAATGGATCATCTTGATACTCATTGACTTCTGCTTTCAAATTCACTGCACTGGTTGTAAAATTCTTTCCATCCACGTTAATGGACTGAATCTCCGGTGGATACAAATCATCCATTTTTTCACCGTAGACGGCACGGATGTTGTCAACATAGATGGAGCCTTTCGTCATCGGGCCCGTAATCCCTGACTTTGTAGACATCAACCGGATTGTCTGTGTCCCTGATAGTTTGAAAGGACCAGTAAATGAAGCCGGTATTTCAGCCTCAACGTATTTCCAGCCCGTCCAGTCGATGCCTGGCTTCTCGCCAGTAAAATTGAGGGCCTGGCTTTTATTATTACCGTCAACAATCAGCATGCGCAGCCAGTAGCCTTGAGCTTCAGGGGTCCCATAAACCCACATTCCGATTCCTGTAGGATTGTCATTGACGGTTGTATTCACACCCGGACCTGCATAAACTCCCAGTGTTGTACCTACCGGTGAATTGGTAAAATCAAAGTCCAGCTTTAATGATTGATTTCCGAACCTTACTGGGGAAGGATATTTCGAAAGGCTCACAACCCCTTTTTCACCGCGATTCGCAGTGGCCGTCCTCCAGCTTCCAAGGTCTTTTTCAAAATCGAACACAACTTCAGGAAGCTTCCCGACTGAAACCTTCATTTCAGCAGAGAGATCCGTACCCTTGAGACGGGCTGTTATCATCCCGGTTACATTCTGGTCTCCTGTTTGCAGGACACCTGCTTCAGTGATGCTTCCCATTCCTTCCGGTATCTCAAATTCAATATCGTTTAAGTTCCAATCTACTTCCCGTTTTTGAAACTTTGTGATGAGTCCAAGATTCACTTCGCTGTTTCGAGCTGAGGTCAGTTCAGCAGCTGAAAAAGCCATTTCATCAGGCTGGGCAATCTCGATGATACTTTTGCCAACTTCTCTTCCTTCATGCTTTAAAACAACATGAAACTGGCCTGTTTTTCCATTGGAAACAAATGTGCCGTTTTCAAGAATTGTACCGAATGAAGGGTCGGACAGCTCCCAGGTTAGTCCCGTTTCAGGCAATGAAGCCGAAGCCATTGACTTGTCCCTGCCTTTTGCGGAGAAGGCTATCGTTGATCCAGGCGTGAACGACTGGTCATACGGCTGGACATAAGCTGAATCGAAAACATGATCAGAAGGAGTATTGGAAACGATCAGCCACGAGTTGGCGACGCTTCTTTCTGCCCGGTCAGATGGCTTATTGTCAACCTCCATCTGGTCTCCACCTAATTCACGTGTTGTGAAGGTTGATGACCCTCCCCCATCCAGGTTCAGGGCACTCACCGCTCCCAGGTCAATCATCATTTGAGCCAGGTCAGGCATTGAAATCCCGGCTGAATACGGCTCCTGTCGTCCGTCCACAACGACAAAAAACACATCTCCGTCCTGTTTGATTCCGACGGCTGTCCGCGGCTCTTTATCTGCACCGGTTTGCGGAGTCTGATAGACTTGGCCGTTTTTTACTAGAATCGCATTCCCGCCTAAAGCCTCTTTGATTTGGTCCTTCATTCCTTCAAATTCGCCTGGAGTACCAATCACAGCCTCGCCTGATTTCTTAATCGCAAAGAATTCCTGTGATGACAGTGATGTGCCCTTAATGGCCTGTCCATCCTTATAGACATAGCCAGATGGCTCTCCCGTTGCCATATTGTAAAAGTCAGCATTCACTGCAGCGACTACGGTATGGTTTTCAGCATTTGCCGCTTCCGCCTGCTTCCTCACTGGCTGCAAACCGAATGCCGTGCCATCATTCGGTGTCCCCGCCTCAATGGCAACAGATGCGTCCTGCATGTCGACCTCAACAACAAAACTCTCAAGCTTTTTCCCTTCCTTGCTTTCAAAGCTGTAATGCTTTTCCATGACTCCAGAGGCCAGGTCGGCGTTGTACTGATTGATCGGGGTCTGAATGACCGGCGATTTCAATTCGAAGTCTCCAAGTGCTAACGTTGATGCTGGAGAAATTAACGTACTCGCCATAACCGCAAAAACTAGAGTGGCTTTGAATCCCTTTTCCCATTTCTTCTTCATCGTTCTCCCCCTCTAAAGGATAATTTAACCGCTATGTAATGCATCTCTTTTCTTCTCCATCATATTTTGCCTCTATTAATCTAGTATTAATTAAATATTAAATTATTAACATAAATGGAAAAGGGAGGAAAGACCTAGTGGGAGTTGGGAAATAGTCGATGGGGATGTATTAGGACAGTTCTTTCATTTAATAGAGAGATTGTAAGTGAAAAATCATTAATAAATTTAGTCGGCCTTTGTTCGATGCTAACTAAATTCACTAAACCTACCGTATCTATAAAATGGTATTATTGGTATATATTCCATTATGAAAGGTGATTCTATGACTATAAAATCTCAACACATTATTTCTACACAAGAAGAATTTGAAGAGTTTCGTTCCTCGATCGGCAATCCTAGCCCGCGGGCAGCCAATAAAGTCATTTCATTTGTTGATGAACATTGCAGAAACTTCATATTAAAATCTCCGTTTTTATCATTGGCCACATCAAATATAAATGGTCATTGTGATGTGTCACCACGAGGGGATGCACCCGGGTTTGTAGCAGTCCTTGATGAGAAGCATTTGTTTATTCCTGAACGGCCAGGAAATCGAAGAATGGATTCTGTCCATAATATAATGACTAACCCTCATATTGGCCTGCTGTTTCTCATCCCTGGATTAGGTGAAACATTAAGAATAAATGGAAAAGCCTATATTTCTCGTGATCCTGAACTGCTTGAGAAATGTGCTGTGAAAGGAAAAGCTCCTTTGTTTGGTTTATTAGTAGAAGTGGAAGAATGTTATGCTCATTGTGCAAAGGCTTTTATCAGATCAGAGTTATGGAAGCCTGATTCTTGGCTGGAGAAAGATGTTCTTCCCTCCGTTCCCAGCATGTTAGTCGCTCACTCAAAGATCCCGAATGTTTCTGCTGAGCAAGTGGCAATGGAATTAAAAGAGGGTTATACAAACAGGCTTTATTGACAGAACTTTTTTAAAGGTAAAAAAATGAGTAAACGTATTTATGTGGTTCGCATATTAACGGGATAGATTTTAAAGGTGATCAAGATAGCTGTGTTATTCATTCATCGATATTCATTTTCCATGGTTACATAAAAAGGCTGAACCAGCATCTTATCTGGTTCAGCCTTTTTTTCTCGATACCGCTTTCAATTAGCCGATCTTTCAGCATTGTGTTTGCTTTCATTTCATTTCGATCCACACTTCATATCCCCCATGCCACAAAATGAGAGTTTGCAGGCTAGGCGGCAAATCAATATTAGTAAGAAGTTTATTTCGCCACTAAACTTTTCAACACAAGATTCAAATTTTGTGGGCGTTCTGCCAGTCTTCTCATAAAATATCCGTACCAGTCTTGCCCATATGGTACGTAGGTGCAGAAGGAATATCCTTCTTCTACTAGTTCTAGCTGCATATCTGTTCGGAAACCATATAGCATTTGGAATTCAAACTTATCTTTCGGAATATCATTCTCCATCACAAATTTTTTAACTTCATTAATAATGTTGTGGTCATGTGTTGCGATCGATGTGAAACCTGGATGCATCAGTCGCTTTTTAATCAGTTTCAAGTAATTCGCATCAATTTCTTCCTTTTTTTGCAGAGAGACTTGTTCATTTTCCTTATATGCGCCTTTTACGAGTCGCAGCCGCATATGCTTTAGATTTTCAATATCATTGTCTGACCTGTAGAGATAGGCTTGAATGACTGTACCGATATTATCGTATTCAACTTGCAGCTGTTTTAATATATCAAACGTCATTTGGAGATGACTGTAATCTTCCATATCTATATTTACAAAAATTCCGTATTCTTTTGCTGCTTCCATTATTTCCTGCATATTTTTCAGGCAAAATTCTTGATCAACATCTAATCCCAGTTGTGTTAATTTAATTGATAAATGTGCGTCTACACCTGATTGTTTAATGGCTTGCAATGTTTTTAGGACACTCTCTTTGGCTTCTATTGCTTCATGCTCATGAGTAACAAATTCACCTAGATGGTCTACTGTTGCACTAATACCATGAGAGTTTAGATTTTCCACTGATTGTATCATTCCATCTGTGTCAATTCCTGCTACAACTTTCCCCGCCCCGAGTTTAAATCCCCATTTTTTTGCACTAGCATTTAGTAACTGATTTTTTGACAACGCCATGAAAAAATCTCTCGCTATAGCCACTGCACATTTTCCTTTCTGTTTTATATTAGGAAAGCTTTCTTATAAGTTAGATACCCTTTTCACTTGTACAATAACTTATTAATTTTTAAGCAAAATGACTGCAGCAATAAAAAAGACAAGCCCTTTATTGATCACAAGGCTTGTCTGTTCTATTTTCCAACCAAAACATGATCAATTGATCTGGATTCGTCTTCCGTGCACATATAGCATAACGATCAGGTTCTGTGAGAACCCTACTCTCTGCCATTGATTATGCTTCTCTCTTTTTAATATCCAATCTATCTATCTGTACTTTTTTAAAACTTTTTTTGCAAGCTTTTACTCCATTCCTTTTTCATGATAATTACGATATCGACTCTGACCTGGTCCATTTATTTCTCTGACCTTTACTCTCCAAATCATATGATCAAAATCTTCACCCCAGTAATCCTCTAATAAGATTTCTGGTTCTCCAAATTTCTTTTTCCAGATTGATTGGGCCCTTTTATACCCACTATCCAACCAAAATTCTTTTATCCCTCTTTGATGTAAGGTGTCATACATTGCCTTCAAGAGTAAATTACCTACTCCATTCCTTTGGTAATCAGGATGAACAAATACTGTACCTACCTCAACAAGAACTTCATTGTTTATGCAATTTCTTATGATTTCATTTGCTAGGCCAAATTCAATAGAGCCAATGATTTTGCCACCATAGAAGGCAATTAGAAAATACCGGCTCTTACCATTGCTATCAAAATCACTTTCTAAGTATCTTCTTTTTGCTTCTATTTCTTCTTTAATATCATCCAATTGGTCCCCAATACCTTCTTTAATAAACGTATCGGTGATCACTGTTCTAAAAAATTCATTTAACAGTTCTTTATCCTCAGTTTTCGGCCTTCTAACCTCGACAGTAAGCATGCAAAGACCTCCGCTTTTATCGATATTTTTCTAGCTTCAAGGCAGCAAACTCAAAACCGCAAAAAAATGCATGATCGATCCGGCTAATACAAACACATGCCAAATTGCATGGTGGTAATGGAATCCGCGCCAGACGTAAAAGATGGCTCCTACTGTATACAAGACTCCTCCGATCACCAGGAATAATAGTCCTTGTGATGATACATTCTGTGTCAGTGGTCCCCATGCAAAGACGATCAGCCAGCCCATGACGACATATAACACGGTGGATGTATGCAGGAAGCGTTTGACGAATAAGGATTTGAATACTGTTCCTGCGATGGAAAGGCCCCATACGATTCCGAACAGTGTCCAGCCTAATGCTCCTTTTACAGCGATGAACAGGAATGGTGTATAGGTGCCGGCAATGAAGAAATAGATGGATGAGTGGTCCATGATTTCAAAGAAGTCCTTTGCTTTGCCAGGCGGAAAGCTGTGGACAAGAGTGGATGATGTATATAACAGAACCATGGTCGCGCCAAATAAGGTGAAACTCACGACATGCCATGCTGTTCCGTACAGGGAAGCAAACACAATCAGGATAACAAGGGCAGCAATGCTTAATAATCCACCGATGCCATGGATAATTGCATTCGCGATTTCCTCTCTCTTCGTAAAATTATGTACATTGGCCATACTGTTGACTCCTTTGCTCTATATAACAAATCTGTTTCTATTATATTAGACCATTAGTATATCACCTATGACTTTGATTGGTGAAAGGATATGGGTCAGCTTTATTTGGATAGCTCTTAACACGAAAAAGCAGAGATACCCCTTCACCTTCTTCTCCCTCTCCATACACCCAACTGAAAAACAATCCCTGTATAGGTAACGAAAATCGATGTGGCAATGATGATTTGCTGATGAGTAGACCAGATATGCAGAATGGTTTTTTGAAGATTGTCTGTAAGGTGCAGATAGTAGGTATACACCAATAAAAAGGAAAGAAATAATAAGAAGACAAACCGAAGCATACGGAAAAAAGAGCTTTCTTCGAAAAAGATTCTAGGTGTTTTACTTCCCTTGTTGGAAAGCACTGTCTTAGCCATCAACCACACCCCCAAATACATATGCTTTAATATTCTTTCCTAACAGGCCAATTTCCTTTGATTTCTTTAATAAAAACAAATTTGTACCAGCTAATTCTTCGTACTATAATGAAGAAAACAATTTTAAGGGAGTTTGTATCTTGAGCAAACATAAAATCTATACTATGAGTTTCGCAAGTGTCTATCCACATTATGTCAATAAGGCGGAAAGAAAAGGACGTACGAAATCAGAAGTCGATGAAATCATCACCTGGTTGACAGGATATAGCCAGGAAGAGTTAGAAGCCATACTGGAAAAACAGACAGACTTTGAGACCTTTTTTGCTGAAGCTCCAAAGATGAATCCTTCGAGAGACTTGATCAAAGGCGTAATCTGCGGAGTCCGAGTCGAAAACATCGAAGAACCGACCATGAGGGAAATTCGCTACCTGGACAAGCTGATCGATGAGCTTGCAAAGGGAAAAGCTATGGAAAAGATTCTGCGGAAATAATAAGAATTTCAAGAACACACCGACTATTATTAAAGGTCGGTGTTTTTTTTGTCTTTATTGAACATTAACCGCCTAGCGAAAACCACATACTTTCCTAGTTCCAGGAAAATAATAACCCTATGAGGTGATATTATGTTAATTCCTAAAATGTTGATTTCCCTAAGCCTTTTTTGCAACTTAGGGATTATTACTGCTAACAGCCAAATTACTGTACCTCCGCCAAAAGTGATAAAAAGTATTCATACAAACATTCCCGAAACGAACAATTGGGTTACTGTACCAAAAGGTACTGAAGAAATAACAATTTATGTAGAAGCCGAAAACACAGAAACTGTTCTATTTTGGCTTATACCAACTGGTACTGAGACATGGTGGGAAAGAACTCTTATTGGATATGCAATAAATACAGAAAAAGAAAAAACTTTTAATAGTCCACAGACATTTTCGTTAACATGGAAAATTGACAAGCCTTTTCTTCACGACCATATAGAAGCTCAGCTTATAGGAATGAATGAAGTTACTGGTGGTGGAAGCATTAACATTACCATGGAGAGAAAAGAATGATCTATAACCTTCTCTTTCGACTTTAACTATACGGAGCAAACCTGCTTATTGAAGATACGCACCCTTATGTTTAAGGGCATTTAGTCACAATAAGAAATATTTTTTTATCCAAAAATCTGGGCAGCAATTCCGAATAATGTATTGTTTCTAGGCGGCATTTCAGCAGAATGAATCACCATTACTGGTGGTTGACTCACTTGTTTAAATCCTCGCTGCTCCAAAAAGAACATAAACTCTTCATTGCCTGAAGGCACATCAATCCTTAAATTTCCTTGGTGCCTAGAGGCTAATCTATCTACTATTAAAGCAGCTGTTTGAGAATCAGGTGCTACGATAGGTCCTAATATTAGATTAATTGGTCCAGAAATAGATATTCCAAAACCAATAATGTTCGCTTGGTGATCTCTAACTACTAAGCATTTTTCTGATTGATTAATTCTATTTTGAAGAAATTTGCTTCTTTTATCTCCAAATGCAGCCTTATCTAACTTTAAAATTTCTTTAAGATCATTACTATTGAACTCTTCAATAGTAACACTACCGCTTTTGCTAAATGGTTTATAGTCATCACAAAGAAACTTATGAACACAATCGACAGTTATAAAGCCCATTTTTTCATAAAGGGGTCTACCTTCTTCAGTTGCAATTAACATAATTGAAGTGTTGCTTAAAGTAAAATCTATACACTTTTGAGTTGCATCTTTCCCTAATCCCATTCCCCTATACTCTTTATGAACAATTACCATACCAATCGAAGCTAACTTAGTATCATATGGAATTATTGCAGCACTAGAAACAATTTTCCCCTCAAAATTTTTATGGCCGAATATTTTACCAGACAATAACACTGTTCCAATCTCATATTCATTATAATCCCACCCGACTGATGCTGATAACTCTATTAAACCCTTGATATCATTCTTACGAAATTGCACTAATTCTAATTCCGACTTTTTCAATATAGCCATGACAGATTTCCCCTTTTTACCTTATCTAATCACATTTTTATATCTTCTTGTTTATTTAACTATCCTTCTTCGTTCAATAAGGAATTAACAAAAGGCGGTTAATCCTGCCAGGAGCAACGCACCCTTATATTTATGTATAATTTTTCGCAAAGTATGGTGTCATTCTACCTTGAAATTGTAGGAGGGTTTACAGTATATTCAGGTTTGTAAGTATAATCATTAAAATAATCCCTCCGTATATTAGAAAAGTAACTATGGCTGCAACCCACATAAAAACTTTATATAAGGGATACTTGTAGGCAGTATAAATAAAAATGCTAATCTGAATAAGCATCAGTACGACAAGAAGGAGACTGCCCTAATTAAGAGTCATATTTTCACCATCCAAATTACTTTAGCCTAACTTTTCCCATTCTTCCTATTTAAGTAAACCTGCACAGTTTGTTTCAATAATCATTGCCAATTCAGCAGGACGATCTGGTCACTTGCTCTCCTTTACTTAATTAGTGGGCCTTAGAATTAATAGCTAAAGAACTTGCCTCAATACTTGGAAAACTGCTGGATTAGTAATGAAACCAAAAAGCAGTAAAGTAACACCTATCCTTTTACTCGTTCTTGATAATGCTTTATTTTTTCTGAGGGAAATTACTGAAAAGATTGTGAATACAGGATAAACAATAAAAGAAATAACTAAAAATATTAAAAAAGCATCTCTTGCATTATTTGTCATTAATTTATCCAATATCCTAAAGTCCATTGCAAAAAGCAAACTCCACTTAAACTAAGTAAAAACCATATTGGTAGTTTTATAATTTAGACTCCTTTGAAGTCCCCTTTGCTTTCTTCTGATAATAAAAAACAGATTCTGCAGTAAAGCACCCATTAACACAATAAGCCTTTCCTATTTATTTACGATCTTTCATTTTCTTATTTTTTCAGTGAATTCTTATTGAACTATCTTGCATCGTTTGTTCCATACGATAAAATGCTCCTTGAAACGGAAGCGTGAAATTACACCATTTCCCTACCGATTTAAGCTCTTCTGTTTATGATGTGTTTAGAGTCTCCCCTGTTTTGTTCTTTCGACTTTTGCTTTTTTAACTCATTAATCTCTTTTTTCAATTCCTTTATTAAACGTGAGTCGTCTATGCCTTTTGTAACGGCTGTTTTAATAATTAGATAAAAAATAAATAAAAAAATAATGCCGTATAGTAATTCCATACTAAGCCCCCTTAACATTTCCCATCCTTATTTAGCACTTTATCTTCTACATTACTGCATTCTTTAGTTAGATAAGAGTTTTATTTACATTCATATTCCATTTCATGAAATTCAAAAGAGCTACCATTTGTATCTTGCTTAAAAGTCTTTTTATCAATAAAGCCAACTTTTCTATATAATTTAATTACCCTTTGATTAAAAGCTGCTACTGATTAGGTGATTTTTTCAGGTCTAAATTCTGATTGAATAAAGTCCATACCTTCTCTTATAAACCCTGTTCCCTCGCCTTTCCCGGTTAGATCGGGTCTCATTCCAAGTCCAATATCACAAGTTTTATCTGAAATTTTTATAACACTTAAGAACCCGACCAATTCATTTCTTACTGTAACAGCGTATTTAGAAGTTCCTCTTTTTTGGGGATTTAAGAATTCAGCTAAATCTTCTTCATCAGCTTCCATATCATAAAAAGAATATTCTCCGTCATAATGCCAATTAAATGCAATATTTTCAGCTTGCTCTTGTATCAAAAAATGAAATTTATAAGCAAATTTATATCACCTTAATATCTTTAAAATTTTCAACTCCTTCTCTCACTATCCTGCCACGTTCGCTAATAACAAATTTCATATAAATGATGCTAGCAAAAAAATGAGACTAATCCATACACATAGAGGTGAATAGAAGGCGGTATCTCGTTTTGCAAATCTTGTATGTTTGATTTTCTTAAAAAAACCTATGTATTTCCCTTCACCAATACCACGTAACAAGAAAACAAGTCCTCCAGCTATACAAAGCCATTTTGTAAGGGGGGAGGATTTGATGGCTATGAACCAATCTATTTGAACTAATAGAAGTACAGATGCAAAAAAGCAAAGAAATCCGATAAAAAGTGTACCTAACATTCTTGGTTGTAAAACTGGTAATTTACTGTCATCTCTAGTCGGAAGAGCCGAATTTACTCCCCAACTTCCTCCAAATGCCCAAAAAAAGTGTAACATACCAATAAATATAAATATTAGAGACGTTATTGCTATTAAAATCTTAATCAATTTACCACCTCTTTTGTATGTTAGCATTCTCCGAATTAAAAATGGCCATCTCATTAGGGTACTCATTTATCAAATATTTTAGCACTAAAGCCACAATTTCATTCATTCTTTATCTAATTAAACTATTTCTTTAGTTCAACAAAAAAAGCTGCCTTTTGAGAGAAAATCTTAAAGGGAATCGTACGGTTTTTTTCAGTAAGAATGGACAGATCTTAACTCACGGCCAACCAAATTAGAGGATACAGGCTGTAGTTCCAATTCTCTTGCCCAAACTGAAAGCTGACCGATATGATGAATTTCGTGTGCAATAATATGGTGAAGTATATCATTCACAGTGTATCTTGCTTCATCCCAGGGTACACCGACACTCAGTTCCTTTAAGTCAGAAAGATCCACTTTTAAAAAATCAGCTATTTCAATACGTAATTGATCTGAAAGTGACTTAACCTTTTCAAGTGTATAATAATCAGCAAACTGAAAAACTACATCCTCTTTCCCCTGGATACCACGAATCCAACTATATTCCACATCAATTATATGAAAGAGTGTGTATAAAATATTTCCTACTCCTCCTTTACGATCCATTAATAGCTCTTCAATTGTTACTTGATCACACCAGTCAAACCACTCATCTCTTACCTGCCAGTTATATTCAAAAAATTTAATCATTGTACACACCCCAAATTCAGCTTAATAAAATATATTCTATTTAAAGACAACCATTACCTTCTGAACCTGTTTCGTTATTTCAATAACAAAAATGCCGCCCTTGAATGGCAGCACCAAAAACATAATCACAAAAAGAGGAGCCAGCAGGCTTCGTCACGCCTTATATATGGCTGTTCGTTGTGCTATACGTGACTGTCGCAAGAGCAAAACAAGCGGAGGAAATCTTTTCTCGAAATAAAAAATTACGAGAGCTCTATAATAAGAATCGCAAGGAAGGAAAACCATTTAAAGTAGCTGTAATTGCTTGTGTAAATAAGCTCTTGCATTGGATATTTGCCCTTTTAAACAACAGAACAACTTTTTAATATATAGTATAGAAACAACATCTAACTAAATAACGTAAAACCTTCCATTTCAGAGGATAAGAAGGTTATTTGGTCCCTTTTTAGTTATCACGATGGATTTTGAAATTTAATGAAAAATATTGACAAACTATTAGCCTGGTTTAGCCTAACAACGAATGAAGTGTGATGGAGCACAATATGGAGCTATTGCACCCGTTTAATAAAGAACATTGTTAATTTTGTTTGGCAGACATATGAATAATGCTTTTAAGTGTTTTTAGTACAAGAAAGCCGATTATAGAACCTAAAGTGTTCAATATAATATCATCAACATCAATTGCCCTAATTGGCAGCAATAATTGTACTAACTCAATACATGCAGAACTTAGTAATCCTACTAATCCAACGCTTAGTACACTATTTAATTTTTTAAATTTTAATGCAATCATAAACCCTAATGGTACAAACAATATAATATTACCAGCAATATTTCTTAAGGGAACCATAAAATAAGAGTGGCTTAGTAAATCTTTTATACTTGAAAATGGTACAAAATTATTTGAAGGACCATATCTATTAGGTATACCAATTTCAATAGGGAAAATGGTCATTCCAATTATCCATAGAACACTCAATAAAAAAAACAGATTAATTACTTCTTGTTTTAATTCCATTTTCTTCTTTCTATAAATGACAGCAATACCTTTAATAATAAACCATAAAACTATTATTACTATTGCTGGTACAAGAAAATATATCCTCAATTTCACACCCCGACAAATTTTTTTCTAACTATCAATGACGATAAATATTCAAATTAGTTTCATTCTTTATTGAAGTAACCTGCCTCTATAGCTACATAAGGAATTCAACAAAGGGTCCCCAATCCTTCTGGATCAAAACACCCTTGGGTTAAAGATTTTATGAAAAAGATAACTTTATTATAAAATTTCTTTCGCATCAGATGGCAAATATCTTACATGTTTAAGGAATTTCGTCATGTTTTCATCGTCATCAAAAGGATATGTGAATAATAGATTATCTGATACATCCTTTGCTAAAGTTCTAAATAACTCACATGTAACAAATATGGAGTCCCAAAAATTTTCATAGTTATAATCGGAATGAGTATTTATATACAATTCCCAATATGGTTCTGGAAGATAGTTTTTAAAATATTTGCCCATCTTACCTGTTGAGACTTGGAAGTTATATTTCGTTCCAATCCACCATGATACCATTTCATCAAGTGATGCTCTGGTGGTATATTCAAACATTGATTTTGCGTATGGTAATTCGTCTCGCCAAATTCCTTTTGCAACATTTTGTAAACACCACCAAAAATCATTAGTGCAACTCGCAAACATTGGTTCTGATGGCTTTTTCACTTGATAATCAATATCCGAAGGCGGAGGAATGATTGGTAAAATGTTATCTTTATCTAATAATGGAACAGTAAGTTTATCACTGACATAACCATTAATCATAGAATCTTTTGTTTCTATATGAAGGTCAATTCGATTCCCGTCAGTAAAAAGCATTAAATATCCATATGAACGTTCAAGATCCCTGTCCAAACCAATTTGTTTATCCATTTTGTCAGGTTCTTGAAGCATCAATAGATCCCCAAAAATTTTAATCCAATCTTCGTCTTCTATAAAAGATGCTATTTCCATCACTACATAAACAATATCGTAATCTTGAAAAATATCTTTTGGAACATTTGGGTTAGTTCTGGAACCGTTCATATATACTGCTCGGATTCGTTCATCCTCTTCTGCTACCCTTAATATTAAATCAATCATATCCTTTTCACTTCTCAAGAGTATTCATCCCCTGTAAATTGAAAATTTCTTGTATTTTATACTTGCCAGTTAATTCTGAATAAAAATAGTAATACCTCTCGAAACCAAAAATATTATTAATTTTTCTTATTTCACTAAGCTGCTTCATTAGCCAAAAAAGAAAAATGCCCTAAAAATTAGGGATTGTAATTTCTGGCCCCGTTATTGAAATAGTAGAAGTCAAACTATTATTTTATAATCGGGTTTCTTCTCCCTTCTACCCAATCATTAATAAAAGTTTTTTGACGTGGGTTTAAGTTATAAGGAAGTTCTGTCTTCCTGAAAAATCGATGTTCCCTACTTTCAATATCCTTTTGTTTTAATTCTCCTTTATAATGTGTAGCTTTGAAAATGATTTGAACACTAAAGACTTTATCTCCATTAGGATATTGAACAAAACACTTTTCTCCTGAATAGATTCCAAACAACTCTAAATCCGTAACTCGTAATGCTGTTTCTTCAAAAGCCTCTCTCTTGGCGGTCTCTTCAAAAGTTTCTCCAATTTCCATAAGCCCTCCAGGAATACACCAATTGTCTTCATCCGTTCGATGTTGCAATAATATTTGATCGTTTTCTTCTATTATAATCCCGCACCCAACTGTCAACAGAGTATCGTGGCCTATATACCTTCTCATCTCTTTTATATAATTCATCGACTTATCTCCTTCATCAAATTATTTCCTTTCAGTTCAATATGTTGGACACTTCCTTTTAATCGGCATAGTTTATTCAAAAAGAAACTCAACTGTAAAGTACGTTAACCCTTAATGGATCAACGTACTCTTTAGTTAAATAATGTACTTACTTTTCAACCCATATTGCCTTTGTATAAGCTATACTCAATCCCGCTCTTTCCATATTATTTTGACTGATGGAACCAAATTTTGCTTGTCCAACAATTAAATCACAGTTTTGTAGAATTGCTTGGTAGATACGATGCTTTATTACTGCACTTTGTATACCTTTATTTCTAAAAGTCGGTAATGTGGCCGCTGCAGCTAAAGTAGCTATGCTGTCTTTTATGAACAAAACTCCAATTCCAGCAGGTTCGTTTTCATAACTTGCTAGATAAAATGTCCAATTTTTTATGTTATAAAGTATTTCATTATTTTGTGCTATTCCACTTTTTAAGAACGTTGGCATTTCGAAACCTTTCGTGTAGATATCTGCAAAAGTATCAAATTCGTTACGTTTTAACTTACGGATATCAATTTTTTGTTCATAGCTTGTTTCTACAATAGAGAGTGGAGCAAATAGAGTTGTATGAAAATCATTTTGATAAAAACCAGTTTCACTGAGGTGGGTTAATAATTCTGGAGAAGTATGTGCTGGAGTTAGTTCAAATCGAACAGGAATCTCTTTTTGTTTGTAAAAATCAATTATCTTATCTATTTGCTTTTCATCACCTTCTTTTAGCCCCTTAACCGTGTTGAAGGATGGACCAGGTATGTTCTTTACCGAGAATGCCGTTGCATTGCCAAACTTTTGGATTTCAACCTTCATTGGGTTCCCAGCTTTTTTTTGCATTTCTGTTAACCTAGAGGTTAAAGTATCGATTTCTGAAATCTCCAACCTCTCTGCTAATCCCTTATTGACAACTAAACTCATTATCACAACTCCCCCATAAAAAGTAATTAGTGCTATATTAATTCCAAAGTGACATTAATATCTCCTTTTGATGAACTAGCCTCCAAAAAAGGGGCGTTAATCTGGACTTAATCAACGCAAAGTGTAAGTGCATTCCTCACAATATTAGACATGATTTTTTTCTTTGAGTTCATTATATACCGTTCTTAAATTTCTCTTATATCCATCGAGACCTGTCCAAGTGGAATATTCTTCAGGTGTTTCTAAAGCTAAAATTTGTTCCATTTGTAGTCTTCTTTCCAAAGCACGACTTACCCTATCAGTAAGGTGATGTAAATAGTTTAACATTACATCTATTTGACTATTTGTTACTAAGTTACCGTGACCTGGAACGATTCTTTGAATATCCAACTTAGAGAGTTTTATTAAGTTGTCAATAAATTCTTGAGAATTGTAAATAGGAGGATGAAGGTTCTCTAATACGATATCACCCATAAATGCAATTTTCTCTTTAGGCAAATATAAAAAAGCATCACTCGGAGTATGCCCCCCGCCAAAACAATAAAACTCTACGCTTCTAGTTTCACCATGAAGAATAAGTCTATTTTCAAAAGTCAGATTAGGAAGCACAATACGAAGCTCAGGAATTGAATCGAGGACCTTTTTCATTTCCTTTATTTGATTTTCTAGGCTTACTTGTAAAATCGTAATACGCTCTGCCTCTAATCTTTCCTCCAACTGATCCAAGTAATTTCTCATTTCCTTCATTTCTTTATTCGGATTGGTGATAACATTTTTATCCCTATGTAACTCCCTTGTTTTAGTAGTTGAAATAATGGTTACATCTTCAAAAATTTGATTTCCAAAAGTGTGATCTCCGTGGTAATGGCTGTTAAAAACATATTTAATTTTTTTTTGTGTGATTTCTTCCGCTAATCGCCTTAATTCTTTAGCAGCGCCTGGAGTTGTAAAGGTATCAAAAATGACAATTTCTTTGCCAATATCAATAAATCCAGAGTTTCCCATCGCCCCTTCGCCTTTTTTTGCAATGGCAGCATATACACCATCTGCTAGTTTTTCTACAGAGAAATAAGGTGATTGTTTTTTACTTGTGATCATTTATTTTTATCTCCTTTAATGATTTTTTTACGGAGACATTGCTATCAACAATCTTGAAGTAAAGCAGGGATTTTCCTATAAAAAACATTGAATTCTACACTACCCTTCCCGATTCAACGAACCCTTTAGTCTAGATACGATTCTTCACAAATTTTACCTTTCATACTTTCAAGTTGTATTCAATCATTCTGTTCCAAAGTTCGGTTTTTTTCGAAGGTTAGTGGCCTGTTCAAAGGCATATGCCAATTTAATTAATTTCCCTTCACTGTAAGCTGTTCCTGCAAAGGTAATTCCAAAAGGCCGGCCGTTTTGCTTATATCCAGCAGGTATGGCAATGGATGGATATCCTGCTTTCGCACTAATTGTTGAACCTATATATGAGGGGAAAAGAATTGAATCTAGATTGTATTTTTCCAAAGCAAGGTCGATACCTTGATCCTGGGAAAAATACAGGTCTTCCAATTTGTTTAATATATAATCGGGATTCCTTAATGTATTTGGAAAAGAGACTCTTTGTTCCAATTTATCCTGGCCATATTTTAATGCTTTTTCCTTGTTGTTTTGATTATATTGAATTAAATCTTTAATTGAATGAATAGGTAAGTTTGTTGGGAGTTGTGAAAGAAAATTATCTAAACTGTGTTTCAGTTCGTAGAGATTTACTCCCCACTTCCATTCCCTATGAAAGGAAGGTATTTCTATCTCTTCTATAATGGCTCCCTGATTTTTAATAACTTGTATAGCTTTTTGAAACAAGGCCTCATCATACTCATCCGAAGTTAGAAAGTCATTAGATGGATTTTTAACTATGCCGATCCTGGCTCCTTTTAGGCCCTCGGAATCAAGGAATAAAGAATAGTCCTGCTCTATCCTTCCTTCACTTTTAAAGGTCGCAGCATCTTCCTTATCTATACCAGCCAGAACCCCGAGCAAAAGGGCTGCATCCGTAACATTCCTTGCCATTGGCCCAGCAGTATCATGAGAATATGTAAAAGGAATAATACCGCTTCTGCTAATTAAACCTACGGTTGGTTTGATTCCCACCACTGAATTTTGTATAGCAGGACTAAGAATTGAAGCATCTGTTTCTGTACCAACGGATAAAACCGTAAAATTGGCAGCAACTGCCACAGCAGAACCAGAACTAGACCCGCCCACAAATAGGTCAGGGTCTCCATAAGGGTTTAATACTTGCCCTCCTCTCGAGCAATACCCAGCCCACATTGTTGAAGACATTGCATTAGCTAATTCAGTCATATTCGTCTTACCTAAAATAACCGCACCTGCTTCACGGAGCTTTTCAACAAGGAACGCATCTTTTTCCGCTATATACTGCTCCAATGCAATGCTACCTGCACTTGTATGCATAGAATCCGAAGTTTGAATATTATCTTTTAATAGGACAGGAATTCCATGCAACGGTCCTCTAACACCCTTAGTGTTTCTTTCGTGATCAAGGGCTTCGGCTAAAAAGATAGCGTCAGGATTTATTTCAAGAACGGAATTGATTATTGGTCCGTCCTGGTCATATTTCGCAATCCGATACAAATAGTACATTACTAATCCTTTTGAAGTTATGAACCCATTTTCCATGGCACTTTGAATCTCATTAATCGTTAATTCTTCCCTATAAAACTCATTAAAACTAATAGTCATAATAATGCCCCTTATTAAATTGCGAATTTACATTATTTTAACACTTTTATAAATATTTGGGTGCTATTTCATTAAACCATTTTTATACTAACTTGCCTATTAGTTAAATAAGGAATGAATCAAAAAGGTGCCTCAATCCTCATGGTTGAACGCACCTTTTATTGGAACAAAAAAGTATGAAAGGTTTAAGTTAATTCTTAATTCCCTTAACTGCAACGGTATGATACCCTCTTGAATCTGGACCTCTGACAAAAGATATGTCCCTAAATCCTGCCTTCTCCATATACGGAATTACTTGATTTTCTGTAATACCTCTCATGCCTTCCCAGGTTTTGTCTTCTTTCCCGTCAGAAAAAGTGAGGATTACAATTCCTTTTGGCTTTAGAACCCTAAATATTTCTGATAAGGTCGTAGCTATATCAGTCCAGAAATAAATAGTCTGGATACTAAAGACCGTATTAAAATTTTCATTATGAAAGGGCAACTTATTAAAATTCGCTTCTACTAGTTTTACTCTCTTCTCGTTTATTGCCTTTTTGTTTCTAATTCTTGCTGATCGAATAATTGTGGGAGAAATGTCCAAACCGACTATTTCTTCAGCTAAATTCCTTTCAAAAATTAATTTAATTGCATATCCTGCCCCACACCCTAACTCTAAAAGCCTATCCCCTTTTTGAATATTCATTAGCTCTAATGACCAATTTGTTTCAGTCTTGTGCTGCCTTACCATCTTTTCACCAATATATGCACCTATAATTCCTCTTGGCGTTTTATATTGACTATCAATAAATTCTCTAATTATTTTGAAAAAACCCATGGTAACTCCCCTCGAAAAGTTCTAATCCCTTTTAATTCAATAAATGTAAGATTCATTGAGTTATAACCTTCTGAACAAAACTTATTAATTCCGTTTTAATGATTAATATCAGCCTTTTTCACTTCTATTATAAAAAACAACCCATTTCCTCTCTACTTTGCTATGTAATTTGTTTGGACAGAGTTACATAATCTAGGATCTGAAAGTAATGCTGTTAACCGGCTTAAATATAAATAGTGCTTATTGCTTTGCAACGATTCAGGTCCTTGCATATACTAATCAATTACGCTGTGGATAATGGGAAATCCTTCTTCAACATGACTGCACCTTTCGTGCAAATAAGAAAAAAGCCGCCTGATTTGGCAGCTAGTCAAACTTTAAACTCACTTTACCTTTTTTACGGAAAAGGAAGATATGAAATCATTGATACTCCTATAAACTTCATCTGGTTGGACATTGAAATCGATTGTCTGATAATTTGGCAGCCAATGTACTCCCACTGTAAGTACATTCGCTTTTTTACCAGCCATAATATCAGCGTCGCTATCTCCCAGGAAAACAGCCTCACTGGGTAAAACGCCTAGATCTTCCAATGCCTTATAGATTCCTTCTGGGTGAGGTTTTGGAAATTCTACGTCATCACCCGTAATGATTACATCAAAAAAGTTGTTTAACCCCAGACAATCTAAAGATATGTCGAGACTTCTTCTTGCTTTTCCGGTCACTATCCCAAGTTTATACCCATTTGTTCTTAGCAGTCTAAGTAAAGTGTTAATATCCTCATTATTCTGAACAACATTTTTATGTCGTTCGCTATATATTTCATAATACAACTCAATGGCTTCATTATAATTATTATTCTTAAGGTTTTCGCGGATAATGCCGGTTTCTGAGGGTCCGAACATTGCCTTAATTTCTTCCGATGTAACATCACGATTATCAAATTTCTTAAAGACAGATTCAAATGCCAGGAAACACACCGGTAACGTATCAGCAAGCGTACCATCAAAGTCAAAAATTACTGCTTTAATAACAATCACATCCTCTTTCTTTTCCGATACATTACCTTTTCTACACTATGTAATAATTTTCCTTCTTAAGCATTACTGGACTGTATGTTTCAATAAGGAGTTTAACAAAAAGGGCGGTTCAACCTCACTGTATTAACGAAACCCGTCAGTTTTAGAAGAAAAAGTAATTTTAATGATTATCACCATTATTTATACCCATAGTCTTTGAACCTTCACTAATTCCTTTTCATTAAATTCCATTCTATAAATATCAGGCTTTGATGTGCTATGTAAAAAGTTTAAGTCATAAGAGGTATCGAAATATCCCATCATCAAGGTCATAACAGCTCCGTGAGTACCTATCAGTATTTTCTTATCTCTATAAGTTTCTAAAAGTTCTGTTAAGACTTTGATAGCTCTTTTTTGACAATCGGCATTTGATTCTCCTCCCTCTAAAGAGAAATTTGATTCAGAAAATGACTTTTCCAAAAGCGGACCCAACTCTTTATCAGAAAGACGATTGCCATCAGAAGAAAATTTCCTCTCTTTTAAATCTTCAAACACTAACACTTCTTCTCCTATTTGTTGAGCTAAACTTTCAACAGTTAAAATTGATCGTATGTATGGACTTGAAGCAACTACATCAATTTCTTCATTTTTCAGTATGTCAGTCACTCTCTGAGCATCTAAATATCCTTTTTCGGTTAACTCTCTTGTTCTTTCATTTCCTTCTTTTGGCGATTCACCGTGTCTCACCATAAAAACAAAGGTACTCATAATATTAACTCCCCCAACAAGTTCCTTTTTTTTCAACAATCCTGCTGGATTAGCTCAATGAAATCAAAAAAAGGCGGTTAATTCTTTCTGAATCAACGCACGTTATGTTTAAGTGCACTTTTTCACGACTATTGCTGAATTACTGAAATCCTTCCCGTTTGTCCAGCATGGTACTCTTAGATTAATTAGTAAAAACTCAATTGTATTTTCGTTAAGGTTTCCTCAATAGAATTTCCTTTATTTTCTTGCAACTCTTTCTCAAACTCATCCAACGGAATAATAATGTTCTCGCCCCCCACCATAGCTAAAGGGCCAAAGTTTGGATGATAGAAAAATTGCACTGCTTTTATATCTTCCATCAATTCTCTCTGGGATAGAAAATACAATATGCTAACAGCTTCGCGGGTTAATACTTCCTTATAACTTAAATTAATACCACTTATGGTATAGGCATCTGTAAAACTAATTTGCAATAGTTTATTCCCGCTTGAGTGAGAAAATCTTAGCAGCGTTCTTCGATCATCTTCTAATAAATCATTAATGAAGTCTTTATCAATGGTCCATTCTCCAACATCATCTATCTTATATTTACCTTGATAAACGAAATTCAAATCATCACTTATCAGTTGTACACTTGTATATTTCTCACCTTCTAAAGTCACTGAATGAAACCATAATCTAATATCTTGGTAATTCCATGCAAAATAAAGAAGCAGTATGACAAATAACATTAGTAAAGCATTTCGTTTGCTTACGGTAATTTTTCCATCTTTTATCGAAATCACCTTTTATAGGCCCCTTTGAAGTTATCTAATATGTTTATAGCACAATTACAAGATTTACTACCATTTTCCAATTAAAAAGAGCAAGTTGAACCAGATCGCTTTCGACAGCACTTTTTAAAGGGAAGAACCCCTATTTTCAATTAGTATGAATAGATTTTAACTCTCTGCCAGCCAAATTAGAGGATACAGGTCGCAGAATTTTATAAAAAGAGCGTTTATCCTCCTGGAAAAACGCTCCCGTTATTTCTTAATAAGGTAATTCGTTGCCCTCTTTATCAAAATAGTTGAAATCAGCTTGATTCATTAAATCAGGTTCTACACCGTGAAATAAAAATGCTTTCATATCTTTCTTATCCATCGTGATCAATTTAGCCTCAAGACTTCCAAAATGCACTTTATCTACTTCTTTTGCGGCAAGTCCGACTATGTAATCATCCTTGCCTGAGATCATTCCCGCATTACTTTGATCAATATTTCCAACACCAATTATTTCATCAAAACGCCAGCCCTGTTTATTCTTTTTTATCTTTGCTGCGGCTAAGTAGTTCTTAGGAATTTCACCTGCTTCTGAATAGTAAAAAACATACGCAACACGATCGTAAAGCTTGGTATCAATGATTTCCAAAACATCAAGTGTGGGATTTTTAACATTACTTAATGCTTCTTCCGGTGTTGAAAAAGAATTATTCTTTTTACTAAATAAAAAAGCGGACGCCACTATTATTACAATAAGTGCAATACCAAATTGTATTTTTCTCATCGTTTCCCCCTTCATTGTTTATAAGGTTTCTTGCATTTAAAATTTAAAGTTACTGTCTCTTCCCAAATAAAGCGTTACGGCATTTTTTTCAATAAGGAGTTCAAAAAGAAAGGCCGTTAATCATCTCAGCACCAGGTTATTGACCAAGGATGCTTTTTTATCGAAAGGACTCGGCTGTTTCAACCATTATTTCCTTGGTTCCGTTTTCTTCTGAATAGGATGTCAAGATGTAATGATAATCGCCTTCCGTCCAATGAATCGAAGCTCCAGGTCCTTCTTTAAAGAAACCGTCGTTACCGTTAACGGTCACTTCGTATCCCTCGAAATGGTATTCCACTGGCGGTGGTTGAATAGTCAATGAAAACTGCATTCCTCCCTCTTCCCCTTTGAAGATCACCTCGTTAATATTTGTTTCGTGAGGAGGGGAAACTCGTTCGTAACTTACTATGGTCACTGGAAATTTCGTCGGAAGCTTTGGGGCGATCCCTTCTTCTTTTAATTCTTTTTTAAGTGCCGTATGATCAAACTTTTCGTCATTTTGACTGCAACCCATTATAATCATTGGAATTAATAAAAGTAACATATATACTATCCTTTTCATGAACATCCCACCTTTAAATTAACTACGTTTTATTTCAGTAAATGTTTCATTTTTATCAAAAGGTTAACGCTTTTTCTCTAAATTGATTAAAATTAACTCCCACGTTGGGATAAGGAATCATTTCATCATTGTTTATTCCTAATTTTTAAATTCATCCAAGCAAATAAAATAGAAATAATAAAGACTACAAAGCTCGATATTAGAAATCCATTTGCATATGATGGGATACTTTCCTCTGGTACTCTGTCATTTATCTCCAAGGCAAAAAAATATACTCCAATACCATCGCCATCCACATTTGTTCCAAGAGACCTTAAATCTAACCCTTTGTTAAATAATAATGCTGCAAATAAAAATAGAATAACTGCGATTACCCAACGACTAATAGAATTCATATATTTCACTCCTTATCTTCACTTGGATACTTTGCCTTAGAAACATCAAAACAGAATCAACTTTAAAAGTTTAGTAATGGTTTAGCTATCATATACCTTTACAACTATTTAATAGATTTGATAGTAACTCTGGTCGTCTTTTATGTATAAAAACATCTTCTATAGGCACTACTGCATACCACGAACGTTCACTACTTCCAGTTAAGACGGGGTTATCATAGATCAAATGAATTCTTAATCGTTTATTGATCTTTATAGATTCAGATAACTCCCTATAAACCTTATCCAATCTATCATGCTCAAACACGCCTTCAATGGCGATCTTTCCATGAATCCCGCTCCACCAGGCTAAAAAGAACTTCACACTTTCTGAGTATCCGAATGCACCTGCTTCATTTTTATAAAACAACTTTTGATATAATTCATTGTCCAGATGAAATACTCCATTGTGATCATACATATGTTCCTGGGAATTCTTATCGACAGCCACCTTCCAGATTTCAGTATAAGTTTCTTCGAATTCTCCCTCTAAAAGTCCCCACCTTGAACTATTCACATAAGGAAATAACGGTCTTTCTCCTTCTGTATTTTTGCTGTTTAGATAAATGTTATGGATCATTATTAAGTAATTTAATGAATAGGGTGCATTTACTTCCATCTCGAATCCAGTAGGTAATTCATTTTTAGTATCGTGCATCATTTCATTTCCCTCCAAATCTTTGAAATGCACTATAGTTTCAGAGAGCGCCCCCCCCTGTTACAGACATGATCATCATAGGTGCTCCAACAAAAGAGGAGATTAGTTTTCTAAAAACTTATCCTCTCCTGAACTTCCAAACATCCAAACCGTATTTTTGCTATAAGCGATTGGCCCTCGCTCCTGCTTACGTCCCTCCTTATTCATTCTATTCCAGGCAGATAGATTCCTTTATTTTCCTAACCCCGTAATTTGTAACTGAAAGTTGAGGTTGTGTTTATTTTCATCGGTTATGATGTTCATTGTTCAGGGCTCCTTCTGTAATTTTGATTTCTCAGGAAAGAGTGCTGAAGTTCGACTCATTTCAGTAAAGAACATAGGGGGCCATATTCATGAAGAAAATGCTTTATTCCATCACAGACTGGGTTTCAACGAAACGCGGGATGTGGATTACCATTATTGCCTGGCTGGTGCTGATGCTTGGTTTAAGCGCAGGTCCGCAGCTTGGCGATTACAAAATAAACAACTTTCAATCGCTGCCGGATGAAGCAAAGTCTATCATCGCACAGCAAAAAACGGAGGAATTTTTCCCGAAGGAACAGGGAACTCCAGGTATTCTTGTTTTCCATAACGACAACGGGGACATTAATCTTGATGAAGTGAATCAAATTCTTGATGGAATCATTTCAGAAAATATCGAAGGAATAAGAAACATCGTAGAAATACGTTCCCTTCCGCCGCAGGCGCTAAGTGGGTTTATCTCCGAGGACCAAACAACGATGATTGTCCCGATGGAACTTGAACAAGGGTTAGGCAATGACGAGTATGCTGAAATCAATGATAAGGCAACGGAAATTGGCACAGGTATTGCTGACAAGCTAGAAAGTACAGCTTTCTATATAACAGGTCCTGCCGGGATTTCTGGTGATACAATTAAGCTTTTTGAGCGGGCAGATTTCGTGCTGTTACTAGCAACGGTCGGCATCATCCTTGTCCTGCTGATTGTGATCTATCGCTCGCCATTGTTGGCGATCATTCCATTATTGGCGACGGCCATTGTCTATCAGGTCGTGAACCAGAGTGTGGCCCTTTTGGGGGCAGGCGGACTGGAAATCAATAACCAGACAACCTCAATTATGAGTATCCTGCTTTTCGCGGCCGTTATTGATTATTCTTTATTTGTATTCTCGCGTTTCCGCGAAGAACTGAACCATTATGAGAATAAATTTGATGCCATGAAGCATGCAATGCGTGCGACAGGTGAACCGGTCTTTTTTGCAGGAGGAACGGTATTGGCAGCGATGCTTGTGCTGCTGTTTGCAGATTTCCGCGATTATCAAAACTTTGCCCCGATTTTCGGAACAGCTATGTTCTTCATCATGCTCGCTTCGGTGACACTGGTGCCTGCATTATTCACTTTATTCGGACGAAAGGCTTTCTGGCCGAAGGTGCCTAAGTATGGTGTTGAAACAGAGGTCAAGCATGGTGTTTGGGGACCGATTGCCAGATTCGTTGTCAACAAACCCGGGCTTTCCGGCGGTCTGGTCGCGATTTTCCTGTTTGTTTCAGCTCTGAACGTATTCAATCTGGAATATGAATTCGATATGGTGAAAAGCTTCCCAGAAGATTTGCCTTCACGAGTTGGCTATGAAATAGTGGAACAGAGATATGACAAAGGTGAGCTAGCTCCTACTACACTTTTGATAGCAGCTGATAACTCGTTAACTGAAGAAGATGCTATCGAAATCACCGAGAAGCTGAAGGATGATGAGGAAATCGCATCTGTCCGCTTTTCGGGAATAACGGAAAACAATGAAGCTGCCAAGTTCAGCATCGCCCTCGCCATGAATCCATACTCGGTAGAGGCGATGGATTATATAGAGGATTTGCAGGAAAAAACACCAGAAATTCTTGACGATTTAGGTTTGGATGCTGAGGCTTACTATAGCGGAGTCACACCTAAGCTGGTAGATGAGCGTGAATACAATAATGGCGACATTATCAAAATCGTACTGCTGGAAACGGCACTTATTCTTGGATTGCTCGTTGTTCTGACTCGACGCTTGAAGATGCCAATCTATATGATGGGAACAATCCTGCTTTCCTACGTATCCGCTTTAGGTCTCGGAATATTCCTGATCGACGTGCTGTTTGGGTATGATGCCATCAGCACCCGTGTGCCGGTCTATGCATTCATTTTCCTCGTCGCACTCGGAATCGATTATAATATAATTTTAGCGTCCCGCTTTATTGAGGAATGTCAAAACCATAAAGTGAAGGAAGCACTGGAAATCGCGATTCGAAATACAGGCGGTGTTATTTCATCCGCAGGGATTATTTTGGCGGCAACATTTGCAGCCCTGACGACGATGCCAATCGCCGACCTGTTCATTTTCGGATTCATGGTAGCGATCGGGATCCTGATCGACACCTTCCTTGTCCGCGGCATGCTGCTGCCGGCCTTGATTCTTTTCTTTGAAAAAGACAAGCAAAACAGTCCGGAGATTCATTAAGGAATGGAGAGGGCCTCCTCTCTTATTCCCTTTTTAGGAGGCTTGAAAAAATGAGAATTTTGGTTGTCGATGATGATCTGAATATCCAAAGACTCGTGACCATCCATTTAACCCAGGAAGGATATCAGGTTTTCAAAGCCAATGATGCTGAGGAAGCTTTATCCCTGCTTGAAAAACAAAATGTGGACCTGGCGATTGTTGATGTGATGATGCCAGGGATGAACGGGTTCGAGCTGACAAAAATCCTGACTGATGACTGGGAAATTCCTGTCATCCTCCTTACTGCAAAAGGCCAGTTAAGCGATAAAGAAGAAGGATTCCTGTCGGGCGGCGAGGACTATATTGTTAAACCTTTCGAAGTAAAGGAGCTTTTATTCAGAGTGGCCGTTGTCCTCCGGAGGATGCAGAGGGTCATCGATTCGCTTATCCAGGCTGGGAATATGAAAATTGACCGCAACAGCTTTGAAGTGGAAATCAATCAAGAAACGATTCTTTTTCCTCTGAAGGAGTTCGAGCTGTTGAGCATCCTCGCCTCACGGATCAATAAAACCACTCCCCGCGCGTCATTGATTGAACAGGCCTGGGGAGCTGACTATGAGGGCAGTGAGCAAACGCTGAACACCCATATCAACCGGATTCGGGAACGGCTGAAAAAGCATCAAGCTACAGTTGAAATCCAGACCATCCGTGGAATTGGTTACAGACTCGAGGAATTGAAATGAAAACTTTGTACCGGAAATTCATCATCGCAACCCTTCTCATCCTAGGGATCAGTATCGTGATCGCCTTCATACTGGCCAATTGGGTCTATATGACCTCAACCAGAGAAAGGATTGACTCACAGAACGTAAGGGTTGCCGAAGAGGTCGCATCAAGTCTTGAGCAAATGCACTCAACAACCCATTTAAGTTTTACGGCTTATCTCGATTCGATCAGCAAACTGGGGTACCAACTTTATGTGCTAAGTGCATCAGGCGAGGAGTTCTTCTTTGGAGAACCTTTTTCGAAAAAGAACCTGCCAGATGAGGCAGTAAATGTGGTTGAAAATAAGGAAATCTACCATGGAATGGACAATTCAAACTCTCCATGGATGATGATGAGCCATTTTTCCAATCAACTGGATAATACCGTTGGGGTCCCCTTTACGATTGGAGAGGAGGACTATGGCTTGTACCTGAGACCAAATAACAAATTGTTATTTTCCGACGTCCATGTTATTTTCGCCTGGTTTTTCGTCGCGGTTTCAATCGTCAGTATCAGCGGTGTCATTTGGTTTGCCAAACACCTGATCCAGCCGATCACCAAGCTCACAGAAGCCACCAGGGAAATCACCAGGGAAAACTTTAACTACCCATTGAATATCTACCGAAGCGATGAAATCGGCCAGCTTGCCGAAAGCTTCAGCAGAATGCAGGTTCAATTGCAGCATAATGATGAAGCGCGGAAATCCTTCATCAATAATGTATCGCATGATTTTCAGTCACCATTGATGAATATCCAGGGATATGCAGAGCTGTTAAAAACCCAGGCGCTCGATGAGGAGCACCTCGAGTATGTCGATATCATTGACCAGGAATCGAAACGGCTGTCCAATTTAACGAAGCAGCTCCTGCTTCTTACCTCACTGGACCAAAAATCATATCCCATGAAGCTGGGCGTCACAAGGATTGACACACAAATCAAGGATACGGTCAGAAGGCATCAATGGCGGCTAGAGGAAAAGGAGATTGAAATCTCCTATCTTCTTCCCCCGGCCCCGATTCTCGCTGACCCGGAACTTTTAATGACGGTCTGGGACAACCTGCTTACGAATGCTATTAAATACAATCAAACTGGCGGCAGTATTTTTATTCAAATTTTCGGAAACGACGATTCTGCCACGGTCACCTTCAAGGACACCGGAATCGGCATGAACAAGGAGCAAGCTTCAAAAATCTTCGAACGCTTTTACCGTGTCGATGCGGCGCGAAAGAAAGACGGAACCGGGTTGGGCCTGTCGATTGTTAAACATATCATTGAATTACACAATGGAAAAATTGAAGTGGAGAGCGAGATTCAAAAAGGCACGACTTTTACGATAAAGCTCCCTAAAGAAAAACAGACGGAGGAATAAAAAAATGGAACAAACTTGGAGTATTCGGCTTATACGATTTGCAGCGATTTTCGGACTCATCGGAACATTCATGGGCTCACATATGGCGGGTGCCGGCGACTATGCCATGCGCCCGATCCACGCCCACATCCTGTTAGTCGGCTGGCTATCCGTATTCGCCTGGGGAATTTTTTACAAAAACTATCAAATCAAATCTAAAAAACTAGTAGCCATTCATTCTATCACCGGGATGATCGGTTCTCTTGGGCTAACGATTGGAATGTGGATGTACAATATCAACCCATTCAACCTCGGTGATACATTGGTGATGGTCCTATTCATCGTAGGCGGATCATTGCTGCTGATTGCGTTTATCCTGTTTGTGGTGGTTACCTTCTTTATTGAGAGGTAAAAGAAAACCATTTAGATTTAGGATTGAAATTCTGTACAATTAATGTAACAGAGCATCCGGCTGCTACCGGAGACTTAATGTATAGCAAGCTGCTTGGCGTGCAGCAGCCAAATATGGATAAGAAATGGTCTACTCAAACATTGTGGATTGCAGGGTAGATCATTTTTTTATTTGAAGAAGTACCTAATGCGCCGACGGCAATGACTAAAGTAGCAAAATTAATCATTATGTCCATTGCTTCGTCCGTAACCTTCAGCGGATCCCCTTTCCTAAGAAAGTGAGGAATGGGTGCTCCCACCCCGCATTTGCTGTACATAGATAAGTATATCAGCGGAATGTATGTTCGTATATATTATAGTATGATTTGGGACAAGGAGAATTAAATAGATTCGAACCCTCTTCTGCTTTTTCCGTACTCTTGCTTCGGACAACTTCCTGTCCTGGGCCAGTAATTTTGTCCGAACTTACCCTACTTCGGACAACTTTTGCTTGATTGCCTTCAATTTTGTCTGAACTCACCCTTACTTCGGACAACTTTTGCTTGATTGCCTTCAATTTTGTCCGAACCTACCACTACTTCGGACAACTTTTCCTTGATTGCCTTCAATTTTGTCCGAACCTGCCACTACTTCGGACAAAATCTTGCGTTTATACCGCAATTTTGTCTGAACTTACCCTGATTTCTGACAGCTTTTCGCTTCTGTCCTTAAATCTTGTCTGAAGATGCACCTTCTTCGGACAACTTCTTATCCTGGCACGGTAATTTTGTCCGAATTTACCCTTACTTCGGACAACTCTTGCTTGGTTGCCTTCAATTTTGTCCGAACCTACCACTACTTCGGACAAAATCTTTCGTTTATACCGTAATTTTGTTCGAAGTTACCTCGATTTCTGACAGCTTTTCGCTTCTGCCCTTCCATCTTGTCTGAAGATGCACCCTCTTCGGACAACTTCCTATCCTGGCACGGTAATTTTGTCCGAACTTACCCTTACTTCGGACAACTTTTGCTTGAATGCCTTTAATTTTGTCCGAACCTGCCACTACTTCGGACAAAATCTTGCGTTTATACCGCTATTTTGTCCGAAGTCACCCCGATTTCTGACAGCTTTTCGCTTCTGCCCTTCCATCTTGTCTGAAGGTGCACCTTCTTCGGACAACTTCCTGTCCTGGTACGGTAATTTTGTCTGAACTTACCCTTACTTCAGACAACTTTTGCTTGATTGCCTTCAATTTTGTCTGAACCTGCCACTACTTCGGACAAAATCTTTCGTTTATACCGTAATTTTGTCCGAAGTCACCTCGATTTCTGACAGCTTTTCGCTTCTGCCCTTCAATCTTGTCTTAAGATGCACCCACTTCGGACAACTTCCTGTCCTTGCACGATAATTTTGTCCGAACTTACCCTTACTTCAGACAACTTTTGCTTGATTACCTTCATTTTTGTCCGAACTTACCCTTACTTCAGACAACTTTTGCTTGATTACCTTCATTTTTGTCCGAACTTACCCTTACTTCGGACAACTTTTCCTTGGTTGCCTTCAATTTTGTCCGAACCTGCCACTACTTCGGGCAAAATCTTGCGTTTATACCCCAGTTTTGTCCGAAGTCACCCTGATTTCTGACAGCTTTTTGCTTCTGCCCTGCCATCTTGTCTGAAGGTGCAACTACTTCGAATAAGTTCTTGCTCATGTACCTGCAATTCCCTAAATAGGCACCTAAACCCTGCTGCTCAACTGCTTCCCAATAAACTTCTTAAATGCCTTCATCGGTTTTCTTTGTGAAGTACTCCTCCACTTTACATATTCCAACGCAAGAATACAGAGGATGAGCCAGATGCTTCCTGCCAGATAGCCGGCGATGACGTCGCTTGGATAATGGGCTCCCAGATAAATCCTGCTGATCCCGATGAACATAATCAGCACACCACATATGTACAGCGCGACCCACTTGATTCTTTTTCGAAGGCTGGAACGAAACAGTAAGTAACTCAGAAATCCGTAAAAAATTAAAGACCCCATTGCGTGGCCGCTCGGAAAGCTGTAGCCGATCGCGTCAATGGTTTCATCGATTGAAGGTCGTTCCCTTCTATAATAGTATTTCAAAAGTTTGGTCAGGAGGCCTCCCCCGCCTATGCCGATAATGAAAAAGAGGATGCTCCATTTGTCTCTCTTTTTAAACCATAGGAATGAAATGATCATGATCGAAAAAATGGTCAGGAACCAGACGGAACCCAACTCGGTGAAGATAAACAAGATCATATCTAACACATTATTTTCTATATGATAAAGGAATTGAATAATGCTTTCATCGAATTTTTTAACCTCGGATTCCAGCAATTCTTCCGCCAGCTCGGCAAATAAGTAAAGAAAAGCAATCGATGTTCCTAAACCTGCAGCAACCAAAAGGATCGGAAGGATCACGTTTTTTGCCTTTGTTTTGTTTGCAATCATATAGCATGAACCCCTTCCATTACAAACTACATAATAGAAGTTCCCCTCTTGTATTTACGACAAACAAAATACAGCAGCGATTGTATTATCGTCTGAAGTAAGTTCGATATATTGGTACATTCCTTGAACAGACCCTTGCAAGCAGTTTGGAAAAGTAAAGCACAAAAAAATGCCCGGGTCCATATACTTTGGTCCCAAGCATCTTAATATCAGTCCATATAGAAGCTGGAAACTTTTCACTAGCTATCGGGGGGAAGATACATAAAAGAAAGGCCGTATGGATATATACATACGGACTTTGAATCGATTTATAAATGATTTTTTCTCCTTATTAATTCATCTCGATCGGATGCCATTGGAGGCTGTTCCAGCCAGCCATTTTTTATCATTATATTAGCTCCATCTTCAGAATACATCTGAACTTCCATTGATAGCCTGTTATACATCGCTCCAATATCACCTCTGGGACTTTGACTGGTGGCTGTACCGTAATAGCCTACGCTCAAAGAAATCAAACCAGATGTAAAAAACATCATTAGTTTATCAGAAAATGTATGCGATGTACTATTTGTTATTTCTGAATCCCAGCCCATTGGTGCGGGAAGTTTACTTTCCTCTAACTTAGCTCTAAATAATTTTATATGTTTATTGCCAATTTCTAATCCTTTTAAAAAGAACTGTTTTACATCCTTATTTTGCGCAACCTGACTAAATCCAGTAAGAGTTGCCACCCCCAATGCATTTCTTTGGAGATTAGCATATAAATGATCTACTTCAGCTGCTATTAATGGCCTTTTCTCGCCAAACACATCTAATATAAACCATTGCTTTTTCACAAATTCAACTTTTTCTAAATTAGGCAAACTGGGAGACCTGATAAACAATCCTTTTGACAATAATAAATCGGTTGATTTTTTATATAAATTCATCGTTTCGGTAAGGCAATCCATATAATAGGTTTTGATGTCGTCTCTTACAGATGTAGATAGACTGCCAGCATAGGATGTAAGTCCAACCTTAGCCATTTGGTGTAGAAAATTAAGGACATAACTGTCTGAATAAAGCCTGGGGGCAGTCAAGTCAACATCCTCTTTTATATTATATCCATATGGCACAACATTTTTTTCCTCTGTTAAAATCGCTGTGATTTTTTGAATATGTAATTGAGATAACCCTAAAGCAAATTTAATGAGAGGCTTAATTTCTTCATCCTCAGCTTTTTCTAAAAAATACGACAGAATACATATACTTGCGCTATCATTCAAGTATTGAATCCAAAGTTGAGCGATCTCACCTGCTGTTAGCCTGATCTGGTTTCCCTTTCCCTCCATAAGTAACCTCCAAAAAAGATATACTAAAAATACCTTCCCCATCAATAACCTATAGTATGTATAAGTTGCATTAATAACCAACCGTTCAGAATAAGAGCTGTGTTTTCTAAAGTTCATAATACTTCTTTGGATATTTTATTCAAATGAAAGGTGCACTCAGTTTAGAGCGCACCTTTCTCTTTGAGTTTAATTCATCAACTTTTCAGTTAATTCACCCTCGTTCAAGTATTGAATATGAGTGATTTTGCCTTCCTCATTGAATTTGGCTCGGCCTGTAACCTCAGCAGAATTCTGACCGCTGTCTTCCTTTCCGTACAATACGGTCACTTTAAAATTATAAGTATCTTCATCCTTTTCAACACTTACTTTATCAACCTTTATTTGCTTATGGTTATTATGAGCGACAAGGACATAATGGTAAGCTAAGGTTGCAATGAAGCTATTGTACCGCTCTTCTGTAAAATAAGGTTTATAGCGTTTTTCATAATATTGTTCAAGTTTTTCGATGTTGTCCGATCCTTCAATAAATTCTGGATCAGGTCCTGTGAACTGATGCTCTAAAACTGTCTTGATAGCACTGATGTTTGAATCTTGTGTTGTTGACTTAACAGGTGAAGAGCAGCCAGCGACGAACAAAACAACCCCGGATAAAAGAAGTGACAACACGATTCTAGAAATTTTGATATCAAACACCTCCATAATCCTAATACGAACAAATATGTAAAAATGTTTCGGTTAGATAAAAGTTTTCTGAAATAAAAAAAGACCAAATCTAATGTGTGAGAGATGGTCTTTTTACATTAGGAGTCCGGTAGATGTACTCTTTTCCCCTACCTTCCTCCTATGCTCTATTCGCCAGAATCGCCTGCTGTACGGTTCCATAAGTGTTTAATTGAGAGAAATCGATTCCTGTGTTAATGACATCGACTGCGAGTTCAGGTCGAATGCCTGTCAGCATCGTTTCGATTCCGATCAGTCTCAGGACTTTATTGATATTGAAGATGCGCGCGGCGATTTCTGCATCAATCATGGCGATACCAGAAAAGTCGATGATCAGATTCTTGATTCTGAGTCCACTTATTTTTGGGATTACATCGGTTAAGATATGGTCACTGCGTTCGAAATCAAATTCGCCGATCAATGGAAGGATGGCCATGTCCTCTGCGAGAGGAACGATTGGGGATGATAGATTTGTGATGATTTTTTGGTTCTTAGTGTTCTCTTCATTCGCGAGTTTTTCGCGTTCAATCATTGTTTCCGTAATACTTAAATCAAGCAAGTAGCTTACCCGGTTATTGACGAACACTACTTCTTCGGTTGAAAGCCCCTCTCCGATTGATATTTTCGTCATCATTTCGATCAGTTGGAGCCGTGTTTCTGCATATGGCTTAAGGATACTTGCAAGTTCTTCATGGCTGAATTGATATTCAGGCTTATTTGCTTGTCTAACTTCATACCAATCAATAAATTTCTCAGCCACTGTTTCTTTTGACAGTTTTAATGTCTCACCGAGAAACTCCAGAAAGGCTATGTTTGTATTTATTGTTTGTTGGATAATTTCTTCAGGCAGATTGATTTCAAGCTTTTTCAGGTTATAATCTGTAATTTCCCTACTGATCGCTTCTGCATGGTCGATGAGGTATTTAGAAAATCTTTCGATGGAATTCACAAATTCAGCTCCTATAATTAGATCCGCTTTTTCTTTTTAAAGATTATACCACGTTTAGATAGTTATATATAATTTCAACTACCTTCAACAAAAAAAACGGCAGTTAGCGAGCTGCCGCGAAAGTTTTTCATTAAGAGATTTCTGCTTTTTTATCGAGCTTGGAAGTGATAACATTATCCTTTTCTTTGCTTCCTTCGCTCCATTTAAAGACAATCACTCCTGCTGTTATAACAAGTACACCAAGGAACTGCTGCCACGTAAAAGGAACCTTCTCCAATCCCATCCAGCCTAAAGAATCCCACAATACTGCGAATCCAAGTTGCGAAGTCAACACAATCGATATCGCAAAAGTCGGCCCTAGATACCTTATAGCTTGTACGATGCCGGCAACGACCCCGATTCCGAGCAATCCGCTGAACCAGTACCATCTTTTCATTTCCTGCAGATTGAACATTTGGCCGCCTTCAAAGAACAGTCCAAGGATGAAGGATGCCAGGAAACCCAATCCCAAAACTAATGTGGTTGTCATCCACGATCCCGCTTTTTCATTGACCTTGCTGTTAAAAATATTCTGCATGCCAACAAGCGTGCCGGCAATTATTGCAAATAGTAAGCCTACTAGCATAGTTTGTCCTCCAAATTTTTACTCATAAAGATCTTCCTTAGCCAGGGACTTTAATCCCTCCAGATCCTTGATTACAATTGCACCGTTATTCCGCTCCACAAGGCCCTTTATACAGAAATCCTTTATGACTCTATTAAGATGCCTGTAGCTTGTTCCAATTAAATTAGCAATGTCGGTCAGGTTCGATGTACTGACCTTCCCGTTGACGAGCGCTTCGTTTTCATCATAGGCGACAGACACGAGATAGCTCGCTAACCGGGTTTCAACCGGGTAAAGGATGTTATGTCGCATGAACTGGGATTTAATATAGAATTTCCTTGTGATGATTTTTAACAAAAATTGCAGGAACGGTGAGTGGTCTTTTAAAAATCTTCGCACCACAGTTTGGCGGACTCCAATCATGACGACCTGAGAAACAGCTTCCACCGTATTGATCGTGTCGATTTCCTGTACGTATTCAATATCTCCTATGACTTCTATTGGAGTTTTAAAGGAAAGGATTAATGTCTTGCCATCTTCTGAAGTGGTAAAAATCTTCACTTTCCCCTTTACCAGTATATATAGGTACTCAACAGGCTCACCCTGCGAACAAATCTGTTCGCCTTTTTCAAATTCGAATAATGTTAAGTATGGAATAATTTCGTCAGTAAATAATGTTTCAACCTTGTAAGACCGCAAATATCCTTCTATCTTTTCCCTAGCATGTAATTCCTTCATACAGCTTTCCCTGCCTTTTTTTCGATTACCAGCCCAGGATGACCACACCTAAAACCATCAGTGTAATACCAATCAGCTGAGGCATCCTCATTTTTTGCTTCTTTACCTCGAACCATCCATTACGGTCTATCAGGAAGGTCATCCCCAGCTGGGCAATCAACATCGCGGAGACCGTTAATGTAACGCCAATGTAATGGATCGCCGTAACGTTTCCAAAGACAACAATTGCTCCAAACATCCCGCCAATCAAGTAAAGAGGCTTCACTTTCCTTAATCCCTGCCACTGTCCCTTTGCAGCAAAGATCAAGACAAAGAATGCAGTCAAAAATCCGGTAAGCTGTGTAAGCGAAGCCGTCTGCCATGTACCAATATCCTGGCTGATTCTCGCATTGGCCACACCCTGCAGCGTAATAAAAGCTCCCCCTAATAAAGCAAAAATCAAACCTTTCATCTCTCTCTCCCCAAACCTTATGTTTGTAATAATTAAATGACAGAACAAGCTAGCTAAGGAAGGACATATGTCCTAATATGTAAAAAGTTTCATTTCAGAAAAAAGCTGAACCAGGAAATTCCCGGTCCAGCTCGAAAAATTATTTCTTTTTAACCAATTCATATCCATTCTGCTGGATGGCATATTCCACGCCCTGCTGCAGATTCGAAAAGGATTGAATCCCCTCTAAATTAACATTTGAACCCAGGATTTTGAGGCTCAGCTCCGCGGATACTCCGACAATAAAGCATTGGCCTCCAATCAGGCGAACGGATTGGATCAGCTTTTGAATACCATGGATTGTGTAAGGATCGACATGCTTAATACCGGTTAAGTCGATCAATAAGTATTTGGCCTTCAGCCTCTTGAGTTCCACCAAGGCTTTTTCCATCAGGCTGCTGAGTCGATCTTCGTTATATTGTCCAATCAGCGGAATGACCAGAATACCATTCAAGACTGGGATGACTGGAGAGCTGAGCTCCTGAACGAGAGAGTTAAGCTCTTTCGTTCGTGCTTCTACTTTCTGCTCCAATTCCATGATGCTTTCCTGTTCTTTCTTTCGGGCTAGCTTATGGATGTTTTGTGAAATGGTCACGGATGAAGGAAAAATCTCCACTTCATCATAATCATGGCCTTCGTGCTGGCTTTTCACCATTTTATACCACATGTCCTGCTTGAAGAGCCCGCTGAAAATGCCTGCCCAATGGCTTGGAAGCAGGACACCGGCTTTATTTTTACCAGCCACCTTGAAAATTCGATGTTCCCAGCTGTTACGAATCCTGACGACCGCCCGTTTCTCTTCATAAGAGTACTCTTGAATCTCAGCGACTCCCCAGCCAGCACTTTTATATATATCACTGTATTCACTCAACAGCTTAACCACGTCTGTCCTGCCTTCGTAATAGGAACTTACAAGATGCCCCATCCGGAACCCGGTCACTTCATATACGGTCTTCGATACATCATTCCCGGAAATTTCTTCAATCGTATTCAAAAACAGCTCGATGGCTGAATCCCAGAAAAGCAAAGCAGGAGCACCATCAAATGTCAGCTCCCCCTCCTGTAAATTCCAGACAAACTCATTTTTGTTCACTTTTATCTGATGGTTAGAATTGACCATTATAAGACTCCCTTAATATTGTGAATTAGTTTAATTCTATCTGAAATAAATGTGGAATTCCAATCTAATGGTCTAAACTGGTTTGTTTTCAATGACCTTACCAAATAATCTTTATTCATACTGTAAGGAAATGAAGGTTTTATGTTTTCTTCAAACCATCGATTAAACAACAACTCAAGGAATAAATATCGATAATATGCCCATAATGGTAAGGCTTTAAACTCTTTCACAATTGGGTGGGAATATTGACTACAATAGAAAAAATGGATCATTACTCGAGAGAAACTCACGAAATTGTCCAACAGGTTATTGAGCTCTGGATGAATGAAAGCCTTTTCACCTGGCGCTGGTGGTTCGGTTTATTAACTACAATCCTTACTTGGTTATTCTGGTTTAAATACCATAAAAAAGAGAGTCGATATAGATTGCTTACAGCAGGCTTCTTCGTGATGACCTTTTCTGTTTCCTTTGATGCCATAGGTGTACAACTAGGATTATGGTCATATCGATATGAGGTTTTCCCTTTCATTCCTGCATACATTCCCTATGATTTGGCTTTAATGCCGGTTATTATTATGTCTCTAATACAATTTAAGCCGAGATACTCACCAATTAAAAAAGCATTATCCTTTGCTTTATTAACAGCGTTTATAGGCGAGCCTTTACTCGTATTTACTGATATTTATAAGCCCCTGAATTGGAATTTTTTTTATTCCATTCCAATATATCTTGTTATATACCTTATCGCTCATTGGCTCACTGCCCGAAAGAAGTTCGATGAAGTCTCATAGTATATACTTTTCAATACCCATTCATGGTGCATCCTTGGTGGGTTTTTTGTTTTCCTATTTGTGATCCCCATATCATTTTTATCGTATTAAGAGTGATAGGATCTGACAATAGATATACTTCAAATAATACAAAAGCTGCCGGGCTTTTTCCCGACAGCCTGTCTGCCTATTTTCGCAGTAACAAATACACAAAATATGGTGCTCCTATCAGCGCAGTCATGATTCCTGCCGGGATTCCTTCCGGCTCTAGCAGGTTGCGGCCGATGGTGTCTGCGAACAGCAACAGCCATCCACCGATCAATACCGCTATTGGCAAAAATAATTGGTTCCTTGGACCAATCATTGCTTTGGCAAGGTGTGGAGCCATCAACCCGATGAAGGCGATTCCGCCTGTTACCGACACGGCTGAGGCGGCCAATGCAACAGCCGTTAAAAGCAGGACAATTCGTTCTTTTTCAATCGATACCCCTACTCCGATGGCGACAGGATCGCTTAAGTTCAAAAGGTTCAAGCGATTGGCTTTAAACAGGGTGAATGGGATCAATAATAATAACCAAGGCAAAAGTGCCCATATAAAGGGCCAATCTGTTCCCCAGATATTTCCTGCAAGCCAGCGGGCGATGAAATCAACTTTTTGTCTCTCCGCTGCGGAAATAATGACTATCATAGCTCCTGACAAAGCCATCGAAAACCCTATTCCTACAAGAATCAATCTTACAGGCTGAAGCCCGATTCCCTTTTTATAAGAAAACAAATAAATGAGAACAGCCGTCAGCAAAGCACCAGCGAACGCGACCAAAGGTAGCATATAGGCAAACGAAGCAGCATCAATTGGGAAGAAGAGAAAGAACACGGCAATTCCCAGGCCTGCTCCGGAATTGATGCCGATGATTCCCGGATCCGCCAGATCATTACGGGTCAATCCTTGTAAAATCGCCCCTGAAATTGCCAGGGCCATCCCGGCAAGGAGCGTTACAATAATCCTCGGAAGTCTGATCTCAAACAAGACAAACTCTTCTTTAAAAGTGCCATTTCCCAATATCGTTGGCAAAATCCGGTCATACGAAACGGAAGAATAACCAAGGCCAAGACTCGCAATCATGGTTAACACAATTAAAAGGAGTAGAATCACAACTATGAATCTTTGTTTCTTAATAATGGATGGATGGATCATGTGAAGCTCTTCCCTCCTTTACGGACAATGAACAGGAAGAACGGCAGTCCGAGCATGGAAATGATCGCATAGATCGGCGTCTCATAAGGAGCGTTGATTGTCCGGCCTAATGTATCCGCAATAAGCATGAAGGATGCTCCAAATAAGGCAGACATCGGAAGGACAAACCGATAATCTGTGCCGACAATCATCCTGACGATGTGCGGGACCATAAGTCCGATGAAAGCCATGTTGCCGACTAGCGCTACAGCTGACCCTGCCAGTAAAATAATTACGATGAATAAGATCAGTTTAATCAAGTTGGTCTTCTGGCCAAGCCCTACTGCTACTTCCTCACTCAAGCTCAAAATCGTCAATTGTCTCGACAGGTAAAAAGCAGCCAGCATTCCGACGAGGATAAACGGCATAATAATTTTCAATTGTGCCCATGAAGTACCCATCAGGCCTCCGGCAGTCCACATCGAAACATCCTTTGAAATTTTAAAATAGAGACCAATTCCTTCTGCTACCGCAAACAGAAAGGCTGACACCGCAGCTCCGGCCAATACAATCCGTAATGGAGAGAATCCGCCTTTTTTTAACGCGCCAATCCCAAAAACAAGAATGACACCAACTGCAGCCCCGATAAAACAAGCAATAGTGATGGCAAGGTAACCGGCTCCAGGACTGAGCGCCATAATCAAAGCAAGTGCAGCATTGGCACCTGCGGTCAGTCCAAGCAGACCCGGATCTGCCAGCGGGTTTCTCGTCAAGCCCTGCATGATTGCACCCGCTACCGAAAGGGCAGCCCCTACGAAAATGGCGCCAACTTCCCTCGGCAGGCGTATTTCCCTGATCATGGTGATGGTATCTGTTTTAACAGTTGAAGTAAGCGCCAGCCAAATCTCTTTGATGGTCGTGTCAGCCGCCCCGAAAACCATGGCCGTCATGAAACTGGCAGCCAGGACGAGTACACCTGCAGCGAACTTTATGAGCATGGAAAGCGAGCTGTTTGGGGTTATCATCTGCATCTCATCTTTCTGATAGCAAGAAGAGGAATTCCTTAAAAGAATTCCTCCTGCTTCTTATTATTGTTCCAAGAATGAATTTTTAAAGAATTCAAGTTGGTATTCAAGTGTTAAAGGATCATTGAAATAGAATTCCTTTGCATTCACTTCAAATACACGGTTATTCTTTACGGCAGGAATATTTTTATAAGTCTCTGTTTGCTGGAAGGAAGTATCTCCCTCAGCGTTCTTGCTGAATATCACGTAATCACCGGCGTA
Organism: Bacillus sp. ISL-39; assembly: GCF_018613295.1. Classification (NCBI taxonomy): domain Bacteria; kingdom Bacillati; phylum Bacillota; class Bacilli; order Caryophanales; family Bacillaceae; genus Bacillus; species Bacillus sp. ISL-39. The sequence goes on from NZ_JAGGQM010000002.1 coordinate 123,018, forward strand.
TTCAGACAGAACTTCAGGCGAAATCGCATAGTAACCAGGCTTAAGTGCTGCATCTTTTACTTTTTCAGGCATATTCAAGCCCATTTCCTGATACAGGATTTCTGTTCCTCTTGCCCAGTTATCACCGAATACATACAGTTCCTTGTCGAAGTTCTCAATGACAGAAACCGTCGCATCTTCTCCGATTTTTGCTTTGATCTCTTCTCCGGCAGCTTTTGAGTCGGCCTTAAAGTTATCGATCCACTCCTGGGCTTCTTTTTCTTTATTTAAAACCTTCCCGATTTCCAAATGCTGCTCAAGATACCCTAGCTTTCCGTAGGTAAAAGTAACAGTAGGCGCGATTTCTTTCAGCTTATCGACATTCTTGATGTTAGATAGACCAATGATCAGATCTGGATTTAGCTCAATAATCTTCTCCAGGTTTTCATCTGTTACTTCTTCAACATCCTGCAATTCTTCAAAGCGCGGATTCATTTTTGACCATGAGTCAACTCCCACGATTGGCACATCAAGAGCCATTACATTTCCGGCAAAGGAAGAAAGGACGATGACTCTTTCTGGATCTGCAGGTACTTCTACTGGTCCATTTTCAGATTCATAAGTAATGGTTTGAGGCTTATCTTCTTCCTTTTTCTCACCTGTATTTTCTTGCTTTTCTTCTCCTCCGCAAGCACTAAGAACAAGCACCAGCATAAGCAGGAATGGCATAAGTAATTTCTTCATTGTCTTCTTCTCCTTTTAGTAAGTTGTACGTGATGCAGATTGGTTTATTCGTGCGCGGATCTCTGCCGATTTCAGCGTCAATCTGGAAAACTTCCCTGAGTACTTCCTTTTTGATGACCTCTTCACTTGACCCAGTTTTCACGATGCTTCCCGCTTTCAAGGCGACCAGGTGATCGGCAAATCTTGCGGCATGGTTTAAGTCATGAAGCACCATTACAATTGTCCGGCCCTGCTCTTTGTTCAGCTTTTGCAGGAGCTCTAGGATTTCAAGCTGATGTGCCATGTCAAGATATGTGGTCGGTTCATCAAGGAAAATCATTTCTGTTTCCTGTGCGAGGGCGAGTGCGATCCAGACACGCTGTCGCTGTCCACCGGATAACGAATCGACTGGCTCGTATTTGTAACTCGCCGTGCCCGTTACTTCAAGGGCCCAATCAATGGTCTCGATATCCTTTTTCGTCAGCCTTCCGAATCCTTTTTGATAAGGAAAGCGTCCATATGAGACTAATTCCCCTACCGTCAGGCCAGCTGCGCTTTCGGGGGTCTGGGGAAGAATGGCCATCTTTCTTGCCAGGGTTTTTGTGTCTTCTTTTGAGATACTCGACCCATCCAGGAATATAGAACCAGACTGATGGGGAATGATTCGTGACATCGATTTTAGCAATGTCGATTTTCCGCACCCATTTGGGCCGATGATAATCGTGATTTTCTGATCAGGGATCTCTAAAGTCAGATTTTTCACGATTGTCCGTTCCCCATATCCCACTTTTAATTGGTCTGTGTATAAGCGGACCATCATCATTCCTCCAAAGTTTTTCATTTTCTCGTTGATAATGATTATCAGTGTCGTTTACAATGTATACTATAAAGCTATTATTTTTCTCAGTCAATGACAGATTTGTGAAAATTTCATTTTTCATGATTTCTTTACCGTATACAAAAAGGATTTGCACAATACATTCAAGGAGTGTTTCCAATGGAAAACATTGAAGTCTATGATATTACGATTATTGGCGGCGGGCCTGCCGGATTATATTCAGCCTTTTATTCTGGCTTGCGTGAAATGAAAACAAAGATTATTGAAGCCCAGTCCGATCTGGGCGGAAAAATCCATGTTTATCCTGAAAAAGTAATCTGGGATGTTGGCGGCATTGGACCGATAACAGGCGCAAATCTAATTAAACAATTAAAAGAACAGGCGATGACATTCAGCCCTGATGTTGTACTGAATGAAAAAATAGAATCCATCAGCAAGGATCGGGATTTATTTTTACTAAAAGCTGCTTCTGGAAAAGTCCATTATTCAAAATCGGTCATCGTTTCTATTGGAAGTGGAATTTTAAAGCCACAAAAACTGAAGCTCGAAGGGGCGGAAAAATTCGAGGTGTCCAATCTGCACTATATGGTCAATTCCCTGAAGTATTTCAAGGATCGGACAGTTGTCATTTCTGGTGGGGGCAATTCTGCAATCGATTGGGCCAATGCGTTAGAACCGGTAGCAAAAAAGATTTACCTAGTGCACAGGAGGGAATGTTTCTCCGGCCATGAATCACAGGTCACACAGTTGCTGAACAGCTCTGTGGAATGTTTATTCCATTCATGTATCAGCAGTTTAAATGCTGATGAAAACCGGACATCCATTGCCGAAGTCGAAATAACAAACCAGATTACCGGTGAAGTTCTTCGCCTTCCTGTTGATGATGTTTTGGTCAACCATGGATTTGATCAGGATGCATCCTTGCTTGAGAATAGCGAGCTTGAACCGAGGATGATTGATGGTTTTTACATTGACGGAACACCTACGAGTGAAACGTCCGTACCTGGCCTGTTTGCTGCAGGGGATATTTTAAAGCATGAAGGCAAATTGAATTTGATTGCCGGGACATTCCAGGATGCAGCCAATGCGGTAAATAAAGCAAAACAGTTCATTGAACCGGCAGCTTCTCATTCTGCCATGGTGTCATCCCATAATAAAGTTTTTTCAGAGAGAAACAAGGAAATGATTCTTGAGTTAATCAATTGATTTTTAAGGGGGGATTGCTCTTGCGGGAAAAACTGGCCGATTATCATTTGGAAACATTTCTGCAATGTCCGTACAAATTTTATCACCGATTCGTGACCGGCAAGAAGTTAAGCGAATATAGTTGGCGCCAGGTCGTACAAAATTCGGTTAATCAAATTGTCCATCAATACTATAGTCTGCCACATGGCGCAAGGAGCAAAATCGCTGTACTAAGATTGATCCAGCAGTACTGGGACCAAATCCCTCTTCATTTATTTCAGGATAAAGCTCATTACTATACAACTCTGGCAAAAATAACGGATCATTTGCTGCAGGTCTTGGTGAATAGGGAGATTGAAAGCTCCTCTCTATTCCTGTATGATCAATTCCAAACCTCCATTGAGGAAATCAATGTTTCAATCAAATTTGAGGTCGGGAATTGGAGTGACCGCAGCTTCACCGTTACAAAATATCTGCTGGATGCAGATGATTCAATGGTAAAACTGTATACATATTTAACAATACTGTTTTCCAATTCAGCTTTCGGGGTGCTCCCTGAGAAGGTTGAAATCATCACCCTTCTTGATGGCACTCTTTTTCAATATAACCCTGAAGAAAACGATGTCCAGCTAGCCAAAGCTTACTTTAATGAACTCAAAGAGAACATAAGAAAGCCCAAAGAATATACCAATATCGTTTCCTCTCAGAATTGCAGTCAATGTGTATTCGAGGATGACTGTAACTTTAAAAATGAACTGAGAGACGAAAAGAAGAATTCTGGTTACTTGCATTAATCATTAAAAACTCTAAGTCCAAGCATTTTATCCCCCTCAGGTCTTTGAAGGACAATCTTTTAAAGGGTAAAATAGGGATACGATGACGAGAATGAGGAGTTTGTTATGTCTAAATATAAAAAGCTACGGCAACAGGAGAGCTGGGAGCACAAGTACGATTCGCTGGACCTGAAAAAGCTGCTGACAATTCTGAAGGAAAATCGCCGCGACATTCAGAGCAATCAGCAGCTATACTACGACCCTGACCAGGATGAGCTTGATATCAAGAAATATTACCGCGGTGCACAGGATCTTGATTTGTCCGGTCTGGCCCTGTTTTACAAATTTCATACAATCGTATTCCAGTCACATAAGAACCAGCTCCCCTACTTCCTTGCAAAGGATCTGTATCTGTACACCTGGGTCGATTTATATCCTGACGGATCTGCTAAGAGTATCTATTCAAGCCAGATGAAGGATCCTGAGTCATTGCTTATTGAGGATAATGAAACTCTAAGAGAGAAGTACGATGAGTTTAGAAGGCGTTCCCGGAAAATCCAGGTGAATGGCTTTGATTCAATTAAGGAACTTAAGGTATTTGAGGATCATTTTAAGATGAACACCGAGCATATTGTCCCGCAATCCTGGTTCGAGGGTGCTGAACCGATGAAGGGTGACCTGCATCACCTGTTTGTCTGCGAACCTGATTGCAACATTTCCCGCTCCAACTACCCGTTTGCCGACTTTGATTTCTATAACCCAGAATCGGGAAATGAACCTATACAGAATAACTGCGGAGTCACGACAGGATTCGAATTCGAACCTGAGCACGGCAAAGGAGCTTCCGCCCGGGCGATGCTGTACTTTTTCCTCAGGTATCCAAAAAGAGTGAAAAGAGAATTCAAAAAGAAGGTCGACATCGCGCTGCTCACTCGCTGGAATGAAGAATTCCCGCCCACCCTTTATGAAAAGCACCGGAACCAGGCCATCTACTATATCCAGGGAAACCGCAACCCGTTTATCGATTTCCCGGAGTTAGCAAAGAAGATTGAATTTCCATGGTAAAGCTGAGCCAATATGTTCTGGTTCAGCTTTTTGTATTTATTAGTTGCGTATAAGTCACTTTTCAATACTCTCGTTGATTTTCCTTCGGGCACATGTTCCATCAACTTCTTACCGAAATTCATGAAGCCTCTTCTTTTCGGGCACATGTTCCGCCAACTTCTTACCGAAATTCATGGAGCCTCTTCATTTCGGGCACATGTTCCGCAAAATAAAAAGGCAACAAAAAAACGTCAATCCTTCCTGGATTAACGCATTAGAAACAATTATGAGAATAACAGGAAGAACGCTCCTGCCATAAAACCAAATCCTAATAGGAAAATTAAAATCCTCTTAACTATAGATGGAAATAGCATGTAAAGAACCATTAAGAAAAACTCGACAACATTTGTTGGTATACCTGGACCAACCTCTTTTAGGTCCTTTTTTTTAATGAAGATTGCCGTCATTATACAAAGTATACCCAATACTATTAAAAAGACTGAAAGGAAAACTATTTCCATTTAAATTCATCATTCCTAAAATGTTAATCTGTTCGTAAGATAATTATTATGCGAATTAGACTTTTAATAAAGTGGTAAATTTCCCCACGCTTCCATTAGGAAAAAACAATAAAAAACGAATGAATATAAAGATAGACTTATATTGACAACGCCTCACATTAAAGATATATCAATATACGAGTTTACGATAACTCAATGATGGCTATAGTTCTTCATTAGTCAATTTGTATTGGGAGGTTTGGACTTGAATAATCAATGGTATTTGGGAGTAAAAAATAAAATTTGGGTGGTTCCCGCCCTGTATACCCTTGCAGGATTTATCCTTGCTGCAGTATCCATCCAGCTTGATATACACTTTTTCAACGAATGGCATAATACCATCCTAAAACACTTTCTGGTGGATGTAAGTCTTGCCCAGATTGTTTTATCAACGATCGCTGGCTCCTTATTGACAATGACTACTATTACATTTTCCATCATTATGGTTGTATTGACGACCTACTCTTCACAGTTTTCCCCGAGGACACTGCAAACCTTTATTACAGATTCTGTTACTAAAAGGGTAATGGGGGTTTTTATTGGTGGGTTTGTCTATTCAATAGGAACGCTTTTATTTATGAAAAATGATCTCGTGGAAAACAAAACGTTCTCTCCTTCTATTGGAACACTGGTGGCTGTCGTTTGCCTTGCCTTTTTTGCTTATTTCATCCACTATGTTGCTACCTCCATTCAGGTTAATAAACTAATAGAAAAAATCGCCGCTGATCTCAGCGAGACGATCGCAAGTGGATTAAATAAAATCGAGGAGACCGACCGACTTTCCCTATGTACCAGTACTCCCCAAAAAGGAGAGCATTATACGGACTGCTTAAATTTGACTGCAGACATTTTCGGGTATATTCAGTTAATACAGGGTGACGAACTGGCAGATTGGGCCAGGGAAAACAATAGTTTCATTGAAGTAACCAAACCTGTCGGCAGTTATATTTCCCGCTCCTCTGTAATTATGAAGATTTATTATAACGGCCAAAAGCCGCCTCGCTATTTAAAACAGAAGATCAGTGTAGGGAATAACAGAACAACAATGCAGGATGTTGGCTTTGGGCTTCAAAAATTGGCTGAGATCGGGCTTCGGGCCATTTCGCCAGGTGTGAACGACCCCAACACTGCTATAGAGTGTATTCAACATATGGGAAGCAGCCTTAAGGAGGCAGCTAAGCTGGATGGTTGTTATCTAAATTACAAGAATGATGAGAATCAAACTATTGTTTCAATCCCGCAGAGACCATTTGAAGAGCTTTTAAGACTATCCTTTTACCAGATTATTCACCATGGCAAAGATGATATCTCTGTCGTTCTTGCCATTTATGATAGCTTAATAGAAATTGCCGAGGAAAACACCTATTCTATTCGGAAAAAGGTAAAGGACTTTAGTGAATATGTTATGGAAAAGGCGGACGTTGATTCATTTCCTGAATTGGATAAGGCACTTTTAGATAAGAAAAAACAACGGGTAGACAAACTGTTAAAGCCTGTTAATGATTAAGTAATTTATGATATCTTTCAACACTGTATGGCAGCTTATATTCCTAATGCAGTTCAAATAATCTTCAAAACAGAAACCTAAGCCTCCCGCTTAGGTTTCTGTATCCACTCACCATATAATATCTTTTCTTTCTACAAACCAATTCAATTTCCCCATTGGGTTTCTCCGTTCAGGATTATTCTGCGATTTACCGTAAATGAATTCCCAACACGAATCTCCAAGGTCCTTTTTACACCGAACATGTAGCATACTAGGGCCTTACACAGGGTATACTCAAAAAGATGCTCATATATGGGAGGTTTTACTAGTGAAAGAAAGCTCTTCAACCGAACGTTATATGCCTATGACTTCAACAATGAGCGGGATGATTCAGAATGGTGCGGCAGGTGTATACAGCCTTACTGTCCAGATTGTAAACGTTTGTTTTGTCCGCGTTTCCGAAGAACCTGGTGACTGGGTGCTGATTGATGCCGGAATGCCAAAGTCCGCTGATAAAATCATCGATGCCGCTGAAGAGATTTTTGGTGAAGGAGCAAGGCCAAAGGCAATCATTTTAACACACGGACATTTTGATCATGTAGGCGCAATAATCGACTTAGTCGACCGCTGGCAGGTTCCTGTCTATGCCCACCAGCTTGAGCTTCCATTTTTAACAGGACAAGAAGATTATCCGAAGCCGGATGCCAGTGTGGAGGGCGGCCTGGTTGCTAAGATGTCCCCTACTTTTCCGCATGAGGGAATTGATCTTGGAACCCATGTACAGACACTGAACGAGGATGGAACGATACCGCATATGGCCGGTTGGACATGGCTGCATACTCCGGGGCATACACCCGGACATGTGTCACTGTTCAGGGAGTCCGACCGAGTACTGATTGCCGGCGATGCTTTTGTCACAGTCAAACAAGAATCACTGTACAGCGTGCTGACTCAGGACCAGGAAATAAGCGGTCCTCCCCGCTACTTGACGACCGATTGGGAAGCAGCCCGCACTTCAGTCCAGAAGCTTGAGGCCTTGCAGCCTGCTTACGCCATCACCGGGCACGGAATCCCGATGGCAGCTGAGACTTTAAGAGAAAACCTCAGAAAGCTCGTTGATGAATTCGACAATATCGCCATCCCCGATTACGGAAAATATGTGGATGGGGAAAAATAGATGGTTAGAATGGCTTGCCTGCATTAAGGCAGGCCTTTCTCTTTATTCCATCTCAATCTCAAGTTTGAAACCCCTTGCTCATTTCATAAAAAACCTTAATCATTTCTTTGAAATTTTCCTTTTCCTCCAGGAAGGGGGAATGATTGCTTTTTTCAAAGACATAAAATTTCGAAGCAGGGATCAGATGGTGTATTTCTTCTGAAAAAACAAGAGGACATTGCGAGTCATGCCTGCCGCAATAAACAATCGTTGGCGTATCGATTTTTGAAATGGCCTGTCTAATATCGAAAGATGGAAGTTCTTTATACGAAAAATAATCCAATCGCTGCTGAACCACTTTTCCACTGCTTGGCTTAGAAAAATACTCATCAAAGCGGCCTGGATCAAACAATGACATTTCGGTCCATTCTCTGCCCGCCTCCATTCTTGCTTCTCTTGTTGAGTCACTTGATTTAAGAATGGAGAAGATTTCCTTCAATCTTTTATTTACAGGGTTTTTAGTACTGTAAATGCTAGCTCCATGCTCCATATATTGATTTGTAGCTGATGCCCCGCCTACTATCAGACTTTTTAATGAACCAGGTTGTTGAGCAGCATACGCCAGCCCTAACATCCCGCCGGTGGAATGTCCACCAAAATTCCATTGTTCAAAACCGATGGCCTTCCGAATCGCTTCCAAATCCTCAACAGACTGACTCATGCTTAGCTCTTCTTCCTCTTGTACTCTCGCAGACTTCCCTGCTTCCTTCAAATTCACAAGATAGACTGTGAAAAAGTCAGCAAACAAATCCGCAAAATAATTTCCCCGATGATTAAACTCGCTATACAGATGCGTCACACAAAGCGGTGCCCCCTCACCTGCCACAAATACCTCGAACTGTCCCCTCTCCGTCTGAATCAACCGTGGTTCCCACATATCCTTCTCCTTCTTGTTATAGTTCTATAAGTAAAATAATTCCACAGAAACAGCGTTAATCCTCCATTGGGACTAACGCATTTGTTGGTTATTCTTATGGCTGTAAAAAGACAGGCCCTTCTTCAATGTTCTCGATCCATTTATACTCCTGGCCATCCAATCCCTTTTTCATCCATAAATCAATCTTTTTGCCATCCTGACGAAGCCAGGTAATATTTGTTCCGACTACTTGTGGCTGGCGATCGAGTTCGTTCTTCTTTGGATGAGAAATTTGTGTCTGTTCATCCGTTTTTATATCGATAGCATACAGTGCTGTGAACATAGTTGGAACAGGGCCTTCATCCCACTCTTTGTTTTCTTTCGAACGAGCTACAATCACTTTATCAGGAGAGTACCAATCTAAATCAAGATCAACATAGCCTTCAGGTGTGTACTGTTTTTGCTGGATTGCAGCCGGCATGTCCGCAATGGTGGTTTTCTTGTTTTCCACATAAAAACGTCCTTCACCAGAAATATAGGCAAGTTGATTGGCTGATGGCGCCCACTTCATCCAGTCTTTAAAACCCAGCATATTCCCCACCGATTGAAATTGTTTTCCCTCGCTGGAAAGGACACATAATGTATTGCTATCCATCGACCATGAAGCCGTCGGGATCAAAAGGAAGGCAACCCATTTTCCATCCTGACTCCACTTGAAAAAGTCAGCATTGATTCCGAACAAATCGGGTTCACTTGTTTTAATAGTATAAAATGATTCCATTTTATTTTTATCCAGGTTTGCATTGATCGGTATTTTATACAGTGGAACTGGTCCCCACCCGGTTGGCCGCAAACTGGATGGAGAGGAAACGATGAATTCCTTTTCATTTGGGAACCATTCAAAGCCACTCACTCCCAGGGCCACATTTTCGAAGCCCTTTGGCCTGCCATCCTTCATTTTCGTAACATTCAATACACCATGAGAATTATAGGCTAATTGGTTTTTAATCGGTGACCATTTATAATCAGACGTCTCAATTTGATACGGCTGAAAGCTCTCTTTTTCCTTCGTATCGTAAATGAATAAATCCGATTTCTCACCATGTGCATCTCCATCAATATAGGCAATAAACCGCCCATCATGGGACCATTTCGGCGTTTGCACATATCGCCCCTTCGTCACCTGAACTTCTTCTTCTTCGGTTTTGATCCACAACTGATGGTCACGGACAAAAGCAGCAGTCAGCGGTGCTTCAGCATTTACTTCTATTGGTACAAAATAAATGAACATTATGTACAATACTATCCTCAGTCTCAAGAACATCCCTCCTGTTAATAGAATGTCCTGTGCCTTGGGGAGGATTCTTATTTAGCAGGTTATTTTAATTCAAAAAAGGGTAAATAAAATCTATGCTAGCCGGCTTGCTTGCTAAGTACTTTCTGCTGAGCTTTCCTTTCTTGAGGGGTAAGGAGGGTTTTGCGGGAGGTGGTTAGGTGAGCAAAATCTATGGAATTCCCAACCTGGTCGCATACCTGGCCTCGGCAGGCTATCCGCTGACCGAGGAACAAATCCAGCAATTCATTGCTGAGAAAGACATCCCGCACCTCAGACCTACTAAAAATCTATTTGTCTTTAACTCAGACCATATTGATTGGTGGATCCAGACGAAGCGGCTGGACCATAGATAAAACCCTGCATTTGCAGGGTTTTATACTTTCATTGAAAATTAATTAGCAAAGCAACAGATTCATTTTCCATATGTAACCGATGCACCAAAAGTTTTCAACTGAGCCACTTTTATATCCTTTCCTTGTAAGAAAGCATCATTGTTTAGAAAAAAAACTAGGTTTCGCAAATTTTACTTACGGTTCAAACTCTTTTGCTTATGGTTCCTGTAGGTTTATTTACGGTTACATCAGTTTTATTTACGGTTGCGTTAGTTTTATTTACGGTTGCGTCAGTTTTATTTACGGTTACATCAGTTTTATTTACGGTTGCAGTATATATATTCTTGGTTGGATTGACCTCATATGGTTGCACAAAAAAGCTGAACCGTGATGAACCTGGTTCAGCTTCAAACAATCTCCTACAAACGCGGATCCACGGCATCTTGTTCCATTGCCAGGGTGGCAAGGACGCACTCGTGAACTCTCTCGATGGATTCTCCGTTCACGAATCGGCGGATTCCTTCGATTCCAAGCGCGAATTCTTTCAATGCAAGCTTCTGTTTTTTGCCGGTATTACGCTTTTTTAGTCGTTTCAGATTTTCCGGGTGCAAATAATCCATTCCATAAATGATTTTTAGGTATTTGCTGCCTCTCACCTTGATTGCTGGCTGAAGCAATTGACCTCTGCTTCTCGAAATATATCGCTCCGGCTTGATGACGATTCCCTCATGTCCATCCTTCGTCATCTCTTCCCACCACTCAATCACTTCTGCCTCACTGGCCGGACTGTCGATGACTTTGTATTCCGTAGCGACAAACAAGCTTGAATAGAGAGCAAACTGGTGATTCATTTTCATATGCCACTCATGCGTTTCATCAAAGAACGTCCTGCTGCTGTGGGCGAGCACATGGAACGGAGCAATCTGGATATCATCAAGTGTGACGACATCCCAGCAGTACCCCTGGAAAACTTCTGCGAACTCTTTTGCATTGCTTAATTTTCCCTTGTATTCATCGACCCAGGCTGCCAAGTCCTGTTTATCTTTTGCTGCTTCTGTTAATTTTTCGATCATCATCGACCGATCCATGATCGCATTCTCGGCGACATGTGCATACTGATTGCTGATTAATTCCTTTGCTTTCAGGTTCCAGGGCATGATTTCAGCGTCCAGCAGGACATAATCCGTTTGATTACTGCAAAAATAATCGTGACGATGCAAATCCTCGTTCAGTTTGCGAATAATCTCTTCCTCAAGATCCTTCTCGAAAAACCTTCTGCCCGTCCTTGTATAAATAACACCAAGTGTTTCGATTCCAACGTGTTTTTTCGCTGCTTCAAGATCCCTGAACAGCAGCAGGATCCCACGGCTGCCCATATGTTTTTTCTCGGCAACCATTTTTCCGATTCCGTTGCTTCGATAATAATTAATGGCTTCCTGAGGATGTTCCAGGAAATGTTCCAAATTTGATGGCACCGGCGTCGGGCTCATCGTTGGCGGAATATAGAGCAGCTGCTCGATCGGGATTGTGTGGTGCGAGACTGCATCGATCGCAGGTTTGACCGTTTCAGCCGGAACTGCCACCTCGCCAAATTCTTCGGTCAGCACAGAATAGCCATTCAGGAATTTACCGATATTCGGCTGGTTCAGGCGGTTTTTTTCCCATTCACGGAGCGGATTATCAGAGACTCCAGAATAATCCTCCTGCGCCTGTACGGAAACAATCTGCTTCTCCGGATAGCGGAAGGCCGTGAGCTTTCCGCCGAAAACAACACCCTGGTCAATATTGAGACTATTATTGATTTTCAGCGGCTGAGGCTTCGGATCATGGCCCCAGACGATCAGCTGGCTTGTGCTGTGTCCGATGAACCAGTCTTTCCGCACCGGTTTTCCTTTTTCATCAAAACCATCAGTATCTCCATAACGGCAATAATCACTGATTTCCGGCGATTGCTTGCCAATAAACTCATCTTTAATACCTGCATGCGCACAGACTACTGCAGGAATGCCGTTCTTTTTCAGAATATAATGCGACGGTGCTTGAAGAAGAAATTCCTTCAGCTTGCTTTTCCACTCTTCTGCCGCTTCTGCCCCATTCTCTTCTTCATACTGCAAAAATTCTTGCTCAACCTTTTCATCGCCATGCGACAGGGTGACTTTTCTTCCATCAAGCCACCTGGCAATCTTCCAGCCATGGTTGGTGTCGATCATATAGGCCAGCCCTTTCTGGACATGGCGGTAAAAGAACATCATGCTCTTAAGCGATCCCGGACCGCGGCTCATGACATCCCCAATAGAGAGGAACTTCCTGCCATCCGGGTGCAAATAAGAATCCTCATCATCTTTTTTGTAGCCGAGTTTTTCCAGAAGTTCGATCAACTGATCATAACAGCCGTGGATGTCCCCTATGATGTCAATCCCAGCATCTGCTTCCAGTTCAAGTGGATGGCTGCGTCTTGTCAGTTCAAGCTGGTCGATTTCCTTCACAAAGTATACGGACCTGATTCCTTCTTTTTTCATAAAGCGTTTTTCCCGTGTGAAGACCTGATATTGCTGTTTGACCCGACGTTTACCGCGGGGATTCTCCCGCTGCTCGTCCCTTTCCAGCAGAACTTTTTCAGGCACATCGAGAACGATGGAAATAATCGGGACATGATTCTCCCTGGCCATCGCGATATATCTTTTTCGATCATCTGGCTGAAGATGGGTAGCATCCACAAAGGTTAGCTTATTCAGTCTGCACCTGGTGCGGATCATGCTGTCCATCATGGTAAAAGCTTCTTTCGAGATCAAGCTGTATTCGTCAAACAGGATGTCTGCTTCTTCCTTCGGCATGTTTCGCCAGTCCATAAACTCCTTGTCACTGACAAGCGCGCGGAATTGATCGGAACTGACTACTTCGGATGGCGCGATGATTAATTCGTCCTTCCATTTTTCAAGCAATGTTGTCTTCCCGCTGTTGGATGGTCCAACAAGCAAAACGATTCCTGCGTGCGGCACTGAAATTCTCATTCCGAAACCTCCTTTCTTTTAAAGATACACATTTGAGTTGGAAAGCCGAATTGTTCGTCCAACTCGCCAATTCCGTCGAAAATCAACTCATAATCTCCTTCGGTATTCCTGGCGCTGCACCAGGCCTCGAACTCTTCCCTTGTCCACTCAAAACGATGGTCGCCATGCCTGAATTTCGTATCCATTTCATACAGAGCATTATATTCCTTGTTCGGTGTGGTCACCACGAGGTTCTTTGGACGATAGTCTTGCAGGATCGTCTGGAACACTTTCGGAAGCCGGTCCTCATCGATATGCTCAATCACTTCACATAAAATGACGACATCTTTCCCTTTTAACCGCTCATCATAGTAAAATAGCGAACCCCATAGCTGGGTTGGTTTGATAAAATCATCTTTCCCCTCTGCCTGGGCGAATCGCTCCATCGCCCGGATCGATGCGTCTTCTGAAGGCTCGACAGCGAGAATTTCTTTCACACCAGGGATAAAGCCCAGCCTTGTGCTCAGCTTGCCTTCACCAGAACCAAGGTCGACGATGCTTTCCTTATCCTCAAAATCCTTCACAGTTTCCACGATTTTTTCATAACGCATATCATTTAGACGGATTTTTTTCATCTCAGGAGCAGCAGCGTCTTTTTCCTGTCCTTCAACCAGCTCATACACATTTTTGAATCGCAATGCCTTCTTTAAAATAAAGGATTTTTGCGGGTGGTCATCCAGCCAGCCCTCTCCATAACGTTTAAGTTTCTCAATCTCTTTTTCATCGATAAAATAATGCTTGTAATTGTCCAATACGGGGATGAGCACAAAAATCTGCCGCAAAGCCATTTGCAGTGTTGTCCTGCCTTTAAGAGTGATAAACCTGACAGTGCTTTTGGATTTCAGCTTGAAACTATACTCAATTTTTGGCCGGTTGATGCTCACATCAAATCCGAGCGGTTCGAATAAGTCAACGATTTGCAGATCCGATAGTCCCGAAGCCACCGGGCCAAAACTTATTTCAAGATCAAATGGATGCTTCACCCACTTAATGTAGTCTTCCTTTGGCTGTCCATTAAGCGCAGTCCCAAGTGCATTCCTGATTAATGAAATGAAAATGCTGCTGACCGCAAACTCCCGGTCATTTATGTAATGAGTTATATCATATTGATTCCCCTGGTTTTTTACCAGTTCAAGAGAGTCCGGTGCAACAAACACCGTTGCTTCAACCTCCCGTTCCGTAAAAGAGCTGAAAAACAGCCTAACAGCATGGCCTTTCTGATTCCGTTCATACAAATTATTTGGATTTTTCGCCAACAAGTGAGAAATCACCTGAACATTCTCACCAACAGCCCGTATCGTTAACTGCATAATGCACCTCTTTTCGTCCGTTTCTTTATTTTAATATAACTGCGTAACTACAAAAAAGAAAGAGAGTGAACGCTGCAAAAATACAGATTTCAGCCTTTTTCTTTGACTAATCCACGGAACTCTAAATTTTACACTTCTGAGCGATTTCACGTATTTATCACATTTACAACTTATTATTGTTAAGAACCTAAATAGATGAATGGAGTCCGAAGATTATGAAAAAAAGTTTTTTTAGTATGATTATCTTATTGTTGTTAACAGCCTGTTCTGCTGGCCAAAATCATGAAAATGGGTCACTTGAAAAGATCCCTGAACTTCTGGAAGTATCAATTATTACTCCAGAGAAAATCGAAACAAATCAGGAAGTTACAATTAAAGCGAAAATCATTCAGGGTGAGGAAAACGTAACGAAGGCAGATGAGGTTAAATTTGAAATATGGAAATCTGGTCAAGAAGACCATGAAATAATACCGGCTCATAACGAAAATGACGGTACCTATTCAATCAAGAAAACCTTCAGCGAAGGCGGGAACTATTTTATCGTTGCACACATTACCGCAAACCGGATGCATAGTATGCCCAAGGAAGAAGTGACTGTCCTCGGCAGTGAGTCGGAGGACGATCAAGGATCGAACGAGGAAATTGAAAAAACGGATCAACATACCGACCATGAACATCACGATCATCATAATAGCAAGGTTTCATTCGAATTTCTTGCGCCATCGGTGATAAAAAGCAACCAGCCAGCTAAGCTGACTGTCAACGTAACTCAGGAAGAACATATTATTGCCGGTGCAAGAGCCCGCTTTGAAATCTGGGAAGAAAACGAAACAACACATAAGTTCATCGATACGAAGGAAGCTTCACCCGGCACTTATTCCGCCGATTACACCTTCCCTGTAAAAGGACGTTTCAATGTGAAAATACATGTAGAAAAAGGCAATATCCATGACCATATCGAAAAAACGGTTGAAGTAGTTCCACAATAAAACAACTAAGTTATGTCACCTATCACATAAATGAAAAAGAAAATGGCGTGTGAACTAACATAAGTAGGACACGCCATTTTTTGTATATCTTATTTTTTCGCTTTTAAAAAAGGCTTTTCCTACATAAGCACCCATTTACTTTAAGTTTATTTCTTCACAAGATTGGTTGATCATGAAAAATCTAGCATATAAAATAACTCCACATACACTAGCCACTTTTTTATTATTTAATAACGTTTCATTATTTGATTCCCATTTTAAATTACCTTAATGGCTTACATATAAAATTGGATGAGGTATTTTTGTTGCTCATTTAGATTATTGCGATACCTTTTTATCTATCAAGTTCACAATAATTTGTACATCTTTTTTGCTAAGTAAGTACATTGGTCCAGTGTAATTTTCTCTTTGGATTCTCCCTGAATTTCTGTCAGGATAGAGCCATAAGAGTATTATGTCAGTGGTATCATCTTTGTAGGAAAGTACTAGTTGGAAATTTTCACCTTCATCAGTCATTGGACCCGAATGAGCGGAGGCATCCTTTATTGCTTTTAAAATAACTTCGATTTCTTCAGTTTGTTTAAATACTACTTTTCCCTCCTTTAGCTGGTCCTCAGTTTCTGAAAATAAACCTAAACCGTTCCCGGTTATTGATATCATATTAACATCCTTGGTCACATCAATTCTTTCTTTTTCCCTGCGATTTTCATTGTCATTAAAAGATTTATCTTCGGATGAGCAAGCAGCTAAAATCATGATGATTCCAAATACTATAAGTGCACTATTCTTTATCATTATATCCCCCATAAATTTAGACGATATCTCATAGCTTGGATATCTCTAACCTTGCACGCACAATCCCAAGCAGGATAAAAAGGAGTAGAACCTGCCTTATGATGATTGCTATCCTGCATGCTAGTTTAAAAAACTCACACTCTTTCAGTTATTGTCCACATAAGTCAAAATAGACATCAGCTTTTGTGAATCTTCCTCACTTAACTTTGCATACTTTTCACTATCGGATAGAATTCCTACCATCATATCATTAGGTTGAACGTAAAGTTCGTAAACTGCAGAGGGTGCTTGTTTTCCTTCTGTTTCGTGTTGATCCAAGAAAAAATAGATTATATAAGCAGGATCTCTTGTAGTAGCCCAATTACCATCCTGCCACTTAACTTCATTAAGTATGTTTTTGACTTCCGTTACTTCGTCTGAATTCATGATTGTTTTTACAGTTTCATATTGATCATTTTCCTTATTTCGCATATCTACCCTGATAATTTCTCGAGGCTCACTTACGCAGCCCGTCAACAGTAAAGTCAGTAACAGCAATCCAAACACAACTTTATTAACGTACATTGTTTTTCCTCCCCCGCTATATATAAACAGATGGAATTTTCCGGATTAGTTTCCTTATGCGGTATAAAATAATTTCAATTTATAATTCCTCAAGGATTTTTCCATCCTTAGATATACCTAGAATGGTAGCACCTAACAGTTCTTCCCCTTTGGAAATCAAGAACCAAAACCGCTCACTATTGTTGTATTCAATAATCCTAGCTTCGTATTCATTGCCTTCTTTCGTAACAACTTTTACTTTCTCAATCTCAGGTGATAAAATCTTACCTCTAATAAAATCGGTATAACCGGCAAACTCATATTGTTCCAAATTAGAGTAGCCCCAATCTAATTTCTTGTCTTTAGGTATCTGACTGGAAAACGAACCTAAGGATTCCCATCCCAATATTCCTTTCTTGAAAATAGCTGTTCCAAAATATAATTCACCTGTTGGAACCGATTCATAAAAGGCAATGGCATGGTTTTTATCCAAAAATTCCACATGTGCCATACTCAATAAAGGTTCATTAATTGTATGGACAATCCTTTCGATTTCTTTAGTATCATCTTTTAAGTTTAGAAAATATCCTCCAAGGAAGGCAATACCTATAATCATAAGAAGACGAATTCTTTTAGTCATCGTAAACTCCTTCTCCCTTAATACTCACCTTTTCGTCAGTTTCGTAGAATTCCTTACAATCTATCAAGATTTAAAGGATACTGCCTAAGAAAACTTAACGCGAATATAATACTTTTATTTAACCATAATTTGTAAGCCTTCGTGAAGTCTAAGTTTATAAACACAACACTAAAACCTCTAATTACCATTTCATGCCTCCAAAAGGCGGATGGATCACACTTTTTTCTGCATTTCCGCATTTTTGCGCCTCCATAGGGCGGATAGATAACGCTTTTTCTGCATTTCCCCCATTTTCGTGCCTCTATCAGGGGGAAGCGTGGCGTTTTTTCTGACCATATCCAAGTAAATGGCAGAAGTTCAAATATTACTAAGTCAGCTAAAAAGGATTAGTGTCTGTAACCTTACTGGTTTGTGCGATTTTTTCTTAATACTTCTTTTACTCTGCTGTTTTTTTAATGGATAAGCTCATAAACAGTAAAAAGCTGCACCTTGGTTCAGCTTTTTGTATTTCAACCCTTAATTCTTTGAAATTTTACGCTTGGCAGCGTTATTTATAGGGTTGGCATGATTAATTTAACGGGTGGCCAGATTTATTTAAGTGTTAGGCCAACTTTGCCCGGGTTGAACATGATATATTCCTGGTTGAACCAATTATATTCCCGGTTAATCCAATTTTATTTCCGGTTGAACCAATTATATTCCCGGTTAACCCAATTTTATTTCCGGTTGATCCAATTATATTTCCGGTTGATCCAATTATATTTCCGGTTGAATAAAATTCGATTCAACTTAAACCAATTCAGGTCAATAATTAAAGAAGCAAAACTTCAAAATAGCGCATACCAAAAGGCTGAGTCAGCAAGAACCTGACTCAGCCTAGCTCAATTCGCCTTCTTCTCATATTTCAAAACATAAAGTGGCTCATTCTGCATCCATTCGGCAAATAGCACATCTTCAACTTGATGGATTTTCTGTTTCTCTAACTCATTTTTCAGCCATTGCTCATCGACACCGGCTTCTTTAAGATTTTCTCTAACCACTTCTCCATCAAGGATCATGTTGACTGGCAGGCTTGGATCGTCTGCTTTGATTTTCATATCGCTATTTTTAGGCGTGTCATAATCCGCTTTGGGGAGGACACTGACCATTCCGTTCGTTTCGATGATGGCATATTCCACTTCGCGAAGTGAAAAATAACCTTGCTGTCTGACAAGACTTTGCAGTTGATTGATATCCAGCTTTGCTTTTTTCAAGGCCTCGAATTTAATCTTTCCCTTGCGGACCACAATGTTCGGCTCGCCCTCAAGTAATTTCCGCGAATAGAGAAATTTTTGCGTAACAGTCTCTGTTACATAAACTAGCACTCCCCACAATGCAACAGCAAAGGCAATTTCGCCTATTTTCACTTCGTGGTCATAAATTGCATTTCCTACCAGTTCACCCAGGATAATAGCAGAAATAAAATCAAACGGTGTGATTTGAGAGAACTGCGTCTTCCCCTGCAATTTTGTCATGATAAATAAAAAGACAAACCCGCTCGTTAATTCTACTGCGATTGATAAGTAATGATTCAACACTCCCACTCCTTCTTTCCCATTATGGGAAGATTTTTCGAAATTGAACCGCTATTTTTAAAAAAACCTTCATAAATCGACAAAATGTCTTACATATGTCATAAAAACAAGAAACAAATAAATTCCACATAACGGTAAAACATGTAACTTTTATGAGGAAAAACCGTTTATAAAGATGTAAATACCTTTACTAACACCGCATGGCCATAGACTGTTAGGCAGATGGGCCTGCAAATGAAAAAAGGGGGATGGGGAATGAAAAAGTGGCTGGTATCATTGATGCTTCTTGTATCTTTGGTGTTCTTTGAGGCACCTGCAGAGGCTGCCGGCGGGGATTTGATTATCATCAACAAGTCTATCAATCAACTAGCTTATTATAAAAATAATAAACTGGTAAAAACGTTTAAGGTGGGAACCGGCAGGAAAGCATCCTATACGCCTGAGGGCAAGTTCAAGATCGTTAACAAAATCAAGAATCGCCCATATTACAGTGGAAAAATCCCTGGCGGTGACCCAAGAAATCCGCTTGGCGACAGATGGTTGGGGATAAATGCTAGAGGAACATGGGGAACAACGTATGCGATCCACGGCAATAACAACCCTAAATCAATCGGCGGATACGTCAGTGCCGGCTGCATCAGGATGTACGACAACGAAGTGCAATGGCTTTATGACCAGGTTAAGGTAGACACCCCGGTTGTCATCACATCATCCAAAAAATCCTTCAATGCGATTGCGTCCGCTAATGGTTATAAAGTTACCGGTCAGGCTTCCGTACCAGTGTCAGCTGTACCAACAAGCACTGTGCTTAAAAAAGGGATGCGAGGTCCAGAAGTGAAGCAGCTGCAGCAGGCGCTGACAAATAGAGGATACAGTACAAAAGGAATCGACGGAGTATTCGGTCCAGCTACGGAAGCAGCCGTAAAGAATTTCTAAAAAGCGAAAAAGCTCACGGTGGATGGAATCGCAGGGCCAGCCACCAAAAAGGCACTCGGAATAAAGTAGCATCAGTATAAAAAGAGACGGTCCCTCCTAAAGGAAGGACCGTCTTCATCTTTACACACCTTTAACAAGCTCTCTCATCGAGTTCAGCTTCTCGGAAAGCTCCAAGAACCATTCTTCATCGCCAGTGGCAAGCGCCAGATCAATGAGATATTGAATTTGTTCTTTGTTTTTCACCTTCGGGTCGGGCAATTTTTTTACTCCGTTTGTGGCCATTGGAATCGTCTTGCCTATCATTGATTCATCATCACTTGATGTGATTGTTGCATTTACTTTATCATCCAAAATATCAAGTGACTCTATATATCCGATGAATAATTCTCCATCCCTGGATTTCCCCTTGATCCAATCGCCTACTCTTAAAATCGTGTCATTATTGGAAAACATATATGTCACCTCTTTAATAGAATCTGTAATATTTTTCATTACATTTACCAGCTAAGAAGGCCAGCGTGCTCCTTAGTCACAACAGTTCGTTTCTTTGACCAGGTCGACTATTTCCTTTATGGAATACTGCTTCAAATATTCTCCCAAATGTTCTTCAGCACCCAGGAAAATAGCAAACAGCACTTTGTGCATATTCGCCCCGACAACACATTTTTCATTAGAGTCCGGACACTTAGGCTGCAGTGCCCCTTCGGAGGTCAATTTATAGATATCCCAGAGGTTCACCTCATTTAAATCCAGTGCAAAAATGAATCCGCCGCCAGTTCCCTCTTTTGATTTGATAAATCCATGTTTTTTTAACAGGCCCAGCACTTTGCGGATCCGTACAGGATGAACCCCTGCACTCTCCGAGATCGCTTCGCTTGTCGACATTCTGTCCGGCTGCAGAGCAAGTAAGGTTAAACTGTGAATGGCAAGAGTAAAATCGCTGTTCATTGCCTGCCTCCTAACAGATTTGTTATGCTACATTCTACATTTCATCCAGATAAATTCCAAGCAAAAAGTATTAAAGAACTAATTCGCGATGTTTTCCCACTCAAAGCTGGGGAATGTACGCAGCTTGCGTGGCAAGAAACTGCGAATTTCTTCCTCATTATACCCAACCTGCAATCGCTTATGGTCCTGGATAATCGGACGGCGCAGCATTTGCGGATTTTTGATGATTAAATCGTATAACTGATTCAGCGGAAGAGAGTCAATATCCATATCCAGCTGCTTATAGGTTTTTGAGTTTGTCGAGATGATGTCTTCCGTTCCATCCTCAGTCAGCCGAAGAATGGATTTGATTTCATCAACGGTGAGCGGCTCTGACACGATATTTCTTTCAGTATATTCAATCTGATGTTCCTGCAGCCATGCTTTTGCTTTCCGGCAGGAAGCACAGCTTGATGTGATATATAAAGTTACCATAATCCACAGCTCCTTCGTTCAACTGTAAAAATAAAAATTACAGATAAACTGCAATAGGTTCTCTTTTTTATCTAAAATAGCGATACTGTAATATTAAACTTTACAGTTAAAAAAGTCAATAGTCGTTTCTTTCCCCCTCCCATTATGACACAATTTTTTATCTCATTAAAAATAGGCTTATCCGTTCGAAACTCTGTCGGAATCCACTCGTCAAACTATTTGAGGTGATAAAAAATGAAGAAAATAAAACGTTTTATGCAATTCGGTTTGAGTCTTTTGTTGATCGGTTCCTTACTCTTTTTTACCAACGGTTCTGGCTATGCAGATGATCATGCAGTCACTGTTAAAAAAGGCGATACGTTATACAGCCTTTCTAAGAAATACAACCTGACTGTCGAGGAGTTAAAGGGTTTCAACGGCTTGAAGAACAATACGATTTATATTGGCCAAAAATTGCTGCTCCCTAGCTTTACCGAATCGGAGCTAATGTATGCTGTTGTGGGTGGTTCTTTTACCAAGAAAGTCAATGCAACAAAGCAGATCGCTTATCTTAAAAAGAAAGGAATTGAAGCAACAGTCATTACAAAGACCATTAACGATAAAACCTTTTACCGCATTCAGGCTGGAGTTTTTTCGGAAAAAGCAAATGCTGAGAAGCAAAAAGAGCTGTTACGTAAAACCGGTATTAAAGATGCCTACATCGACACGAATAAGAGCCTTCAAGTTCATGGTGTTTACATTGGTTCCAACTACAGCCAGCTTTTGCAGCAATTCGGGAAGCCAGCTAAAATAGAGGACCAGTTGAATATCAGATCGTTGTATTACACTGGTGAAGGTGCCGGAGTACGCGTGAAGTTCAACATGGAGAATGGTTCTGTATTCGGGCTGCAAGTTTACCCAGAATTTTTAAAACTCAGTACCCTTCCGACCCAGAAGAGTCAAGTAATTAATGAGTACGGCTATCCAAACCAAGTGCATAACGTCACTTGCTACGAAAGCGCGGCTTGCGCACAATTCATCTACCAATTTAACAAGAACCAGCTGACCATCCAATTCGACCGGGATGGGAAGTCCGTTCAATATTATGACTTAAGCAGATTAGATAATTAGAGGAAAGGCCGCCATTGGGCGGTTTTTTTGTTACTTCACATCGGTACTGCAGCCTGCTAAACCTCATTGTTGAAAGCTTGAATTCACCTTCTAGGAAAAACCATTATCCATATTTGGTTACTGATTTTTTTGTTAAGTATACTTCCAATAGTTTTTACAAGTGCCGTCGTCTGGAGAGCCTCTTAATCATCATGGGTTATCTTTTCATATTGTAAGTTATAGTAAATTAAAAAACCTGCGCAGTTGACTTATTTAAAAAGCCTGCTGCACAGGGAACCGTTTATTTATTTTAATCCCATTGATTTCTTAATTTTAATACCTTCTTTTCTTGCTTCTGCCCAGGTAAAAGGAGGAAATTTAATCTCTCCACTTTTCTTTGCCTGCACTAAATGTTCTAGAGACTCAATAATAATTTTTCGCTGAAGTTCTTTGTGATATGGCACTCCAAAATGGTGTCCCATCATGAAAGGTAAAAACACTGCTCTTGGGGGCTTAGCATGCTCTGTTATATCCAGGGCTACAGATAGTGAAACAGTTGGAATTCCCCTTCGTTCTAAAGCGCGCTGCACGAGCGCGACAGATTGATGTCAAATCGGTCACGCAGGGCTTAATAAAGCTATATCCGCATTATCTTTCACTACCGCTTCAGCGATATCTTCCGCTAATTTTCGTTCAAGTTGTTCAGGGTCCATATTATATCCAATAAAAGAAAAAAAGTTTTCCGTGAGTCCTCCTATGACTCCTTCTTCAGCTAATTCCTGTAACCGTTCAATGGGAAAAATCACATTTATATCCTGATTTGCACCTATTGTGGGGTACTTTAATTGATGAATTTCCAGCTGGTCAGGTTTTAAATGGGTTGGAACCTTTCGATATGTATAATCTCCTATAGGATGAACAGTGTCAAAAGGCATTGTGCCCACGGGCTGTACACCAGCTGAACTTACGAATGTTAATTTAGATTCTGATAATGGCTTATCCAAAAAGGCTAACGGGACAAAATCATCTTTTGTTATCATCGATCCAGGATAACGCTCGTTAACTGTATTCCACACGCCGGGACGCAGTTGCCCTTTTTTAGAGGTTTCCGTCATGTATCCATTCCCCCGATCTTTTTAGCAGATAAAAATGCAGACTAAAATATAAATGCGCTAAAGTTTCAGCATCTTTATTTTCAAGTGTATCATAAATAAATTCCCGGTCTGTCTCCGGTGATTCCAGCAATAGTTTAAGGGCCTCAATCCAAGACTTATCAATCTCTTTCCGCCCAGCATCTTCATTTCCATCACCAAAGTGCAGCCTTACATAACGAATCAACTTTTCATTATCGCCATTCTTTATAGCTTCTTTTAAATAAGGGAGTGACATTGATATACTCCTTTCCTCAATTTCCGTAATAGTATCACTTTTCAAATAAAAAGAACAATAATTTGTTGCTTAACTGCTGGTCAATTTTTGGCTTCTACAGCCCCGATTAAATTTTGAAAATAATCTGCATGATGCCAGTCAGCAAAAAACAAGACGGAGATTGACTCGGATTTATGCCTTAACAGAATAGAAACTCCCTTTAAAAGCAAGCCGCAAAAGCCGGCTTGCTTTTCCATGGCTTTAAGGAACCCATCCTAAAAATCAAAAAGATAGAGACAGTAATAAGCCAAAATACATGGCAAAAATAAAACTTAGTCCAAAGAAAAGGGCAACCAATGGTTTTACCTTTTTGAAACTAATGAAAATAAGGGTTAAAAACAAGATTGAAATAATGAATAGCAGTATGGATGGCAGCATTGGGATAAATTCAAGTGTCTGTGTTGAAAGTATATTAATCCCCAGGATCCACTCAACCCAAGGAAATGCCCCCTCTGTCTTGATTGTAAAGTCCACCTCATGTGGCGGAGACAATGTTCCCAATATGGAAGTAAAATAGAACGCAATCAAAATCATAATACTTTCAATTTTCAGCCAGGGACTCGGATCAAAGTAATCACTGAATCTGGATTTTCTCGCCAGCAGGCCGTTCAAAAATGCAAAAAATAAGATCGGAATAATGCTTATATGTTTTAATAGCAAGGTGTGGCCATACGGCACAGCCCAGGAACTGACATAGTCTTCGGGCTTAACTACATAGGACATAAGAGTCAGGCCGCTTATTAAGATAATCAAAAAGCTAGTGATTGCAAAAGGAGTAAACCAGCTTAAGAAACTTGACCAATTGGATTGATCTTTGGCAAACCAGGCAACATGAAATAATATCCCTATCCAGAGAGTAACCGCCAGAAAGTGGATGGAATGGGATGAGAATCCTGCCCAACCCGAAAGCGAAGCGACATGGCTTGCGTATCCAACCGCCAGAATCATTAACAGCAGTATGGCTGCCTGTATATATTTAGATGCATTAAATAAAAGGGAAAACCATAAAAGAACAGACATCAATCCAATAAACAGCCATGCCTTTCCCACTTCAAAATCCGTCAAAACAGAATATACTGCGAGTGTAAACCCAACACTGCCGCTGAAATAGGATATCACTTGGGCGACTGGTCCAAAAGTAAATAAATAAATGCCTAAACAGGATAGCAGTAAAACTTTTTTAGGTATATGAATTGCCGGCTTCTTTGATACTGGCACAAATTGCAAAGCCACATGTCCAGCTAAAATAGAAAAGACAAGATAAGAGCCTAATTCTGAGAGCGGGGTCAAAGCAATCATTTTATCTATTCCTTCCAAACAGGAAGAACAGCCCTAGTCCCAACAGCCCTAGTGCGACAATCGGGATAATGTATCCAGCGGATGTCATTGGCAAGTTAGGCTTAGTTAAAGGATGTTCTATACCCTCTTTCACTTTCTCTGTATCTATTTCCTGTCCTCCGCCTGGTTTCTCAATATCTGAGTCAACCGCCGCCCCCTGTTTCTTTTGGACAGTGAAAGGAATTTTACCAGTGATTGGATGGCCATCCTCCCCAGCAATTTCCCAATTAATGATATAAGTTCCTGATTCAAGAGGTGTTTCCAAGAACCCTTTCATTTGATTGCCTTGTATACTAATATTCTTGAAAGATTGCTCCCTGTTATCCTTTGTTAACGTCATCGTGCTTAATGATTCAATTTTCCCTGCAAAGGTCAGACTCACTTCATGTAGATCTTCGGTCAGAATCTGGTTCGCCTCCGGCATCGAAGATTTGAGTTCAGAATGTGCATATGCGGAAAAAGGTATTGTTAACAAAAGAACGAGTAAAAAAAAGGTTTTTGACATTAGGTGCTCCTGACATATTATTTAGATTGTTTGCAAAGCAAGATTTTAAGAGGACTCAATTTTTATATTATACTATTATAAATCCATAGAAATACAAGGATTTAAATTCGTTTCTCTCTCCTCTTAACTCCTGTGATTCTCCGGTATAGTCCGTTTAGCATTACTTCCTCATCTTGTAAGATTATTGATTCATCCGAAACAGGGGCGTGGATTAAATTAAAATCCAGTCCAATATCGGTTCCGAACAGTTTTACCAAAGGCCGAAGCAGCCGTTGCCGAACGGGGACTTTTTTATTGGCAGGGACGAACTTATCGAAGATTAAAAATCTACCATTGCTTTTTAATACCCTAATGATTTCCCTGAAAGCTTGCTGAGGATCGGGGACTACGCTTAATATCAAGCTGCCAATGACAAAATCAAAGGATTCTTTTTCAAAATCGAGATGTTGGGCATCCATCCGAAGAAATGTAATCGAAGAGTCCCGATAGGTCTCTTGCGCCATTCTCAACATATCCTCTGAATAATCGATTGCCGTTATTTCATGCCCATTATTCAATAAATAGGGCAAGTCAGCCCCCGTTCCAACGCCTACATATAGTATTTTACTTCCAGATTTCACGTCAATATCTTTAAATATTTGCTTTCTTGCTTTTAAAAATATCCCTGAATTGAAAAGTCTGTCATAAAACGGTGCCGCGCATTTATATATAAACCGGTTCCATGTATTGTTCATATATTCTCCTCCTACAGGAAAGGCTTCCCAGTGTGGGAAGCCTTACTTATCTTTTACTCCAAGAAGCCGCAATGCATTGAGTGTTACAATCAGAGTCGCCCCCATATCGGCAAAAATCGCGATCCAGAGCGTTAGCCAGCCAGGAATGACAAGCAACAGAGCAACCAGTTTAATCCCTAATGAAAAGGTAATGTTTTGTTTAATGATATTTAACGCTCTTCTGCTTAATTTCACCGTGAAAGGAAGTTTGCCTAGGTCATCTGCCATTAGGGCAATATCAGCAATTTCCAGCGCTGTGTCTGTTCCGGCTCCTCCCATGGCAACTCCAACCGTGGAAGCCGCAAGTGCAGGTGCATCATTCACACCATCCCCCACCATTGCAACCCTGTCATACTGACTTCTAAATTCTTTTATATAACTCAATTTATCTTGAGGAAGCAGGTCTGCTTTAACATCCGTAACCCCGGCTTCTTTTCCAATCGCGCGTGCTGTACCTTCGTTATCTCCAGTCAGCATGATGGTCTTTTGAATGCCCAAATCATGGAGACTCTTGATCACTTTATGAGTGTTCTCCCTCATTTTGTCAGCCACTGCAATTAAAGCCAGAACAGATTGGGATGTTCCGGCAACCATTACTGTTTTGCCTTCGTTTTGCAAACTTGATATCTGTTCTTTTATGCTGGAAGGAATACCGTTCAGCTCTTCAAATAAATTAGGGCTGCCCACATAATAGGCTGTTCCTTTGACCTCGCCTTTAATGCCTTTACCTGTTATAGAGTTAAATCCTTCTACCGCCATACCTTGGTAGGATAGGTTCTCTTCCTCGGCTTTCCTCATGATGGAGGAGGCCAATGGATGCTGGGAATTGTTTTCTAGGGCAGCAATAATCTTTAATAATTCATTAGAATCTTCGGCTTTTTGCGGCAGATAATCTGTGACAACAGGAACGCCTTTTGTCAAAGTGCCGGTCTTATCAAAAGCGATTGCTTTGATTGCACCCATTTCTTCCAGATGGATTCCACCTTTGATCAGCACCCCGTTTCGCGCTGCATTTCCGATGGCAGTCACAATCGAAACAGGTGTAGAAATGATCAGGGCGCATGGGCAGCCAACAACCAATACTGCCAGACCTTGATAAATCCATGAGCTCCAATCTGCTCCTAATAACAAAGGAGGAACTATCGCAACCCCTAATGCAATCAACATAATTAACGGAGTATAATATTTTGCGAACCGGTCAACAAATGCCTGGGAAGGAGCACGTTCTGCCTGCGCTTCCTCGACAAGGTGAATGATTTTAGCAATAGTTGTATCATCCACTCGCTTTGTCACTCTGACTTCAAGGACGCCTTCCTCATTCAAGGTTCCGGCAAATACTTCATCCTCGCTTTCTTTTGCTACAGGTATTGATTCACCGGTTATTGCCGCCTGATTGACAGATGAAATTCCTTTTACCACCATTCCATCCATGGCAATTTTTTTCCCTGGCTTGACGATCATGATATCTCCGATTTCAATATCATCCACTTTCACCAGTTGTTCTTGATTTCCTCTGCGGATCAATGCTTCTTTAGGAGCGATATTCATCAGTGACCGAATGGACTGTCTTGCTTTATCCATTGAATACGTTTCAAGCGCCTCACTGATTGCAAAAAGGATGACTACCATAGCCCCTTCCCCCCATTCGCCAATGGCCGCAGCACCAATCACAGCAATGGTCATCAGTGTTTTCATATCAAACTCAAGCCGGCCAAGGTTCTTCAATCCAGTCAGAAACAGGCGGGACCCGCCAATCAGCATGGAGGCTGCGTAAGCCAAAACAGATGGAACGCTGCCTTCTCCGTTCAATTCTCCTGCCATCCAGCCTATAATCAGAAAGATCAGAGATCCAATGACCGGACTATGTTTTTGTAAGAAAGGCTCTTTCTTTTCTTCAAATCGCTGTTTCTCGGGAATGACCTTTATATTTTCAAAAGCCCCAGCTTTTTCAAGCTCTTCTATCGTTGTATTTCCATATACCGTCAGCTTCGAGGCGCCGAAATTTACACTTGCATCAGAAACACCATCCAGGTGTTTTACGTTCGTTTCGAACTTTGTGGCACAGCCTGCTCAGGTAAAACCCTGGACACGGTATACACTTTTTTGCACATCTTTTTCTGTCATAGCATTACTCATGTGATTGAACCTCCTTCTGGTGGGCAAAAGCAACCTGGATCAATTGCTTTACATGCTCATCGTCGAGTGAATAGAACACCAGCTTGCCCTCTTTGCGATATTTAGCCAGGCCTAAATTCCGCAAAAGCCTTAGATGGTGCGAGGCAGTTGCTGTGGAGCAGCCGACGATATTGGCAACATCACAGACACAAAGCTCATCTTCCTCACTTAATGAGAAGGCAATTTTAATTCTTGTATCATCGGCCAATGCTTTAAATATCTGAGCTACAGCCATTGTATTTTGCTGAGAAAGAGAATTTTTTACTCGAGATACTTTTCCCTCATCCACACAGGTGATCTCACACATATCTTTGATTTGCTTCAACTCATTCACCACCCTTTATTCAAATATTCGTTTGATTATAAGTATATGTTAAAAATCGGCAAACGGTCAAACGATTGTTTGTTTAATTTCGTTTTATCCTTTTATTGTTTTGCAAAACTCTGGCAATGCTCGTTTTTGTCCAGATTTACTGCCTACTGCCAATATTCCCAGTACATAAAAAAGTGAAAAGACTAATTGGTCTTTTCACTCTAGTACTGTCGTAGAAAAAGGCAAATTCTCTCTTTGCTAGAGCCTTACTAAACTCTGCTTTGATGTTACCTAAGAATTCTTGAAGCTCCATGTTCTTTCCCGTAGATAGTCAAATACCTTCATTTCTTGGACGTATTTTCAATTTCACTGCACCCTTAAGCTGAATTTAAAAAAGAAACGGTATATATCGTGCATACCTATCAAAAAATAAAAAAACTATATATGAGAAGAGGGATATATTTTGGAACAAGAAGAAAAATTAAAAACTGCGGTAACAGCAATGGGAAGTGATTTAAAGGTACAAACCTTCGGAGGTGCTGAAAAGACGACCGATACTGTAGTCGGGATAAACATGGTCGAAAGTATTATAAATGATTGGAACGCTATGTCTAAAAACCAAGCAAATCATACAATCCAACAATATGGTCCGCCTAACGAGGCAACCCAGAGCAGGCTGATCTGGTATAACAATGGACCATGGAAGCGCACCATTGTTTATCGTGATGAAATTCCACACGACTTTCCACAGCCTCACACCGATGTAATTGAAAATTATATCAACTACACCGTTCCGCCTGAGATGTTCAGTGAACTTGCGAAATTTGATGGCAGTGTCATCGTTGAGAGAACAAGAGGAGAAGTATCTTCCCGTTGTGATATGGAGGCAGCCAATATTCTTGCTCTTAACTTAATGAATGATATTGTAACAGGCAAATTAAGTGCAGAAGAAGCCCGTGATAAATATTGTGAGGAAACTTCCGCCTTTATGATGAATAGACCAGCCCCTTATGCAGAGAAACTTCAATTCAACGTATCGAATATCGAAAAGTATGATACAGACGTAGTCATGATTGTCGATGAAATGGTGGAACAAGCTGTGGAAAAAATGAATGATATAGCAGATAACAATATTGCGAATAACAGACTTCATTAAACATTTAAAAAAACTGCCTTATGGCAGTTTTTTATTGGCAGCGTCTTACCTTTTGGGCCTTTTATAAATGAAGATTTTCACAATCTTTGTGTATGATACTAGCTATAACTTGCTAATGATATTGATTTACTTACTTATAAAGCGTTTGACCGGTTATCATTCTAAAAAGCAAAATTAAATTATTAATAAATAAAATGTAACACTAATAAGAAAAAAATGGAGATGGCTTATTTGGATGACGCAGTAAAAGAGTTACTCTTTTATCAACAAGAATACTCAAATTTAGCTATTGAAAATTGGTTGGAACACTCCTTGTTTACTTGGGGTTGGTGGTTCCTTGTCTTTATTTTTGTTGTACCATGGATGATATTCGTAAAACTTCTTGATAGAGAGCATACCCTTAAGGTTTGGAGTTTTGGTCTAATTGTCATTATTATTACTGCCTTTATTGATGATCTAGGCAGTGAATTATGTGCTTGGATTTACCCGACTAAATTTGTTCCAGTTGGTCTTCTTGCATTACCATTCGACTTTTCCATTATACCAGTGTCATGCATGTTGATATATCAATATTTTCATACATGGAAAACATTTAGTATCGCCCTTGTTTTTCAAGCTGTCATTTTTGCATTTATTGGTGAACCTATTTCAGTTATGCTTGGAACAGTTACATATTTAAAATGGAAATACATATATTCATTTGCTTTTTATATAGTCACTGGTATTGCAGCTAGGTTCATTATTCAGAAATGGACAGCAAATTAATTTTACACCCCCAAGCGTCCATCCTTTCTAGTTCATCGAAATTTTAGTTTTTAAGTTCATTACAGTAAATAACCCTTCACTGAATTTGCATCAAACTGGCCCATAGAAAATCATCTACAAATATCACCGGGTTATAATCCTCCCTGGACAGGCATAAGGTTTAATGTAACTTGAATAAAAGGAGCCATTAAATTGATGCGAATATTAGGATTATCCGCTCTCTTGCTATTCTGTATATACCTGGTTTTTGCCTATCCCCAAAATGTCCAAAAAAACGCTGAGCTCGAATATTTGGAGACCGACGCCAGTGTCCACAATGACATTTTAGAGACTATCTTACCTGAATTTGAGTACCTGCACATAGAGTCTCTCGACAAGGAGGTAGACGGATATATCGTTGAAACCTACAGGGAATATGAAATTCACCGTGACCAGGAAGGCAAGATCCTAAAACAGATCCCCACTTCAAACTATGAGTATGTAAGATATAAAAGTTACTAAATAATAGGGTAAATTTATTCGGTATTATTTATATTTCTTAAATGCTGTTCAACTCAGCCTATAATTTTATACCGGTTTACGACCTTTTTTGTACGGGATCAGTATATGTGGCTGATCTGGAGCTGTAAAATCTTCAATTCCTGATTGGTTTATATCGGGAGTGAACTATTTCTGCCCCCACTTCATGAAGACAGTTCCAGTAATTCCTTTTTTGATAATTCCTTTTTTTGGCCTGCTAAATGGAGTTAAATTCCTCATTGCAAGAAATGAATACTCAGTAAAGTATTGTGTATCTATTATTATTTGTATTCTGTAAAGGTTTTTTCTGAGCGTATCATGCTATCACCTACAATAAATTCAATGATAATCTCTACGTATAAGATGTTAAAAGGTTTCTATATCAACTTAATAACAATAAAATTAACTAGCCAATATAACAAAAGACCCCACAGCAGAATGATCACCGCACCTGCTATCCAATTCTTCTGTTTAACCTTCCCTGCAGCAGCCACTTTTTCACGTGAATCCTGTATAACCTGATCTGGCAGTATTTTTAAAAGAATGGCAATTCCTAAGGGGATCAGGATCAAATCATCCAGATACCCAAGGATCGGAATAAAGTCAGGAATTAAATCGATGGGACTGAAGGCATAGGCGACAACTATTATTGCGATTAGTTTTGCATAGAAAGGTGTATCGGGATGTTTGTATGCCTCAGCTACAATAAAGATGTCTTCTTTGATTTTGCTCATCCGCTTTTTAAATGTTTGCCTAGCTTTCCCCATAATATTCCCTCCGGCTTTCTATTAATTATCTATTACTATATAAATAAACAGAGCCTGGCACAATGGCCAGACTCCTCAAGCTTTTGTCAGAAAAGAGCATGCAAACTTAATACCGACCTGCAAAATGGCTTACATTACGTTAAAATCGGCTTTAGGATTTTAACAACAATCTTTACGAAAACAGCCTTTATTTAACAAGCAGCTTCGGTCTTCATCAGACTGTCCCATGCCGAACATCTTTCATTCCCCTACTGCAAAATAACGTTCAATCAAACCACATTCTGCTGATGCTGTTCGATGAAAGCTGCTAATGCTTCTTTAAATTGCTGGATTTCTTCCATGGTATTATATGGAGCCAACCCGATCCGCACCCATCCGCCTGTTGGATAGACATCGAGTACCTCAGCCATCGTGGAGGCATAGAAGTCCCCATCTGCGACACACATATTGTATTTTTCCGAAAGCCATGCCGTGACCTCGCGGGAGTTGTGACCTTCAATAGTAAAAGCAAATGTTGGTGTCCTCCGCCCAGAAGCTGCGCGATATAGTGTCACTTCCGGGAGGCTGTGCAAAAAGCTTTCCACTTCTAATGCAAGTCCACTTTCATATTCATCGATTGCTTGCATTCCGGACACCAATCGTTCCCTTCTCGTTTCACCATATCCCAGCTCTTCGATAAACTGAATAGCTCCCATCACCCCGGCGATGCCTTCATGATTCTGAGTTCCTGTTTCAAGCTTGTAAGGTATTTGGGCAGGTGCAGGCTTCAGCTTGTAGACCTGAAGTTTTTCAAATAAACTCTCCCTCACCACAGCGATGCCGACATGCGGCCCGAAAAATTTATAAGCTGAACATAGCAGGATGTCACACCCAAACTTTTGAACATCCATTGATAAATGCGGCACTCCATGTACAGCATCAACAACCGCCAGGGCGCCAACTTCCCTCGCACGTTCAATTATTGGCTTTAAATCCGTTACAGTCCCTGTCACATTCGATGACATTCCAGCGGCCACCAGCTTTGTTTTATCTGTAATGATTCCGTCTAAATCATCTAATTTCAAAGTAAAAGTTTCATGATCCAGTTCGATGAATTTTACCGTTGCTCCACAGTCCCTCGCAAGGGTAATCCATGGATCAACATTCGCACGATGGTCTAGCTCTGTGACCACAATCTCATCACCCTCATTGATAAAACCAGCCAGACTCCGTGCAATCGCAAAAGCATGTGTCGTCATATTGGCACCAAACGCCACTTCATTCGCCTGGCATCCAAGCAAATCCGCAACAGCCTCCCTGGCTTTGTCCAGCATACTATCTGTGTCAGCACTGGTGTTGAAGGTCCCATGAAGATTTGCCATGCCATTCCTTATGTACCGATACATAGACTCCATTGCAAAATCGACCATTTGTGTACCGCCCGGCCCGTCAAAGTAAATCACTTGTTTTCCATCGTCTTTTCGATTTAATGCCGGGAATCTTTCCCTCACCTGTTCAATTGGAAATAAATTAGCCAACCCCCATCACTCCTTCTGCCAAACTGATATCAACATTATTATGTCATAATTTTCTAAATATTGCAGTTTTAATCTTTCGACAAACGAAAGAGGAACCATAAACAACGGCTCCTCATCTGCTTCTTCTCGAAAAGGAATGATCCTTAATCTTAGGAATAAATGGAACGCTATTTACTTCATGGACGCAAAAGAAATCAGCTAAATCACCCTCTTTTCTATCCATCCTCTCACCCCCATATTACCAAAGGTATTCATGGACGGAGACAAGGGTATGGATGTCCGGTCTTGAATGAAGGAATTAGGCGCTCTCCATCACCGCTTATTAATTACAATCGAAAGCTTATAGCTCACATAATTGCTCAAGTCTGTCAGAAATTCATCCAAAATTTCATTGGATGGAAATTTGCATTCTAAAAGGTAACAGCTTTCCCCACTGACTTTATAATTGTTCATCACGTATGTTTTTTTTCTGTCAGGAACGTGAGGTAAGGCTGATGATTCGTCGTTTTCGTAAAAATATGTATGATTGTATGAATTGGATACCCCATTTTTATTTGGTTCATTTTAATGGTATACCCTTCAATGATTCCGTGATCCTCTAACTTGGCGACCCTTGCTGAAGCAGCCTGGCCAGTCAAATGGACCTTTTCACCAAGTTCCTTCATGGTGATCCGGCTTTTCATGGTAAGCTCATCTATAATTCTCATATCGGTGGAATCCAACATTGTCTCAAATCCTTTCAATAATCAAGTAAAAGAAGAAAAAGACTTGATTTTCACTATGTAAGTCAAAAGCGGTCTTATTATAAACTATATATACATTATAGAAAAGGAGCTAATGAATATGAATTTACAACCAATTCGAAATGCAACTTTGGTTGTGCAATATGCTGGGAAGAAGTTTTTAATCGATCCATTTTTGGCAGAAAGGAGCATATCCTCCCTTTCCCAATTCATTAAGGCAAGACCAGAATAATCCTTTAGTCAGCTTGCCGGTGTCCATTGATGAAATGATCGATGATATAGATGCTGTCATTGTAACTCATTTACACCTCGACCACTATGATGAGGCTGCCAAAGAGGCGCTTCCGAAGAATCTAAAAATGTTCGTACAAAATGAGGAAGATGCCAATGCAGTCCAAAATGACGGTTTTAAAAATATTGAGGTTTTACAGGAAGATACAGTTTTCGAAGGCATTCAATTAATTAAAACAAAAGGCGAGCATGGCAGAGGGGAAATATTAAAACTTGCCGGCCTCGTGTGTGGTGTTATATTTAAACACGATACC
This sequence comes from Bacillus sp. ISL-39, assembly GCF_018613295.1. NCBI lineage: Bacteria > Bacillati > Bacillota > Bacilli > Caryophanales > Bacillaceae > Bacillus > Bacillus sp. ISL-39. The sequence continues at coordinate 158,238 of NZ_JAGGQM010000002.1, forward strand.
GAGAAAACCTTATATGTCGCGGGAGACACTGTCTGGTATGAAGGTGTACAAGAAGCCATCGATACCCACACGCCAGAAATCATTGTTGTAAATGCAGGAGATAATCAATTCCTTGAAGGTGGATCACTCGTCATGGGTAAAGACGACGTGTATGAAGTGCAAAAAGCCGCTCCCTCTGCAATAATAATCGCCAGCCATATGGAAGCTGTCAACCACTGGACACTCTCAAGGGAAGAATTGAAAAGTTTTGTTGATGAAAAAGGGATCTCCTCAAGTGTTATCGTCCCAAATGACGGTGAGTCATATAGATTTTAATAACCAGCAGTGCACACAAAAGCTCGGGAGCCTTCTAAAAGGCCCTGAGCTTTTACTGTAATTAAAACTAAGGAGAAACAAAAAATGTTCCAATACAAAGAATTTGAAAGTAAATACATATTAACAACCAAGTATGATACACTTTATTGATAATCTGTTTTATTCGATGGGGTGCTAATTTGGAAAGTACGCAGTTAATGAAAGTTAATGAACTTGCAGGCCTTACCAAGGGACACGGACTATATTTCTTTGGAAACCAAGAACGGTATGTTACTCGAGTGGTTGACTTCGTCATTTCGGGTCTGGAACGTGGTGAATATTCCATCATTGTAGAAAATGACCGGATGATACCCTTGATTACTAAAAAGCTCATGGAGTCAGTTGATGAAGGCAGTTTGGAAAAAGTAAAGTTCATCAATAATTATGACTTTTATTATGCCAAGGGAGACTTTAGCGTAAATTCCATATATGATTTCCTTCCGAACCTGATCGAAGGTTATTCAGACCTCGATGTAGTCATTCGCAGCTGGGCTCATGTAGAATGGCGGGATGAGCAGCAGATCAACAGAAATTTAATCGCTTCTGAACAAGAAGCCGATACCATTGTGACCGAAGCAAAATTTCTAGCTGTTTGTGCCTACGATTCCGAAAGGGTTAATCAAGAATTAATAGAAGGCCTTATAAATTGCCATAACTTTATTATTAATGATGAAGGATGAAAGAAATCAGGCTCACCTATCAGGTGAGCCTGATTCATTATTTTCTAGGTACTTCATTTTTGCAGAAGCTTGATGGCCGATATAGTCTCCCGTAATTACCCTGCCTGCTAATCTTCGAAAAGAAAAGGTAGAACCTGGCCAAAGAGTGCTGTTCCTTCCCGTGTGGTCCAGATACCAGCTTTTACAACCTCCGCTCGTCCATACAGTTCCTTTCATCGAAGTTTCTGTTTTTTTCACAAACCCATTCTGAGCGTCCACACTCGGCTCGATGACGTCAAGCTGATTTTTCTGCATGTGCTTCAAAACCTTGATCATCTGTTTAATTTGTGCTTCTATCATATAGATTACCGAGGTATGACCAAGACCGGTATTCGGACCTTGCATAATGAATAAATTCGGGAATCCCGACACAGTTGTCCCCAGATATGCCTTGGGACTTCCAGCCCAAACATCAGCTAAACGCTGGCCATCCTTGCCAAAAATATAGTTAGCGAAAGGGATATCTGTTATCTGAAAACCTGTACCAAAGATGATTGTATCCACCTTTGCCTCTGTACCGTCCGCTGAAATGATGGAATCCTCGGTTACCTCGACGACTCCTGAAGTAACGACATTTACGTTGGCTGCTGCCATAGCTGGATAGTATACATTTGATTGAAGAATCCTTTTACAACCTATTATATAATCTGGTGTAAGCTTCTCCCTTAGTACAGGATCCTTGATGGAACGGTACATATTGCTGATGGCGGCTTTTTCTACAATTTTCATATACTTTGGATTCCTGAAAGCAATGCCAAGTAACTCACGCCTGATATAAATGCCTAACCGGGATACTTTTTGTATTAACGGGATTTTGCTGTACAGCTTCTGCTTAGTTGGGGATATTTTTTGATCAGGACGGCCAACTACCCAGGCCGGCGTCCTCTGAAAAACTGTCATGTAGTCCACCTCAGGCTGTAATGCTGGGATAAACTGGATTGCCGAAGCGCCAGTTCCGATGACGGCGATCCGCTTTCCTTTTGGTTTAAAGGTCTTTGGCCAATTTGAGGAATGGAATGCCTCCCCTGCAAAAGTATCTGAACCTTTTAGCTTTGGAATAGCGGGATTGCTAAGTGCGCCAAATGCCCCAACGACTATTTTAGCACTAAAATCACCCTGTCCTGTGGCAACATACCACTCCCCAGTGTCCTCATTCCACTCCATCCTTATAACCTCATGAAGGAAGCGTACATGACTCATCAGGTCAAACTTTTTGGCACAATCCTGAAGGTAGGCATAGATTTCGGGTTGTGAAGAGAATTTGCGGCTCCAATTTGGATTAGGTGCAAAGGATAAGGAATATAGATGGGACTCCACATCACATGCACAGCCTGGATAACGGTTATCCCTCCATACCCCTCCTACGTCATCACTGCGCTCAAGAATGATAAAGTCATTTTCCCCGGTTTGTTTTAGTCTGACAGCCGCTGCAATCCCGGCAAAACCGCTTCCGACAATGATGATTTTGGCTTTGTTTATAGGTTTCATCTCTCAGCCCCCTGGCTTACAATTATTCTCCTTAAAGTTTCTGAATGTTATAAAATTTTATCACCTCTGCGTTTTTTATTCCAGAAAAACAAAGAGACGGTTCTCACGCTAGCTTCGCTTCAATAAACGAAGCTAGCAGGACGTCCCGTCTCTGGCTTCCTGGTCAATAAACTTTGCTTTTAGAAATTATGGTTTTTACAAAGATAACTATTGAAATAAATAGAAATAGAGCCGCTGCAAGAAAACTATAAATGGCCATGGAAGTCATTAAGTCCATTTCACTTGATTTTTCAGCAAAACTGCCTGTTACCTGCCAAGTTATAATACCGACGAAAAACATGCATGATGGCCAGAATGTGTTTGATAACGAAGAGGCGATTGGCGGCGTGGCATTGGAATTACACAAGTTTCTTTCTTCTCCAAACAATGACCCTGGAAAACTTTCAATCTTTTCATACACATACTTTCCTATTAATTTGAAGGAAATTTTACCGTATCATTGGAGTCCATACTAGAAAAAGGTGCACAAAAAGCATTTTGCATGGTCACCTCTCGCTGAAAATGAGATCCGTCCATCGAAAGAAAGGCAAGGGAATGTCTCCCTTGCCTTTCTTTATCAACCTGCTTTCCTAGCTATGCAAACTCCCTTTTAACCATGCCCGTGGTCGATATGAGCCGATTGGTATCTGGATTAGGCTGGTTTTTCCTTTCATTCGATAAAGCTCGTCGGCCTTGCTTGCATCGAACCCTAGCAGGGGATGGCCTCCTAACCCAAGTGCAGATGCTGTTAAAAGTAAATTTTGAACAAGCATTCCTGCTTCCATTTGTAAGATCCGGTAGCCTCTGTATCCTAATTCTCCTTGAAAAAATTCCTTATTGCCAGCGACATGCAGGCAAAGTGGTACCTGCATCAGGTTGACGTTATCAATTGACAACCCTGTTTGTAAACCCAAACGATGGTCCCCTTGCTGAATTTCTTGTAAAGCATGTTCTGCAAAGTTGTAGTAGTAGGCTCCATTGGGGATACCATCTGTATTATAGAAACAGCCGTATATTGAAACTCTGGGATCCTGACTGCAATAAATTTCGTCCAAATCATTCCTGTATGAAAAAGCTGCCATTGACTCTTGCAGTAGGGATGCCAGCTTCTGCTGACTAATCCTGGTTAAAACAAAATCCATTTCTGGAGAAGAACGTTTTTTGCTTGCCTCTGCCAAATCGAATGGTAATGACTCAGTTTGCGGGAGTGTGATCTTTCGATTTCCCTCTACTTCACAAGGCGGGTTACATAGCCTGTTAAACGACTCGGTCGACTCCAGTTTTGAGGCCTCTTTCAATGCTATTAATTTCGGAAACTCTAAAACTTTCCTCGACCTTTCATATCTCTTAAATACAATCGGTTTCAGTTCCCTTTTCAAATCCTCAGACATTATGTTATTGCGTGATGCTGCTCCATTTGCAGACCAGTTGGTCGTTTCCACTGATAGGGGAATAATTGAATATACACTCTCCTCCTGCTCACATAATCCGAGAAGATGATTGATTGCCGAATCCAGATACTGAAAGTAAACACCAGAAGCGAAACCAAAACGTTTTGCCGTTGCCAGAAGCTGCCCCATCAGTACCCCAGCATCCAGTCCTTGCAGCCGGTAGGAAAAGTTATTGTATTTAAAGAAGTTTTTCCAAAACATCGTAGAAACGAATGCAGTCCCAAAGCAGGAAGAGATATCGCAACGGTCTCCAAGAGCGGAAGCAATATAGGAATCGAAGTTTCCAGCCCGAAGCAAAACAAGGCGGTGATGGGCTGGGTCATAATGGTAGACCCCTTCAGGCAGATCCTCTAGCTTTAAATATAGATAAAGTTCGTTAGGATAAAGGCCCCCGCCCGAAGGAGCATGCCTCCTATAGGTATGGGCTGGATATAGCTCATCAGAAAAAAGCGACTCGCTTACTTGCGTAATTCCATAAACATACCAGAGGAAATGTCCAATCTCCTTGATACCCGGCGTTGCTGGCTGGCTGTTTTCTGCCAGGGACAAAGGCACCTCCCCTGACAGAGGCACTACTGGCAATCCTCGATAAAGTTTATATGGTAGTGGAGCGTCTTCCCAGTTAGGTTCCCAGTTTTCCTGATTGGCACGTTCTATATTAAACTGAAGATCCATTAAAAATTGTTCAAGATTCATCCTGCTGCCTCCTAAGGGAACGGATGCGGAAAGTGATTTAGTTCTTCAAATGACAACGGTTTATTCACATAACCAAGCTTCATCGGGACGTACAGCACCCGCTCAAGCCCTTTGAGGCGAGTCAGATGGTGCCCAAAGGTCATTGGCAGCATCCCCGGTATCAATACTTTCACACAATAAAGCCCATTTTTCCTTAATTCGGGAGGAGTCTGGTCGACAACGATGACATTGAGCTCCAACCGTCGGAATTCTATGAGGATATCCCTCAGATCCTCCGTCAGGTCCGCATGACGCGATTCTTTTTGAAAAACGTCTTGAAAACTTTGTAATGGCCGGTCATCATCGAGCAGGAACCCTAGACGACCCTCTGCCTGCCGCAATCCGTATAGCATTCCATGGTCATCCATTTCCCGCACTAGTGAATCATCATCAAGCATTTGCAAGTATTTCTCCTTGTTCCCTTCCAATTTCCCATCGAGATTGAGCATCATACCCGCGAGCTCCTGAACAGCACTTTTGGCAGCCTTAACCGGATCCAGATGGGCCCCTGCTGCACATATTATGTTCAATCCTGTATCCTTCCTGTTCTTTGCCAGCGCCCAGACACTTGGAATATCATGCTCCATGGTGGCATTAAATAAATATAAATCATATCCAGCTACAGCTCGCATCCGCTCCGCCATCAATAGCAGTTCTTCATCTTCAGCCGTTTGAAGATCTAGGCGTGGCAGTTTCAATTTTGAAAACCAGGACAACAGGAATGAATCACGCTCTACCACTTCCATGATGCCGTAGAAAATCGCCTCTTCCCTGCTTCCGCCAAGCGCACAGCCATTTGACGTTTCATAGACAAATCCGGCTGACCCGCATCCAAGACTATAATAGGAAAGCAGCTCTGGTACGAGAATCGCCCGCTCTTCTATCAGCGAGTAGCCCCAAACCCAATCCATCGGCCTGTCTGGGTCGAATTTTTGAAAAGGAAATCCGGGCTTTTCATATTCTTCATCTGCATGGATACCTACTTCTACTGGGTTCAATGCCTGCTTTTCGAGGTTCCGGTAACTATCATGGATGACGGTCCGCTTCCCGCGGGGCTGAAGACCACAGTGGCGCTCAAGTCCTTCCAGTATGGCAGTCAATTCGCTTTCTGCGTAGCACTGTGTCCTGCCGGCTGTGCCTTCATTGCCGCCAGTAATCATTGGCAGATTGACGCTCGCATCGGCGAATGGGGTGACCAAATCGTACATTTTACTGTTTAACAGCCCTGTCCGATTGTCAAAATAATCGGCAACGAGCACTTCCTTCATCTTATCAAGCGGTGTACATCGGTAGCTGCCGGCATTGATCTTCGGACTTGGATTTAATGCGATTTTCGCAAGCGAAGCTGAATCGTCTGGAATGGTACTGCATACCTGGCACAGCGAATCTGCCAGGAAGGAATGCCAGGATCCACTCAATGTTTTTAAGTCTGTAAAATACATCCGTCCTGCCGAATGGCTCTTCTTGCCCGCTAGAACCCGGTCTGCTTCGGTTACAATTAAATGAACGAGATGCAGAAGGCCATTTTTTGATGCCCATGAATCCGTAGGTGTTTCTTTTTCGGCTTCCAGCTTTCGCTTCACCTCACGCATTTCGCTCCGCTCTTGCCCCCCAAGCAGCTTCCTCAGGTCAGCACATTGCGAACATCCAGGTGTGCCAGGCCTGACGAGTGGCCCAATGATTCCCTCTCCAAACGAAACAAAGGCTCGGAGCCAGGGACTACCAGTCAGTTTTACAGCTTCTTCAGCTTTTTGATGCGCTATGGGGTTCCAATAATCATGAAGGACAAGCATCAACTCTGACTTTTCGGGCAGTCCATTCTCAAAATCAATCCTTCTGAACACTTGATAGCGTGCGGATAATTCCTCAGCAACCGAATCAGCCAGCCAGCCTTCTCCTATAATTATTACGAAGGAACTCAACTCGATCCCTCCCCTCGCAGCGATACACCATACACCCCTTCAAGTTGCTTATTGAAAATCGGTTCAATGCTTAATTCATACACTGACATTTGGGTTTTGTTCTGTTTAAGAACCTCAATGGCTGCCTGAAGGATTTCACGCTGGATCCTTCCAGTATCTTCTGGAATTTTCAAGCTTTGCATACCTCTTTCTGAAAAATGAACTTCTGGCTCTTGCAGGGCTTGAGCTCCATCCCCAGCTGACTCATTTTGAAAATCGAATAAAGCATTCTGCAAAGCGTTTCTTAATGCCAAAGTCGTATTCAGGCCAGCACTTCCATACCAGCCTCTCTTTGTTCCGATCCAGATTACAGGAAAACCACGAACTTCCTTTCCGATCCCTGCTAGAGGTGCTCCCTGTATCGTAGTGAGAGCCTTTATATAAAAAGCACAACGCTGGTCTTCAATCGGCTCGAGGTCAACAAGGGAGATCGACTCTTTTTCAATGAGCTTTCGATTATCCAGTTCTTTTGTGAGACACTTTTGCAGACCTCGCCCAACAGCTTCCGCAAAAGTTTCACCGGCACCGACACCCAGAATCCCGCCGTTTTCAATCATTTCTGCCAGGCGGGCAGCATATGATTCAATCCCCGTCAACGCCGCCTCCGTACGTGCTTCTTCATGTGTGAACCCTGAACAAATCCTTGCTGGCAGTAATTCAGACGGCCCATCTGACAGCAGATCGGCTGCCTGGACCCTGCATTGTGCCAACGGAAGCTGCTTAAGGTCCCCCTCCTCCCACTCATGTAGTATCCCAGTCTCTTTTGAAGTCAATAAACTAATATACTGCAGAAGTTTTTCGGGTTCAGTTTTCCTAACATCCTGGCCAAGCCGATTTTCTAGATCTCCTACTTTTATGGATGAAAAAACTCCAGTTACAAGTGGATGTGGTAAAACCGAATGCCATCTTCCCTCAAAAGTTTCTAAATCTAGCAAATAGACCCGGTTTCTTTGTTCAGTTTTCGTAACGCCCGTAAGTTCTTTATATAATTCAAATGTCATAACGTTAGCCAGCAATGCTCCAGTGGTCAAGGATACGGCAGATTCTATAGGCTCTTTTTCCAAAACAGTAGAATGCAATCGCCTCCACGCCGACTCCCAGCAAAGTTCTGAATCAGGAGCAATCAATGGACCGGCTATGCCTGTTTTTTTGAACAGGATGGAGGGTATGAAGGTTTTTCTCTCCTCCCTGCAGATCGATTGTAAAACCTTCAATTCTTCAACATTGCCATTTTGTGAAACGTATAGGACCGAGTCGAAAGGTCTTAGCAGCTCGCTCCAATCATTACTATTAAGCTCCTCGTACTCTACATCCAAATCCGTCTTCCGTGCATGATTCACGATCTCAGCCAACCTTTTTCTATTGGTCGGGATTTCCTCTGTAATAGCGACATTCACTTTCTGAAGACCAGATTCCAGCAAAGTTGATACGACTGAATTCAACATAGGACCAGAGCCGACGGCCAGGACCTTTGCTTTCCGAAAAGACTCAAATCTTGATGCTCCAGAACCAGCTAAATTGTCAACAAACTCTATTTGCGAAGCGAACTTTTTCAGGACTTGCTCAGATAATTGATGCTGTTCATCCTGGCTCACATCCCGGACAAAACCATTCTCAAGAAGAACCTCAGCAATTTGAAAAACTTGCATCCTATAAGGTTCAGGCAGGCCATCGGTCAATTTCCCAAGCGAATACTCCCCGTTAAACATTGGCAGCAGCTTTTCAACCCACTGGTCAATACCATTACCTTCAAGACGGAATGAACATGAATTATTCCTTAAATACACACCCCGGTTCGGTTCTGCGAGATAAAACGTATCTCTTTTCACCTTCAATATCATAGAAGGGTCCAGCTTCACCATCTCACTCCTCCTCAGGCGCAAATGCCTTTATTCACTTCATTGACTCCATTATCATCGTATGTAGCGCAATTTGTCCCTTATGTCTCGGGATGAAATAAGAAAAACCCCTGCAAGAACTTCCGCAGGGGCAAAATTCTGGATTGGTTAACTTATCCACGATGGCAGCGGCCACAACCACCACAGCGTCCGCAACCACCGCAGCGTCCGCATCTTCCGCAACGGAAACAGCTAAAGCAGCTAAAGCAGCCAAAGCAGCTAAAGAAGCAAGAAAAACCGAAGCAACTGCCAAAACCACCCAGGCCTAGAAAAATCCGCTCATCTCCTGAATGGTACTGGTTTTGATCCCAGCTAACCGGCTGAGTTGCCTGGAAATCACCAACATTCAGCATTTGCAGTTCATTTTGAAAGTTATTCATCCTTTATTTACCTCCTCGATAAATTCACAGGGCTCCACTTAACCAGAAACAACGTTGAGCAATATGCAAATATTTCTGTATATAAGGTTAATACACTAATTAATAAGAATACTCTTCAACAATTTATGTAGACTAAGTGGGCATTGTCACATATGCAAGAGCCTATTTTGAGTTGTGAGGATTTCTAAAATGAATCGGATGATCTTCTTAAGGCGAAAATCCTAACTGTTTCGGCCTTTAAACTAGGGCTGAGACAGGGAAAGCAAGTGCTTACCATTAAAATGAAATTCTTGACGCATAACAGCCAAAATTATTCATGATTCCCGAAGTAATACCCTTTCAAAAATTCTGCAACTTCCAATGTAAAGTTGATGTTTCTTGAGGGAAAAGCATTGAGAAACCATGAAATTGATTATAAAATTTACGGCGATGGCATGCAGTTTGTAGAGGTTGAGCTCGATCCGAATGAAACGGTTGTAGCTGAAGCCGGCAGTCTGATGATGATGGATCAGCAAATTGAAATGGAGACGATTTTTGGCGGAGGCTCCGGTAGTGGCGGCGGCTTGGTTGGCAAACTGTTTGGTGCCGGAAAACGGTTATTAACTAGTGGGAGCTTATTCATGACCACATTTACGAACACTGGACGTGATAAGAAGCATGTATCCTTCGCATCTCCTTACCCTGGCAAGGTTATTCCAATGGACTTAAGCCAAAATGGCGGCAAGATCATATGGTAAAAAGACAGCACTATTTGGCGGAGAAGGTCTTTTCTTTGCAACACTCAGATGACCAGGCACTGTTTGGATCCAATCACTTCCATTCAGCCGCCTTGCCAGCAGAGTATTTGCGGCCGCTTCACAAGCTGGAGGACAAAACAAAGGCGAAGGCAGTGTCCTTGGCGGAGTCTTCAGAATGATAGATGGCGAATAATGTATACAAAAAAGGATGGTTCCTGAAATATCGGAACCATCCTTTTTTACATTAATATTGTGTTACGCAAAGGCTCTGCAGCGGGAAGCAACAAGTTAGTATTGCAGGGCTCTCTGCTTTTACCGTTTTCATCTTCTGGGCACTTTTTCGGGCAATGCAGCGGCAATTTCTAATTTGTACCCTCACCTTGCAATGGTATATAACCAATTTCCTCAATCAGCTTCTGGCCTTCGGGACCCTGCATCCATTCAAGCATCGGCTGCACCGATTTTTTCGGATTGTCTTTTATCGTGATAGCATATAAGTTGACCACATAAGGATATTTACCAGACGCGATATTCTCTGGTGATGGCTCTATTCCATCCAGTGAGATCAGTTTGATTTTTTCATTCGGGTTCATGCCGGTTGTGAAAAAGCGGAATGAGTACCCGAGGGAGTTCTTATAATTGCGATAGTTGGCAACCTCCTCCATCAAATCGCCCATTCCTGCCACTTCTTCTTTCAGCGCGGGCATTAGTGGCGTATCACCCATGAATTTTTCCATGATTGTCTGGCTGCCAGAGTCTGCCGGCCGCTGGAAGGCTAAAATCTTGTTATTTTCACCGCCGACATCATTCCAATTGGCAATTTTACCAGAGTAGATTGATTTAATATCATCTGAAGTCAGACTTTCAACTGGATTTTTTTCATTTACAAAAAACACAAATGCTTCCTTCCCAATTGGAGTGAGGACGATTTCCTTCCCCTTACTCTCTGCCAGGCTTTGTTGCGAAGCCGAGGGCTGGGCACCGAAAAATATGTCTACTTCACCTGATACTAGTCTTTCAAAGGCATAGATCGTATTCGTAAAACTAACGACCTCTTCACCAGTCGGAAGCGTGTTGTTACTTCTTATCTCCTTATATGTCGCGTTTGCGAATGCTGCATATACTGGATAAGCTGCCTCTGCCCCATCCAAAATCGGCATATCACTTTGAGTTTCCACACTAAAACTTGCCGGGCCTCCCAGCTTAGGTAATTTATTATTTGGATTCGTCACATAGTACGGTTCTAGGTCAACACTCGAGAATCCATTGCCATAATTAAACCCATATGACGGCGGGAGGATATGCTTGCTCCGCTCAATATAGATTGACCCAATCACAGCCAAGAGCACAACAATAATACCGACGCCTGCGATCAGATTTCCCTTCTTGATGCTGACTTTCGTCTCGCTCCTCCGTTCAGAAGCGAAAAAGCCGATCAAAAAGAATAAATAATAAGAGAAGGGCACAGCAAATGTAAGAATAAATTCTCCCATTAGAGCTGAAATAAAAGAATTCGGCAAAAACGGGAACAGCGCGAATACGAAGATTCCCCAAACCTGATGCCCGAAAAACCCTTTGGAAATAAGCATCCCAATGGAAGCAAGCAACACCGTCAGTAAAAGAGGAGCATAAACCGGAAGATACCGACCATGAAACGAGACAGCCTGTGGCCTTTTTCCAAAACGGTACCCTATAATCAGAGCAAGAATCGAGATGATCAATACCATAATGGGCGGCCCGTAACTCTCAATTGCTAAAACCGCCATCCCTAAAAATGATAGAAAAAGAGGCATAAGTATTAAGTAAATAATTAAAAACCCGGCATCATTCTTCATTTCGAAGACCCCCAGTAATATATTTTATTTAGTGTAATTTTACACTAAATGAATATTTTAGTAAATATGTTATTGTGAAAGTAACCATAAATTTTGGAAACTAAATGAATGGAGTCGACATTGAAATCTATTGGTGATATAAAAAACTAGATTTTGATAAAACGGGGCACCAATGAACACAATTGATGACCTAAACATCCAGATTTTGAGAATACAGGGCACCAATTAGCCCTATTGGTGATCCAAATATCCAGATTTTGAAAATACATGGCACCAATTAGCCCTATTGGTGATCCAAATATCCAGATTTTGAGAATACAGGGCACCAATTAGCCCTATTGGTGATGTAAATATCCAGATTTTGAGAATACAGGGCACCAATGAACCCTATTGGTCACCTAAATATCCAGATTTTGAGGAGAAATCAGGGACCAATGAACTCTATTGGTGATTGTGTTCTCTTTTATCTCTTTCACGAGGGAAATTTCCTTGATCGACATCTCCTCAAAATAGAAAAGATAAATTGCTTCCCGATAGTTAACCGGCAGCTCCATGACGGCTGATGCCAGTTGCCCATCTTCTTCGCCCTGGATCACCGATTGCTCGACACTTTCACTTTGTATTGAATCATAAATAGGCTGGTAATCGGTCGTAAAGACATTCTTGTTATACCACCTTTTTAAATAATCCTTGCAGTGATTGGAAGCAATTCTCCACTGCCAGGTCCGAAACTTTGATTACCGCTGTATGTATGAAGTGATTTATAGCATTTTACGAAAATTTCCAGAGTCAAATCCTTGGCGATTTGCTTATTTTTTACATACGAAAACGGGAGCTGCAGAATTTCTTTCCCATATTTGTTCAGGATTTCATCTATAGCCTCTGCAGCATTCTCGATTTCTTTAATCTCTGCTGTTATTTCATCCACAACCGTTCCCCCTTCATAGTTATAGACGACGTACTTTTCAAAAAATTTTTAGTGATTCAAAACAGGATAAAAGTTCTAATTTTTAAAAATTTTAAATAATATTCGTCCTATTTCTCTTTCGTCTAGTAAAATAGAAAGAGGATTTCAATCGCATTAACATATTATTCAGAAATAAATTGTTAGGGAGGCTTTTTAATGATGAAAGCAGAAACTCAACAAGCCTATGCCCCAGTTATAAAAGATATCCGTGATTTAAGCTTTGCACTGATCAACGCAAGAGATTTTCTCTCCTGTCATTCCCTGGATGGAAGATTTACATATTCATCGCCTTCCTGTGAAACTCTTTTTGGTTACACATCGGCAGAGCTTAATGATCAATCCATTTTCAGTTTTTGCCATCCATTGGACCAGGAAAAATTAGAGCAATATTTCTCTGCATTTCGTTATGGAGAGATCCTGTTTCGTTTCAGACGGAAAGAAGGCGATTATCTGTGGCTGGAATCAAGCAGCACGAAGGGTCTTTGTCAGACTGAAATCGTGCTTATTTCTAGAAATGTTACGAATCGCGTAAATCGGGAGGAAAAATTAAAAGAACATCAAAGGAGAGATCGATTGTTCCTTGAGCATTCCAAGGATACCATGGGCATTATCACAAAAAACGGAGTGTGGACTTACATTAATGAACAAGGTAAAAAATTAATGGGCGCAACCAGTTTTGAAGAAATAATTGGCACGTCATTGTATGACTATACTGACCCCCAGGACTATAAGCTGCTTAAAGAAAGCCTGGATTCAAGAGACTCCAGTGACCTTGAAATCAGTTTAATCCGTAAAGATAATGATTCGAAGAGGGCTGAGGTGCAGCTCATTCCAACGGTCTTCAAGAATAGGGATGTTTCCCTTGTCATCATCAAGGATATTACAGAACAAAGGAAAACAGAGGACCAGCTGCAGGTAGCTGAAAAACTTTCTGTGATCGGCCAAATGGCAGCCGGGATCGCGCATGAAATCAGGAATCCATTGACTGCAATAAAAGGCTTTACCCAGCTTTTGAGTGAGCATCCTGCAGAAGAAGCAGAAGATTATGCAGAAATCATCCTTGATGAACTAGCTCGTATAGAGTCTATCGTAGGAGACTTGCTGGTCCTTGCAAAGCCTCAAGCTTCCAATCTGTCTCATGTAGACTTAATTTCCCTTGTAAACGGCATTGTTAATTTGCTTAATCCCCAGGCAACCTTATCAGATGCCTTCATAAAGGTCAAAACTGATACACCTAATTTATATATCAATTGTGAGCCAGATAAAATAAAACAGGTATTAATCAATCTCATCCAAAATTCGCTTGAGGCAATGGCAAAAGGCGGCGAAATTCTCGTTGCCATATCAAAAGACACTGGCCTTGCTTCAATCCAGGTTATTGACCAGGGCTCCGGTATTCCAGAAGACCGGCTGACTAAATTGGGAGAACCCTTCTATAGCACAAAGGAAAAAGGAACCGGACTAGGATTGATGATTTGCCAAAAAATCATTAAAAACCATGGGGGGAAAATTGATTTTTCAAGCATTGTTGATGAAGGGACCACTGTTACAATTACACTACCCTTAAATGATATCCCCTCCAGCCAGGAAGATCACAGTCATGACTTATAATAAATTGGCAAAATGAATGCCGAACCCGTGTGTGAGAAACGGGTTCGGCATTTTTTACTGACATGGAGTCAGCGGTTTGGATATTTTTTATTCTGCAGTAAAAATTCCGCCTCGTCTTTTATCATTTCTATGTAATGGTGCTTTTTAAATGGCTTAGTGTGCTTAAGAATTCCTCTAAGACACCCTTTTGTTATTATCCTCTTATTAGGAACGTGAACGATGACAGTCAAATAGACTCTCTCCGCATGTTTTACAATTCCAGTAACTTGACCTTTATTCACATCAACTATATATTCAGGTACAATCTTTAATGGAGCAAATGATGTCCATCCTGCATTTTTAGGTTTTATTTTAAATAGCCTGAACAACATACTCCTATAAAATTCTTTATGTTTGTTCATTTACATCCACCCTAATTACTTTCATTACGCAGAATTCCCTAATTTAACTTCTAAATCTAATCTTTGTAATTGCCCTTCCTTCTATCCACAACATCATAATGAAGCAGCCAGATTCATTAGCGAATGGGGAAACTGCTATTCTTCATAACTTTTTCAAATTATACTCTAACCTTTAACGACTGAGAACGACTGATTTTTTATAGTAACCAAAGGAATTGATTTGCTCTTCGATATTTTAAACAATCCTGCGGCCGCTTTTACCAAGGGCGTAGTAAATCCCGTGCTGAAGGGTTTGCATGCATTCATATTTTTTTAGGCCGGTCAGTGTATGTGATATCTCTATCGCCAATTCCGCAGATATTCCTACCAGGATGACTTCCACACCGAGGAGACGCGAAGCCGATCCTAGTTTATCAATCAATTCTGCTGTGTAAATGGAGATGTCTTTATTCAACCCTGTTAAATCGAGAAGAACATATCTTGCCCGGTATTTCGGCAGGTTGTTTAATGTGTTCTGAATCAGGTCATCCGCACGATCCTCATCATATCTCCCAATCAAAGGAACCACCACAATACCATCAAGTACAGGAATTAGCGGGGAAGAAAGCTCTTTTACCAGAACTTGAAGTGCTCTCGTTTTTTCTTCCACCATCGCTTCAAGCTGCATGATTTCTTCGGCCTCTTTTTTCCTCGCCATGTTACGGATATTTTGCTGTATATCGATCTCGGAAGGGAAGTATTTTACAATTGTATATTCATTCTTTTCACTTTGATGCTGGATAATCTTATACCAAAAATTCATCCCAAATAGACCGGTAAATACACCAGCATAGTGTGCAGGCACAAATATTCCATCTTTTTGCTGTTCATTCAGGTTATTCATTTTATATTCCCAGTCATCCTTGATATATAAAGTAAATATATTATTTTCCTGATCTATCTCATTAACTTTCACATATCCCCATCCTGCCGGAACATACGTATTGGACAGCCAATCGACTACATTGGAGGTATCAATATTTTTCATTTCCTTGAACCCTTCGCCCACTATGATTCCCTGACGGTAACCTGTAGTTTCAAGCACGAGATTCGTTGCCTCTTCACCTGAGATTTCATTAATGGTGTCGAAGAAGGTTTTCATGGCAGAAACCCAGAAAAAAACGACGTCCCCTCCCTCAAACAATACCTTTCCAGTCGCCAAATCCCACTTCAAATCAACGCCGCCAACAACAAGACTCTTTTGCATCTCCATTCATCCACCTACTAGTAATAAATTATGTAAAAAAAATCGAGATTTATTATCAATATAATTTCGACTCACTCTCTTTCATTTCCTGCCAAAAATGACAATTTAATCAGTGTATGAAGATAGCTTATATTCATACTCCAAGGGTAAATTAATATAGAACTGCATAACTCTATTTTACAAAATAAGGTAAATGGCTTGATTCAGGGCTATGTTCGAGAGATTAACGGTTTTTAACAGGAAATTAACCATCATTTTCGGGAGATTGTCTCCAATCTTTGCTCAATTAATAGCGCTTTTAAGAGAATAATTTTTCCAGTAATGAAAGTGTGGTGAAAATAATGAAAAACACTCAAAAGGATCGTTTACTAGTCGGAAGTTCTATTATATCCGGTGTCATGAGTACGGTTATTTTAGGTTTGACCATTTACCATAATGCTAAAGTTCAGAGTAAGCTGGATGAAATCAGAAAGGATTCGTGATTTAGTCACGATCCTTCTCCTTTTCTAAGCTCTTTTCGTAAATTTTGATACTTTCTAAAAACCGGCTTCTGGGTTTTACAAGTTACTCAGAAGTCACCTCGAAAAGAGCTCCATCCATGTTCGAAGTGCAACAACCAATGAAAACTAGCCTTTTATTAAAAAAAAAGCATGAGAGGAATCCCATGCTTACTTCAAGACCCTGTTACCTGGCCGCCGTTCACGTGGAGGGTTTGCCCTGTTACGAAACGTTAATCGCCTGATGCCAGGTAAACAAAGATTGGTGCTATCTCAATAGCTGCCTTGCCGGTCCATGGGATTTCCAGCCAAAGCTACCTGGTCTCCCGAAAAACTCGATGGAATGAGCGGTGTCCAGCCTTATTACACCTACCCGCGCTATGAGCAGTATTACCCGTTTATTTAATGGGTAAGACTCCATTCTCTAAGAAACTGAATAAAATGAAAAGGCTGCACAGAGACAAAACTCCATGCAGCCAATTTCCAATTAACATTAATATGGACCTGTTTCGTAACTTTTCTTTACAGCATCTTTTGTTGCTTCATTGGCAGCTAATGAACCTTGTCCACCCTGGCCATATTTAGAGTTACCAGATTCACGGCCTGGAACCTTGTCTTCCTTAGCCATTGCTCCTAGTTCCTTCACGCGCATTTCGATTCCTTCCTTCACGCGGCGGCCATAGTCTTCATCAGCTTGTGTGAAGTGCTCAATCATCGCATCCTGGATCTTTTTGTTGCATGCAGCAAGGGCGTCTGAAAGGTTATTGATCAACTCATCGCGCTCCCAGTCATCAAAGCTGCGATATGTGTGTCCAGCTTGTCCGTAGTTATTCGGACGGTCAATTGGCGCGCTCATCACCGCTGCATTATAGGATGGCTGATGTGGCGGGTGGCCTTCATTACCCGTTTCCTTAAAGCCTCCCAACATCGATGGCTCATAATTGATATGTGGATTGTCTCCTGACTCTTTCGGATCACGCACATCCATCTGGCCTCGATGCTGGTTAGTGCGAACTGGCGCTTTCGGTGCATTGACCGGCAGCTTCAGGTAATTAGCACCAATACGATAGCGCTGTGTATCAGAGTATGAGAAAGTGCGTCCTTGCAGCATTTTATCATCCGAGAAGTCCATACCATCAACTAAAACTCCAGTACCGAATGCAGCCTGCTCAATTTCAGAATGGAAATCAACTGGATTGCGATCAAGAACCATACGTCCTACCGGCAGCCATGGGAATTGATCTTCTGGCCAAAGCTTTGTATCATCGAGCGGATCAAAATCGAGTTCTGGATGGTAGTCATCCTCCATGATCTGGACAAAGAGCTCCCATTCTGGATAGTCTCCACGCTCAATCGCTTCATAAAGATCCTGGGTTGCATGTCCTACATTTTTCGCCTGAATTTCATTAGCTTCCTCTTGTGTCAGGTTGCGGATTCCTTGCTTCGGCTCCCAGTGATATTTCACCAGCACTGCCTCACCTTTTTCATTTACCCATTTATAAGTATTAACACCAGAACCCTGCATGTGGCGATATGTAGCCGGAATACCCCATGGTGAGAATAGGAATGTAATCATATGTGTAGCCTCAGGTGTTCTTGAGACGAAGTCAAACATGCGCTCTGGATTTGGCACATTAGAAGCCGGGTCAGCTTTGAATGCATGAATCATATCAGGAAACTTCATTGCATCTCGGATAAAGAAAATCTTCAGGTTATTGCCGACTAGATCCCAGTTGCCATCTTCTGTATACATTTTAACCGCAAAGCCGCGAGGATCACGTGCCGTTTCCGGTGAATCCTTCGCTCCAGCAACCGTCGAGAAACGGACCATTAGAGGTGTTTTCTTTCCTGCACCTGAAAAGACTTTTGCACGAGTATACTTCTCGACAGGCTCATCGCCTACTTTTCCGTATGTTTCAAAATAACCGAACGCACCAGATCCACGGGCGTGTACCACCCGTTCAGGTACCTCTTCACGGTCGAAGTGGGAAATTTTTTCGATAAAGTGATAATTCTCAAGAGTTGCCGGACCTCGATTGCCAACAGTGCGGATATTTTGATTATCCCTAACCGGATGCCCCTGGCGTGTCGTCAGCTTCTCTCGTTTCATGTCATCTCCGCTTGAAGAGTATTTATCCATGTTCTCAGCCAATTTGAAAAAACCTCCTTAAATTCTTCCACCATATCATATCTCCGTGTGGGAAATTTATACAATGTATCAGGATTCCATATGCATTACAACCTATATGGAAAATTAAGTTGATACATTGTTGTACCTTTGTGAACGGATTCCCCAGGTTCACAATCCATATATTTTTGTTTTCTTCAGTATGTAAGGCATCTTTTAAGAAGGAACCATATAGTCTTCATAAAAAAATTCCCTTTCACCCAGTTTATACCCTAATAAACTATTAACTAAACGAGCTCTTTTAACAAGTTGTGAATATTGCTCTCAGGCCAAAAAATTCGAGAAAAAAAGCGCCGGATTCACTCCCTGCGCTTTTAATCTATATATCTATTCAATCCTGTGATGACATTGTTTATAAACTTTAAGTCGTCTAAAGCTGTTTCGGTTTCCACCCATTTTCTTGCCATTTCTGGACGTACACCGCTAATTAAAACTTCTACTCCGAGCAATCCAAGGGCTTGTTTGGCTTTTTTTAGTGATTCTATAAACTCTGCATCAGGTTCTCTGACAGTTGATAAATCAATGATCAACGATTTAACTGTTTTTTCAGTCACTTGTTTCAGTGTCCGTTCGAGTTTCAATCCTGACTGCCCTGGAGCCCAATAAATTGGAAGTAGGGCGACCTTATTTTTTAGCGGAATAAGCGTAGCAGATAATTCATCAATTCGTTGATTTAATTCCTTTTGGATGGAAATCGTATCTGTAACTTCCATGAAATACACCGCTGCACCCATAAATTTTGATTTATGTTCTAAAATGGAGGTTCGGATATCCAAATATTTATCAAACTTTCCCCATTTATAAGGCATTGCCTTTACATAATATTCTTCTTTATCCCTGACTGTTTTCTCTACAAAACGGACATCGTCTGGGGCATCCGGCCAAACATCATAAACGTTTCTGCCTTTTACATTATCATTCTTTACACCTAGAATTTCCTTTGCCAAATCATTAATAAATATAACATTATATTGAGGGTCAAGGGCCATTGCTGCCTCAGTTACCGAGTTTAACATTGTAGAAAGAAAGATTTCTGATTGAACTACACTAGACATTATATTTCCCCCGTATTTGTCTGTCTTTTTTCCGCCGCCTTGATTCTCGACCAAAAAATGATGCCAGCCATCCTGTATCAGTTCTGCAGAGCTCTTTTTCCTGGTGATAATAGTGTCTGTAATGAAATTCTTCTATTAATCTTTGGAAGGAGCCACTAGGTTACTTGTGGAAGAATTTATTTAGATTTATGCGATCGAGCGCGTTCACTTTTACCTGCCTATCGTCCGTTTTTTTTTTCATTATACCAAATCTTACTATTCACACCTAGGATTATCTGCTAAACACTTTAGGGTATTCTGCTCAAAGCAGAGAAGGCTGCAATCTTTCCGAAGTAAGACATATACAAAGCAGGAGGTGATTGAATGACATTCAAAAGCCTGGGCAGTGGCTCTTGGTTCCCTCCTTTTTACAACTGGTTTCCTCCACTTAATCGGACAACTTTTTACAATTCCCTGGTTGATGCTTTATTACGAACATACTGCGGATGTGGAGGGTTTCTTTATTTCTCGCGGGTCAGCCATTCCTTTCAAATGGTTTTAGTGCGGAGAAAGTCTATGTTTATAAGCAAAAGCAAAAGTAATAAAAAAAGCGCTGATCCAGTGGATCAACGCAATTAGTTACTCACCAATTATCTTCATTTCTTTTAACGGATAATAAACAAACTTTGTTGTTCCAACTATACGATCAATCGGAACAGCTCCAATATGCCGGCTGTCTCTGCTATCTCTTCTGTTATCGCCCAGCACAAAAACATGCCCTTCTGGAACTACATCACTCCCAACTGGTGTTTCGCTTAGTGTGAACGAACCGGTTAGCGGCCCATGAGTGACCTGCTTTTTGTTTTCATCCAAATAGGGCTCAGCATACGACTTTCCATTTATATAAAGTACATCATCTTTGTATTCCACCCGATCTCCAGGAAGTCCAATGACCCGCTTGATATAATCCGTTTCCTCGGTTGCATGGAAAACAACTATATCAAATCGTTTCGGCTCGCCGATTTTCGTTACGAACATCCTTTCCTGGCTGTGCAAAGTGGGCTCCATAGAGGCCCCTTTTACTTCAATCGGAGTCATCAAAAAGGCTCGAACAACAAAAGCCAGTATTATCGCAATAAGAATTGCCTTCACCCATTCCCAAATCTCATTCCGCTCTTTTGCCATATCCCGTCATCCTTTCCTAATGTCTCTATGGGATTTTATTCCACATTCGTCATTGGAATTCCTTCCTCTCGATTAAATTTTCGCAGGCTCCTGAAAAAACAAGACTGTTTTCGTAAAGATTGTTGATAATATCCTAAAAGCCGATTTTAATGTAATGTAAGCCATTTTGCAGGTCGTTATTAAGTTTGCATGCTCTTTTCTCACAAGAGAGGAACTTTTCGAATAAAAATAGGTCATTCAATCCTTTTTTGTAGTCAATAGCAACAAAGTTTGAGATTAGAGCCAAAAACAAAAAAAGAGGCGTAAGCCCCTTTTCTGGTTAAGATTATTTTTTTACATACTGCATTAGTGTATCCGGGTCAAAACCGAGAACCCAGTTGCCATTCACCTTTGTTTGCGGCACACCCATCTGGCCGGTTTCTTCAACCAGTTTTTGCGCAGCCTCTTGATCGTATTGGACATTTACTTCTTTGTAGTTTAATCCTTGACCCTCAAGGAATTGTTTCATCATTGTGCAGTAAGGTCAAGTGTTTGTAGTGTAAACAGTAATATCGTTCATTTTGTATGCCTCCTTCATTATTTTCAAATACCCTATATTGTATTATCCCAGAAATGCTAAAATTATGCAAAAAAGAAGCATCGGGATACCTATGTTTTTCCCTATTTCACGAAAAAAAAACAGGATAGGAGGTATCCAGCTAAGAGAGAGAAAGGACTATAATCAAAGCGGCAAGTTCGATGATGCAATACGAAAAAAATGATCTTTTCACTATCAGGTCCTGGACACCAAGCACGATTAAAGTGAACGCGAACAATATATGTACGTGCTTAAATTCGTTCATTGTTGCCAGCCCCCCTCCTATTCGCCAATAAAACGGTTTTCCTCCTTAGCCTCCGCCAATTTCGGCTAATCCTGCCAAAATGAATAATATTATCGAGCTAAAAATGAAAATCACTTCCTAAAATGGTTTGTACTTGCTTTCTAACGTAATTTTACGATCTAGATTTAGAACTTAATCATGCTGCAAGACAGTTTTATAGCGAGTTTATCTTTTTTATAGCGAGTTTATCTTTTTTATAGCGAGTTTCCCTTTTTTATAGCGAGTTTCCCTTTTTTATAGCGAATTGGTAATTTTCAAGTATTTTTTCCATTTTCAATTTTGCTCATGATAAAATAAAGAAAAAAGAAACGTCAGGCGGTAAATCCATGTTGAAATGGCAATATGTCAGAAGTGTCAGCCTCAAAAGAGATGATGTGCCCTCTTTTCAGGAATATCCGTTCAATCTCCCGAGCTTCAAAGCATTGGACGAACTGATTCTCCACCCAAAGGTAACCTTTCTGATTGGTGAGAATGGGATAGGAAAATCGACTTTACTTGAAGCTATTGCAGTTGGTCTCGGTTTTAATCCTGAAGGCGGTTCATATAATTTCAATTTTTCCACCTATGACTCCCATTCGGATTTGGGGGATTATTTACGGATTGTGAAAGGAATAGAAAGACCGCAGGATGGATTTTTCCTCCGTGCCGAGAGCTTTTATAATGTGGCTTCAAATATAGAAGAGTTGGATCGTGAGGGTATCGGCCCAAAGGTTATTGATTCATTTGGCGGGGAGTCTTTACACGAACAGTCACACGGAGAAGCCTTCTTCTCAACCTTTCTTCACCGTTTCCGCGGGAATGGCATTTATATTTTGGATGAACCTGAAGCTGCTCTCTCTCCGTTACGGCAGATGTCGATGCTGACAAGAATTCACGATCTTATCAATGAAAACTCCCAGCTGATCATAGCCACGCATTCTCCCATCATCATGGCCTATCCAGATGCAGCAATCTATGAGTTCAGTGAAGAAGGCATTTTCAAAAGAAAGCTCGAAGATACGAATCATTTTCGCATCATGAAACAATTTTTCGAAAATACACCAAGGATGATTCATCATTTATTGGAAGACTAACCGTCTTAAAAGGACACGAAGCAGCTAAACCGCTATGCTCCAGTAAAAAAAAGGTCACCAATTCCGAATCATTGGTGACCAACTTGGCTTAATGATTTACCAACAGACTGCCTTGCATGCCAGGTTACAACTCCTCGTCCTCGTCCTCGTCACTAGCTGTTTCTTCTTCATCCAGTTTATAATCATCATTATTAAATTCCGAATCAGTATCTTCAACTGGCCTGTCTTCGGCTGGTTCTTCTTCATGGACTCTTTCGTCCTGCCCTTCGGAACATCCTCCAAGAACAAGGGATAGTCCAAGCGGGACCGCGATCAGTAAGTTCTTTTTCAAGGTAATCCCTCCATGATCAGTTATTTTTCCGATGAGTCTATCAGGTTTCCAACTAGTACATAACGTTCAGGGGCATCACCGATGTAGGTGAATGGATAGCAGGTTGTTAAAGTTAAGGTTGCCTCAGGCTTCGGGACGATAACAGTTGGATCTTCCGCATCGACAATCCTGACCTTTTCGATTCGATAGGTATATTTTCCTTCGGCTGTTTCGACTTCAACTAAATCATTTTCTCCGACATTCTCCAGACTGCGGAAGACGGTATCCCGATGTCCTGAAATGACGGTGTTATTCTCTTCACCTGGCATGACACTGTTGGAGTAATGTCCGGCTCCTTTACCAAGCTCTTCCTCATTGGTTCCTTCGTAGATCGGAACGGACATGCCCAGCTTTGGAATGGAAATTTCCCCAATCTTTTCACCTTGTTCAGGTCTTTCGGGATTTGAACTTCCTGATTTTCCATCCATTTGTTTTTCCATATTCCTGATGCTTACTCCATTACTATCCTTCTCCACGGCCATGAAACCTTTTGCCCAGCTATATGCGTGGGTTCCTGCCAAATACATTCCTGATATGATCAGGAAGAAGGCAATAGCGGGAACAATCCATTCCCGCTTACCTTTCTTTTTATCTTTGCTCATTAGTTATCACCAAAACGTTTACGCGCTCTCAATGTAATCCCGCCAAGCGTTATGAGTCCGGCTCCTAGCAAAACATAGGCAAGGGAATTTGTGGCCGTATCAGGCATGTCACCGCCCTTTTCCGTCCCTGCTTCCTCAGGCTGATCGCTTGTATAATAGTCTAGAGACTCTCGCAGATCATTGAGGAAATAATAATCATCCGGACTTTCCCCGTATTCCGCCAACAAGATTTCGTACTCTTCAGGTGTTAACCCGTATTCTTCAATTAGTTCTAATTCGTTCTCGTCGGTAATTAGCGGGCCAACCTCAGCTTCCAGGTCATTAAACAAAGTGTAATCATTCAGGTCTGTTTCGTAATTGTCACTTAAATATTGGTTGAATTCATCAACCGTCCATCCCAGAGGTACCAGGTAGGTTTCCTCTAGCTGGGCTTCATCCAGTGTATCTGTTGTTGTATCTTCGTTTTGGCTATTAGCATCAGTTTCATTAGTGGTATTGTCTTCATTGTTATTATCTGTAACTGCAG
The DNA here is from genome assembly GCF_018613295.1 of Bacillus sp. ISL-39. Taxonomy (NCBI): domain Bacteria; kingdom Bacillati; phylum Bacillota; class Bacilli; order Caryophanales; family Bacillaceae; genus Bacillus; species Bacillus sp. ISL-39. The sequence goes on from NZ_JAGGQM010000002.1 coordinate 182,416, forward strand.
CATCACTGTTTTGAGTTGAATCAGTACCTTCATTGTCATTATCTGAAACTAGGCCCTCATTATTATCTGATCCAGCACCCCCATTGCTATCGTCTGTACCATTTTCGTCAACGAATCCACCTTCATCCAAGGCCTTTGCCAAATCGCCAGCAAAGTGGATATTGTCCTTGTTGTCGTATTCCTCTAAGAATGCTGCAAGTTCACTGGCATCCATGTTGTACCTTTCAATGATGTCCAGTACATTCTGATCTAGATTACCGTCAGCTAGTTGATTGACATCTATTGGTTCACCAATATCAGCTTCCAATTCATTCATGGTGTCATAATCATCTAATTGTGACCCAAAATTATCCTCAAGATAATTGTTCCAGTCCACCTCTGTCCATGATGTCGTAGCTGGATATTGCTCTTTTACGTCATTATATTCAACTGCTCCCGTAGTTAGCGGTGCAAAAACTAATGTTGATACTACTGCAAAGGGAATAACCTTTTTTTTCATGATTTTGCCTCCTTCATTTCTGTTATCAGTTATCAGTTGTCCAGGTTCCTAAAAAATAACAGCGCCTATAGATTCAATAGGCGCTGGTTTTTTATTTTAAATGACCAAGCTTTAGTTTCCGTTTGCTTCTTCAGAAGGTTCCTCATCCAGATCAGGTTCTTCTTCGTCCATTCCAGCGTTCCCTTCTTCTTCAGATGGTTCTTCATCCAAATCTGGTTCCTCTTCATCCATTCCTGTATTGCCTTCTTCTCCATTCGATTCCGTCCCATTTGATTCTGATTCTAGTTTATTGTGTTCTACTTCAACCTCTTCAGTATTCGGTTCCTCTGTATCCTCCTGCGCACCTTCTGCGCAGCCTCCCAAAACCAAACCTGCTCCTAAAGGTAAAGCGAGTAGTAGATTTCTTTTTTTCATAGATGACTTCACTCCTTGTAATTTGATTAGCAAACTAATGCTTTAGCCTTATATTAATCTGTTACCCGACACAAAATGCGATAAACGTCTTCTTTAATCCTAGGCTTCTGTCAGTGTAAATACGGTAATCTCCGGGGGTGTATTGATTCTCAGCGGAAGATCACTAAAACCGATTCCCCTGTTTACATACAGATGGTTTCCCTTGGCTCCAAAATCGTCGATCCATCCATCTACCGTAGCCCTGTCTTCAGCCACCAGACTTTTATAGGACCACTCCGGTGCAAACGGAATTCTGAATTGCCCTCCGTGCGTATGTCCGGCGACTGCAATTGGTGCAGAATTTGCCGGAAGCTTCGCAAATGTTTCTGGGTTATGCATCATAATCATTCGGGGAGCAGCATATGGAATATCACTCACTGCCTTCGCTGGTTTTGCATTATCAGGCCAGCGTGCCCCTAATCCGGCTAAATAAAAACTACTTTCTTGGGGCTTTCCGATTACTACTTCATTTTCCTTTGTCAAATTTAAAGGAACAGAGCGGTTGTGCAGCACTGTGATTCCCATCTCTTCAAGTGAGGCCTTTACATGTTGGGCAGATTCTTTCTTGGGATCGTCCTTTTTGTTATGCATATTGTAATCATGATTCCCGAGCACAGCGAATATAGGAATATCCGTTTTTACCAGAGGGTTGATCAGCTTTTCAACCTTTTGCATTTCTGCATCTGGATCCTCAAGCGAATGGTAGATAAAATCTCCGATAATCAGGACTACATCAGGCTGCATTTCGGCGATTTTTTCAGCAGCATCCTCTACAGTTTTTGTGTTATCCATCCACATACCGACCTGAAAATCTCCAAACACCGCCACTTCCTTCCCTTCCCATTCTTGTGGAAGGTTCGGAATAGCCGCCTTCTCATTCTCAATATCTAAAAAATAAGGTTCCACTAATCCCCAAATCAGGATGCCGACGAGAATCAGCCCTACGATTTTTCCTAGTTTATTTTTTTTAAAAATTTTGACCGTCTCCCTTCTAACTTAAAAAATTCAAATGTTTCCCTATGAATCTCTTAAAAACTTGTGTTGGGCTTATGGAGTTGGCGCTTTGCCACTCCACCCATTCCAGTGCAAGAATGGTCAGAATCAACCAAATAGCTCCAGCTAAATGACCAGCCAAGACATCACTTGGGTAATGAGCACCCAAATAAATCCGTGTCGACCCTATCCAAAGTATGAGCAACCCTGCAGCCAGAATCACCAGCCACTTGAATGCTCTCTTTTGGATAGACCGGACAATGAAATAGGCGATAAATCCATAAAAGATCAGCGAACCCATCGAATGCCCGCTGGGAAAGCTATAGCCAATCGCATCTATTTCCGGATTGATTGATGGACGTCCCCGTTCATATAGGTGTTTTAACAAGGTTGTCAGCAGACCTCCACCACCGATTCCGATCACGAGGAAAAGAATTCCCCATTTATCCCTTGCTGTTACCCATAATCCGATGATGGCCGCAATTGTACATACTGTTAAAAACCAAACAGAGCCTAGCTCCGTACCAAAAATCATAATTTGGTCCAATGTGCCGTTTTCTATCGATTTAAACCAGTTGATAATTGCCTCATCAAAGGCGTCAACCTCTTTTTCCAGCATTTCCTCCGCCAAATTGGCAAATAGAATAATAAAAAGGACAGAAAACGCAATCCCTGCAATCATCAACAGGAACGGAAATCCGACCTTCTTTGCTTTTTGTTTGTTCGTTTCCAAGGCGACACTCCTTTCTGCTAAACCGTTATTTTTGTTTTAGTTTTGCTTTTACAAGCATTAACGGCCCAGGTAAAAAATTCGAAACTCTATAAAAAGTTTTGAAATAATTTTGCCAGCGTCCTCTTCACTCTTGAGGCAGCCCCTCTCCCCTGCACATTATGGAGCTCTTGCTTCTCACTATTTTCAAAGTCAGCTTGAAGATTATCAGCGATTTTTTCCAGCATTTTCTTATCCCTCGTAAAAAGGATCATTTCATCATTTGTGCGGAAACTGCGGACATCGAAGTTGGAAGTTCCAACATAAGCAGCATTATCATCTAAAAGCATGATTTTGGCATGGTAAAATCCTTTTTTATAGAGGTACAACTTGATTCCTTTAGGAATGAGGTCTGAAAATTCTTCAAATGCTCTCTCCTTGACCAAAAGATGGTCTGACTTTTCTGGTAAGACAATCTTAATCTCCACTCCACGTTCTTTTGCATTCACCAGGGCCGTCTTCACCTCTGGAGTTGGAACAAAATAAGGAGAACCCAAGATTATACTCTTGTCTGCAGAATGAATCAGCGGTAACAATTTCTCATCGAGAAATCCTCCACATGAAGAAATCATCCTGAAGTATGAATCTCCCTCTTCCTTTTGAGGATAAAGCGAGTCGCTTTCATTACACTCCATTCCAGCCTTTACCCAATCCTCCAAAAATTCCTTTTGTAAATCCTCCGTACCGCTTCCATTAATCCTAACCATGTAATCACGCCAGAAGCCGATTTCCGAATCCTTTTCTGCATAGTTATCGCCAACATTAAAACCGCCCAAATACCCAATCTGTCCATCCAAAACGATAATTTTATGATGATTTCTCCTGTTAAGAGTAGTGAAGAATAAGGGAAATGAAGGTTTATGGGAATAAGCGAACTCTATCCCAATTCTCTTTAAATCGTTGACTGCTTTCCTGGGGAAATGGATGCTTCCGACTAAGTCTAGCAGAAGCCGGACCTTTACTCCCTCCTTTGCCTTTTTCTCTAACAACTCAAGCAATTTCATGCCGAAAGAATCGTATTTAAATCGATAAAATGATAGATGAATCGTGGATTCCGCTTCCGAAATATCATGAAAGAGTTTATCGAAATAATAAGTTCCATTCCCGAAAAACTCTGTCTCACCGCGCCGCACTGGATATTCACGAAGCTGCCGGGACCTTAACTTTTTTCCCAGCATAAAGTCCACTCTCATCCAAATGAATAATAAACCTACTAACCGTAAAACCCTCACAATACCAATCTCCCTCCGACAAAACATCCTATATTCGCCTATACCCGCCAAACTAGCGGGTAAACGACAGTACTATACTCACCTTTCCGGATCTATAGATGCCAAATTTTTTTGGTAATAAGTTGATTTAGCATTTATTGTTGCTTTTCGAACACTACAATTTAGAAAATCGGGATTCTATCCCAGAGACATTCGAATGATTTATGCTCGTTTTTACTTTGCGTGTAAACAGGTAATTAAAACGTAAATTTACTTTTGATTTAACTCTTATTAGGGTGGAAACTCGGACCATGATAGTTCAAATTATATTACCGCTAAAAATCTTTTAGTTCTTAGCCCCTGACCTATACAGGATTGCAAGAGGATATTACTTTTTCACAATCATAATTTGTAAAAATCTGCATACTCTGTGATAGACTATTTTTATAAAAACAACACGAGTTTTATAGAAATAGACCATAAAGGAGGAGTACGCTTGTTTAATAGTGGTTTGATTCTTGAGGGTGGAGGCATGAGAGGTGTTTACACCGCCGGCGTACTGGAGTATTTTTTGGAAAAAGAATTATTTTTCCCTTATGTCATCGGGGTTTCTGCTGGTGCCTGCCAGGGGTCATCCTATGTGGCCAGACAGCCCGGCCGGAACAAGCAGGTTACAATTGATTATGTTACGCATCAAGATTATATTTCCTATCGAAATTTTATCTTGAAAAGAGAATTGTTTGGGATGGATTTCATTTTTGATAAACTCCCAAACGAGCTGGTTCCATTTGACTTCGAAACATTTAACAGCGCTGCAGAAAAGTTCCTTGTAGGCACTACCGATTGCATCACTGGTGAACCCGTTTACTTTGACAAAAATGAGGTTTCTGATGACTTCCTCAAAATCATTCGGGCTTCAAGCACGCTGCCATTCATGGCCCCGGCAATCGAATTTCAGGGAAAGACACTGATGGATGGCGGCATTTCTGACCCTATACCTGTCAGGAAAGCAATGGCTGATGGAGTGCAGAAGAGCGTGATTGTACTAACGAAAACAAAGGGATACCGTAAGAGAAAGTCCTCCTTCTCCTGGCTGCCGCGTTATGTATATAAGGATTTTAAAGGACTGCACAAGGCACTTGAAATACGCTATAAAAAATACAACGAGACGCTCGATTACATAGAAAAACTTGAAGACAGGGATGAAATCATCGTAATCAGACCCTCTCAGGATCTAAAAGTGGGACGAGTTGAACGCAATCCTGATAAACTAACCAGATTATATGAAGTTGGATATCAAGATGCAAAGGGAAGTTTTCAGCAATTGAAAGACTGGCTGGGGGAATAGAAATGGTCTTGAATGATGCAATTGATGTTTTATCGGAAAGCCTTAAACAAGACACTAGAGTTCTAGCTATTTTTGTCAAAGGATCTATCGGGCGCGGAGAGCAAGACGAACATTCGGATGTGGATTTGTATTGCCTTGTAGATGAAAAAGACCTTGATGGCTTCCTTCAGAGTCGGATTGGCCATCTAGAGTCATATGGAAAATTACTCTTTTATGATGATATTTTCATCATTGCGCCGCAGATTCTAGCGGTGTATGAAAATATGCTTCATGTGGATTTGTTTGCTGTAACAGAGGAAACATTTATTCAAAAAGACTATTTTAAGATCATCTACGACCCATACCAGCGCCTGGAAAAATACAAAGCACCACAAAGTCTCAAATTATCTCCTCGAGAATTCCAGGATGCAGTCGATGACATTGCATGGTTTCTTTTTCAATATAAAAAATCTGCGGCACGCAGGAATGATTTATGGTCAGTTAACTTGCTTAACCAGGTAATGGTGCACCTTTCTAAAGTTTTGCTGCATCGTTACAATCCTGAACGAGCTCAGCTTGAAATGAAGACTGTGGAAGCATCCCTGCCAATTTCTATTTTACAGGAAGTCTTACAAATCCAGGAACATATCACTCCGCAAAAAAACCAGAAAGCTGTTCAGTTACTGCGCAAACTATTACGACGGGAAACAGAGTGGATTTTTAATGAGATATCCAATACGGATAAAGTCAAGGCCTTATGGGATAGTGTTGTAGACTAATATCCAGATTTTTGATTCAAGCCTATTAAATGTCAGAAAGATTTAATAGGCTCCCCTTTAGGCAGGCCATTTAAACGGCGGCAACTCTATCAGAAGGTTCCATGGATCCATTTAACTTTATGCCTAGCATTTTATCCTCGCACTGAATTGCCCATAATCCAGCGGTTCCCCTTTTCATTCACGTCACTTCTCCTATTTTCCTTCTTAGGTCTTCATAAACCCGATACTTTTTCTCTAATCACTATAACAGTAGAATAGGTATATTTCTTCTAGTCAATAATGAACAGGGTCTTTACTTGATTAATTTGCACTAAAAATACAGGGAAAAACATAATCAAATATTTCCGTTCCTTTTACGCCATCCAATTTATATCCTTCATATAAGTATTTAGAACGATAATTCAATGAAATCGTTTACATATTCCTTTCCCGGGTAAAATTCAAACGGCTGACAGGTATTGCAATAAAAAAATTGATACTTTTAAGGAGGAATATGATGAAAGCTCGTTACTCTATACTTAGTTTGACTTTACTTTTAATCGCAACACTCCTAATTGCCCCAATGGGTGCATTTGCTGCCTCGTCTACTGCGACAGGCTCAAAAATCTTAAAAAATATCAACGTTTCTGGTACTCTGGAAGATGGAAGTACATTCGACGGGAAAGTAAGTCTAACAAATTTAGCTTACGACTTGGAGAAAGGCCTCCTCGCTGATGGTGAGGTAAAAGGTACCGTAACCAAGGCTGATGGTACAGTTCAAGATGTAAAGGAAACTTTCAATGGTGTAACTGCAAATCTTACAGGAGCAGAATCAGCGATGAGCACACTGGCTGCCCAACAACAAGAAGAAGGCTGCCAAATCCTGTTCCTTGACCTTGGACCATTAAATCTTGATTTATTGGGTCTGCAGCTTGATTTATCACAAATCGTACTGGACCTGACTGCTGTACCAGGACCGGGGAACCTGCTTGGAAACCTATTATGCTCAGTAGCCGGTCTTCTTGACGGAAATGGTCTTCTAAGTGATGTAACTGGTTTGCTTGGCCAGTTAACTGGCTTGCTGGACCAAGTCAACAATCTACTTGGCCGCTAAAAACAGTTTATTACCTGTCGGCATCAATAAACTAATACCTGACCTCAATGAAATGCCCCTTCTTCCAAACTGGAGAAGGGGCTTTTTCAGGAATATCGATCATCCGAAAAACCAGCTAACCAAAAAAGGAAGCCCATTGAGCTTCCTTTTCTTATTACAGACGAACCCCTATAAACTTCAATTCAGTCATCTCTTCCATTGCATACTTAACGCCTTCTCTTCCAAGTCCGCTCAATTTCACTCCTCCGTATGGATAATTATCCTGGCGGAAGACGGAGGATTCATTGATCCAGACGCCGCCCATTTCCAGGCTGTCTGCGACCCGGTAAGCACGGCTGATATCTTTCGTGAATACGCCAGCCTGTAGTCCATAGATCGAGTCATTTGTATTTTCAATCGCTTCTTCTTCCGTTTTAAATGGTATCACGGTCACAATCGGCGCGAACGCTTCTTCTTTGACGACCTTCATGTCTTTTTTGACGTTGGTAATGATTGTCGGGTACATCAATGTGCCCTTTCTGTCTCCGCCAGTTTCGATTGTTGCTCCTTCACTCCTAGCTTCTTCAACCCAATCCTGGATTCTTTTCGCGGCGTTTTCATCAATCATCGGACCAAAATCGGTTTCTTCCCCAAGCGGATCACCGATTTTTAAATTTTTCGTTGCCTCAACATACTTTTTGAGGAACTCGTCATAGACACTTTCCTGGACATAAATTCTTTGGGCCGATACACAAACCTGGCCTGAGTAACCGAACGCAGCATTCACAAGGCGTTCGACCGCATCATCAATATCGGCATCTTCAAAAACGATGTTTGGTGAATTGGAACCAAGCTCCATTGTGACCTTTTTGAAACCGGCTGTATCGCGGATGATTTTTCCGACTGTCAGGCTTCCTGTAAAGGTAATTTTCGGGACATCCTTGTGGGGAACAAGGGTGGATCCTGCTACCTTACCGGTACTAAGCACAAGATTCAATACCCCGTCTGGAAGGCCTGCCTCCTTGAAAAGCTTCGCAAGCATATACGCTGATATAGGTGTTTTTTCAGCCGGCTTAAAAATGACCGTATTGCCGGCAGCAATAGCCGGGGCAATCTTATGCAGCGAAAGATTAAGCGGGAAATTAAAAGGAGTAATCGCGCCTATAACACCCATGGCCACGCGTTTAACCATGCCCATACAGTTATCCCCGCGGAGAGCTGCATCCATGGGCAACACCTCTCCCTCCATATGCTTGGACAGTTCACTTGAGAAACGGATAACTTGAATCGAGCGTTTGATTTCCGCCCGGCTATGCTTGATTGGCTTGCCGGCTTCCATAGCGATAATTTCGGCAAACTCTTCCTGCTTTTCCTCTAGCAGATCCGATGCCCTGCGCAGAATATCCGATCTTTCATGAGCAGGCATCTTTTTCATTGTTCGCTGGAATGCCTGGCGGCTGTTCTCGATCGCTTCTTCCATAAGCTTTTCATTCGCAAGGGTCATCTCGGCAACCAACTCGCCGCTGTAGGGATTCCTCACTTCCATCGTCTCACTGCTGCTATCAATCCTTTCAGCACCATCGATGATCGACGCAATTTTCATGACATTCCCTCCTGTTTCTAGCATAAAATTTCACCTAGTTTCTCGGTTAGCTTCATATTCTCGCTATAGTCAACAGGGCAATCGATTAACACTGGCTTATTCATCTCGGCCGCTTTCTTGATGGCATCCTTCAGTTCTCCCCCTTCTTCTATCCCAATCGCTTCGAAACCGTATGATTTTGCAAGCTGGATAAAATCAGGGTTGCCGAACTTGATATTCGACGGTCTGTTAAACTCCTTCATCTGCTTCCATTCTATCAGGCCATAGCCGCCATCTCGCCATAAGAGGATGATAATGGGCAGATTCAATCTCTTTGCCGTTTCAAGTTCGGCACTCGACATTTGAAATGCACCGTCACCAACGACGGCGACAACATTACGTTCCGGATGGACCATTTTTGCAGCGATGGCGGCCGGGACGGCTATTCCCATGGATGCAAGACCATTTGAGATCAGGCAAGTATTCGGTTCAAATGTATGGTACATTCTCGCCATCCACATTTTATGGGCCCCTACATCCGAGATGACAATGTCTTCATCATTCATGACGGACCTGAGATCTGAGATGATTTTCTGTGGTTTGACAGGAAACCCAGTGTCCTCTGCATAGGACTGGAATTCATCAAGTGTTTTCTCTCTTACATGGGAAACCCACTTATTATCTCTTTCCTTGGATGAGATGACATTTTCCAGCTGCAAAAGGTTTTCCTTTATATCTCCAATCACGCTATGCTTTACAGGATAATTAGCATCTGTTTCGGCTTCTATTGTATCGATGTGTAAAATAGGGCTTTCTCCATGGGGGTTCCAGTTTTTCGGCGGATATTCAGCCATATCAAAACCGATTGCAATGATCAAATCAGCTTGTTCGAATCCACAGGTAATGTAGTCCTTGCCAGCAATGCCTGCCGTCAGCAGACTTAAATCATTTTTCCAGGAAATCGCTCCTTTCCCCATGAACGTATGAACGACCGGAATATCCGCTTTTTCAGCGAAAGCTCTAAGGCTATTCTCAGCCTGTCCTCTTTCAACACCCATCCCAGCAAGGATCAGTGGATGCTTAGCCTGTTCCATTAGCTTAGCAGCATCCTTGATGACTCGCTCTCCTGCTTCCATGATTGTCGGTTTACTTATTTCCAGAGGATTTCCTTCAACTTCCATTGCGGCAATATCCTCCGGCAAGTCTATATGGGTGGCTCCTGGCTTTTCACCCTGTGCCACATCAAATGCTTTCCGGACAACCTCAGGAATGATTTCAGCCTTTTTCACCTGTGTATTCCACTTCGTCACCGGCTCGAAAATCGAAACCAGGTCATAATATTGGTGGGAAATCTTATGCTGGCGGTCCAGCCCTGCCTGTCCTGTAATTGCCACAATGGGACTGTGATCCATATTTGAATTGGCCACTCCTGTTAAAAGATTCGTCGCGCCTGGTCCAAGAGTCGCAAGGCAAACACCCGGCTTACCCGTTAATCTTCCGTATGTCCCAGCCATAAAAGCGGCATTCGTTTCATGCCTAGTAACTATGAATTCAATACTCGAATCGAGGAGAGCGTCCATAATATCAAGGTTTTCCTCACCGGGAACACCGAATATATATTCCACTCCCTCACGTTCCAAACATTTAATCATTAACTCTGCTGCGTTCATACCAACACTCCTTTACTTGGAATAGATAATTGAGTTCTTATAAAGGACTATTCCACGCGGGAGTACTGTTAAACTTTCAGGAGATTCCGGAAGCTCAGGAGCAACAAAAAAAAGTGCGGCAATCCATTCTGGATTACTCGCACTTTTTGCTTCATTCATTATAAAGAGTTGCCTTCACCCTTAGTTTTTTTGGCTGGAGCAAACCAACCTAGAAGGGCTATTGCTATTAATACACCATAGAAGATGGTTGTCCAAAGTGTGCTATGAGGGAAATCATGATGCAATACCGCAATGTCTTCATGTGCAAGAGTAATGACTGCAAGTTTCACACCAACCCATGCCACGATTGCATATGCGGTTGTTTCCAATGCTGGACGCTGATCAAGCAGCTTAACGAACCAGGTAGCTGCGTATTTAATCAAGATCAGGCCTGCGATTCCTCCAAGAACAACTACAAGGAACTTTCCGCCATCCATTCCGCCAAAATCTCCTAGCGGTGAATCTGGAAGCCCGAGCGCAAGAGCTACCGCTGCAAGAATGGAATCAATCGCAAACGCAAGGTCTGCTAAACCGATTTTACCAACAGTCGGCCAGAAGCCCATTCCTCTTGCTTCCTTCTCCTCTTCCTTACGAATATTTTCATTTTCCTTACCAAATTTAGCCTGGATGACATGCTTCAGTCCCAGGTAAAGCAGGTAAGCTGCACCGATTGCCTGTACCTGCCAGACGTTTGCAATGAATGATATCGCAAATAGAGCCCCAAACCTGAAAATAAATGCCATCATGATTCCGTAACTTATCGCCTTTTTCTTCTGATCATCAGGTAAATGTTTTGCTATGATTGCCAGTACAAGAGCATTGTCAGCCGATAGCAAACCTTCGAGACCGATCAATATCAATAATGCCCAGGCATATTCAAGCCAAATTCCTTCCATCAACCTCTCTCCTTCCTTTTCCACAATTCATATGTAGATGTCTCATTAACAATAGAATTACCCATTAAGCCTTGCAAAATCCACACGAATATTGCTTAGTTTACTGAAAGTCATTCTATGTCTTCCTTATTTCCCTATATCCATATACCTTTTAAAAGCAATAGATAAACTTACCAACAGAATAATGGTTGAGACTATAATACTCTATATTTTTTCAAGAAAATATTCAACATTTTTGTTTATTCAGAAACAAAAAATAAACAGACAGCTTGTCCGTTTGGATAATGGACCGAATACCTGGCAATCATGCAGAATACCGGAATCTTTCTGCGTTATCCTTTTTTCCTTTGTTCTTTATGTTCCCTTAACGCCAAGCTTATGGCCATCAGCAATAATATTAATTGCGCAGCGAAAAATATCAACAACGAATTCAACGCTAAAGCAATCGCCACAGATGAAGTTGATAAGAAGATTAACCCAACAATCGCTCTCCTTTGCCCCTCGGCCCTAGTTTTGAGGATGAAAATGGCAAGGGAAACAATAGCTATAAAGGCAATTGCAGACAGCGTAAGCTGCATAGGTAGCCCTCCCTTTTTCACGCTAGCTTTTTCACACTTTCCAATTATACCACTTTTTTCCGATAGTGAAATAAAAAAAATGCTAAACCTGGCAGCTTGAATTAATCCGAAAGGAGACCAAAATACAAATTCACGTTTTTAACCTTCATCTAATTTTAAAGTATCTAATGTGTTTGACGATAGAACTCCTGGACACTTTATGGCTAATAATGGCGATGGTGTCCTTTATGACATAGTCTGCTGTACAAAATCTCTTTGGTTTCTTGGCAGCTTATCCTCGTTTACCACTCAAACCTGTCTTAATTCCTCCGGTTTCTTGACAGCTTTTCTCCATTTGCACCCAAACCTGTCACAATTCCTTTGTTTTCTTGACAGCTTTTCTCCATTTGCACCCAAAGCTGTCTTAATTCCTCCGGTTTCTTGACAGCTTTTCTTCGTTTACACCTAAACCTGTCTTAATTCCTTCGTTTTCTTGACAACTTTTCCTCGTTTACACTCAAACATGTCTTAATTCCTCCGGTTTCTTGACAGCTTTTCTTCATTTGCACCTAAACCTGTCACAATTCCTTTGTTTTCTTGACAACTTTTCCTCGTTTACACTCAAACCTATCTTAATTCCTCCGGTTTCTTGACAGCTTTTCTCCATTTGCACCTAAACCTGTCACAATTCCTTTGTTTTCTTGACAACTTTTCCTCGTTTACACTCAAACCTGTCTTAATTCCTCCGGTTTCTTGACAGCTTTTCTCCATTTACACCCTAACCTGTCACAATTCCTTCGGTTTCTTGACAGCTTTTCTCCATTTGCACCCTAACCTGTCTTAACTCCCTCGTTTTCTTGACAGCTTTCCTCCATTTGCACCCAAACCTGTCTTAATTCCCTCGTTTCCTTGACAGCTTTTCCTCGATTGCATCCAAAGCTGTCACAATTCCTCTAGTTTCTTGACAGCTATGCGCATTGTGATCTCCCCATATTGTCCGATGTCGGGGGCTTTTCTGACTGCTTTGCCGTGCAATTAGCAATCCCCCTAAGTTGTCCGAGGTTACGACCGGTTCAAACAAAGTATCGGGAGCTGATGAAGTTTTGCTCACACACGTGCTTATTCTAAATGAATCTCAAATCTACAAAAAAGCTGCCACTTTTGGCAGCTATATCAATTCGATTAAAATTCGTCCTGGTGGGCTTTATAAGCTTCCCTATTTTTAAGTTTTGTTACCCTGTAGTCGTGGGTTTTTGAAGCGGATGATTGGGAGCGATGAATGTTGTGTTTCCTTTCCTTTTTCCAGTCATGATCGTCTTCATCGAATTCATGGAGTAAATGCGCAGACCGCGCTAGTCTTCTGGCAGTGACCACACGTTTTGATGGATGCCTTTTACTTTTACCTGAATGACCCCTTGAATCCATCTCTGCACCCCCTGATTACAACTGTTCCTTCCTTATAATTTTATCATGATTGTAATTGTCCTATTATTGAACATCTGAGAATTTTTTCAAAAGAAGTATAGGGCCTTTCCACGCCAATGAATTATCACCTGACTAAGAAATTTTTATATATTTTTCCTAAAAAACCCTTTTAATTGGTGTAAATTTACACTATATTGTATGTATGGTAAACAAAAGGGGGATGACCAGTGAAAAAGAAGGCTTTAGTGGGAACCATGGCAATTGTTGCTTTGTTGTTTATATCGAGTATCACCTATCTACTTTTGGGTGATCGAGATACTTACAAATATTATACAGGGCTTGGGAGCGGACTGGCTATCTCTGAGGATGATCAGCACATTGCTTTTTCCTATTTCAATAATGGCAGCTCTGCGATTTATACAGCCAGGCAAGATGGATCAGATGTGAAAAGAGTGAGCAATCCTGACCAGGTTTATCACTCTAATCCACAGTTTTCACCTGATGGCAGCAAGATTTTATATTTGTCACGCAATAAAGACCGTATTCAGTCCCTTTACACCGCCAATGTCGATGGAACCAACCCTAAGAAACTTTCAGAAGACTCACAGCATATTTCAAACGCTGTCTTTTCAGATGACAGTGAAACAATTTTCTTTTCGAGCATGCCGGCTGAAGAATCTCTTAAGTCTGAAGGGGAAACTCAGGAAGGTTTTGACCTATTTTCTGTAAAGGTTGATGGCACTGGTATGCAGCAGTTAACTGATCGTGACTTTTATACAATGGAAAGCCTTTTCTTTTCGGCTGATAAAAAGGAAATCATCTTCAAGGATTTTAATGCTACGAATGCCTTTGACCTTGAAGACCAACAGGTGTATACAGCGGATATTAACGTGGGAATGCCCGCAGATATTTTCCACTTAACTATATCTCCTGAGAAAAATGCAGTTGTTTATACGACTGTTGCTGATGAATCGAGGAACACTTCCTTGTTTGAATATGATTTATTTCACAAGGATTTGGAAAATGGGAAGACAAAGAGGCTTACAGACTTGAATTCATCTGTCGTTTCTCCGGTGTTTTTTAACACAAGAAATGAGATTCTCTTTCTTGAGTATTTCAATTGGCCAGCAGAGCCAGAGGAGTACAAATTGAGGACCGTGCACCTCGAAACCAAAAAATTAAAAGAGATTACAATTGAAATGCCGGACCTGCAAACCAGTAACTTTGTCATGAAAGCCATCGATTATTCGGTGAATAGCTGGACGGTGGGCCTGTTGTATACGGTGCTTTTCATGTTGCTCACAGTTTACCTTTTCCCTGGGAAGGTGTTTTTGCCTTCATTCATCAGCCTGTCCATCAGCATGCTCACGATAGCTGCCAGCATTGTTGTTGCTGCCACGATCGATCCGTGGGGAGGAATCGGTGTGGGCATGCTGGCATTTGGAGTGTTGGTCTCCACGGCTTTTGTATTTCTCTTCGCCTTGGCCCTTAAATTTTTCCGAAAAGGAGTAAAGAAATAATGTCCGAATCTGTTGGAACTGTCTTGACCCTTTTGATGAATATTGCCCTTTTTGGCTTGGCGAATTTTTTTGCGGTGAAGCACTCTATCAGGAATATAAAAAAACGAATCATTGCAGGGATCATTTTCCTCCTTTGCACTCCCGTAATCTTTTTCAGTACCCTTTATTTCAGCGTTATATGGAACGACAGCGGCTGGGGTGCCGGAATACTGACTGTCATTTTTACCGGTTTGTATCTACTGAATGGTCTGATTCTGCTGTTGTCCGCCATTCATATTTATTTCAGGAAATGATTCAACTCTGTTCGGTCATAATCTGCCGAACAGTTTTTTTTGGAAAAAATCAAAAAAGCTGCCAATGGCAGCTTTTAATCATCAACTCTTTTTATCTTTTTCGTCTTCTCTCATTTCTTTCTTGATGTCATCAGTGAGTCCACTCGTCGCATTCTTGAACTCTTTCATCGACTTGCCGACCGCTCGGCCGATCTCTGGCAGTTTGTTTGGCCCAAAGATGATCAGGGCGATTACGAGAATCAGGATTAATCCTGGAAATCCTATATTTGAGAACATTGTATCTCTCCTATTGAAAAAGTTACGTCTATTATATCGAATCATTCTCGTAAATTAAACCCATAGCCTATTACGGATCAAATTCCCCGCTATGAAAACAATAAGGTTGATCATATATTATAAGGGGTGTTTAAAAATGAATGCAAAATTAGTTCAAGTAGCAGCCTGCTTGTTTTTATTCATCAGTTTTTCCGGTGCTGTCCATGCTCAAACTGAGGTGCCTGCTGATTTTGGTGCAAAGGGGGCTCTTCAGGATACCTCGGTTACAATGGATGAAGCATTAGTATATGCCATCCAGGATGAATACCTCGCACAGGCCAGATACCATGCCGTGATTGGGAAATATGGCAGCATCAGGCCATTCAGCAATATTAAGGCAGCAGAACAGCAGCATATCAGTGCTCTCGTTACTTTGTTCCAAAAATACAATAAACAAATTCCTGAGGACAATGCAAAACAATATGCTTCAGTACCTGGTACTTTGAAGGAAGCATTTAATGAAGGAGTTCAGGGCGAAATCGACAACATTGCAATGTACGATAAGTTAAAAACCATCCCTTCCCTGCCAGAGGATGTAAAAGCCGTATTCACCCAGCTAGGAAATGCTTCAAAAAACCACCTGAGAGCCTTTCAGAGAGGTGCAGGCAGGAATTAAAAGGTTAATCATAACAAAGAAATCAAAAGTTAGCATTTTAATTTTAAGAAAATGAACTCAAATACTATATAAAAAGACAATAAAAAATGCCGCTCGGATTTGAAAAGATCCAAGCGGCGTTTTAAATATTCATTTGACTATGCTTTAGTTATAATCTTTACCCCATTAGGGTCCTGTATTTGTTTAGCTCGATTATCCTTGATAATAGCTTCTTTAATGGTCACTTTATCACCGACTACTGTTTTAATTGTGTCCACAGTTTTACCGAATAGAATATGTAAGTCATTTTCCAGTCCTTTTATCTTCGTTTCTAACCTTAATTCTTGTATTTTGATGTCTTTGGCATCAGAATCTACTATGTCAATATTTGTTTGAAGTTCGATTCTGAAATTATAAGGTGTTGTAATAAAAGTTCTTCGCTCACCTTTTTCAACTTTCCAATTCAGTTTATTTACATTTTCACATATGTTGTCATGTTCATTGTTTGATACTAAAAAGCCAATATGGTCGAATATCACCTTTTTTCCATATCCGAAAGTAATATTGACGTTTCCTTTCCTTACTTCGATAATACGAAAAAGTACTTTCTTCTCCCGAAAATCATCCCACATTAAGGGTGGATCAAAATTCAAAAAATCTCCCTGGTATTTTCCTATACGCTGGGATACCCGAAAGCCATTACTAACATAAAAACTCTCAGTTTTTTCAACATATGGGGTCCAAAAATGATAATGAAAAAGCATAAAACTCACCTCATTTAAGAAGTATATAAAATATTTAAAAATCCTGCTTGGTTAGCCAAGTTGGCTTTTTATTCAGATGAAGCATTACACTATTTAATGACCGACGCGAATCCATGCTTTATTTTTCCAAAATTGGTTCAATGGTTTCAAGCTTTCCCCTGTCCGTTTGTGAATTCCAGACATATGACCCAAAATATTCTCTGTTCACTTCGACTAAATGAAACTCATTCCTTGATACTCTGATTTTTTTACCATTCAGTACAAAAAAATATTTGTTTTCTTCTTGTATTTTCTGTTCAATGATAAGGATCCCACCTGTAGAAATTTCGTTAGATTGAGATGTTATGATTGAAAATATTGTTATAAGGGAGACTATAACGAAAACTGCTTTAACACTAGTCATTATATTCGGCTTTTGTACTCCCCATTTCCGCAAGTATTTTATAACGAAATATATATAAAATAAAAGCGCTATAGGAACAAGGAAAAAAGATAAAGTTGCGGGTATATATAACATCTCATGCAATGAATAATTGAAATCACTAATAGCCTGTACCCTGCCAAGCTGCATACTTAAAAAAGTAATATAAATAATTCCTAGCAGCCAATATAGTGAGGTTCTTTGATCCTTCCATACCTTTCGTTTTTCTTGCTCCTCATCATTATTAAATTTCATCTCCATTTTCATTCTGTGATCCCCCTGAAGTCACTTTACTTATTTATTAAAATGCACAGCATATCCTCTATTTAAATTTCAACATAGATAACAAGAATCCTCCAGAAAAATCATTAATACGTTGACAACAACAAGATGAAGTAGTTCCTCCTAGGAGTTCTGACATAAAATCAGCATGTTCATTGATTATTATAGGCTGTTTTCCTTTTGCATTTCGTACTTGATCCTGCACATGCATTTTGAAAGGCATCGGGGCTCTTTGAGAGGAGTGTTCAGAACTTTAAATGCTAAGTAGAGTTGTAAAAACCAAGATGCCGATTTTCACTTTGGCTGTGAAAGCAATGAAGTTTACGAAAAAATTCTTGTTTAAAAAATCAAAAATAGACCAAATCATGTGGGATTTGGCCTGCAAAACTAATATCTCTTTTCCAAATATCTTATATTTTGTTCGGTGGCATTTTACCTGGTGGAGGTGTCCCGTGCATATGAGTTGGTGCCGGAGCCAATTCCGGGATTTGTCCCATCGGTTCAGGATTTTCAATATATTCGAATTGCGCTTTTCCATCTGGGGTGGCGCCAGAAGCCCATTTTCCTTCAGCACTTTCCGTTCCTTTTGAGCAGTTCATGAAGGAGTAGCTCACTTCCTGCTTTTCATACTGCTGGTTAAAGGTGCTTGGAACGACAAGCCCTTCTTTTTCCTCAAGCTCTGAAATCGCGGCGATCCATTGGAGCTGATGCATGTGGTCTCTCGCAATTAGGAATGATAGCATGTCCCTGACACCAGGATCATCTGTCATTTCATACAATCTTACCGCTTGAAGTCTGCCCTGTGACTCTGCATTCAAATTGGCACGAAAATCGGCCAGCAAATTGCCGCTTGCGATTGTATATCTTGCATTCCATGGATATCCCTGACTGTCATCCGGCTTCGCGCCAAGCCCTCCGACTATCGCATGCTGCGGATTCATTCCACCCATTGCTGCGAGAATAATTGGATCCTTTGCAGCTGCTTCCTGTTCCTCCACTGGTGCACCATCGAGGAGCTGGGCAATCATCGCCGCTAGCATCTCAACATGAGCAATTTCCTCCGTACCGATATCCAGCAGCATATCCCGATATTTCTTTTCGCCGCGGCAATTCCACCCCTGAAAAAGGTATTGAATCATGACGCTCATTTCTCCATATTGTCCGCCGAGGATTTCCTGAAGCTTCTTAGCATATACAGGATCCGGCCTGTCCGGCTTGGCATTATACTGCAATTCTTTAACATGATAGAACATCTGCTAACCTCCAAACTTTTTAACATACATGGTTAACATTTGTTATCAAGAACAAAAATATGCAAGCATAAAAAAGGACAGTACCCTCTAGGCACTGCCCTTGAAACTATGAAGCTTTCCTCTCGGATTCTGTTTCATAACTTTCTTTTTTGACAAATTCCAATTTAAAACCGAATAGTGCAAAGATAATCGATAAAATCGGAACTGTGAAATTCAGTACAGCATACGGCGCGTATTCAAATGGATGGACAGACAGTGCTGAAATAATGAACACGGCGCAAGTATTCCATGGAACAAGCGGTGATGTCACCGTGCCTCCATCCTCAACGGCACGCGATAGGTTTTTCGAATGAAGCCCCTTGTCATCGTATGCTTTTTTATACATTCGTCCTGGTAAAAGGATCGACAGGTACTGTTCCCCTGCTGCAACATTTGTTAAAAATGAGGTTGCAACCGTCGACACAACTAAACTTCGTGCAGTTCGTGCCAGCTTCAGTATTTTCTCTACGATTGATTGCAGCATACCGGTCTGCTCCATCACACCTGCAAATGCCATCGCTATAAGAGCGAGAGAGACGGTATACATCATATCCTGTATTCCTCCTCGACTGAATAGCTCGTCGACAGAAGCGTTCCCCGTTTCAATCGCAAAACCGTTTTGAAGTGTATTAACCGCATCAGCTATCGCTCCACCTTGTACGGTAAACTGCGTAATCCATCCTAAAAACACGCCAACGATTAGGGCTGGAAGTGCTGGCACCTTAAAGGCTACCAGTAAAATAACCGCCGCGGGAACTAAAAGCAGCCAGGGTGATACCACGAAATTTTTTTGAATCACATTCATGATTTCAAGAATCTGCTGATTATCGACTCCTGCATTGCTAAAGTCTCTCCCAAGATACCAGTAGACACCCAGGGCAATCAAAAATGCAGGAACTGTCGTATAAATCATATGGCGAATATGCGCGAACAGATCTGTTCCCGTAATCCCTGCCGCCAGATTTGTCGTATCAGATAATGGTGACATTTTATCTCCAAAATAAGAGCCTGATATAATCGCCCCTGCTACCATTGGTGCAGGAATTCCCATGCTCATGCCGATTCCCATGCCAGCAACACCAATCGTACCCATTGTCGACCATGAACTCCCTATAGCCAGGGTGATCAATGCCGTAATGATACTGATGGATACAAGAAACATGGACGGACTCATGATTTTAAGGCCATAATATACCATCGTTGCGACAATTCCGCCGCCAATCCATGAACCGATGATCATTCCAACTGTGATAATAATAAGAATTGCCGGCAAAGCCATTTTAATGCCTTTATATATACCTTCTTCGATAAAATTCCATTTAAAGCCTGCAAACCAGGCAACAAGACCTGCCACAACCGTTCCAATAATCAACGGAATATGCGGGTCTCCTTCAAATTTTACAATCGTTACTGCCATTGATACTACCATAACCAACAATGGGATAACGGCAAGTCCAAATGGCACTTTCCTTTCAATACTTTTCCCCATTTGTTTTCCTCCTTGGTGTCTCGTTAGCTATCTTTACCCATAAATCAGGACAGTTAGACAAGCAAGAATTTGGAAAATCAGAATGTAAGAAGGAATTTTTATAAACTTTATCTAATTACACTTAAAAAAGGAGGTCGTAACTTTGAATCCATTTGTTTATGCTTGTATTGCTCCCCACGGCGGTGAGATTATCACTGAACTGCAAGGGTCCAACCCCGAGCGGATGGCTGTCACCAGAAAAAGCATGGAGAAGCTTGGACAGCAAATGGCAGCTGCCAAACCTGATTGTATCGTTGTTCTTAGTCCACACGGAACAAGGATCAATGGCCGGTTTTCCATAACCGATTCAGAACGTCTTGAAGGAAGCTGGACTGAGAACGAGGCAGCTTTTACGATGAAAAAAAGAGTAGAACGGCACTTAGCGCGAAAAATTTACGAGGAAGCTATAAGAAACGGACTCCCTGCTTCTACCATAAATTTTGGGACTTCAGCAGGCCCAATATCATGCCTGCCTCTGGATGGGGTGCAATTGTCCCTCTCCGTTTCATGCCAGATGTTCCAGTCATTGTGATTACACCATCAAGAGATCTTTCGTTCCAACAACATATCGAATTCGGTGAATCTCTTCGTTCAGCAGTCGCTCAATACAATAGAAGAGTTGGTTTGATTGCCAGCTGCGATTGGGCTCATGTTCATGATGAACAAGGACCATATGGGTTTGATCCGGCAGCACAAGAGTTCGATAAGCAAACTGTTGAGCTGATCAAGACCAATCAACTTGAAAAAATGGCAGACTTCAATGCAGTTTTCATAGAAGCCGCCAAACCTGATGGAATATGGCAAACCCTTATCCTTGCTGGTGCAATACCTCTCGAGGAAAGGCATATAGAATTCCTATCTTATGAAGCACCAACATACTTCGGTTTGATCTGTGCAGGGATTTTGCAAAAAGAAAAACCTAGTATTGTTAACTAGATTTTCCTACTTATATCTTCTTTAATTAACTCGATTAGGTCTTCGGAAAGGTTTGCAGGAAGGGATGTACCATTTTCGAGAACCCATGCATTCATTAATTCAAGATCCGATTTCTGAAAGGTTAACATATAGTCTTTTTCCTCAAAGGTGATTTCAGTGGTTACATGCTCTTCACCATATGATTCCTGATCACTGTACATTTCTTTGATTGAATAGGGCTTCATAGGAAAACTCCTTTGCAAGATGTTTTGTTACTAAAAAAATACCCCAAATCCAGGAGGTTTAACATGGTAACTGAGAATCTATTTTCCTTTCTGCCGATCGTAACACTGTTCTTTTCTCTGGCTCCAGTTGTATTTTTAGTTTGGTTCCTGCTCAAATTCCTCAAAATTCAAAAGGAGAGAAACGAATTCTAAAAACTTTTTCGTATAAGCTGGACGATTTGAAATAATAGAGAAACTTTTACCCTCTCTTGTATTTTCCTCAACTCGAATTAAATTATTTATAAGAAATCTATGTTGTTCGGAAAATGATATAAAAAAAGCTGAAGCAGTTACTCTTCAGCTTTCTTCATTATTGTAATGCATTAAAAACGTTCACCAATCCATGGCCAAAATACTCGTCATGACCCGGCTCCCCTAAATCTTCAGCAGTTCTTTGCAGGTGAGTTGAAATCTGCTGAGCTGACAAATGAGGAAACTGTGATTTAACAAGAGCAGCAGCAGCAGCTACTTTAGGGGCAGCCATACTAGTTCCGATTTTCCAACCGTACGAACCCTGGGAAACCGGTATGGTTGATAAAGTCCGCGCCTCTAAATCCCTCTGGG
Source organism: Bacillus sp. ISL-39 (assembly GCF_018613295.1). Taxonomy (NCBI): domain Bacteria; kingdom Bacillati; phylum Bacillota; class Bacilli; order Caryophanales; family Bacillaceae; genus Bacillus; species Bacillus sp. ISL-39. Next base: position 204,461 of record NZ_JAGGQM010000002.1, read on the forward strand.
TTGTATCTCCGGCTTCATTCGGCCAGTTAGGTCCATAATCTCCCCCTGGTGAGGCAAGGTTCACGTTTGATGATCCATAATTCGAATAATAAGCTAAAGTGTCACGGTTTGTTGATGAAGATACACCAATCACACCTGGGATACTGGTAAAAGTATCAAACAATGGACCGTCATATACTTTGCCAGTCTTTTTATCCGTTTCCATTCTTTTCCCTAAATCCATTCCATTGTTGCCATTCGCCCCAATAATCAGCATACCCTTTTTCAGAGCATACTGCACAGCCCGTTGAGAGGACAGGTGAAGCGCGCGGTCCTGCTTATCATTCATAAGGCTGTAAGTTCCGAGGCTTAAATTCGCTGAAACGGCACCATCATCAGCAGCAGTCGTGATCGCCGTTAAGATTCCCGTCCAGTTCATTCGACCCTGATTATTAGATACACGATAGGAAGCAATCGCAAGCTCGGGTCCGACCCCCATCACTCTTCCGTTAGCCGCAATTGTTCCAGCTACGTGCGTGCCGTGAGATCCTGCATCTTTAAATGCATCTTCAGGCTGTGCTCCAGGGAAGAAAGCCTTGCCGAATACAAGGTTCTCTTTCAAATCAGGATGGCTAAAATCCACACCCGTATCGATAACCGCAACTAGTGTTTCCTTGTTCCCAGCGTTGATCGACCAAGACTTTCCATTTTCAGTCACTCGTTTAACATCCCATTGATATTGTTCATACAGATCAGCTCTTTCATGGGATTCCGTTCCACTCTCATGAAGGCTTAAAACTGACCCTTCTTCTTCGTTAACACGGATATCTAAATCTTCGGAAACAGCGAGGATATGTGAGTTTCCTTCCAGCTTTTCAAGAAACCCCGGATCATAGGACCTTACGTTAACAACGCCAATTTGCGAAGCGTCCATAAGAATTTCAGCACCAGAATCCTTTAGTAATTGCAGAGAGGCATTGTCAGTTTGACCCGATTTTAATACTACAATGTAATCCTTCCCGGCCGATTCCTGTGCGGTCGCAGGAAACTGGCCTGTCCCCAAAGCTAGCAGGAAAACAGTTAAAAGCAATAGAACCTTTTTCATAACATCCTCCTTCGAATCTCGAAATATGTACAGTTTAATTATAAAAACTGTTGCATGATTATGTAATTGGGCGAAAGAAGTGTTTTCGATAATAAAAAGGAAGAAAAAGATTACATTGGTACTGGGGTGGAAGACCCAGTGTGGGCATCAAGTTATTGAGTTAAATACTCTTTATAAATTTATATAGCAAATGAAGACTTTTTAGTTGTTTACATAATAATTTTATATTTAACTTTATCATTTTAATAAAACATAGTCGTAATGAATCATCAGTTAGCTCATATACTAGATTAATAGTCTTTCCTAAGGAGGAAACTGATGAAAAATTGGAAAAAACCTTTGATCGTTATCCTGCTTTCAACTGCAGGTCTGCTGGTGCTGCTGGTTGCTGGAGCGGTACTGTATGCTAACTTTTATGTGAATGATGAGAATATCCGGGTTTCGGAGGAGCTTTTGCCTGGTGGAGCGCCTCAAAGAATCATGGCCATCTTTGCTCATCCAGATGATGAAATCATGATAGCCGGAACGTTCCATAAGTTGAATAAAGATAAAGATGTTACCTCTGTCCTCGCTACTTTTACCAGAGGGGAGGCCGGCGGAACTGGTGGACTTGTGCCTAAAGAGAAGCTGGGGGAAACACGGACAAAGGAATTGGAGAAATCAGCGGAAATCCTCAATATTGACCATCTTGAAGTCTATGATTACCCTGACAGCGGCCTGGCTGATGCGAATCATGAGGACATCAAGGAAACAATTACTGAATTAATTGATCAATATAAGCCTACAACTGTCATTACCTACGATGATGTAGTCGGTTTGTACGGACATCCTGATCATGTAGTAATGAGCAAATTGACAAAAGAAGTCGTTACAGCGGAAATGAAAAAAGAGGATTCTCCTGTGAAGCGGCTTTATTTCGCCACCCTTCCCAAACCAATGATTAATCTTGCTCTCAAGCTTTCTCCTACTTTTAAAGAGAGATACCCACGGGATAAGGGTTTGCCAGAGCCAACCATCGCCTTCCCAATGGCATCCGAGGCATCATCACGCAAACAAGAACTGCTTGCACATGAAACACAATGGAAAACCGTAGCAAGTGTGCAGCCATATCATGACAAAGTTCCATCTTGGATTTATTATCGAATCTTCGACCGTGAGTATTATCATTTAGTGAAAACTAAATAAACAGTCGTCTATATTTCTACTGTACGTTTTTATCCAGAGTATTCCTAAGAGACGAAAAAGAGTGCTGGCTGTCATTTTACAGAAGCATTTTAAAATTTATGTTAAAACACACAACAAGTGTAAAATTATGGTAGTATAAAAACATTATATATAAAGGAGAATTTGAGTGGATGCTTTCATAACTATATTAGGACTGATTCTTCTAACTCTATTTTTCATCTACCTCAACCAAAATAGAGACGTGGATGAACAGGGTTTACCTTTGAAACTGATAGGATACTATACCCTTGGAATTTTCAATCTCAAAGTCAATGGACTTCTGATACCTCTGGGCTTTATTATTTCACTTTTTATCAAGCCCGCAGCAAACAAAAAAATAAAAAGAGTCTCCAGTGTAGCCGGTCTTCTCGTTATGCTTCTATTCCACTTTTTTCAATAGACTAATCCGATTAATCTGCTCAATCCTTGGGCAGTTTTTTTCTTAATCAATTTCGCTTACACAAATCCAACTCTTCTCTAAAAAACGTAATTACTCACAATAAAAGCGTTAATCCCAGATGATGGATCAACGCTCGTTTATATTAAATATCTATTTGATAGGGAACATTTAAATTCGTCAAATAGTTAATTCTGCATTATTTGAATAAGGTTGCCGCATGTATCATCGAAAACCGCAATTGTAAGTTCGCCCATTTTTGTCGGCTCCATCGTAAACCTCACACCGTTTTTCACTAATCGCTGGTACTCTTTATGTATATCCGCAACGCCGAACATTGTTACTGGAATACCTTCAGCAAATAACTTCTCTTGATACTCTTTAGCAGCTGGGTGGTTGTTCGGTTCGAGCAAAAGCTCAGTACCATCTTGCTCCTCGGGCGAAACAAGCGTAATCCATCTAAATTCTCCTGCGGGAACATCATGTTTTTTTACAAATCCCAGTGTTTCCGAATAAAATTTCAATGCTTTCTCTTGGTCTTGAACAAATATACTCGTAACAATGATTTTCATACAGTTTTCGCCTCCTTCGATTTTCACTTTCCCCTTACAATTTATCCCTCTGCTTTTTCCCATCCGCTGTACATTTGCAAAACCTTGCATTTCACTTTTCCAGAAGGAACTGATAACACCGTTTCGTCACCAATCTTTAAGCCTATCAGCTTCTTCGCAACTGGTGTATCATAGAATATCTTGTTCTCGTCTATATCCGACTCGCCGTAACCGACAATTTCATATACTTCTTCTTCCGTAAAATCTGTGTATTCAAATGAGCACTTCACGATTGAGCCAATCTCTACTGTTTCAGTATTACGCTCATCAACCGTAATCAATTCAGCTGTCTTATATACATGTTGGATCTCTTGAATGCGTTCAACCAATACACGTTCATCCTGCTCTAATTTATGAAAATTAGGATTAGCAATCTTATCGTCCCCGCAAGCATTAAAGGCAATATTTTTATCCAATCGCACTTGCTTCAGCTCTTGTTCCAAATTTGCTATTTGTTGAAGAACCAGCTGCTCTCCCTTAGGTGTGATTTTAACAGACATTATAATCTCCTCTAAATTTAGTATTAACTTAACCAGTAATAAGAAATCTCTCAACCAATCGCTCTAAAATTAAAAAGCCATCGACCATTCTAATATACCCCGAAACTCGGTTTAAATATAATCTTACGCTTGTCAAAGATACGGGTTTCGTACTTAAGGTATGAAGTATAAATTATTTATCTACATTATTGAATTACAGACTTAGCAAATCTGGTTTGTTAAAAATATAGAAAGAATTTTGCACTATACAAATTCCATAGTGAATGGGAAATAAACGATGGAATCAAAGATTTAGTTTTATAAGCTGTCAAGGATAAAAGCACGCCTGAAGCTAGGGTAACAATCCAATACATAGGATGAAATAATGCAAAAACAACTCCAGATAATGAAATTGCCAAGACTGGTTTGGTGAACTTTAGTAAAGTGAATAGCAAAACACCTCTGAAGAACATCTCTTCCCATATCGGAGTAAGTAAAACTGCATTTAATAGACCAATGGAAGTCTTTCCTTCTAAAAGTCCGTTTTTATAGTAAAAGATTAGCCGCTTGTCCAATAATACTTCATATTGAAAACTCAACATAAGAATCATATAAGGTAAAATTAACGTAACCAGGATATAAAAATATGTTGATAGGTTTTTCATGACACTGAGGTTTATTAATGAAACAATGATTTGTCTTGTTACACCAAAACAGAATGTCACAGATAAAAATGTGGATAGCCAGAATACAGTTTCAAACTCACTTAAGTCAGTGTTTATTTTTGAGAGGTTATTAATTAAATAACCAGTAAATATTAGGGTCAATATGTACAGAGTGGCTTTGGTTTTTATTTCTTATCCCTCCGACCACTAATATGTCCCTGTATTGGAAGGTTCCACGTTATACTCTTTTTTCACATCAAATCTTTTGACTAATTCGTAAGGTCTTGCTTTAAATGCTTCATATGGGATGTAGTTAGCATCCATTGCGTCCAGAACCCTGTTTCTAAATTGTTCCCTCGTAATAATTTGTTCAATATTTTCTTTCGTTATTTTTGTAAAAAAGACTTCTGAAGTTTCACCCTCAGCTGTCCTGGTTTCACCAGACTGATACTCACCTCCGATAACTACACACGTAACTCCGCTCGTCACGTTTTGGTAAATGCCTGTTATACCATTTAAGATCACCTTAATTCCAGTCTCTTCAAATATCTCGCGGTGAATGGCCTCTTCCAATGTTTCACCTTCTTCTACCTGGCCGCCAGGCATTTCCATTGTATCGGACCGGTGAAAATTCCTGACTAGGAGTACATCGCCATCTTTGTTTGTGATATATCCGCTAACAGACAATATATGTTTAGGCGGATGATAGGAAGCAGTTGAAGACAAGAAATCTTTTTCTGCTTCTATTTGAATTTCGCCTAACTCCTCCATCGCTGACTGGTACTCTTCACTATTTTCAATTAAACTATTGATTCTTTCATAAAGCTCCATGCTGCTATATTCCCAAATAACCAGAATTTCTTCTTTTGTATCATTCACCCAGCGCCCAATTAATTTAGCTCCATTTTTAATATGGATTGGGTAAACATATGAATGAAAGAAATGATTCATTTCATTCAATCTTTCAGGCTGTATACTGTATGTATTTCTCATAAAAATCATTATCCAGCTCCCCTTTCTCTTCCTTTAATTTCCACATCGATGATGAAAATCCTTTTTTTTTTAAAGTACCGAACGGTTTTTTAGAAATTTTTAAAAGAAACATCAAGGGACTTGGTTATTCTGATATTTTATTTATAGGAATAGATTTTCCTGCAGGTAAAATTATTTTGAGGTGAGACAAGTGGCGATCAAGGGGATTAACCATTTATTATTTTCTGTTTCTGATTTGGAAAGATCAATTGCTTTTTACAAAAACGTATTTGAGGCAAAATTGTTAGTAAAAGGCAAAACTACCGCTTACTTCGATCTTAATGGTATATGGCTAGCCCTGAATGTGGAGAAAGACATACCTCGTCAAGAAATACACCAATCTTATACACATATAGCTTTTTCAATTGATGAAGGAGAGTTTGAACCCATGTATAACAGGTTGAAAGATTTAGAAGTAAATATTTTACCAGGCCGCCTTAGAGATGAAAAAGATAAAATGTCTATTTATTTTACGGACCCAGATGGCCATAAATTCGAGTTCCATACGGGGACGTTACAAGATAGAATTGATTATTACAAACAAGAAAAAGGACATATGGAGTTTTTTTAGATTTAGAAAGACGTAAAGTGTTCGAAGCTCACGCTTGATTTAGACAACTTGTTGCTGGAAACTTCCGATTTTGTCCGAAGTTGCCTTGGGTTTAGACAAAAGTCCGGCGGCTTCGGCTGATTTTGTCCGAAGTTGCTCTGGTTTCAGACAAAAGTCCGGCGGTTTCCTTTAGTTTTGTCCGAAGTTGCATCGGGTTCGGACAAAAGTCCGGCGGTTTCCTTTAGTTTTGTCCGAAGTTGCATCGGGTTCGGACAAAAGTCCGGCGGTTTCGGCTGATTTTGTCTAAAGTTGCCTTGGGTTCAGACAAAAGTCCGGCGGTTTCCTCCGATTTTGTCTGAAGTTGCCTTGGGTTCGGACAAAAGTCCGGCGGCTTCCTCTGGTTTTGTCCGAAGTTGCACGGGGTTCAGACAAAAGTCCGGCGGTTTCCTTTAGTTTTGTCCGAAGTTGCCTTGGGTTCGGACAAAAGTCCGGCGGCTTCCTCTGGTTTTGTCCGAAGTTGCCCGGGGTTCGGACAAAAGTCCGGCGGTTTCCTTTAGTTTTGTCCGAAGTTGCATCGGGTTCGGACAAAAGTCCGGCGGCTTCCGTTGATTTTGTCCGAAGTTGCCTTGGGTTCGGACAAATTCCCTTTGACTTGCTCCGATTTTGTCCGAAGTTGTTCTGGGTTCAGACAAAAGTCCGGCGGCTTCCTCTGGTTTTGTCCGAAGTTGCCCGGGGTTCAGACAAAAGTCCGGCGGTTTCCTTTAGTTTTGTCCGAAGTTGCCTTGGGTTCGGACAAAAGTCCGGCGGTTTCCTCCGATTTTGTCCGAAGTTGCCCGGGGTTCGGACAAAATCCCGGTGGCTTCCTCTGATTTTGTCCGAAGTTGCTCTGGGTTCGGACAAAATCCCGGCGGTTTCCTCTGATTTTGTCCGAAGTTGCCCGGGGTTCAGACAAAAGTCCGGCGGTTTCCTCCGATTTTGTCTGAAGTTGCCTTGGGTTCGGACAAAAGTCCGGCGGTTTCCTCCGATTTTGTCCGAAGTTGCCACGGGTTCGGACAAAATCCCGGCGGTTTCCTCCGATTTTGTCCGAAGTTGCCCGGGGTTCGGACAAAATCCCGGTGGCTTCCTCTGATTTTGTCCGAAGTTGCTCTGGGTTCGGACAAAAGTCTGGCGGTTTCCTCCGATTTTGTCCGAAGTTGCCTCGGGTTCGGACAAAAGTCCGACGGCTTCCGTTGATTTTGTCCGAAGTTGCCCGGGGTTCAGACAAAAGTCCGGCGGTTTCCTCCGATTTTGTCCGAAGTTGCCACGGGTTCGGACAAAATCCCGGCGGCTTCCGCTGATTTTGTCCGAAGTTGACTGGGGTTCGGACAAAATCCCGGTGGCTTCCTCTGATTTTGTCCGAAGTTGCCCGGGGTTCGGACAAAAGTCCGGTGGCTTCCTCTGATTTTGTCCAGAGTCGCCCTGGGTTCAGACAAACCTCCACCGGTTTCCTCTAAACTTGTCCGAAGTCTAACCTACATAGAAATTTAACACGCCCAATAAAAACAAAGCCGCCCAAATTGGCGGCTCTAGTCCTTAACTATTATTTTGCTTAACAACTTGTCCTTCAACTGACACTTTCTTATCGCCGATCGACAGCCAGGTCACGAAGATGAGCATGATCATTGCTCCCATCAGCTGGACGCTTTGGAGCATCGTATCAAACCATATCACTGAAATGACCATAACCGTTAAAGGCTCAACACTTGATAGAATGCTAGTTTCAACTGCAGTAATATAGTTCATGCTGCCTAAGAATAGCAGGAAGGCCAATGTGCCAAAGAAAATCAAGATGGCCATGATAAAAATCATCTTCGGCTGAGCCAATATGAGCCATTCATTGCTCATCCAAACCCGGTTCATTAATCCCAGAACAATTCCGCCAAACAGCATACTCCAGCCAACAATCGCCAGTACGCTCCATTCCTTCATTAAGCGAGCCGGGTAAAGGGTATAGAAAGCAAATGTCAGCCCCACCGCTATTCCCCATAGCAAGGCAGCAGAACTGACTAGCAGACTGCTAATGGAACCGTTCGTCAATAACAGAAACAGCCCGGCCAATGTACCAGCTATCCCCAGCATCTGATAGCGCGGCGGCCATTTTTTATGATTAAAAGAAACATAAAGTACGACAAAGATTGGAGCGGAGAATTGCAGCAAGGTTGCTACGACAGCATTGCTTGCTTCAATGGCCATGGTAAAAGTATACTGCAACCCGACCATTCCAAGAATGCTGAATACGATTAGCTGATTCCGCCAGTATGGCGTTTTCGCCACTGTGAAGATATCTTCTTTTTTGATTGCCAGGAACGCCAGGATACTGCTTCCGGCAATCATCATCCGGATTGTCAGGATAAAAGGAACTGATAATTCAGTATTAGCAAGCACCCACTCCGTGATCGACCCCGTCATTCCCCAGAGCATGGCTCCAATGACAATCATGAGTATTCCTTTTAAACGTACCATTGCCACCGCTCCTGTCTTTGACTTGAAATATATATAAATCTACAAGACCGGAAATCTACCTTTCCGGGCACCGTCTATCTCATTAAATATTATCTTACCATAAAAAAACAAATGCCATTCATAAATAGCCATCTAAACTAGAGTTGCTGCACCTTATTTTACCAGTCCATAATCGACAGACACTCTATTAGAATGTCATTACTTTGGGTAAATAATAAAAAAATCAAGGTGGTGGATGAATGAATAGTCAGACCCAATTGCAAACTTTAAAACAATATCGGACTGGCAAGATATTACCGATTGCTGCTCTAGGAATTGCCGGGACACTCTATGCTGTCAAATGGAATCGCCGGCGCAAGACTGCCGCTTTTTCCCACTCAAGGATGCTTAAAAATATTGAGCAGGACTCTAAACATATCAAGCTTGAATGGAAGGGTATGAACAGGCCTTATCGTGTATTTAGAGGTGATGAACTCGTATACGAAGGATTGGAGCCAAAGCTGGTGGACCAAAACCTTGTTCCAGGAACCCTTTACACCTACTGTATAGAAACCCTTGATGACCAAGACAATGTATTGGACAGAATGCGAATCCAAACAACTACAGCAGTTGATTTCAGGGAAAGAGAGAATATTCTTGAGGATTTGCTCATAACAACAATAGTTACTCCTGGTCAAATCAGTTTTGAATGGGAACCGATCGAGGGTGTTACAGAGTATAGTATTTTCAGGAATGGCGTAAAGCTGAAAACAGTGACTTCCTGTGCTTTTATCGATAAAGGGATTGATGATCACGAGAATTATATTTACAGGATTGAAGCCAGACGGCCTATGCAGCGTTCCGAACAGGTAAAGTGGGAGCTGAAATCGGTTATCGCCAATGCGGTGGGGGCAATCAAGAAAGATTCTTCCACTGAAATGGCTGCTGATGAGGAATTTACTATCACAAAAAGGATTGGACCAATACAGGAATTGCTGAAACCCCCGCAGGAAAGAAAGCTTAATCCAGGAAACTGGCAGTTTAGGTACACAACTTTTTTAAAAGAAGAATGGCTTAAAAATCCAAATGCCGCATCACAGGAGCAGGTTTTCAAAGGCGACCACCGCTCATTCGATCCTGAGTCCTCTGAATTCAGGACCAGAGGCGACGTATTTATCGACACTGAAAATCCATCTGCCCTTCTTAGCAAGGCTACCAGTAAAACAGAAGCATTTAACAGTGAACAGGAACCTATAGAAACCGCGAGCGCTTCTGACGAAGGAATTCAATTGGAAAAGGTTCTTACAGACGATGACAGAGTCAAGTTTCACCTGAACCATTCTGTCAGCAATCCGCTCGTCGTCTCCCCTGCCATTGACTATCATGTTTGCGGAACCTTTTATAATGACAACGAATATGACCTTGTCGGAATCCACGATCAGGCGCCTGAGCATGAGGTATATCTTAAGGAACCAGGCACAGATGAGTGGCATGTCATCCACCAGGCTCACAGCAAAGGTCTCGAAATGATGGCAGAACCAATGGCCAATCATTACTGGCGCTACTCTACTTTCACTAACTAAAAAAACGGAAAAGCTGACTGCCAGCTTTTCCGTTTTTTCTCTTATAAAAATCTCTTTCGCACATTAGGCGGAGGCAGCATACAGCTGTCCTTCTGGCCGAACCATTTGAATCGGTTTTTGGCAATGAGATCATATACAATATTCCTGATTGGCGCTGGAACGATCATGAACACATAAAGCAGCTTCCATGCTCCGCGCAAATGGCGACTGATCCGCAGTGCAGCGGACGATTTATAATAAACCTTCGCATTCTCGATCAGAATCATGCTGTCCACATCATCAGGCACATTATGTTTCTTCAGCAATTCCTGTCCTGCATCACTCTGGAGCGATGCGAAACGGAACAGCTCTTTGTCGTCACGGTCGAGGATAAATTGGACACTGGCATCACAAAAGTTGCATACACCATCGAATAAGATAACAGGCTGCATGCTCCATCCCTCCTCAATTGAGATTGAGTGATATCTCTATTGTACCATTTATCCTTTTTGAGGAAGATAAAACAACGCTTCAGAATTTTCTCAGGATTTATCTCTGGTTAATTCTTCTCCAGTACGCTACTTCTGACCATGAGCCTGTTTAAGTATTTCATCCCTGCCAAACTGAGGCGCATCCAAATAAAGCTGTACAACAGACTGAAAACAATAACTCCTATCGTAACACTAACACTTATTTTGCTCGAGATCGCAGGACCCAACACCGGAAACTGGAACAAGTACAGCAAGGTTAAGATTCCAGATGCCAGGGAAAGCCCTCCAGTGATTGTAACTGAGGTTTGATTTTTTGCCAGTTTAAATCCGGTACCCAGCGAGACGCCGAGCAATCCTGTCGTAAATACAAAGATAAGCACTTCTGACGGCTGGAGGAAAATTAATAGCATGGCAGTGACCACATAAGTGAGAAAACCAATGCGGGCCGAAATGACAGTCGCCAGAACAATAGGACCTGTAGCTGCAATGCTGAAAGCATAACCAAGTCCTCCGAATAATCCTGCTGATTGAAGAATCGCCGCAATCGTCCCCAGCAGGCTACCGGTGATCAGCTTGACATTTTTGGAATGATGTCCAGGAATGGCCTGATGCTCTTTTTGAAATAAATTGATTAAACCCACAAGCATATCCCCCTGCTTAAATCATCGATTTTGTCTAAGAAAGGCTTCAAACATCCTCTTTGTAAAGGAATCAAATTGAATCCATCTCTAACATGTATTCCTGAAGAAGTATTTCATGTATTATTTTTTCATGGACAATCGCAAACTCGATGCTAACAATCCCCTTTTTATTCCAAAAAATAGCCGATGAACTTTAAATGGTATTAAAGAATCTTGAACAGACCTTTACTATGATATTTTTAACCGATGCATAAACATTATGGCCAGGAATAACGCTTGTGAATTCTGGGTGACTGCCCATTTGCCCCGGGACATCTATCCTATTCTCCTTGCTTTGAATATAGTGTAGAAGCTATGGGAGGTGACTGTGATGACTGGCTTGTATACACATGGTTCCTCACCGCTGGGAGATCTGCAGGATTGGGAAAAGCAGGCACTTGAAAAATTCTTCGTTAAAATGAGCGATAAAGAAAAGCCCTTCCCATGCATCCCGGCAACGATTGGATTTTCGATGAATCAGCTGCGATATGGATTTGTTGGCAATCCAGGAATGGAAACAACGATTAACGAACTTGCCAGCTTACTGACAAGCTATACAAAGCATTCAAAGGAGATAGGAAATTATACTTCTTTGGTTATTTTTTATGAGACACCTGAATCAATGAAGAATGAATCCGTTGAAGAATTTGAACAATTATTCTGGAATCATTTAAGTGGTCTAAGCACACTGGATGAATTTGATTGGCCAGAGGATATTCCTACTGACCCACATGATCCTATTTGGGAATTTTGCTTCAGTGGCGAGAAATATTTTATGTATTGTGCTACCCCTGCACACAAAAACCGGAAAAGCAGGCATTTTGACGTGATGATGCTTGCGATTACTCCGCGCTGGGTTCTGCAGGAATTTAATAAGTCACAAAGTTATGCAGGGAGAATTAAGGCCCAGGTGAGAGAACGGCTTGCGAAATATGACAGCATTGCGATTCACCCAGATCTGAACACATACGGAGCTGAGGATAATTTTTAATGGCGGCAGTACTTCCTCCGGGATGATGATACTTCTTTATCAAAATGCCCATACCATAGAGTGCTTAGATTCCTTGGCATCGATAAATAAGCGCAGAAAGCTGGCTCCTGCGCTTTATTGTTCATTCAACTGCCTAATGATTTCAGCCGTATTCTTTGTCACTGCTGGACTTTTTACTCACAATCACTCTATATCATGGAAATTACTTCAAATCTCATTGCTAATCATGGTAAACTCTATGAAGATGTTTTTTACATAGGCGAAAACTTGATGAGGAGGATTTTTGTGAAACGGTATTCGCTGTTTTTCTTGATATTCACGTCACTCGTTCTTTCTGCGTGCAGCAGTGATGAACCGGATGAAAAAGTCGGAGCCGAACAACCGGCTAAGGAAGTTGTTAAAAAGGAAGTAACAAAGCAGATTAAATCTGAACATTTGAAGAATATACGTATAGAGGTTACAGAGGAAAGCCTGATGGACCTGGAGCCCGGCTCGATGATGGGCGACCTGAGCTATGAAAAGGACATAGAAGACATTGGTTTCAATACACCTGAATTAGACTCCGAGCTAAAAAATCAACTGCCGGCGAAACTCGAAGAACTCGCCAATGGCGCAGCTGACTTGGAGACAATTAAAAAGGGACTCGTTTCCCTGCTAGCCAGTCCACATTATAAACATATTATCGAAAATGCTAAAGCTTATGAACCGCATTTCGAAGAGCCTTTCCTGCCTGACCCGACAAAGTCTGTAAGTGAAGAAAAGGAAACGAAGGCTTCTGATAAAGCGATCATCCTTCTTGATGCAAGCTCAAGTATGCTTCAACAAACAGATGGCCGTATCAAAATGGAAATCGCAAAAGACGCGGTAAAAAGCTTCGCCAAGACGATTGGCCAATCCAGTGAGGTTTCACTGCTAGTATACGGTCATAAAGGCTCCGATTCAGATGCCGATAAAGGAGCTTCCTGCTCAGGAATTGAAGAAGTATATCCTATGGGCAAATACGAAAAAGAAGTTTTCCACGGAGCTGTCGATTCATTTGATAGCAAAGGCTGGACTCCACTTGCAGGTGCCATCCAAAAGGCCGCAGAGATGAGCAGCAGCTATGACGGCAATACAACGATTTACATTGTCAGTGATGGAGCCGAAACCTGTGATGGTGATCCCGTCGGGGCCAGCAAGGATCTGGTGGCCCAGAATGCTGAAACTACAGTGAACATCATCGGATTCGATGTAGATGGTGGAACAGAGAATCAGTTGAAGGCAGTTGCTGAAGCCGGAAACGGAGAATACTTCAAGGCTGACAACCCTGAGGAATTGAAAAATACAATCCAATACGAGTGGCTCCCTTCCACCCTCGACCTGGCATTTGCATTTACAATGGCGCCAGATGGATGGGATATGGTCGCAGAATACAAAGTCGCAGAAAAGTACCCTCTTGAACTTTGGACCGTTGGAAGAAAGGAAGCACATCGGATCATCGACGCAGCCGCCATCATGTCCGAGAAAGGCTGGATCAGCGATGAACAATATTCCGAGTTAAGAGATTGGGGCTTTGAACGCAGTGAAGCCATGAAAGAACTCCATTACGCCATGAGCAAAACCAATCGTGAAAAAGCAGAGACCGAAAGCAAGGAAATCAGGCAAAGAGTCGACGACTGGGTGGAGAAAATGAAAGAACTGAAAAAAGAGCGCGGCGATACGTGGTAATGCGCCTCGTTTTAATTGTACATTTTAAACAAAGGGCCCTCAGATAGAGGGCCCTTTGTTTCGGCTTATACTTTGTCCAGCAAGAGTTTCTATTCTCTCACCACACCATGGTTAGTAATCATTAGTTTGATTTTCTTGTATTGTTGTGCACCGTCATAAACAGATTTGTTCACAACCATTTTTTCTCCGTTCAGTTTGATCCAGTATTGCCGTTCCTCTGCAAAATTCCCATAAATATTCCTGGTTGCTACACTGATCCCTTTATCTTCAACAATTCCCACTGCAGAATCCACCTTAAAATTTGAATAGAGATAATCCTCATACGCGAACGCCAGTAGAATAATGCAGAAGACCCAAATTACAAAATAGAGTATTTTTTTCATCTTTATCACCTAAAGGTAGTTTGCGATGAATTAGAAAGATATACTCTTGAAATTTTGATCGTATGTATATTTCCACAAGGTAAAATATGCTAAAATCACTAAGAGCCCACTGGGGAGGATGAGAAGTTTTATGCATGCTGAGCAATTAAAGTCAGAATTGACAAAATTAGATTTTCAAAAACCTGAAACAGCTAAGAGCAAGGATCTTAATCATCTTATTCAACAAATGGTTGAGCATATCGGTTCTACTGACCCCGTACTAAGGGATAAATTGATTTACACTTCATTTTATTATTTAACGAAAGATGATTATTTAAATCATCAACAAATGACATACTTAATCGAAACCTGTCTTGGCAAAAACCACTTATATAAAGGCATTGGTCTGACAGACGATGATTCGGTATTCACGAGAGCATTTTCTACCCTTGTGATTGCGCTTATTTTAGACAGGGACCGTGAAGAACGATTTCTTTCGCAAGAATTAGCCCTTAAAGCCATAGAGAGCAGCATTCTTTATTTAAAAGAAGAAGAAGATACTCGAAAATACGTCGAGGAAAAAGGCTGGGCCCATTCTATAGCGCACGGAGCTGACCTTTTGGCTGAGGCTGTTAAGCACCCATTATTTGACTTATCTTTAGCAAGCGAATGCCTTAATACAATCGGCGGTTGCATCCTAAAAGATACAGCTTATATCGATGAAGAAGATGAGCGTCTTATCTATGCGGTGTTTGCCCTATTAGAAAAGGGGATGAATGAACATCTATTAAAAGAGTGGATTGTGAATCTATCAAACAAAGTAGTGGATATTAAAAATACAGCTGGGTATACCCCTTACTTCTTCCGGATGAACACGAATGTAAATCAATTCATAAAATCGCTTTACTTCCGGCTGCTGTTTTTAAACACAGGGATGAATACAAGACAGGAGATTGAACGTATTTTAAAATCTCAAATCATAGTATAAAGAAATTTTCGGGGACTAAAAAGAACGCAAAGGTGCTTTGCGTCCTTTTCATACTTATAACATTTGTTTGGCCAATGAAATGGTGTCTTTCTTAATCTGCTCTTCGGATATATTCGGATTGTTGTAGCCAATATTATAATAGACCCCATCCTTTTCAAAAGAAAGGGTTCCGTTATAGTACCCTGCGACTTCTTCAGTTATTTGAACTTCATCCCCTAACGACTCGGCGTATTCCACTTTAAAGTTATGGATAGAAATCATAAGAATGATGTTATCTTCTTTGTTTTTTGAAACACTCATTAAATCGACTCTTAACTCTTTCCCATCGTGCTTGAAATCCTCAATGGTCATTTTCAGCGGCATACCGTCAAAAGGAAGTTCCTTAGGCGGGTATACTTCAAATGGCAATGCATCTAAGCCTACTTTCAAGGATGGTACATTATATAAGATCGGTATTCTTTTCAACTGTTCCTCGGTGGCATTCCCGGTTTGTTCCACTTTCTCGAGTTTACTAGTATCGAGCGCTCCATTTTGTTTTTGCTGGCAGCCGAAAAGCAATAGTATTAGGATTATAAGAATAAATGATAACTTTTTCATCTTTTCTCCCCCTTTACCTTTTAATACGGAAGAACGCTGGAAAAGTTTCAAAATTTACCCAAATACTCAAAAACTAACCAAACATTATTTCTTATTGTTCCAAACGTTTGCTCCAAAGCCCACCGCCAGGACACTGAAGATACTTCCAATCAAGATAGATTATCACATTTTACCTCAGAAAAAACAAAAAAAGCAGGGGAAATCCCTGCTTATCTTGTCACAGCCCCGTACTCGGCAGCCAGCTTTTCTCTTAAAAACTTTGCCAGCTCAAGCATGCCAAATTTTCCTGCCTTTGCCTCTGCATCGGGATTGTAATTCGTATTTGTATTGATATCGTAAGTGAAGATTTCCCCTGCCTCGTTTCTGATGAATTCAATTCCGGCAACATGAATATTATTTGATTCAAGTACTCTTTTATATTTTTCAATAATGGGATCATTAAAGCCTTCAATTACCTGGAATTTCGGCTTTTCTTCAACCTCTTCACCTACCGGGCAGAACAGGTCTCCAATCTGGCATGCATCAGCCGGGCATAATTCAAAACCTTCCGAAGTATCGACTTTCACTGCATAAGCAAACTGGCCGCCGACAAACTCGCATCTGGTAATATAGCCCTCCGGGGACTGGATATATTCCTGAATCAGTGTCACACCATCAACCGGTTCTTCAAAAGAAGGTCCGTCAACATATGCCTTCAGTGCTTCGATTGATTGAAACAGCTGGACCCCAAGACCTTTTCCTGCTCGATTATGCTTCGTGATAAATGCCTTCCCGTCAAATTCCTTCGCAGCATCCAATAGCTGTTTTTTCCCGACAGTCGCAATTGTCCTCGGAGTTTCTACTCCATGCTTGGCCAGCTCGAGGTATTGCTTGACCTTGCTTACTTCCAGTTCCAGCGCCCGGGATCCGTTGTATACCTTCCTGCCGTTGTTCTCCAGCCACGATAGAACCTGCGCTGTATATTCAGGGGCGAAGCGATGGCCTCTTGTGTGAGAGGAAGCGCTCATCCTGCTGTAAAAAATACCTTCTGGCGGTTCCTTCGATAAATCCAGCAGGCCTTCGTCCAGATGCCATTCCTCAAAAGGAATCCCCAGCTCCTCAAGCCTCTTTGTTAAATGAATGGTCCATTCACTATTTTCATGGATGATGTATACTTTGCTCATTATTTCTTCCTCCCCTTAGTTTAATGTAGATTATACAATCGCTTGCTTTCTTTTTGCCTCAACAAGCGGCATTACTTGTTTTGCGAAACGTTCCATTTCTTCGAGCTGCGGAGAGAATTGCAGTAATAGCAATCCTAAACCGGCATCTTCATACTGCAATATCCGCTCGGCGATTTGTTCTGGTGTCCCTACTAAATTTGGCCTCAGTCCACGGTTTGATACCGAGTAATCCTGAAGCTGAATTTGCTGTTCAAGCTGGGATTTGCTTGTAAAGTCCTTAAAGCCCGCATAGGCACTTGATTCTTTTACAGTCGTGATCCGTTCCAATTCTGCAAATGCTTCTTTTTCGGTATCGCGGCAAATGACATAGGCAGCCATTCCGAACTCTGACAGTCCTGGATTTGACGTAGCAGCTCTGCGGTCTTTCATATCGGTTATTTTCTGTTCAATTTCTTCTACTGTTCCGCCATGCATGACATAGGCATCGCATTTTTCAACAATAGTCTGTTTTCCCTTTGGACTTTCCCCGCCGGCATAAAGAATCGGATTTGGCCGCTGGACTGGTTTCGGGAACAGCTTCGTATCCTTCAGCTGATAAAACTTCCCTTCATAAGAGAAGCTATCTTCACTCCATAGTCCCTTGAGTACATCAATGAACTCCGTAGTCCGCTCATATCTTTCATCATGTTCGGTAAAGATCCCGCCGTACTGACGCGCTTCTTCCTCCCACCAGGCAGAAACGACATTGAGGGTAAATCGCCCGTTGCTGATTTGGTCTATGTTTGCCGCCATCTTTGCTGTGATTGCAGGATTGTGGAAACCCGGCCTAACAGCAGCCATGATCTCGATTTTTTCAGTCACAGAAGCCAAAGCAGCAGCTGTTGTCCAGGCTTCTAGGGAGTCATGCTCCGGGCCTTTGATATCATTAAGATACAATTCGGCGATCAAAGTAGTTGAGTAGCCCCACTCTTCTGCTGACTGAATCACCTGCTTTGCATAATCAAAGGTAGGCGGCATGTTTTCATCCTCTACATTCCTTAGCCATCCGCCAAATATCGGCAGCCAAAATCCATACTTCATCACAATCTCTCCTCTGCTCATTTAAACTCAACTTAACCAACCCGATAAGTTGGTTTTACAGGAAAAACATTAGAGACTTAAAATTAAGCCTCCTAAACACAAAAAGCTCCCTTCTTTAAGAAGAGAGCCATAGAATACTCTCTTCTCATCTTTCAGACAAAATTGTCCGCAGGAATTGGCACAGTATTCTTTCAGAACCTGTTGCCGAGGTTTCGCAGGGCCTTTCCCTCCACCTCTCTTGATAAGAAGACATCATGTATTAAATTTTAGTTTAATAAAGTGATAATATTCTAAATTCAAACAAAAGTCAATTCGTTTATCGAAATATTTTTATATTTCTATCGGAAATCCTGACAGAAATTTATTTACCCTCCGAGATGCCTCTATTAGTCTTTCTGGAGGCTGAACCATAGCGATCCTGACATACCCTTCGCCTTGTTTGCCAAAAGCATCACCAGGAACGACGGCAATCCCTTCTTCCTCAATTAGCTTGAAGGCAAAATCGCGGGATTTCCAGCCGGCAGGAATTTTAGCCCACACAAACATCGTTGCCGGAGAATTAGCCACTTCCCATCCGCTGTCCCGAAAACCAGATACCAAAGCATCCCGCCGTGCTTCATACTGCTTTAGCTGATCCTTCAGGAAAGAATAATCAGAAGTAAGTGCGGCAATCGCTGCTTTTTGGATTGGGTAAAAGATGCCGTAATCGATATGTGATTTAAAGGAAGCAAGAATATCGATGACCTGTGAATTTCCTGCTACATATCCAATACGGCAGCCTGCCATATTGAAAGTCTTTGAGAGTGAATTGAACTCTACTCCAACTTCCTTTGCACCAGGGACGGATAAGAAACTGATTTGCGGGTTATGATCGTAAATCAATTCAGAATAGGCGAAGTCATGTACGACTAGGATATTATGTACGTTGGCGAATTCGATCACCTGTTCAAAAAAGCTGGTGTCAGCAAGTGCAGTGACAGGATTTCCAGGATAGCTCAAGATCACCATTTTTGTTTTTTGTAAAATTTCAAGAGGAATCTCATTAAGCTGCGGCAGGAATTTATTCTCTTCCAGTAAAGGCATAGGATAAATAGTGCCGCCTGCGATGGTAACACTCGCTTCATAGATCGGGTAACCTGGATCTGGAACAAGTACATAATCACCAGGATCAATGATGGCTGTAGCAAGATGCGCAAGCCCATCCTGCGAGCCCATTAGCTGCAGGACTTCACTTCCAGCTTCCAGTTCAACCGAATAACGCTGATGGTAAAAGTATTTTACCGCCTCGTTAAATTCACTAATTCCCTTAAGCGTGTACCCATATTTCCCTGGATTCATCGAATATTTAGCAAGCTCCTCCATGACAAAAGAAGGCGGTCCAAAATCCGGGCTTCCAATACTCAGGTCGATCACATCTTTCCCGTTCATCAAGGCCGCCTGCTTACGGTCAACCACTTCCTGAAAAATACTGGATGTCATTTTTCTAATCTTTTCTGATCCGTAGATTTTCATGGACATTCCCCTTTACTGTTCATTCATTCATGATGTTTTCGTCGAGGTTGATTCATCTGAATTTTTAAAATATAAATTCGATTATAGCATTTTCGTTTGATCAGTTCTAGAAAAAAATAATATGAGCTGCTATCCACCTTAACTTGCAACTGATTAAGCTTTTATTGCGGATAATTCCAGTTGGTGGTGATTTTTAATGTCAGTTTGATTTTTTTTAACATTGATTGAAAGCCTTTTAATACCTGTTACCAACAATTTAATACCAGTTGGGATTTCGGGTAACCGGATAGGTTAGATTTGCGAATATCGATGTTAAAACACAAAAAGAGCTGCCCAGGGCAGCTCTCCACTATTCTCGTGTGATGATTTTGTCGATAATCCCATATTCGAGTGCTTCTTGGGCACTCATGAAATAATCCCTGTCTGTATCCTTTGCGATTTTTTCCACTGGCTGGCCTGTTCTCTCGGATATAATTTTGTTCACATGATCACGCAGCTTAAGGATTCTTTTGGCTGAGATCTCAATTTCCGTCGCCTGGCCCCTTGCACCGCCCAGCGGCTGATGAATCATGATTTCACTGTTTGGCAATGCAAATCGTTTCCCTTTTGTACCGGCAAGCAGCAGCATGGCTCCAAACGATGCGGCCATTCCGATACAGATTGTGCTGATATCGGGCTTGATGTATTCCATCGTATCAAAAATCGCGAAGCCTGCTGTGGTTGAACCTCCAGGACTATTAATATAGATGGAGATATCCTTTTCAGGATTATCTGCTTCAAGAAACAGAAGCTGAGCAATAACGCTGTTTGCCACCTGGTCATTGATTTCATCTCCAAGCATGATGATCCTGTCTTTTAAAAGCCTTGAATAAATATCGTATGAACGCTCTCCACGGTTGGATTGTTCTATGACATAAGGAATTGTACTCACTTTGGTCCTCCCTTTCCTGCTTACGCAGCCATTTTGAAAGTAGAGAGAGGTGAACGGGAGTGCAGAGACATTTCCGGTGAACAAGGAGCAAGTGCCGGAATCTCCTGGATATTTTCAAGCAGCACAGTCGGATCCTCAGACTGAAGAGATTCGCAAAGCAGGTCTGACAGCAGCTTTTCTTCCTCGTCATTCAGTTCCTGATCCACTTCACGCAGGCCGCCTTCCCTCTCAAGCCTTTTCCTTGCACGATGAAGTGCTGCTTTAACCGCCATTTCTGTTGAGTCCAGCAGTTCGGCAATTTCACGTGATTGAAAACGAAATGCTTCCTTCAGGATAAAAATCACTGCCTGCTTCGGCGTCAATTTGGACATGACCATCTCGACTGTATCCCTTACGCTCCCCTGAGTGAATGAGGCGAGATTTTCAGGTATGCCCGTTATCTCGCGGCTTTGCTTCCTGATTGTATCCACCCATTGGTGATAAGCTATTTTTTTCAGTAAGGCCGCGCTGATTTGAGACGGCTCATAATGGCGAATTGCCTTCACCGTTACTTCCTGGACAAGGTCATCGCCGTCCCAGCTGCTCTTGGTAAGAAAACGGCAATATCGCTGCAGACTTTTATAGTGGATCATGATTCCGGAATCCTCTGCTCTATTCAAACTCCTGAGTTTATTGATCGACATCCTGTTCACTCCTTTGAACCTCTCTGCCCCTTAAACGGCTGGAGGGAGAGAAAAGATACGGCCTTACAAAATAATTTTAATTCTTTTTTCAGTATATGCTGGTAAACAACTTAGCCAGCTTTTTCATACCGTTTATTTTTTTCTAAGTACTACTGCTAATGGTATTAAAGTGATTGCTATTAAAGTTGGTATTAGAGCCAGCAAATAAGTCTATATGGATTCATCCCTTTTCCGTCTTAGGTGAGAAAAAAACATCACACTTAGTTATGAAATAAATACGCATTAAAAATTGTTTTTATATTCTTATCATTAAAGGTATCTTAATCTTTTTGAAGGATTTTGAAAAATGGATTTGTAAGTCTGTTCGTAAAGATTGTTGTTAAAATCCTAAAGCCGATTTTAACGTATTATTATAAGGCCATTTTGCAGGTCGGTATTAAGTTGGCATGCTCTTTTCTTACAAAGGAGTCAATTTTGCGAAGAAAAATGGGTCATTTAATTTTATTTTGTAGTCAAAAGCAACAAAGTTTGTGAAAAGAGCCATTTGTAAAAACCAGGCAGCGATTTTACATTCAGAAAAAGTGACGAAACTTATGAAATCAGCCTAGCCATTTAATGGTTTTGCCACTTTATCTATGTCACCCTCATGATTCCCTGTCCCCTTTTTAAACGTCCAGTTCACCAGAAAAATCCCTATGAAAATCAGCGCTCCGCCTGCATACACATACCACTCCACGACTTCATCGAGCAGAACCCAGCCGGTTAGTACGCCAAAAAAAGGCGCGAGGAAAAGGAACGCGCTTGTTTTTCCTGGGTCACCTTCATTTAAAAGGTAAAACCAAATCGCAAACTGAACGATAGATGCCATTATCGCCAGCCAAAATATGACCGTAACTGACACCATATTGATCGTCAGACGCGGAACTTCGAGAGTCACACCCAACAATAACAGGATGCTTCCGCCAAATAGCATTTGATAAGCGGTCAACACCCAGACATTGAAGCGGCTGCCCCATTGTTTGATCAAAATGGTCCCGATCGACCATGACACCGCTGCTCCAAGTCCCAGAAGCGTTCCGGTTGTCAGTTGCAAATGGAATCCGAGCGTAATGAATACACCGAAAAAACCGACAACAGCCCCAATCCACTGAAGAAGCCTGTAACGGATTCCCAGGAATACCGTTCCCATTACCACAACCATCAAGGGATTGGTAAAGGTTAAGATTGAGGACTCTCCAGCAGTGATTGTTCGCAAGCTAAGAAAAATACAGCCCATGACCCCTGCCGTCTGCATCATACCAATCGTGAAAATCCTTCCCCAGTCAGCGAGCTTGTCCGGCTTACTCCTTTTTCTTACAAGTACCGCCATCAGCAACCCGGCAATCGTGAATCTTAATCCAACCAACAGCAAGGGCGAGACATAATTTAAACCAATCTTTCCGACGGTAAAAGAAGAGCCCATGAGAAATGTAGTGACAACAACTAGGACGATGAACATGAGTGGATGAAGATTTGTTTTTTCCATAATGGCCCCCTTTTACAGAAAGTATATTCTGCTTAATAAGTGAATTTCCCTTTAAGATAAAGCCTCGAAAAAACTTAGAGGATTTCCCCTCTGAGCTTCTGTTTAAGGTTCAGAAGGTTTCAGTGTTCATTCTCAGGCTTTCGGGCTTAATTGAATCTCATCGCTAGACTTCACATCTGCAAACCAGCGCAATGCTTTATTATGATGGTTGATGATTTGCTGTGCTGTTAGTTCGGAGCTTGGCCAAGTGCTATGTAAATCGGAAACTAAAGTAACTTCATATCCCTTGCTGAATGCACTTCTGCATGTCGTATCAACGCAAATCTCCGTTTGTATGCCAACGAGAAAGAGGTGTTCGATTCCCTTTTTTCTTAACTTCTGGTCCAGGGTTGTTTTTAAAAAGGAGTCCGGGGTAGTTTTTTGAACAACTATTTCTCCCTCTTCCGGGCTAATTTCTGAATGGATTTCCCAGCCATATGTACCGTTTTCCAATGGATATCCGGTTGTTTCATTATGTTGGATATATACGACAGGTATTTTTGCCAAACGTGCCTGTTTGATCAGCGCCTTGATTCCTTGCAGCAGTTCATTCCCATTGAAAACTTCTTCTCCTTCCAAAAACATCGTGTTTTGAACATCAATGATGACTAATGCTTTGTTTTCCATTCTCATTCCCCCAGTATCTTGTCCAGCTTCTTTACGTTTTTTTCACTGGCAAAAGCATTAAAGTGATTCAAAATTAATCGTCTACATTGTATTTCTATAACCTGATCCCATTCCCCTTTCCCGAAAAGAGAAAACGGTACTTCAACTTAGAAGCACCGTTCAAAATTCACCTTGTTTTTTCAACCAGTTCACCATTTTCAATCGTAATCAGCTTTTTAGCCATATTCACAAACAAACCGTTCTCAACCACGCCCGGAATCATATTCAGCTTCCCTTCTAATTCCTCAGGTGATTCTATCTGTTTAAAATCGCAGTCGAGAATATAGTTCCCATTGTCAGTAATGATTGGCTGGTTCCCTTTTAGTCTTAATTTCGGTTTACAGCCAAGCTCAGCGATTTTCTTCGAGGTCATTTCTGCGCCGAACTTTACGATTTCAACCGGCAGCGGGAAGGTTCCCAATTTATTTGCTCCTTTGGATGAATCCGCGATGACAATAAAGGCAGAAGCAGCATTCGCGATGATTTTCTCCCTTAGCAGTGCCCCTCCGCCGCCTTTAATCAAGTTCAAATCAGCGTCAAATTCATCGGCTCCATCAATTGCGACATCGATCCCTTCCACATCCTTAAAATCCACAAGCTGGATACCATGCTCCACAGCTAGTGCAGCAGTTTGCTCCGATGTTGGGATTCCTTTAATCTTTAGACCGTTTCTCACTAACTCACCCAATTTTTTGATTGTATAATAAGCGGTTGATCCAGTTCCAAGTCCAACGACCATTCCATCTTTTATGTATTCTACAGCTTTCTCGCCAACCATTTGTTTTTCATTCATTGCCCACACCTCTGCTGAAATTAAATACATCTTTCATTTTACCCTTTTAAAAGAATAAAACTCGCATTTAACCCGAGCCTATATAAACACAAATATAATAACCTGGGCATTGTGCTAATTAAAACGGGACATTTGTTTGGGATAATTTACTCTTTAACCTCTACACCAACTATGTCCTTAAATTTAATACTTATCACACTTCCATCTTCACCGACCATCCGGATCTCCTTCCGTATTAGATCAAGAAAATGGACATGGCCTTTTTCTTCATATGTAAATCCATCTTCCCACTTCGTAATTTTAACTGGGTATGTATATTCCATGGCGTAACAAATCCGATTTTCAAACTCCTGAATTTCGTATTCGTCCAGCAGCGGCCTGGCTTGCCGCAGTTCGTCACGTGCCAGTTCGCGCAGTAATGCCCGGTGCTCAGGCATAAAGTGTGCAGGCATGAATTTGATTTTTCCTCTGTCTCGTATTCTCATGCTGACCATCCTTTCGGGAGTACTTAAAGCTATTATATCCCGAACAAACGTTCGTAAACTAGAGAAAATTAATTTTTAAATAAAAAAACTGGCCTAGGCCAGTCTATGCAATCACTTCATGATATTTAAAATAAGTAGAAAGCTTGGAATCAACGTGGTCCTTCCACCCGTCTAAAGGAACATTCAGTTTCTTCAGGATTTTATAGGCGTGTACCCATGCGCTCATTTCAGCAGTAATTCTATAAGACCAATCATTCAGCCATTTTTCATAGTCAAGATCGTCATTAACAAAATCAATACAGTGGCCAATCTCGTGTGCAAAGGCATATACATTTTCCAGTGTAGTCGATAATGGAATCGTTATGGACATGTTTGGATTAAAATTGATTTTTTTCTTAGAGTCGTAAATCACCTTGCAGTTCAACTTTTCCGCCTCTTCTACTAAAAGTAAAAAAGCTCCGTACGTAACCATACCATTTTCCCCTTTTATCTTTATAGTTTTTCTCTCTATTATATCGGTATTTTTTAAAATATATACACCTATTCTAAATATTCTGAAATAAGCCGTTTTACAGATAGGACATCTTTGGCTGGCATATCATGATAAGAGGCACCATAACTTGGAGGATGATTTAATATGAAAATACATGTTGTAAGACCTGGTGACACTTTATGGGCCATTTCACAAGGCTACCTAACTGCCATGAACCAGATTATTTTAGCGAATGAGATGGATAATCCGAATGTATTAGTGGTTGGACAGTCCCTTGTGATTCCGGAAACTAACCGTGAGTATATCGTACAGCAGGGTGACAACTTATGGGGAATAGCCTCACGCTACGGAGTAACTGTACAGGAACTGGCTAGCTATAACAATATCGCAGATCCTTCGCTGATTTTTGTCGGCCAGATGCTTCAGATGCCATTCTTGAGTCACACCGTGCGTTCTGGTGAAACCTTATGGGCAATTGCCCAGCGATACGGTGTAAGTATTAACCAAATCACAGAAGCTAACAGTATATCGAATCCTTCACTCATTTATCCAGGAAGTGTATTAAGAATACCTGCGCCTCCTAAACCATTAATTGAAGTAAATTCCTATATAACGAGAATGGATGAGACAGGCAGAAGAAATGTTTTGTCACGTGGGCACCTTTTCACTTACCTTGCTCCTTTTTCTTATAAGATGGGTGAAGATGGATCACTCCTGAATCTACAGGATACAAATGTTCTTCAAGCGGCAAACATGACCAACACCCCACCATTATTGACGATTACGAATGAAGCGGATGGCTCCTTCAGTTCAGATCGGGCAGCCGCCATCCTGCGAAATCCTACCGTCCAGGACACATTGTTGAGCAATATCGTCGCTAAAATGAAAGAAAAAGGCTATACCGGCTTGAATATCGATTTCGAATACGTCTATCCGGAGGACCGCGAAAACTATAATAACTTTTTACGAAAAGCCGTTGCGCGTTTGCATCCGGAAGGGTATACCGTTTCGACTGCACTGGCTCCTAAGCAAAGTGCCGGTCAGCAAGGTTTGCTGTATGAAGCGCATGATTACGAAGCACACGGAGAAATAGTTGATTTTGTCGTGATCATGACATATGAATGGGGCTGGTCCGGCGGCAGGCCATGGGCCATCGCACCGATCAATGAAGTAAGGAAAGTTCTCGACTATGCCGTAACAGCCATCCCCCCTGATAAAATCCTGATGGGCGTGCCTTTATACGGAAGAGACTGGCGCATTCCCTGGGTGCAGGGAACCTATGCGCGAACGGTCAGCCCCAAAGGAGCAGTGGATCTTGCGGCACAACAGGGCGTCAATATCCAATTCAATGATACGTACCAATCACCATTCTTCCGCTATACCGACGCAGACGGCCAGCAGCACGAAGTCTGGTTCGAAGACGCAAGAAGCGTTCAGGCCAAGTACGATACAGTGAAAAATTATGGATTGCGCGGTGTCAGCTTCTGGACATTAGGGCCATCATTTCCTCAAAACTGGCCAGTCCTGCATAATAACTTTAGGGTGAGGAAGCTATAAATATGAAAAATCCTGCGATTCCGGGATCGCAGGATTTTTATATGCCATCAAATATAGACCTTGCAAGAAACCTGAACAAATAGAAAACCAGCCGGAACGGAAGAATGATCAATTCCGGAATCCAAAACAGCACATCAAAAACAAAGTCCCAAAAATTATAGCTGCCATCCTGCTTCTTTTGCCTTCTTTTTTCAGACCGTTTTTCTACTAACATTTCAGGTTCCTCCTATTTATTGTTGCACTCTTCGCAAATGATCTTACCCTGATACTGGATAAAAGCTTTGATCTCCGTCATACCCTTCTTTTCCGGGTACCTCATTTTTACGTAAATCTCTTCATTTGCTTGAATTTCCTTCTCGCATTCCGAACACCGTGCCGTGATTTTGAACATGACCTTCACCTCGGTTTTAAATACGTTTTTTATGTATTAAAAGTTTCAACCTTTTTATTGGTACTGCTATAAAACATGTCAACCGGTGATAAATTCACTCCAACCGTTGATAAATTCCCTCTAACCGTTGATAAAACTGCGACAACCGTTAATATATTCTCTCTAACCGTCAAAATTATTGCTGCAACCGTTAATATAACCCCTATAGCCGCTCATACATCTCTCTAACAGTCCATTCACACCCCTCAAACCAATAGAATCATTAAAACCCTGACCAATATTGGCCAGGGTTCTCACAATTCAATAGATATCCTGCCTGATAAACACGGTAAATGAAACAATCAAAGCAGCCAATCCCCACAGCGCCAACACGACAAGAGAAAAACCAAGGGTCATCCCTTCAATTGGCGGCGCCTGGCCAGAAAGATAGCCTGTCAGATTCAAATTGATCATAAACAAATATTTTGCTGACTCCCAGGATGAGACCATATTGCTAAGGATTGCTCCGGAAATCAGCGCAGCGAGCATGACGCCCATTCCGGCTGGCGTATTCCGTATCAGAACCGACAGCATGAAAGTGATTGTTCCAACAATCAGGGCCACAAACCACACAAGGCTGAACTCCATTAACAAGTATTGCCACTGGGGAATCATCTGAATCGCATTCGTATTCAATTCATTTCCTTCGACACTGAACCCGGTTATAACAGGAGCAGCCCAGCCTTGGTACCCAAAAATGAGGCCGGATATCAAATAGGACAGCACCCCAAACAACACGACAATGATTGATACGGATAGAATCAAAGTGATATATTTGCTCATCAGAATCTTCCAGCGCTTCACCGGCCTTGTCAGCAAAAGCTTTACCGTTCCTGCGCTCCGTTCGGAGGAAACAATATCAGCTGCCACCACCATAATCATCAATGGCAGGAACAAGTTGATCGAGTGCTCCGCGAAAACACGTGCAAAGCTAGGCGCGCCAGGCTCCATCGGATTCACATTGTTATCAAGATAGTATTGCTGCTGCTGGATACGGAGCTGGAGTTCGCTTTTCCACTCATCTGAGATTCCACTGCTCGTGATCCGATTTTGAGTATCGATGATTTGCTGCTGCAGAGTCGTCCGCCAATCAACATCCCCAAAGCGCTCGAGCCTTCTTTCAATTTCCCTGTATTGAGAATAGGTAAAAAGTGCGACCAGCACCGCTATGATTCCAGCGACAATCAGGATTCTTTTTTTGCGAACAATCTTCAGCATTTCATTCCTGACGAGGTTAATCAATCGACTCACCTCCAGTCAGTTCAAGGAAAAGGTCTTCAAGTGCAGGCAATTTCCTGTTCATTTCATTCACCTGGACACCCTTTTCCACCAGCATCCGGTTCCATTTAGCACTTTCATTTTCTAAATAAGGAGTAACCAAAGCTCCATCTGCCCCATCCGCAACCGTTGTCACTCCATTCAGAATCTCTTTCGCAGTATCACGGGGTTCCGCTTGCCAGATGACTTTCTCCTGCAATGCCAATAGATTTTCAACATAGTCCACTTTGATAACTGAGCCTTTCGAAATGATCGCGACCCGGTCACACATCAGCTGGATTTCACTTAATAAATGGCTCGATACCAGCACCGTCAAACCTTCTTCTTCGGCCAAATATCGAATGAAGTTCCTCATCTCCCTAATTCCCATTGGATCCAATCCATTCGTCGGCTCGTCCAGAATCAAAACCTTTGGCTTTCCCAGCAAAGCCTGGGCAATCCCAAGACGCTGCCGCATTCCAAGGGAATACGTACTGACACGATCATGAATCCGTTCATTCAACCGCACCAGTTCAACCACATAATTCATATGCTCGCGGTCCATTTCGGGAAGCATCCTCGCAAAATGCTCAAGATTCTCCCAGCCTGTCAAATAGGAGTAGAGTTCGGGGTTTTCGACGATACAGCCCATTTGTGACATTGCCTTCGTAAAATCCTTTCTGACATTGCAGCCGCCAATTTCGATTGTCCCGGAACTTGGCTTGATCAATCCGACAAGCATACGGATTGTTGTCGTTTTGCCAGCACCGTTCGGACCAAGAAACCCAAAGACCTCGCCTCGTCTTAAATCAAAGTTGATTCCTTTGATGATCTCTTTTTTGCCAATCGTCTTTCTCAGCCCTTTTACAGACAGCGTGATCTCACTCATTGTTCTCCCCCCCTTACCATGTAATCAAAGACGCGACCCGTTCTGCAATCAACCTGTAGCCCTCAGCATTCGGGTGGAATTTATCTGTGTACAAGTAATCGTTCACACTCAGCTGGAACAAGTCGAAAGTAGGCACATAAACGGCTTTCTCATTCTTGTCAAGCAGCTGATTTGTATCGTAGTTCCAATCTCGGACGATCTTCGTTGTCTGCTCGGAATCATTCAAATCGATGAACGGATTATATAGTCCAATATGAAAAATGACAGCCGAGTCATTAATTGTCGTCAACTCTTTTAAAATCGAATCAAGGTTTTTCAAATAACTTTTCTTGGCCTGTGCTATTTGCTGCTCATCCATTTGCAAAAACGTTTGCCCGCTCTGGAACAAATCATTGCCGCCAATCGTTATGAGGATGTAGTCTGCACTTTGAATCTTCCTCTGGATTTCTCCTTGCTTCAGCTGATCCAATAGCTGATTGGAACGGTATCCTTTAACTCCGAAATTATGTATTGTGATCTTTTCCTTTGATTTTTCCTCAAGCTCATCAACCAGATAGCCAATATAGCCTTTGCCTGTATCATCCCCGGTTCCCCGAGTCAGTGAATCCCCAAGGGCCACAACCACCTTGCCGTCCTTTTCCGTATCATCTTCTACTGGCTTTTTCTCTTCGATGACTCCCGACGCTCCATTGCTGAAAAATTGATTCTGAATCGTCCATCCAAGACCGAACAGCATTAATAATAATGAAAGCACTGAAAAAACCAGTGTCAAACTAAGCGAATACCTTTTCACCAGACCACCCTCGTTCCACTAATTGGTAAGCTTTATTTTATAATAATTTCGATCGGAATAAAAATGATAATAGTGTGGCGAATGTGCTGGAGTGTGCTTTTGCCAATTAAAAATGCAAAAAGCTTGTTTTCGTAAGGATTGTTGTTAAAATCTTAAAGCCGATTTTAACGTAATAAAACGCCATTTTGCAGGTCGGTATTAAGCTTGCATGCTCTTTTCTCACAAAAGATCCAACTTTCCGAAGGTAAATAGGTCATGTTATGAGGTCAGTAGCAACAAAGTTTGAGAAAAGAGCCTAAGCAAAAAAGCGCGCAGCTTTATATGCTGTACGCGCTTTTAGATAGCAAATGCATGCTTTCCAATTTTTTTGACGACATTTCTAGTGAAAATCCACTGGCTTGTTGCTGTCTCAGGATTATAGAAGTAAAGAGATTTTATATTATTCTCATTTACAAGGGCATCTTCTACTGCTTTAATTGCTTCTTCACCTGCAGGTTTATTGATTGCACCATTTTGGACCGGCTGGAATGCGTTTCTTTGATAAATGACTTCTTTTACAGTATCAGGAAATTGTTCATGTTCCACTCGGTTCAGTACGACTTCTGCAACAGCAACCTTTCCTTCATATGGCTCGCCTTTTGCTTCCGCATGGACCAGGCGGGCAAGCAGTCTCACTTCTTCTTCCTTGATGAAGCGTTTGTCTGTAACCGAAGATTCCTTCGTATCAACATCTACCTTTTTGGCTGTCAAAGTCTCAGCCGGCTTGGTCGTTTTTGTTGATTCTGCATAAACTGTATATGAACCAATTACTAATGTAAGGATTGAAACTAGCATAAGAATTTTTTTCATTGTAAACCTCCTGTTTTGTATTAGACTGAACAGGCCCTATATTAGGCTAACAGGTTTACAATCATACCACACTAGTTAATCACTGGGTGAATTTTAAACTTCATACCAACACGGGTAAAAACTGTATTTATTATTACGTAATAAGATGTATTCGTAACCTTTGTTACAAAATTAAAACATCATTAGTTCGAATGAGGCCTCCGTTTATACAGTAAAAAGTGTTCTCAAATTTTTAAGGATATGGATTCTAGCTGTCAGGATAAATAAGTCTGAATGATGATATTCAACATAATCATCTATGATCACCAGCCCTTTCCAAAACCGCTCCACCAGCAATACTGTATATTTTTCATCCCACTCAAACATGTTTATTCTCGCGAGCTCCTCAGCGAGCTGGTTAAATTTATACTCCTCCACCCAGAGCTTCACCTGGTACAGCTTATCATGATTCAGAATCAACCCTGATTTGCTGTCAGAACATTTCTGGACAAACTCCGCAAAACCCTTGATATTCTCCGCCAGCAGGTTGGCTTTCTGCATTTCGAAATTCATTTACACCAACTCCTTCTATAAAACAAATATGTTTTAAGAGGGATTTTTAAAACTCCATCATTCTAAATGGATATTTATGTTAAAATGAACATATGGGGTGATTCTTAATGAAATCCAATTTTCAAACAAGGAGAATCCAAAAGAAGTATCAGGAGAAAATCAGTAAAAAAGCAGAAAAAAATCGCTCCTCTTTATGGATCAATATTATTGCTCTTGTTGTCATTGTCATTTTTATCTTAAATCTGTACATTGATTGGTTATAGACGGAAGGAGGAATAAATATGCTGTGGTTAGCTTTGCTGTCCCCGTTAATTGTTTTGGTTCCCCTGGCTATTTATATGGATAAAAAGAAAGGAACCGGTGACCCGAAACTCGATTCTGAAAACCATCGAATCGAACAAGATCAAGCCTTGCATGACAAGTCTTTCATTTTCCCAGGCGGAAATGGACCCACTGAAGGTCAGTAATATAAAAAAGCATCGACTTTTTCGATGCTTTTTAATCTATATATTCAGCCATTTTCTTAAGCAGCTCGTCCGAATCCTCTGCGGTTACAAAATCACCATTGACCATAGCATACGGAGACACTCTGCATTCCTTGCACCTGCTCTGGCATTCAAATTCCTTATGCTCTACATTTTTGCGGCTCATGAATTCATTATAGTCGGCAAAGTTCTCTTCCGGTAAAAACTGCTCCAGATTACGCTGGCAGAATTCAACCTTCACCTTCTTTTTTTTTGAAAAAAGCTTCTGGATTACATTCATTTATGAGGCTTCCTTTACTGAAAAAGTCCGCTGTAAAAAGCGATCCAAAACGATATTGCCAAAAGGAATGAACGCAACTGCAAACGCACTCACAACCCATAAAATGGACCATCTGACCTTGAAGGTCGTATAAGCAATTGTAAGCACATATAGAACAAACAAGAAACCGTGCAAAGAACCTGCGAACCGAACAGCCTCAGGAAAACCAGCCCAATACTTAAGCGGCATCGCAATGAACACAAGCAGCAGCAATGATCCACCCTCAAGCAAACCCATCATACGAAAACGACTAATAGCCGTATTTTGCATACTCAACACCTACTTCCTAACCAAGAAATTATAACATTTTTTATCAATGACTAGAAATACTAAATTCTAGCATATAACCACCTATTAAAATATGCTAGGTATAGGGGTGATATGAAATGATAATCCATGAACGGGATCATGAATTTGTGATGGTGGCGCAGCATGATCATGCCCTTGTATCCCGGGATGCTGCACAATCTTGGAGAGATGATTATTTTTTCGGAATAGACAAGAAAGATTCGGTTGTACTTGCCGTACGAGAACATGATCGCTGCTGGATTGATCCCGATAAAGAACCATTATGGAACGAACATACCAAGCAGCCCTACTCCTTTATGGATTACCCGGGTAGTCCGAAGCTTGCCTTTTACAAAGAAGGAATCGATGAAGTTATACAGATGGACCCATATGCCGGCCTTCTGTGCAGCCTCCACTACGCTTCATTTTTGAAGGAGGCAACAAGCACGATCGGGAAGGATTTTTGGGTCGCGGAAAAACAAAGACAGCAGAAGTTATTGAAGGAATTAGGGATTGCTAATGACAAAACCCTCTCCTTCCATTTAAATCTATTAAAATTCTGCGACAACCTGTCATTGTATATTTGCCTGAATGACCCTGGAACGCCAAAAGAAAAAGAACACTATTTTTACCAAAATGGCTTTCCGCAGAAATTTACTTTTGCTGATCATCAAACCATCCATGCAAAATGGTTAGACCAGGAAACCGTGTCACTGTCGAATTCCCCCTTTAAAAAAGAGCTTAATGTCACTCTGCCTTATAAAACAGTTGATAAGGACCAGATTATAGAAAGAGGATTGGCTTCTGCTTATCGAAACAGCCCGATTTTATATAGAGAAGTAACATTCCTTTAACCGTACAGAATAACTCGCTGTGCGGCTTTCCTATACTATTTTTCAGCATTGTAAAGAGAATTTCAAACAACTGTAACCTCATCTACAAAAACCTGAAATGAAGTTATGGGATAATGACCACTTCTGGTAAAAAGGAAAGTTCAGCCCGGGTGGTGTAAAAATGAAAAAAAAGAGAGACAAAAGAGTAAGGTGGGGAAGAGTTTTCAGCGCCCTGCTGCTCCTAGGAATTTTCATGGTTGGTCTTTTTACCGTATTTCAGTACATAGAAGGAACGTTTAAAGCAATCAATCAACCATTTCAAAAGGCAGAAGCAGATTCCTTTCAAGGAGAGGAAAACACGACAGAGGAAGTGAATGTTCTGTTATTGGGCAGCGACTCACGCGGAGAAGAAGGTGCGCGAACCGATTCAATCATGGTCGCCCATTACAACCCACAAACGCATAAGGTAAAACTGATCTCCCTTATGCGCGATATGTATGTGAATATCCCAGAACACGGACAGCAAAAATTGAATGCTGCCTATTCCTTTGGCGGCCCCGAATTGCTCAGGGAAACGATCAAAATGAATTTAGGCCTGGACATCCACCATTATGCGATAATCGACTTTAAGGGCTTTGTTAAAGCAGTCGACCTCCTCGTGCCCAATGGAATTGAAGTAGAAATCCCATACGAAATGTCCGAAGGAATCGGAATGACATTGGAGGAAGGAACCCAACAACTGAATGGCGAAGAACTGCTAGGCTACGTCCGCTTCCGCCAGGACCGACTTAGTGACTTCGGACGAGTCCAAAGACAGCAGGAAGTCGTATCCAAATTAAAAGAAGAAGCCGTATCCCTAAACAGTGTAGCCAAGCTCCCCGAACTGTTAGACCTGTTAAGTACATACGTCGATACCAATATCGAAACACCCACAATCCTGACCATCGGAAAAGACATACTCACCAATGAAACCGGGGACATACAAACCCTTCGCCTTCCTGCAGATGGCAGCTTTGAGAATGAAACTTATGAAGGGATTGGTGAAGTTTTGGAGGTGGATTTGGAGCAGAATAAATACGAATTGGAGAAGTTTTTAAAAGAAGATAACTAGTTACAAAGAAGCATAGGGAACTATGCTTCTTCTTTGCTTATTGGCTTGAGATTTTAAATGACGAAGCACTATTGAAAAAAGAACATCCTAAGAGTTCTTTTTTAAATCCA
The DNA here is from genome assembly GCF_018613295.1 of Bacillus sp. ISL-39. Classification (NCBI taxonomy): domain Bacteria; kingdom Bacillati; phylum Bacillota; class Bacilli; order Caryophanales; family Bacillaceae; genus Bacillus; species Bacillus sp. ISL-39. The sequence continues at coordinate 239,205 of NZ_JAGGQM010000002.1, forward strand.
TTATGAAGGCTTTTACGATAATTCCATCATTCATCGGCTCAAAATCCAGTTCAGGAAGGCGTTCAAAGCCCATATTTTCATACAGCGATAATGCTTTTTTCATGAAAGAAGCTGTGTGCAGGCCGATATATGAGTTACTATCTTCTTTCGAGACTTGTATACAATGTTCAACTAATGCTTTCCCAATGCCTTTGCCACGAATCATAGGTTTAACAGAAAGCATACGTATCTCGGGGTAGTTCTGTATATTTTCGTTCCACTCATAAGCTTGAATGGATGGTGGAAACAAAACAATACTGCCTACTATTTGACAGTCCAGTTCAGCTGTATATATTTCAGCATTATTTTTTATATCATTATCGGAAAGAAGCGTGTTTTTTAATACTGCCCAATGCTCTCTTGAAACTAATTGTTCATACTGTTGATAACTCTCCAATCTTAGATTCCTTACAGTTTCAATTTCTCCGTATTTCATTTCTCTGATTTTCAAATCATCCTTCTCCTTTAATACCTAAGTTAACTATATCTATACAACGAATCCTATTCTTTCTGTTGGAATCTTTGGATGCCCTTTTGTCATTTTGGATTTGATTATACTTTTCTAATGTACTGATCCTAATATTTATAAGTATTATTGATAATCTACTTTTATTCATTTTATCTAAATTGGCACTGTTAAATTTATGACTCGCATTGTTATAGTCTACCAAAAGTATTACCGTCTCACTTGTTCATAAAGAGATCCTGAAGCTGAAATTTGTACTCACTAGGTGCTTTTTCGCTTGAACGATAGATTTCTGCTCTTATTCCTTTTCTCCCTTTGATTGTGACCTGTTTTTTGGTAACATTAATACTTCCTAAAATATAGGGAACATTAAATGTTTCAAAGACCCCGAGAGGAATCACACGCTCTTCTCCAGTTGCCTTTTGGGAAATGTGCAACTCATAACTCGCCTTTACATAGTTCCTAATGATAGTTTCTCTTGATACTTTATATTGTATTCTCACCTTGTATTCCTCATTTTCTTTTGAGAAATAGATAAGTGGTGTATCCAGTTTTTGCCTTAGAATATACTCAATTGCTCTTTCAATTTTGTCCTTTTCTAAGTGGTCAAAATCTGCAATGTATCTTAGTGCTACAACTAAACTATCTAATAGTAATTGCTCTTTCATCTCTTGGGATGATTGTTTAAAAATTGTGTAATCTATTATTCCATGAGTGTACTGAAACCAGTCTTCTTCACTAGTGGAAATATCAAGAGCTTCTTCTAATGAATTTACTAATTCGATATAAATTTCCTTATAACCAGGTAAACAGATATCATACCTGCGGAGAACATCAGAAAAGATTGTTGCATACATATTCTTATAAAAGTAAAAATCCTCATCATCATTAAATCGATTTCGATCGCTAAGAATACGAACACCAATAAGTTTAGTATCTAAAGGTCTCGGATTCTCTCTGAAATTTTCAATTACCCTTAATTTGTGATTCATTCGATTTTGTATCGTAATCTGCTTTTTGTTTTTTTCCATATGTTCAAGTGCTTCTTTGGTTTGTGGAGCAACTTTAGCGGCTATACTCATATCTCTCAAGAGTCCTTCAACATTAAATTCATACTCTTTCTTAGAAGGGGCATGTACTATCCGAGGAATAGCTGCTTGTATCAAACCTAGTGCAAGTTGAAACGTTTCTATGGATAATTCCCCATTGTCTTCAAAATATGAGAGAATCTCTACCTCAGGATGAATTCCATAAGGCATAAGTACTTTTGCTTGCCGCTTAATAGGTGGGTTATTTAAATATTTAAATGATAAACTATTATATACATCACTATAGTTATTCATGCTTGTATGTTTGTTAAGGAATAACTCCAGAACCTCCAAAGTTCTGTTTGATGCACTTTTATCTTTGTAATCATGAAAATATATATCAATTCGCAATACTTATACCCCATTCTACTTTTTTCGATTAAGACTTTTAATTTCATATTATATGTGTTTAAAGCCATACTGCAAGTTACAATTTAATTTCGCAGAAGCAAAAGGCCGTACCTTATGTTTTAAACAGAAAAAGGAGTTTTACATTGCAAGTTGCGCAAGAATCAGTTTTCACAAAAAACCGCCCAGAATACTGAGCGGTGACTAATTTATGAATTTTGACGGGGCTCCGTTGAACCCCCGCATGACGTGCTACCCAGGTCACAGGCTGTTTTAAAGTTTGCTGGTTTCTGCTTTAAAGAGCCTTATCATCAACTGTATTCAAATAAGCTTCAATCTCATCAATAACAGATTTCACACAACCATCTTCAAATGGAGAAATTAAGTTCGCTTCTTTGACTAGCTCCGTGAATGACTGGCTTCCACCCTGCTTACAAAGGTGCAGATAATCTTTCCAAGCATCTTCTGTATTTTCCTGCGTACGTTTCCAGAATTGCAGAGCACAAATTTGAGCTAGTGTATAATCAATATAATAGAATGGAACCTTGTAAATATGTCCCTGCTGCTGCCAGAAACCGCCGTTTTCCAAGAAGTCATTTCCTTCATAATCGCGATGTGGCAGGTACTTCTTCTCGACTTCTCTCCATGCTTGCTTGCGCTCAGCTGGGGTTGCCTCAGGGTTGGCATACACAAAATGCTGGAATTCATCGACTGCTACACCATAAGGAATAAACAGGACCGCTTCACTTAAATGAGAGAACTTGTACTTATCCGTATCTTCCTCGAAGAAAAGCTCCATCCAAGGCCAAGCAAAGAATTCCATACTCATCGAGTGGATTTCACACGCTTCCAGTGTAGGGAATCCGTACTCAGGCACTTCAAACACACGACTTTCAAATACTTGGAACGCATGTCCTACTTCATGCTTTAATACACGAACATCGCCTTTTGTTCCATTAAAGTTTGCAAAAATGTATGGTGACTTATGTTTGCTAATATAGGTGCAGTATCCACCGCCAGCCTTACCTGCTTTACTTAATAGGTCCATAAGGTTGTTTTCTACCATATAAGTGTAAAACTCATTCGTTTCAGGAGACATTTCCTCGTACATTTTCTTCGCTTGATGTACAATCCACTCCGCATCTCCTTTTGGATCAGGATTTCCTGTCTTAAAGCTGAAGCTGTCATCGTAGTATTTAAATGTATCTACACCAATTCGTTCCTGCTGTCTTTGTTTCAGTTTCGTAGCTAAAGGGACGATGTACTCTTTCACCTGGTCACGAAACTTTGCTACCATTTCAGCATCATAATCAGTACGAGAAAGCCGGGCATAGGCTAACTCTGTAAAAGAAGAGAATCCTAGCTTCTTAGCAATACGAGTACGTACTTTTACAAGCTTGTCGTATAAATCATCTAATTGATCGGCATGCTCAACGAAAAAGCTGTACTTCGCTTCATTTGATTCCTTCCTAATGGTACGATCAGGCGATTGGTGATAAGGAACTAACTGAGCAAGATTTTTTACTTCTCCATCAAACGGGATTTTAGCTGAAGCAAGTAAATCAACATACTCACTAACGAGCTTGTTTTCTTCCTGCATGTCTTTCAACACATCAGGAGAGAACGTCTTTAATTGACTGTCAGCTAATAAGAATAATTGTTTACCCCACTTTTCTTCTAACTGAGAGCGGAATTTAGAACCTGTAAGTGCCTCGTAATATTTTGTGATCAGACCCTTGTATGCTGGTCCTACTTCATTGAAAAAATCCTTTTCTTTCTTATAAAACTCATCCGTTGTATCAATCGTCTGACGGATTTGAACAATCTGCCTCATGCTTTCAAACTCTGAGCGTAACTCATTGATTTCTTTCATTACTCCGTCCTGAACCTCAAAGGACTCAGCAGATTGGAACCTCTCGAGTAATTGGTTAAAGTTCTCCTCCACCTCTTCAATATTTGGCCTTGTATATGGATAATCGTTAAACTGCATGGAAGAATCCCCCTTATGTAGTAAAAATATCGTATAAAGTACCTATTTCGACAAAGTGAGACAATCTCCTTTTAATTTCAGAAAAAAATTTCGTTATTCGAAATATAATTTCTGCCGTATTCTTAAGAGAAGCACAGGCACGTTAAAATATATCCTATAATTTCCACCTTTGTTATAATAATCAAGTAAGATCTGCTACATACTTTTAAGGGGGAAACTTTATCATGAATAGCACTGCATACAGAGATATCTTTGATAAATGCAAAACCAATCAAGGATATTTCGGTGATTTTAGGACTTCTGGAGATGATTATTTTATTTCTCCAGTAATCGATTCAATACCAGGTCCGACAATTCAATATGCTGGGAAAGAAAAAGTGATGTGGGCAACCAATGACTATTTAGGTCTTGCCAATCATCCAGATATCCGAAATGTTTCCATTGAAACAGCTGCCGAATGGGGAGTTAGCGGTCCAATGGGTTGCCGAATGGTTAGTGGCAATACGCGAGAGCATGAAGCGTTAGAAAAAGAACTTGCTGCTTTTGCGGATAAAGAAGCATCTATTCTCTTTAATTTCGGCTATTTAGGTATTATTGGCACTATTAGTTCCCTTGTCGGAAAAGATGATGTAATCATCATGGACAAATTATGTCATGCTTCTATTGTTGATGCGGCAAAACTTTCAGTATCGAATCCTAGAAACATCCGAGTATTTCGACATAATGACATGAATAGTTTGGAAAAACTATTAAAAACAGTCAATAAAACACGCAAAGGCGGTATTTTGATCTTAACAGAAGGTGTATTCAGTATGACTGGGGATCTTGCGAAACTCGATCAAATTTGCAAACTCAAAGAACAATACGGGGCAAGATTGTTCGTTGATGATGCACACGGCTTTGGTGTTATAGGAAAAACGGGAAAAGGGGCTGCTGAACATTTTGGTGTTCAGGATAAAGTCGATATTTATTTAGCCACTTTTGCGAAGGCTTTTACAGCAATAGGCGGGTTTGCAGCAGCTAGTCAAGAAGTTATCGACTGGATTCGTTACAATGCGAGAACGCAAATTTTCGCCAAAAGTCTTCCGATGATTTATGTAAAAAGTCTTCGAAAAACATTAGAAATCGTCAAAGCAGGAGACGAGAACCGTAATAGATTGTTTGAAGTATCGATGAAATTGACAGAAGGACTTAAAAATCTTGGATATTTTGTGGCCGATACGGAATCACCGATTCTCTCTGTTTATGTTCCTGGAGGCGATCTTTCTATCGGTCTTCCTTGGATAAAATTTTTAAGAGAAAACGGAGTGTTTTTGCAGGCTGTCATGTACCCTGTGATTCCAAAAGGAATGTTGATGTTCCGAATCATCCCAACCGCTGCTCATAGTGATGAACAAATTAACTTTACGGTAGATGTATTCCGTAAACTCCGCGATCACCAAAAGATGCAACTAGATATCAATTTAAAAGATGTGGATCGTATTTATTCTAATTCGTAACAATAAAAGAAACTAAAAAATGCTTCTCTTTTATGAGAAGCATTCAGACTGTATACAACTGCCACAAAAATCCGTTATAGCTTTGAGAATTATAAATGGCCCCCTAGAGGGCACCCGGTAACAAAAATTCACTATATACAAATTAATCTTTACGAACTGAACTTAATGTCCATAAAACCTTTGATTTAATTGAATTGGCGGGACCGCCTGGGAATCGAACCCAGCTAACCTGGCACGCAGGTCACAAGCGGTTTTGAAGACCGTGGGGGACACCAGTACCCCATTCAGCCCCGTTTTGAGAACAAGGTCTATTATACTTACAAGCTGCCGATTTTACAAGTGTGTTACTCAAATTGTCACAAGACTTGTCTTCCCTTGACCGCTGATACTATAATAAGAAAAGATATTAGAAATGCGTGGGTGAAGGGTAATGTATCAGCTTGAAGGTTGGTTTTTGTTATTTATATTGTTTTGGGTCGTTGTTTTAGTAGGTTTATTCGCGATTGGCGGATTCTTCATGTTCCGCAAGTTTTTGAAAAAGCTTCCGAAGAACGATGGCAAATCGGATATGGACTGGGAAGAGTACTATGTGAATCAAACGAGGCATTTATGGCCGGATGACCAGAAGGCATTGCTCGAGGATTTGGTGAGTCCGGTACCTGAATTGTTCAGGGATGTGGCCAGGCATAAGATTGCCGGCAAAATTGGCGAGCTTGCGTTGAAGGAAAAAGCCGACAGGATCACTCAGGAGCTTGTTATCCGGGGCTATATTCTGGCAACACCAAAGCGTGACCATAAATTTTTACGAAAGCGGCTTGCTGAAAAACAGATCAGCACCGCACCATATGAGAGTTTGTTCTAAAACTGCCTTTGGTTAAAGGCAGTTTTTTTTAATACTAGCCTGCCTTCTTTTTCCGCTTTTTGAAGAGCTTGAAGACATCGTCATTTTTCGTGAGGATGATGACTTTGTCTTTGTATGGCTTCATCAGTTTGATCGCCTCTACTAGATTTTTCCCGTCATAGTGATGGTTCCACTTTAACAAATCCATTAGTGTCTTAAGATTCTCTTTTCGCGGAGAAGAAGCCAGTTTCACCTTTCTTAGTACAAACCTTTTCAGGATTCTCCAGTCACGCACATAGACATTCGTCTTGAGCACGAATATATAATCTGCCTGGCGAAAGCTTTCTTCAAGCCAGCTATGATAGACTCCCTCGATGATCCATTTTTCCTGCGACACCACTCTCGCCAGTTTTTCCGCCCTTTTTACAGGAGGAGTTTGTGAACCAAAATACTCGGACTCGTGATCCCAAAAGAAGTTGTCCAAGTCATGCTTAGGAAGAACCAGCATTTTAGAGAGTTTTGCCGCTATGTATGATTTCCCGCTTCCGGGACCGCCAATTATATGTATTTTCGTCACTGTACTTCCACCCTGTTAATTAATCTTTATCGAGGTCATTATCAAAAACAGAAGGCGACCGCTCATCCTTGATACCGAAATGGTTTTTGATTGCAGCGAAGTCTTTTAAAATGATTCTAGTATTCAGCCAGGCTCCAATTGCCGCGAAAAAGGCAACGGCCAGAATGACAATTAACCAAATATTGATTACTATCAAAATACTCACCTCTCAAGCAATTTTACCACAATCTAACAGGCATCCGGGATAAAAAAATGATAGAATTCCTTAGGGAGGTTATTTCTATGAGTGAAGTTTTATTTTGGATCATTTATTATTTGTTGTTAATGACTATTTTTGTCAGGGCTATTTATAGTGTGATAAAGAAAAAACAAATTCCTCTTGCTATGATTGCAATCCTCGTCATTATTTCGGTGCCAATGGTCAGCCTCATGAATAGTATCGGAAGGCCTTTGGAGATGAACGAATTCGAATTTCTGGCGAGGGAGTTCAAGCAAGGAGCATTATGGGCCATTTTCACCATTGCGGGTTATCTCTACCTGCTTGTTTGGTTCATACTTTCGTTAAAAAAATAACGAGTTTCAGATGCTGAAACTCGTTCCTCATTTCCTAAATCCTCTTCGCCTGCCATAAGCGCCGTTCCGCATAGCCTTTGCCTCAAAAACATTCCCGACGATCAATAAAACGACTCCAATTGCGATTAAACTAAACATGACCGTTGGAGAAATGGTCGCAATATATCCCATCCCCTTCATAAACATCGGTACAAGGAAAACGGCAAGACCTGCGGTTTTCAGCATAATGGCATAAACCTTCAATGACATCCCTACTCCTCCTGACTGAATCGAGTGGTTTTATCATTGTATTCAAGCAGCCTTGCCACAATTCACAAAAAATTCAATATTTTTAATTCGGTAAAATAGTATGATTATCATGACTAATTATTGAAGAGGATGATGCACATGGCTTTTAAAGAACGGACTGAACCTATTATTTTATCTAAACTGAGAATCTTGAATAAAAGACTTGAGTTATCAGACGAGGAAAAAAGGTATTTTTCATATCTTGATAAGGGATATAAAGGCGAATTACAATTCGATGCTATGACGGAAAAACTGACAAGCAGCTGTTTGATCCTGAACGAGTTGCTGCTCGAAGTAGAAAGAACAACTTTTCAAATCGATACTCTAATCATATTTTCCGGCACATTTTATCTATTTGAGATAAAGACAAACCAGGGTGATTACCTCTACAAACAAGAAGGTCTAACCTCAAAAACAACTGGAGTAACAATCAAGAATCCCCTCGACCAACTCAACCGAACCAAGCTGCTTTTCAAGAAACTATTAAATCAATTAGGCTACAATCATAAAATCGAAGCTTCAGTCGTTTTTGTAAACCCCGAGTTCACTCTGTATCACGCACATCCAGACCTCCCATTCATTTTCCCTACGCAGATTAATCGACTCCACGACAACCTCAACAACCAGCCGGGAAACGTTTCCACCAACCATTATAAACTCGCAGCCAAACTAGTCTCCCTCCACAAGATTGACTCATCCCACAATAAACTACCTGCCTTTCATTACGATGAATTGAAGAAGGGTATTACCTGTTCGGAGTGTGAGTCTTTTGAGGTGACCGCCACTCATAAGTTTCTTGTGTGTGATGTTTGTGGAAGTAAAGAATCATTGGAATCAGCTGTAATGCGAACAGTGAAGGAGTTTAGATTAATTTCCCCAGAAACAGCAATTACTACTTCAGCGATCCAGGAATTTTGTGTGGTGATTAAGGATGGTAAAAGGATTAGAAGATTACTTACAAAACATCTTACAATAGACGGATCCAGGAAATGGACAAAATATAGATAGAGTACACTGCATTAGGCTGAGCATAGTGAAATCTCATATATCAGTCCTGGTTGTCCGATAGAGCACTTCTATCGGACACTTTTCTTTCTTCGCGCCTTCCGTTTGGCCGATAGAGCACTTCTATCGGACACTTTTCTCGCTTCATCCCTTCCGTTTGTCCGATAGAGCATTTCTATCGGACACTTTTCTTTCTTCGCGCCTTCCGTTTGTCCGATAGAGCCCTTCTATCGGACACTTTTCTTGCTTCGCGCCTTCCGTTTGGCCGATAGAGCACTTCTATCGGACACTTTTCTCGCTCCATCCCTTCCGTTTGGCCGATAGAGCCCTTCTATCGGACACTTTTCTTTCTTCGCGCCTTCCGTTTGGCCGATAGAGCCCTTCTATCGGACACTTTTCTCGCTTCATCCCTTCCGTTTGGCCGATAGAGCTCTTCTATCGGACACTTTTCTTGCTTCATCCCTCCCGTTTGGCCGATAGAGCCCTTCTATCGGACACTTTTCCTCGTTCATGGCCTCTGTTTGCCCGATAGAGCTTTCCAGTAGCCGTCATAACTGCGAAGACCACCGCTCCGTTCTCAAAAAAAGAAAACTCACAAAAAAAACAACCGGCCCCACCTGCGCCGGTTGCTGCGATAGCCACACTTGCTATCCTGCCTAGTATCTATTTTAATGGAGTAAAATAAAGTTCATTGCCGTTATTTGTTAAGACATTTTAAACAATTGTTAAAGCAGATAGAAGTGGGCACATACCAATAAGAAATTTATGATGACTTTGTAAACCATCGCCAACACTCCTTATATTGAGAGTACCTTACATTTATACTTTAACACACTATTGTAAAGATGAATTAAAAGAAATACGGCTATTTTGTAAACTTTTTACCGTATTTTCTATTAATATGTAGATAAGTTAGAGGATACCAGTTTCATCGCTGCAGCCAGGTCGACATCATCTTCCAGATGTCTCGGTGACCATGGAATATAAATATGGGGTTCAATCCCCACTCCTGTCATGCCCCGACCATGATCAATTCTGGACAAACGCGAGGTCGGATACCATAGTTCATAGCCCTCTTCCCAACGGTGGATTGCCAGGTTCGCATAATCGTTCAACCCTGCAGTGGGTCTTCCAATTACGGTGATTTTACTGGATTTCTTGCAAGTTTCAACAAACGAGTCCCCGGCACTGCCACAATAAACATCGGTCATTACAATAATGGATTTAGGCACGGACTTTCCCTTAACAAAAGTATCAGGAATAAATTCACTAAAATCGAATTCGACAAAACCTTTACCGCTATTCCGATCCCATTCCCGCTGCCATGCTCTCAAGAAAACCAATGTCTGTTCATCCCGTACGCCTTTCATCTGCTCCTCTACCATTGCAAGCTGCCTGTCTGAGTTGGCTCCGGTACAGTTGAAAAGCATTTTTTCATCCGGGTCCGCCAGCTCCACTCCTTCTTCCGGCATCAAATATGGCAGAAGGTTAAAATAACTTGCGTCACCTCCGCCATAATTCACTCTTACATCAATTATCCAATTTTCAATAGACTCAAGGAGGTCTTTATTCTCTTCGATCATCTTTATAATCGAATCTGGATCCGCAAAATCCGTTATCGTCATCAAAAGAGTCTTATCATTCAAGGGCTCTACAGAATATACGGGCTGATACTCATCCTTTGGATAAAAACGAAACCGTATCTCCTGCCCGGCATCCGTTTCACCATACTCATAAAGCGCAAGAATTGGCGCCCATTTTTCCCGTTCGGCATGGCTCTCATTCAACAGCTTCGCATGCCGCTCCCTTAGCTCCGGAATGGACCACCCGCCAATCGCTGTGAATGCCATACCTTTTTCAAGACGCTCCTCTGATCCGACCTCGGTGACATAAAGCCTCTCCTCATACCGTCTTACCTTAAACCCTCTATCTTTCCCGACATTTTTCTCAGCATCCGTTTCTGTAAAATAGATATGATTATCTCTGAAGTCAAGTAAGTATTCATTTACAACACTAGCAAAATTATCACCTTGAATCTCCCCCAAAAAATGCTCAGGCCGGTCCCAGCCTTCCTTGTCCTTCCATCCTGCGTAGTCATTGTGCATAATATGGACAATTTCTTTAAAAATAGCTTCCATACTACCCCTCCTGCTTACATTTAAAAACGCTTATGTCATACTCCTCTTCTGGAAAATCGCCGACAAATTCGAAGCCATTCTCACTGTAAAAGTCTTTTAATTTAGCACTTCCTGCCCAACAATCTAGATACAGTTCTTCTCCTAGCCGCCGGGCATATTCGCCTGCCCAGCATGTAATCACAGAGCCATATCCCTTTCCCTGATACTCCGGTTGAATGGCAATTTGATACAGATACTTTCCGCTCTTTCCTACATGCCAATCATTCAAAACTTTCATTCCGAATGTAGCAATAACATTCCCTCCAACTGTTCCCACGTACAAAAAACCTAGCTGATCCACAAGCTTTTCCTCATTCCAGGGATAGGACCACTGGTTGATCCCTTTATCAAGTAAAGCCAATGACACGGAATTTAATATAGACAGTATTTCCTTAACATCCTCTGGCTTTGCTGGCCGAATTTCCATCCGGTTGTCATTCCCCTCGCTTCGTACTGGAAATCATCAATACCAGCGGAATTCTCATCCTGCGTTCGTACTCTTCCAGGCTGGAAAAGTTCTCCCGCCTCGGGATTCCTTCTCTCAAATCCTTAACCATGAAACCGGCAGCCAATAAAAGCTGGAAGTACTCCTCGACTGTCCGATGGTATTTTATTACCTTTTTCCCAATCCACGGTTCGACCCGTTCGCCCTGCTTAAAATAGTCATCCACTACCCAATCAATTCTTCTGCCCGAGCCTTCTGCACTTTTCGTCGAGGAGGTAAGAACCGGATGCTGAACGCTGAAGATGAACTTCCCGCCAGGCACTAGTGAATCATGAACCTTTTTAAAGATGCTCGATAAATCAGCTAAATAATGGAGAGCAAAACGTGAAACGACAAGATCAGATTCCTCTGGCTGCGGTTGCCATTCTTCCATTGAAGAGTGTATTACCCGGCCAATAGTTCCTTCCAGACTTTCAGCTGCAGCCAGCACCATATTCTGCGAGCCTTCCACTCCTAGATAAGAAGCTCCGCCTCGTTGTAATAGCTCAACCCCAATTTCCGCATCACCGCATCCTAAATCCAGAATTCTCTTTCCAGTTGCATTTCCTATCATCTCTAGCAAAATAGGCTTTTCAATGATATTGTTTGGACTTTCCGGCCTGTTTCTCCGCTTCATATAACTCTCGTAAAATTCCCCTTCGTCATAAACAGAGGCACCTCTGAACTCCATCCTATCCCCTCCGCATCCTAATAAATGCTATTTTCACATTTCATTTTTACAGCTTCCGAACTACTCTTTGCTTCCACGTTTGGAAAGGTATTGGCTCTTTTCGAGAGAAAACGTTTAAACTGGGATTGCATTAAAACTTGTAAAAAACCCAAGTGCCGGTTTTTACTTTTGCTTATGCAAGCAATAAAGTTTCGAAAAGAGCCCTAAAGAAAGACAAATCCTTAATATATTACCATATATCTTAAGCTTTAATAGGAATATATATTTCTACTTCCTCCACGTCATTTTCCGCTGGATGGTAGGTTTCTAAGATGAAATTTTCCAAAGTATCCCGCGAGTAGCCCTGTTCATCAATCCATTGATCCAGCGTTGAATATAAACTGCCCATCTCTGTCCCTTTTCCTCTAATCATTCCATATGTATGCTGTATATCAAGAAATTCCGCTCCTTCGGGTAAGGTATCCGCCTCACTTGCCAATACCCCTACATAGAAAGTTCCCTCAGTATGGCTCTCACTCGCTTTAGGCTCGTACACCGCAACCTCGGTTCCCGCTAAATTTGACGCTCTCTGTAAAAATTGATGTGCTGCCTTCGGGATTAACTCAGCATAATCTTTGTAAAGCCCTGTGTGTTTCTCAGCAATGATTTTAAATTCTTTTTTCACAACCTGGCACATAATATAGTCTCCTAAAAAAATTCATATAAACCTTCTTCAAAATATTGGAATTCTTCATCCGTAACTCTGTAACGAGTATATCCTTCATAAAACGCAGCCAACAATTCAGGATTGTTTCTTATCTTTCGAGTAGCCAAAGCCTCATCATAACGTGGATCGCCAAGGGTCATACCAGCTACGTCAATGAACACCCTGACTTCCCCTTCAATCACCAGCACATTATCTGATGTGCAATCTCCGTGGACCATAGTTTGTTTTACATAATTGGGTTTATTGGCGATCAACTGTTCCAGCAATTCCAGGCTGCCATCTGCTTGACCTGATTCAGCGTATTTACGAGCTCTATTCAGCTGGGTTTCCAGCCAGTCAGAATCTGTCATGAATACAGGCTCTTGTTCATGAAGCTGCATCATAAACTGGCCAAAACTGCGGATTAGTCTCTGCTGTTCACAGCTTGATCCGGCATTTTTTAATGCAGCAGTCAGAGAGATTCCTTTCTCAAACGACATCAGCAAATGGCTTGCATGCTCATCTTCCATGAATCCATATAATCTTGGTACCGGTATTGATCTCTGTAATGACAAACTCTCAAGAACCTCCGCCTCGGACTTTAGCCACTCTCGATATTTTTCCTTAAAGGCACTTTTCAGGAGGTAAGTCCCGTCTCCGGTGAAAATCCGGCTAACTTCAGAAGTGCAACCTTGATCAGGAAGCTTAACAATCTTTTTTATCTCACCTAGAACATCCTTAAAGAATGCCTGACTATTCCTCATTTCCATGTTTGTTCCCCCAAACCTTTGCCATCCGGCAACAAAATAACCCCTTCCTTGCAAACTTACAAACTAAAATACTCCTTTATCTGCTGTGCCGCTTCAGCTGCGTTTAAATGCGTGTTATTTATTCGAATATAATTCTCTCTATCTATCTCACCTGCATATGAATTCAGGCGGTATTGGTCCATCGACTTTACCAGGTCCTGCTCCGACCATTGCAGATTTCGTTTTGATGGCTTATGCTGGAGCCGATGAGGGCTATTATTACGTTCGAGTCTTTCATCCACATTCGCTTCCAATTCCACAAAATACACCGTTCCGCCCTCTGACTCGAATATCTTGCATACTTGATTTACATAACCCCAGTCTTCCTGCATATCAAATGCCCAGACATATGTAAAGACCAAGCCATATTGGTCGCTTTTTGCCATTGACTTAAAAACTTCCTGGCGAAAGAGTCCGACTAATCGCTTCCCTTCCTTTGTCCCGTAGTCAAAAAAAGGATTAACCAGATCAATCGTCATATGATTATGAAAAAGCTTTAAATCAGTTATCTTTTCAAGTTCATGCCCTACCGTCATTTTACCGACAGCCTGGGGCCCAAAAATTAAAACAAATTTCATGTTTCCTCCTTCACAAGCTTCTCTTTATAATGTGGGCTTAACTCACTCCACACGTCGAACTTATTTCCGTCGGGGTCACTAAAAACAAAATTCCTGCCTGCATGGCCTCTGTTTTCAATCTCACCGACTTTGATTCCACGTTCCATAAACTCATTATGTAAATTTGCCAGAGACTCGAGACCATACACTTCATAGGTTAGAATGAACCTTTCCTCCCCATTAATGTCCGTAAAGTTTAAACTCTGCCCCTGAGACTTCACCAAAAACAGACTGATATCAGCCAGGTCCATAATCGCCTTGTCTTCATCCAGATAATTCAGCTTAGCCTTAAGCATATCTCGATACCAATTCGACGATTCCTTTGGATCCGCTACCGGTATATAAATTGTTCCTACCCTGATTAATTGGTTTCTCATTCGCCTCACCTCAGTATATAGATTCTCTACATTCTGGTATTCACCTTCTTATTTGTCTATATTTTCCTTTAGAATATATAAAGCACTCCCTAATTTGGGAGTGCTTCTTGTCGGTCCTTCTTGTCGGTCCTTCTTCACTCTTTATCTTTCCCCTTTATTTTCTCCCTGAGATCTTCTAACTCCTCGATGGATAGTCCGCCAAGCGCCTTTGAGATTTCGTCTTCAATCTCTTTTCTGTTTCTTTCACGGTATTGGTCCCACCACTCCCGGAGTCCTTCTGTGTTGTTGAGCAAATATTCAATATCAATGACCTCGACTTCATCATCGGATATATAGTTAAGCACAGCTGCCAACATATGGTTTAATCGTTCCACTTCATCTTTTGGTCCGGCCTGGTGCGTCACTTTTTCTTGCTGTTCATTTTCCTTTTCCTCTGAGTGATCTGCGGCTTTTCTTGGCAAAGGTCTCACCTGCTTTTTACTCTTTTAAATGCATTATTCCCTCCAGCGCAGTTTTTATAGAAAAAGATTGCCATGCATAAATTATCCTCTATGTTACATTTTAATGATGAGGTGGTACTCGTGCGAAAAAACCAAAAGAATATATCCGTAGGATTTCTTTATACTTTAACAATCATAGGCATTTTCCTTTTACCCTTTGCGATTGTAAAACGTTCATTCAAGGATTGGGTTATCGTTTATCTTGTCAGTATTTTAGGCAACTCGATGGCAGATCGATACCTTGTTTCAAGAGGTTATCTGAAATACAATATCCGGCCTTTCAAAAAAAGCTTCAAGATCCATTTACCTTTTGACTATGTCCATTACCCTTTAATGCTTCTTTATTACAATCAATGGACACTCAATAGCAAGCCGCTGGGGATTATCCTAAAACTATTTCCCTTTCTCCTCCCGCAAGTATTAGTCGAAACATTCGCGGCCAGGAAAACAAATTTAATTACTTGGAAAAGGGGATGGAGCTGGCAGCACTCCTTTATCAGCTTAGCCATTAAAATGTTAGTGTGCCGAGGCATCATTTCAACCATCCGTATGATCAACAGGGATGACCTTTCCGTGGATTAGTACACAAAAAAGACCAAATCTAAAATTGATTTGGTCTTTTAAACGAATAAATCATGATCGATGTCTTGTAAAACCTAGATAACGCGTTCCCTGGAAAGTCAGTTCTCCATAATCCCCTTCAACCAAATGGCCATACTCCTGACCGTCAACCTGCAGCTCCAGCCGGTCTCCACTATCGAATTCAAACGTCACATAATATAGGCTGCGGGCATTCGTTTCTCCCCCGCCGCGCACGCTCGTTCTTTTCGTCACTACTTGAGCGTTAGAATTCACACGTGGTGCCTGATTGTTTTTACTCCAGCTCCCTATGCTTTTAATGATTGTAAAAATTATGATTCCCATTACTAAAATAAAGATTGTTCCCATAAAAATCGGGACAAAAGTAAACATCCAATCCCCTTGTGCTTCTACCATCATGATAATCTTCCCCCTGTATTCATCTATATTAATTATCTACGATTGAGGACGATATCAGGTTTCAAATACTTCCATTTTTTACACTTCAAAGGCAACTGTGTCCATGAGTTCCACATCTATATTGGCAGGATCGGACCATTTATGAAAGGCTTCCAAATGCCATTTTTCCGTTAATCTCAGGTAGCCATTAGCTTCAATCCATTGATGCAGCTCGGTATACGCCTGCCTGATTTCACCGTTAGCACCTCTGTGTCTTAAAACGGCGTACATTTGACCAGGTATGGTTAGGCCAACCATGTCTTCGGGAATCCCTTCATATTCTGAAACCTCAACACATACCCAATATCCGTCTTGCTCATTTGAACTATGTTCGACCACAAAAGCTCCATACTGAAAACCCGGATTTACTACATTGGCAATTTCACCCGTACGCTCACTCAACCACTTTGAAGCTTTCGGAATCTCGATGACATATTGGTCACCTGGACACAACACCCGGAACCCCACCAACTTCAATCCTGGTAACTGTTTTACTTCTGGCATATTTGACTCCCCCTTTTTTAACACTATACGCGAGCTGCCTGTCAAATCCATTTAAACATCAAGATGATATATAAACATTTCTCCCTCTCTTCCCATTGCAGTAATGCCCTTGTCCACGAAGCCGCCTTTCTTATAAACATTCTGTGCAACTACATTTGCATGATTTACAGCCAATATGATTTCATTTACATTTGGAAAATGCTTCTTAACAAAGGGGCCCAATAGCGTAATAGACTGTGATGCAATACCTTTCCCCTGATACTCTGCATTTATTGAGTAAGCACGTAATAAAATTGCTTCTTTATTTTCGCTATAAGCTTTAACACCTTCCCATCCATGGAGGACAAAGAATCCTGCAGGCTGACGCCCATACAATATGATCATTGGGTGCCTGTCTGGCTCAGAATCGCATTTTTCCAATGCATCGACCGGAAGTGCTGTATACCTTTGCTGCTCCTCAGACAAATTGTAATTCGACAGCAGCGCTTTATATTCTGGCTGGTAAAAGACCAAAGATACGATTTCTTTTTCAACAATTGACATCATGATCTCTCCTAAAATGAATCACCAGTAATTTAAGTGTTTTTTATCGCAACCTTGCCCTCTTTGTTCTCTTCGTGATTCCATGTAACCTGGATCTCGAACGTTCCCTCCCGAAAAAAAAATGGAAACCTTCTTCTGATGGATTCCTGCATAGGGAGGTGATAGGCCTCTTCCATGTTGACCCAAACCGCTCTTCCTTCCGGCCCGTTCTCCAGCAGCTCACCCTTAAAATCACTGGTTATATAGTTAAAAATCATATAACGGTCCATTGCTACAGGATTTACATATTCATATAGACCCTTATACTTTAAATTCCAAACTTCCAGACCTGTTTCCTCTTTTACCTCCCTAACAGCACTTTCCATGATACTTTCGGGAAAATCGACTTTGCCACCCGGAGGAATAAAGCCTTTAAAATGATCATGCTGTCGGTCGATCAGTAAAACTTTGTCTCCATTTTGAATCATACACACAGTCCATAGCTTATAGTTAATGTGATCGTTCATCTCTTCTCCTCTTTAGTTAATTCCTTTTCCAATACAATCTTCAGATTCCCGTGCCGGTCGATATATGTCTCTCTAATGTCAAAACCGCTTTTGATGTTTAAAATTAACATACCGCGCCATTTATTCAATGTCTTTGTTTGAACTGTTTTGTAGCCTTCGTTTTCCAAATAGCGATGTTGAATGTTCATTAACTTAGAAGCCACACCTAAATGGCGATAATCCGGGTCTACTCCGCCAAGCCAGCTGTAAAACTTTTCATTCGTGAGTTCATACCCTATTTTGTAACCAATCACTTTGGAGCCTTCAAAAGCTACACTGAACAGAAGATGAGGCTTATTCTGTATTTTTTCTATAACTCCATCAGATGTACCGAATATAACTCTGTGGACATCTAAAATACCTTCTAAAACTCCGTTCTCAGGAATGCAGCAGTATACTTCAAAATCTATTTTTCAAGTGCTCATCCTCCTAGCCATGCTTGCCCATTCCCCATTTAAATGATTGCTGCATATACTCTTTAATAGGCTGAAACCCTTTATCTATAAAATAAGGAGAGATCAAGTTGTACATTAGACAGAATGCGGCGCAAAGTTTGCCGGTTCCTTCACTCTGGGGGATTGACGCGGAGATTGCCGGGAAACCGATTGTCAGAGGGACAATCACAATCAATTCCCTCTCAGGGAATACCTTGACTGGAACCGCTAATTTTCGGGGGAGTCCTATCCCGATCCAGGGAACTTGGGATGAAAATGCAAAAACAATCCAATTCGATTCACCTTATGCTTCGTTTGCTGGCCAATTGACGATATATGATGATCCAGGTATCAATGTCCGCCATTTGGTGTTAAGCGGCAAGTTTCTAATGAAACCTCCATCCCTGCAAGCCGGTGAATCGGGCAGCTGGATTGCTACCACTGATATAGCGTTGACCGGTCCGCCAATCAACACAGAAGCTATTCCGCCTGTAGGTGTTTTTTTAACATCCGATCTCCTTTATTACACCGGAAGGAGAAATTCCAGGGGATTTTACAGATGAATTTACGGTACTAATCTTCAGATGTCCAAAATCTGAAGATTTGTGCTTCTTTATTTGGACAAACCACACTGCTTGCTTACGATTCCAAAAATAAATTTAATTTTCTTATCGTTCTTCATCATGGTTTTTATACCTTCCTTGGAATCGAGAATGATCACTGACTTCCGGAACCAGATTCTTATATAAGCTGAGTGAAAATATACAGGCCCCTTAATCCCCTTTTCCTGATATTCATCCCCGTTCTCCATTTCAAATTCTGTTCTGACAAGCCAGGTATTTCCGATACCGATTTCAATATATTTTGTTGGAAACAATTCAGCCATTTTTTCCTAAGACGACATTTATTCTCTCATTCATTTCCTTTTCTTCTATGTACTCAAAATATCCTATGCGATTTCCCCAGGGATCGGAAAATGTTGCCCATTTTACTGGGACTTCTTCTCTCGAAAAAATTTCAAATGACTCGATATTTATTTCATTGATCAACCTGGACCTTTCGACTTCAATTGATTTAACACCTAAACGCAGCGGGCCGCTTCCTTCTGCTGGCGTTCCCTCTGCTACCTGCAGCCAGCAACCGGGTATCAATTCCCACTCGGCAAAGCCATTATGCGGTGTAAAATCAGGTTCTTTTTTCAATAGAGATTTATACCATTTTAGGCCTTTATCAAAATCAGAAACTCGTACCTGGTATGTCATTTCAACAAACACTCCATCAGCCCCCTTCTTAACCTTCTAGTGTAATATCATCTATCCACGCCAGACTCCAGTACTGAAATAACTTGTTCGATTAAGCTAGCTTCTTTCTCAAATAATTCAGCTAAAAAAAGCAGCTGGGGAAAAGGTTCGAGGCTCAGTCCTAAGTTAATCTTTTGACTTAACATAACCTTGCCTCCCTGTTCAATAAACTTTTCCAACGTGATTTTCTGCTTACATATAAGTGAGATGTCCTCTCGTGATAACAGCAGAAGACCACTTGTTTCGGAAGACGGTACAGGAGCCGTATTTGAATAGGCCAGATACATTGCTGTTGAAGCAGTTGGACCTGCCCCTTTTACCAGTATTGGCGCTATATTTTCAGATGATTGTATTTTAATAGCTGTGTCATTCCATTCTTTTTTGAAAAAAGTGACCGGGGAATTGACAAGCTTGATTTTCATGGAAGATTCTTCGAAAACTTCGCGTATTGCTGTCTCCTGGGCACTTTCTCCTTTTTCCCGATGACCACCAAGCCTGACCACGCCAAGCTTGTCCCCTTTTCGTGTTGGTCCCACCTGAAAAGGAAATAATCCTTTATACATGATATAAGCCCCGGATGTGCGGACATGTTTCGTCTGCATTGGATATCCCTCCACTTTTCATAAAAGTTTTCTACATTTACACTGTATTTTCCTTCTTTTAGAAAATATTGTTCTCTTGAAGATGGTTAATATATAAAAATAAGCTGCTCGAAAGCAGCTCTTTTTAAGCTTTGTATCCAAGTATCCAATCCAGTCTGTTCATTTTAAGTTGATCTGGCACATGCCGTAAAATTTGATTTCTGACTACAATCGCCGCAGGGTTTTCAAGTTGCATCATTATTGCCATCATTCTTGAGCCCTGAATAATTTTGGTGACGCGCGGTATTCTCTCTTGCTCATATCGACTGTATGCTTCCTCAACTTCTTGAGGATATTGCTTGAGATAGCGTGCGAGAATTATAGCATCCTCCATCGCCTGGGCTCCGCCTTGCCCCAGGTTCGGCAGCATGGGATGAGCTGCATCTCCCAACAGAGTCACTCTTCCTTTATGCCATTTTTTGAGTGGCTTGCGATCAAAAATTTCATGGACAAGGATGTTCTCCTCTTTTGTAGAATCAATGACATCTGTAATTGGGCCCCACCAACCTTTGAATTGCTGCAAAGCGAGATGTCTTTTATTTTCCTCCTTCACGAGTGTCCCTTTAGGCGTGTTGATTGCAGCGAACCAAAACACACGACCTTTTCCTAAATGTGAAAAACCAAATCTCTTCCCTTTTCCCCAGGCCTCGAAGCCTCCGCCCAGTTCGGCCGGAAAACGGGCATCTTCATAATTTGAAATTCCTTTGACAGCAGTGAAGCCTGAATAGCGCAGCTTCGATTCCTCCATAATATACTGCCTTACTCGGGAATGTACTCCATCCGCTCCAATGAGAAGGCCTGAATTTAGTGTTTCGCCATCCTCAAAAAAGCTTGTGATTTTTTCAAGGTCCTGTTCCAGTCGTAAAAACTTTTTTCCAAGCACTAGTGTATTAGGCTCTAACTTTTCATATAAAATTCTTTGTAATTCAGGACGGTATAGTAAATAGCTGTACGTCCCATATCTTTCTGCCTGCATGTGAACCGGCATATTGACAATAAGTTGTCCATCAGGCGTCATAATTTCTGCTTTTTTTACTGGCGAGCCAGCCTGGCGCACCTGTTCCGCTATCCCGAGTTTTTCCAATGCCTTGATTGCGTTGGCAGACAACACAATACCCGCACCCATCTCCTTTAGTTCCGAAGCTCTCTCAAAAACTTTCACATTTTGGCCAAGCTGCTGCAAGGCTATAGCCGCGGATAGTCCGCCGATACCAGCACCGATAATCGTTGTATCTGGATGGTTTATTGAATTGACCATTTGCAACCTGCCCCCTTCTGTGAGATTTCTTTGAGGTTTCCACCTTCCGTTTAGCCGATAGAGTCCTTCTATCGGACATTTTTCTCGGATTCCACCCTCCGTTTAGCCGATAGAGTCTTTCTATCGGACACTTTTCTCGGTTTCTCCCTTCCGTTTGGCCGATAGAGCCCTTCTATCGGACACTTTTCTCGGTTTCCACCTTCTGTTTGGCCAATAGAGCCCTTCTATCGGACACTTTTCTCGGTTTCCGCAGTCTGTTTGGCCAATAGAGCCCTTCTATCGGACACTTTTCTCGGTTTCCGCAGTCCGTTTGGCCGATAGAGACCTTCTATCGGACACTTTTCTCGGCTACCGCCTTCCGTTTGGCCGATAGAGTCTTTCTATCGGACATTTTTATCGATATCCAAATTCTAATTGTCCAATAGATTCTTCTAATATGTTAAAATATAGTAAAATTTCTATAATATTACTAGTAAGGTGGGTAATTTTTTGACTAGACCGAGAGCATTTGCTGCCATCATTAAAAATAATTATATACTTATGACAAAACATGTCTATCCGGACGGTTCTTTCTGGACACTTCCTGGCGGAGGTCTTGAAGCAGGAGAAACCTATGAAGACGCAGTCATTCGGGAAGTGAAGGAAGAAGTGAATTTGGATGTGGAAGTAGTCGACTATCTTTTTACTGGTCGATACAGCGGTGGGGAGGAAAGGTGTTTTTTAGTTCGCCCATTAAACGGCAAAGAAGCCACGCTCGGCCACGACCCTGAACTTGGCGACAAACAAACATTAAAAGAAGTGAAATGGCATTCGCTTGAATCGGTGAAGGATGATCTTCACGTTGCTAAGGTATTAGAAGCTATGAAGTTAAAAATCTGAGAGGGTTAAAAGATGATTACAGAAGTATATTTCGTAAGACATGCACATTCGGTCTTCTCCCTGGAGAATGAGGAGACACGGGAACTTTCCGAAAAAGGCTGGCGAGATGCAGAGAGAATCACTCAAATTCTTTCACAGGAAAATATCAATCAAATCATTTCAAGTTCTTATGTCAGAGCAAGACAAACGGTCGAAGGACTGGCAAAACTGCTGGATCAGGAAATTGAATTAGATCCCAGGTTCAGAGAACGGGACCTGGCTGCCAGAAATCATCATTTTGAAAATCCAGAGGAAGCCATGCAAAAAGTCTTCTCAAACCCTGCATACAAATTTCCTGGAGGAGAAACCAATCTTGAAGTGCAGCAACGAGGAATTGATGGGTTAAGGGATGCCGTGAAGAAGTATAAAGGCCAGAAAATCGCAATAGGAATTCACGGTAATATTATGGCCTGCACGATGAACTATTTTGACAAAAAATATGACTTCGAGTTCTGGAAACAAACCACCAAACCAGATATTTATAAACTCTTAATTAATGATGACTTTGAATTAGTCGCTTGTGAACGGCTTTGGAAGGAAGAACTCCTTCGCACTTGAGAATAATGAGGGCAGCTACCGACAAAGTCTGGCTGCCCTCACATTAACTACATTTTCCCCAATCCAATTTTCTGATAGTTTTCAAGGAACGATTCAGGTTTTATGAGTAGTAAATCTTCAAACGTTTTATCAGGATAAACCTCAGAGAAAGCCAGGAAAAGATGATATGCGAATGCATAGCCTGCCATATATGGGATTCCCTGCTTCGGATTGCCAAAAGCAAAAAGGTTTTTGGTCTTACCATCGGTAGAATCATATACGCTTTTCGCTTCCCTCCAATAGTCCAACTCCACTTCTGAGGTAAACTCATCCTTCCACCACCGCTTATCGGGGTAAAGGCTTAAGCTGAAAAATTCAGCGCCCCCTTCCATCTTAAACCATTCGGCCAGGGAAAAAGAATTCAGAGTAAGGTCATAGATAGGATTACATGGTGTGGCATGATGGAGTTCGTGGGCAATCATATAACTGAGAAAGTCTTCGTCTGGTTCAGGCGGGATCGCAATCTGGATGTTGTTTGGACCGTTGGTAAATCCATTTGTCCACATTGATTGAGGAAGGTTCTTGTGCCATGGGAATGGTAACGCTGGAAAAACAGTCACTGTTACCTCATCAAAGGAAAGATGATTACGAGCGTTGTTAATTGTATCATCAATGATTTCATTTACCCTTTCGGCATCCCAGGAATAAGCTCCAGCTTCCACTTCTGTGAGTTCTTTGAATTTAAACAGCTGAAATCTTTCGGCAATTTGTTTCCACTCTTTCATCCATGTATTTTCATTTACTAATGGACTTAGATTTTTAAACAGAAAAGAATCTAAGTTACCTCTATGCAGGTAAAGGTCCATAGGGGTCAGCTGAATCACCTTGTTCATTTGTGTCACCTTCCTAGCTTAGGTTTTGATAATAAATACAAAAATCAGTCCAGCGGCCATCTTCAAGAGAAAAATCCTTCCTAATACATTCAAAAATGAAACCTGCTCTTTTGGCCAAGTTGATCGACGGAAGGTTGTCTTCATTAATATGCAGTTCAATTCTATGAAAATCGAGTCTATTGAAAAATAGTTCCGTCGCAGCAACGACACTTTCAATTCCATAGCCTTTTTTCCAGCATTGATTATGGATCGAGTAACCCATCATTGCCCATTGATAATCCATTCTCATAAGGGTCATTAGTTCTACTTTTCCAACATTCACACCATCTTCTTTTCTAAAAACTCCAAGATTATACATTTTATCTTCCTTTGCTGACCGCTCAAAATTACTTACCCATTGGGTAAACCACTCTTCCGTGTATGCATCCAGATTGGATGGGCGTCCATCGTCATACCCGTATTGAGATGGCAACCGGTTGTCAAACTGCCGATACCAATTATGATAATCATCTCGTTTAAAAGGGCGTAAAACCAGTCTTTCGGTTTCAGTATACAAATCCACCTTTACCACCCTTCCACTCCTAGCTGATTAAATCCAGCAATCCATCAGGAACCAATCTCAATTTGCCAGATCCAAATTCACTTACAGGAATCCACTTTAATGAAAAAACAGATCCGTCATCTTCCTTCCCTGTAAAAGTTTCCAAATCATAGAAGGCTTCATCCACAAACTCCGCCTCAAAAACAACCACAATTTCATGGCCCAATTCACCATTAAACGTAAAAATATTTTCAATTGTTCCTAGGTAGTTCATATTCTTAATCTCAGCGGAAATTTCTTCATGCACTTCTCTTTTAAGTGCGTCCAAGCTTTTTTCACCGTATTCAATTCCACCGCCAATCGGCCGGTAGTAGTAATCCTTCTTCACCGAATCATAACCTTCTGCTGCCAGAATCGACTCGCCTTTTTTAAATAGACAAATAGCCAGCGGCCTGATGACTCCTTTTTTCACTATCAATCACCTATTCATGTTATTTTTTACAGCTAAAATGGCAGAGGATGTGGGCGTTAGATAAATTTCGGTTGCTGATAGGTTTTCATGATTCAACCAGAACTCCCTTACCGGGTCTCTCTTCCCTCGCCACTGTTCAGGCCAATGTTCTTCTGGAGTGAAATCGTCCATAAATAACAATCCGCCCGCCTCCAGAATATCAATCAATAATTCTCCTTCAATACTTTTAGCGGCAGAAGCATCTGCAAAAACGAACTGGAAAGGTCCGGACTTAATGATTTCTTTCCAGTCTCCACATATGAACGTTGCTTGCGTGTGGTTAAGATTATTTCGAACTAACTTAACCTTATGTTCCTCTAAATCTACTGAAACAAATTGTACATGAGGTTGAATAGCAGACAGCATCCACGCACTTCCCACGCCAAAGCCTGTGCCAATTTCAAGAATCTTACCCTGTTTCACTTGTCCGGAAAGTACCGCCAGCAATCTTCCAGCCTCATCCGTACATGAACCATCGAACGATTGATTCTCAGCTAATTTTTTCATGATTGAGACCAGCTCTGGAATAAATGTATTGTACCTATATGTAAGCATTAGCAGCTAAACTCCTTTAGTCCTTAGGCTGAAGATTTTTTTAACAAAATCCTCTTTATGGGCGGTGTATTCATTAATACCAGTAGACGACTTTTCGAGGTAAGCTTTCTTGACCTTTAAATATTCCAACTTGGCATCCTCATATGAATTCAAGTGATCTCTAAAAAATATAAGGTTTTTCCACAATTCCTTTCGATACTCTACTAAATGGATAAAATGTGTTTTCACCAAAAATGTTTCATCTGTAAACCTGGAAAAAACAATTTCACTTGAACGTTGGACCTTTAGCCTTAAAAATCCTATGTTTTTGAAACCACTAATTATTCCCTCATCTAAATTTGTTATATCATCAACTCCGACCAGGATATCAATAATCGGTTTAGCATCCATCCCTAGGATCGAGGTGCTCCCTATGTGCTCAATTTGTTGTTCTGCTATTTTAGTATTTTTGATGATTGCATTTTTCACCCTGTCAAATTCGTTGCTCCACTCAGGCGTATATGTATCCAGCTTAACTTCGTCCCTTTTCAAACCTAATTTCATCGAATCAACTCCACAGTATTATTCATCAGCACGATGGGTGAAAGGCATATAAGCTGATGGATTCAACTCTTCACTTTCAATAACGATTGCATTTAATCCAGCTTCCGTCTTCGTTTCATGCCATTCACCTTTTTTCCAAAATACCGCAGTACCAGGCTCAATTTTATAGTATTCTTCGGATTCTCCTCTTACAAGTCCTTCGCCGCTGATCACCAATAGAAGCTGTGGCATTGTCGCCTGGTGGTACCCAATGATTCCTTTTGGCTCCAGATACATATAACCAATATGAGCAGCATTAGTCGTTCTTACAATCCGGGACATCACAAAGTTCGAATCGAATTTGGTTATTTTTATTCCGTTGGCTTTATTGAAGCTGTAGAATTCCACTTTTCTACCCCCTATTGTTCCCTCAATTTTTCCAGCCACAGGTGTTCTGGGTCTTGTAAAACCAAGGCATTAGATAGCCAATTCTTCTGTTTGCTGGAAAGCTTGTCATAAATAATTAAGAAGTCCTGCTGATCCTTTGGACGTATGTGCTTTGATTTATAAAGAAGGACTATTAATGGACTTAAATAAGGTAGACCGCTTGGCGTAAAACTCCCTGCCTCCGTAAGCGGCATCTTCACTCTCAAATCCCTGCGATACACCCATTCTAACCCTTCCGTTTCATTTAAAAGAATTTCAAACTTGTCACCGGATTTTTTATTGCTGGCATGCAATTCATGGACTGGCAAATGTAAGAATTCCCTTCCCCAGGATTTTAGTTCACGGTCTTCGACTTTGTCGATATCCCATTTTCCCAAATAATCCTTCAGGAAGGTTTGGTCTTCTCTAAATACCACAATTTCAATATCTTTATGTTCTCTGGAAACATAGCCAAGATAAAGGTCAACTGCCCACCCGCCAGCTATATACCATGGCCTCTTGAAGTCTGACATCAGTGAATGCATTATGAAACATGCTTCAAATGACATTCCCTTGTCCTCAAATACTATACTTATGAACGATCAGATGCTGTGGCGCCTCAGGCAATTCACTCAAAGATGTCCTGATGAACTCTGGGTATAGTTTGAATTTTTCAAGCCTGCTAATTGGCACCCACTGATAGACCAGCCGCTCACCCTCTTCTCCAAAGAACTCTCCCTTGTGGAAGTTGAAGCTGCCATTCAAAGGGGAAACTTGATAATACAGCCCGATTTCATGATAATTTTTATTGTTATAGTCAAAAAAGTTCTCAGTGAACCAGAGAAGTTTTTCCACCTTTACATCTATCCCTAACTCTTCTTTTACTTCTCTCACCACACTTGTCTGTGAATCCTCCTGGAGCTCGACCCTTCCTCCTGGCAATGCCCAGTGCTCGTCCTTTGCCTGCCTATGGATCAGCACGTGGTTGTCCACGATCATAATCGCCGCTACCCGATAATTAAAAACAGCCTTTTCCATGTAAAACGTCGCATCCATTGTTCGTCCTCCTCATTTTGAAAGAGTATTTGCCATATGTACTCCATATTCCCTCCGTGATAAGTAAAAAATTTCTAGTTAAACAGAATTCGACAAAGGGAGAAATTTTCCTTCTTTTTCCTAAAAATAAAAAGCGTTTCTTTAAGAACCGCTTCTGAACAATTTTTATGTATTTTCTTATTTTAAAACAAAGATGACGGACACTTTTTCTCTCGATTCCGCTCTTGCTGTCCATCATCCTTTCAATTAATTTCCGGAACGCTTTCTAAGCAATATGAAGGACACTATCATTAGGCCAACCAACGGAATCCAGATATAAATGTAGCGGACGACTGGGCTTTGCAACTTATTTTGCAGATTCACTTCTTCGGTTGGCCTCGACCCTTTTCCTAGTGTCGCTAAATCCTCCCCGGCGCTGCTTAATTCTTTGGTTCGGTCACAAATATTGGTTGTCAATTCACCCTGGAAGTCATAGGCATATACCAAGTAAGATTCTCCGTCAAAAAAATCAATAGAACAGCTGCCCCATTCATCCTTCAATATGATTTCTGTTTGTGATATACCTTTCCATGTTTCTTCCACCTCAAATAATATCTTTCTATTATTATTCTTGTTTTTTATATCAAGGATTTTCCCGCGAAATACCGCTTTGGAGCTTTCCAATTCTTTTTCAACGCTTTTCTCTTCCACACATTTGCAAGCGTGGCTGGCTGTTGGGAATGTTGTCAAAGCCGCAGCTAAAAGAATGACTGCTATGGAAAAGGATACTAGTTTTGGTTTCACCCTTCATCTGCCTCCATTTTTTAAAAATAGAATTAGCACTGCCTAACCAAAGCAGTGCTAACCTAATCATTTCTTCGTAACTTCTATCACTCCGCCACAGTGGGAAATTGGCAGGAATTCCAGTTTGCAGCTATCCTCTAAATCAGAACCGATTTCATTGAAAACAAAGTAGAATTCATCATCATCCCAAAATCCTTTGCTGTCTTTTTTACAATCTTCGAGCTGCCGCCTCGTTTCAAAGGCAATGTCCCCAATCAGGATTTTGCCGCCATCCGTTAGCAATGGCAATAATTCCTTTATAAAAGAAACCTTCTCTGCGTCAGTTAAATGGTGCAAAGCGTAGGTGCTTACGATATACTCGTATTTTTTTCTTTTTAATTCTGCGGGCAAGCCGTTGGCAATATTCCATTCAATGAGATTGGCCTTCGGCATTTTAGGCTGTGCCAGGGCAATCATTCTCTCCGAAAAATCGATTCCATCAATATGATATCCACTTTCATACAGTTTTGATGTTAAAACACCTGTACCAAAGCCGATATCCAGAACTCTCGCATTTTCTTTTTCCATCACTTCATTAAAAATTGTATTCAAAATTGTTCGATACCCCGCAAATGGGTATACTCCATTTTCTTCACTAACCTGTACTGTTTTGTCATAGCCGTCTGCCCACAAATCAAAACCTAGTTTATTTAACATGAATGCTCCTCCAATTATTTGAGAACATCGAGCACTCCCTCGCAATTTTAGACTGCGATGTTCTCCATTATTTTTCTGATGCCCATAATCCTTCTTGCCTGTTTCATCTCAATCGCCACCCTTCATAAAATTCATTTAACGATAAAAACCAAGTTCATCTTGTTCGAATTCCGCGACCGGCTTTTCCGTGATTCTTTCCACAGCTCTATAAAACCCTTCGGTCTCCTTCGAATCTTCGATTAATTCCACCACTACTTCCTTGCCATATTCCTGTATCAATCTTATATTCCGCTGACTCATTCTTTTCCTCTTTTCTCCATCTCCTCCAGCAGAGAAATGATTTGATCGTTCTGCTCAATCATTTTCTCATTTTGCTTCCTGAGCTTTGTGAAATCGACCATAAATGCAAATAAAAGAATGGCTATAATGACCGTCACTTCTTTACTCCTTCCTTCCCCATAAGCCAGTCTATTGCCTCATTCAAATCCCTCGCAATAAAATCCGGCTGAATTTGTCCCCATCGGCCAAAATACTGTTTGTTTATGTATTTATCATAGGCTTCCTGGCCGCTTCCCGTTTTGACCAATATCTTGAAACAACCAGCTTCATCAGCAGCCACCATGTCTGTCCATCTATCCCCAATCACTGCACATCGATGTAATTGCAGATTATTTTCTGACGCAGCTTTTTTTAGCATTCCGGGAGAAGGTTTCCTGCAAGCACAGCCTTCCTCATGGCGATGAGGACAAATATAAGCCTTGTCAAATCCAAAAGTGTTCAACTCTTCTTCAAACTGATCGACATCAGCTTCACCGTTCGCAATCCCTGGCTGGTTCGTAAAAGAATAAACTAAAATATTGTTGTCTTTTAATAGCTTAATTGATTCCTTGACACCCGGGAATAACTTGAAATCCCCCGGATAAATCACTTTGTCACTTCCGCCGAGAGTCCCATCCCGATCGATAAAAACAGCCTGGATATGCAACATAATATCTCCCCCTACAAAACAAACTCCAAGTAAATTTTAGGTTTTGCCGGTACATATTATTTTCACCTGGCACCTGCATACTTTTTAATAATTCAATCATTTCCATCATACCATTCCACAAAATACATTTATATCCATATATTCCGAAGCAGGATGAAAGCACTAAAAAAATCCCACGCCTATTGGCAGGGGATTTCTGATTAATTCATATTCTTACCACTATTCAATTCAGTGTGAAGCTTTTTAAACTGCAAATACATCGCGACTCTCCACGGAACAATCATTCCAAAGGCAAGGATCCAGAACATGCCGCCCAGTTCGCCTACATCGAATGAGCTGCTTAGCATAAGCTTAGCAATTACACGTACGATCAACAGACCGATTAAAATGAAGGCAAATGCCTTGGATCTTTTTAAAAAGATTTCCCGGCCTCTTACTTCAAATTTAGAGGTCTTGATAAGAAGGATCGAGAATAACATTCCCACTGTAAGTGCCTCAATAATCTGTAAAAAATGAACCCGGAACATTGGGAAGATGAACATGAGCGCACCGGTGCTCATGAAGATTGGCGGTAAGATAATTTTCTTGGCAGATGCTGGTTTTTTGGCAGCCTTCATCCTCATGAAAGTCACGAAGATGGCCATGCCAATTGCTCCAACTGTTGACGCCAGAACATAATTCATTCTTTATTTCATCCCTTATAATAGATTTCCCCATAATTATAATGAAAATAAGCCATTTAAGATAGACTTAAATGGCTGTTTCTTATCTTAATACTCTTAATACAGAATCGACCACCTGTGAATCATCGAAAGGCTTTACGATAAAATCTTTTGCCCCTGCCTCGATTGCATCCACCACCATTTTCTGCTGACCCATGGCAGAGCACATGATGATTTTTGCATCCTTGAATTCCCGTTTTATTTCTTTTACGGCATCCAGTCCGCTCATTTCAGGCATTGTAATATCCATTGTCACAAGGTCGGGCTTTAGCTCACGATACAGCATGACTGCTTCACGTCCATTTTCAGCTTCCCCTACTATTTCGTGATTCGCTTTCTTCAGAATATTGGTTAAGGTGATTCTCATAAATTTTGCGTCGTCAACTATCAAAATTCTGGCCATTGCTGTATCCTCCCCGACAATCACAACAATTATATTAATTTGTTAAAATTCTCCTTAGTTACTATATAACTATATTTAACCATTATTTTCAATGTAAAGACACCGACAAAATTCTCGCATGGTGAATTTTCCTTATGAAAATAATCATAAATATGGGCATATGCTCCTGATTATCCTGAAGTTATA
Organism: Bacillus sp. ISL-39; assembly: GCF_018613295.1. Lineage (NCBI taxonomy): Bacteria > Bacillati > Bacillota > Bacilli > Caryophanales > Bacillaceae > Bacillus > Bacillus sp. ISL-39. The sequence continues at coordinate 270,260 of NZ_JAGGQM010000002.1, forward strand.
ACGGCTTTAATTGGGTTTCTCTATATTTACCTATTTCTCATAAACATTGTAATTAAAAGGTTCTCATGCCATTAAGCACAGAGTCACAGGAATCCAATTATCCCTTTTTAAAACCCTGTAAAATCACCAAAAAACATTGAAAGAATCGAAATCAGCTTCGTCATCCAATCGAAGAACAACATGATTCCGACTAATATCATGATATAGCCGCCGATTTTAACAATTTTCACATTATGCTTACGGATCCACTGCATTTTTCCGATAAAGAAAGAAAGAATGAAAAACGGAATCGCAAATCCAAGAGTATACGCGATCATATACAGCATTCCTGATCCTGGGTTTGAGCTCGCAAGCAGAATGACTGAGGCGAGGATCGGGCCAGTACATGGAGTCCATCCGGCTGCAAATGCCATACCGATCAATGAGGACCCGAAATAACCGGATGGGCGGTTCTTGAATTCTATCTTCCTGTCTTTCATCAAAAATTCAGGCTTAAAGAAGCCGATTACCATTAACCCGAAAGCAACTATAAAGATGGCACCCAATTGACGGATGAGGTCCTGGTACTGCATGAAAAATTGGCCGACGAAAGAGGTTCCAAAGCCAATTGCAATGAAAATGACCGAAAAGCCCAGCAGGAAAAATAATGTATGGAGCAGACTGCGCTTTTGCAGCATCGCATTTTCGCTTTTCAATTCACCCACGGACATTCCGGTAATATAAGATAAAAACGCGGGGTAAAGCGGCAAGCAGCATGGAGAAATAAAGCTAAGGAACCCCGCTCCCATAGCAATGAAAATATTAATATCTGTCATCATTCCATCTCCAGTCCATATTCGTTAGTCCCATTCTAACAAAACCATATACTACTATTATAGTTTAACTGTGAACAATTTATTAATTTCTATAGAAAAGGTGTTTACCTTTTTAAAAACTGGGTAATAAACTATGGTGTATAATTTTAACAGGAAAATATTTTACAAATGTTTCTTTTGAAATATGGCAGTATATGCTATATACTAATATAGCACTTGTAATAATTACTATATTTATAACGATTTTACATAAGCTTTTTTCCTATATTGCCGAGAGATAAAACAAGAAAGGATTTTCACATTGTCTAAAGAGCAACTGATCACCCTCATTGAAAAGAAACGCGAAGAGCTAATCCAAATCGCTTCTCAAAATGGCTTGAATTCTACCATAGCTATCACTTATAGCCAGGAACTTGATGAACTATTAAATGAATATAACCGTGTTTATATAAAAAAGATAGCAGCCCACTAAAAAACAGCTAAAACGCCATAAGCGTTATAGCTGTTTTATTTTTTATGTCATCAGTATTGTTTATCCAACAACATCTTCCACTCGTTCTACTGAACCATTCTGAAGGAGATACATCTTATGGTAAAGTCCCTGTTGTGAAAGCAGTTCCTGATGTGTTCCACGTTCAACTATTTCTCCATGATGGAGGACGATGATCTGGTCTGCATCCTGGATGGTCGACAGGCGATGGGCAATGGCTATCGTGGTTCTACCTTTGCGCATTTTGGCGAGTGCCGTCTGGATGGCCTCTTCGGTTTCCGTATCAATATTTGCAGTCGCTTCATCGAGAACAAGGATTTTCGGATTTGCCGCAATCGTCCTCGCAAAAGCAATCAATTGCCTTTGTCCGCTCGAAAAAGTTGAGCCTCGCTCCGTCACTTTTTGTGCATATCCATCCTCCAGTTTTTCAATGAATGAATCTGCCTGCACAAATTCAGCTGCCTTTTTAATATCTTCTTCGGTCAAATCACTGTTGTGAAGCCTGATATTATCCCCAACTGTTCCATAGAACAAAAATGGATCCTGAAGCACAAGTCCCATTTTTTCCCGCAGCTCTTTTACAGGATAATTTTTTATTGAACGATTATCAATTAAGATGTCGCCCCGTTCGAACTCATAAAAGCGCATCAACAGGTTGATGATCGAGCTTTTCCCGCTTCCAGTATGGCCGACAAAGGCAAGAGTTTCCCCAGGATTTACGGTGAAACTGATATTTTTCAATACATCCTTTTTGCCATCATAGGAAAAACTGACATCCTTGAATTCTATTTTTCCTTCATTGATTTTATCAGCTTCTGTCCCAGTCTGGCCCGGTGCAAGCTCATCTTCATCAAGCAGCTTGAAAACACGTGACGCAGCAACAATCGCCTGCTGGTACATGGAAAGGCGCATCATCATATTGTTCACCGGCTCGAAAAAGCGATCCAGGTAATTGATGAATGCATACAGCACCCCTATCTCAATCGGACTGTCAAAAGAAGTAATCCCAAAAAAGCTGAGTACGATAATTAACGCTAAAATATAGACAAGGTCAACCGCCGGGCGCAGCAGGAGTCCGTCTGCCTTGATGTTTTTCATCCCTGCATCAAAATGCTTGTCATTGATTTCACCGAATTCCCTTTTCAACCTTTCTTCCTGTCGGAACATCTGGATAATCGACATTCCCTGTAGTGATTCACTGAGCTTCGCATTCAGCTGGCTAAGCCGTTCACGCATATCCTGGTAAAACCTTGAGCTCAGTTTACGATATAAGCTCATGATGAACACGATGAATGGTAAAATCAACATCGTGAACAATGCCAGCTTCACATTCAGGATGAACATCGCGACAAAGATCCCGAACAGCAAGAAGCCGCTTTGGATAAAAGTCGCAATGACGCTGACGAACATATCCTTGATCGCCTCAGTATCATTGGTAACCCTTGACACAAGCGAGCCGGCAGGCGTTTTATCGAAATATTTCAGCCCTAGCTGCTGGACCTTTGTAAATACATCAATCCTCATTTGCTGGATGATTTTTAAGGCAATCTCCTGAAACTTTAGAAGCTGAAAATAAGAAACAAGCACATTGAGAATTTGAATGCCAATATAAGCAGCACCCAGCATCAACAATGGCTCGAAAGGCATGTATCCTTCCCTCAAGTAATCATCGATGAAGATTTTTACCAAAATCGGACCAAGCACGTCACCAACCGTTGCGAGCAGAAGGAATCCGAATGCGACAAAAATCATTTTTAAATGCGGCTTCCCATAGGCAAGAAGCCGAAACAGCACGGAACGCTGCTCTTTTGCGTTTAACACAGGCGTTTTTTCCATTGGTCACCCTCCCTGCTCGACAAGCTCTTCAAGCTGCTGCCTCAAATACATATCCTTGTACCAGCCGTCATGCTCCATCAGCTGGTCGTGAGTGCCGCGTTCAGCAATCCGGCCATCCTCGAGGACAACGATCAGATCAGCATGGTGGATGGCGCTCAATCGGTGTGCAGTGATAATTGTTGTCTTGTCTTTTCGATTTTCTTTCAATGCTGATAAAATCTGTTCCTCGGTCTTCGCATCGACCGCCGACAGGGAGTCATCCAGGATCAGGATTTCCGGATTCATCACCAATGCGCGGGCAATCGAGATTCGCTGCTTCTGGCCGCCTGAGAGTGAAACTCCCCGCTCCCCGACAACCGTTTGGTAGCCATCCGTAAATTCAAGAATGTCATCATGGATGTTCGCCACTCTTGCTGAACTATAGATAACTTCCTTATCAACCGAAGGATTTGCGAAGGCAATGTTCTCCATGACAGTCGCGGAGAAAAGGAAATGATCCTGTGGCACGTATCCGATCGCCTGTCTCAATCGATCCATCTTATAGTCCCGGATACTTCTCCCGCCAATGCAGATGCTGCCCTCTGAAAGGTCGAATTCACGAATTAACAGCTTCAATAGACTCGTTTTTCCGGCACCGGTTTTTCCGACGATTCCCAGCGTCTGCCCTTTCCCTAAATCAAATTTGATATCCTTCAATAAAGCTTGCTGGTCACCAGGATAGGTAAATGACTCAATATCATATTTAATGTCGCCATTCGGCACAATATCCAGGGCATCTGGTGTGTCCTGGATGTCGATTTTTTCATCAAGCAATGCGGAAACACGGTCATATGAGGCCCTTCCACGTTCCACAATATTGAAAAACCAGCCGAACGCCAGCATCGGCCACACCAGCAAGCCTAGATAGGAAGTGAAAGCCACCAGCTGTCCAATTGTCAGTTCACCGTTCAAAACATACCTAGCTCCAAAAGCAATCGATAAGAAGAATGAGATACCGACAATGATGGAAATCGTCGGGTCAAATAAAGCATCAACCTTCGCGACGGAAATGTTCTTCTTCACAACATCCTCAGACTGTTTACGGAAATCCTCGATATCTTCTTTTTCCTGGCCAAATGTTTTGATGACCTTAATTCCCGTAATGCTTTCCTGTGTCTTATCGTTTAGATTTGAAAAAGCTTCCTGGGCTTTATGGAACCTTTTATGTAGCATCGTCCCGTACCAGCTAGTCAGCAAAGCCATGAACGGCATAGGAATCAGAGCGATCAATGTCAGCTTCCAGCTGATTGTCGCTGCCATCGCGATGATGACGAAGCCACCGGTTGAGACAGAGTCAACAAAGGTCAGGACACCGGCACCAGCAGTCTGCTGGATCGCCGAAAGGTCATTAGTGGCATGAGCCATCAGGTCCCCTGTCCTTCTCTTTTGGTAAAAAGATTGCGACATGCTCGTAAAATGGGCATAAAGCCGATTTCTTAATAGGCGGGCCAGTTTTACCGCTGAACCAAAAATCATGATCCGCCAGTAATACCTTAGCGAATACATTGTCAGCCCTGAAGCGGCTAAAACTAAAATCCATTTCCCTAGTTTCCTGGCCGTCAGTGTCCCATTGGTGATCTCATCTACGATTATTCCAATGACGCGCGGCGGGACGAGCTGAAGCAAAGCTACAAATAACAGAAGAGAAATTCCTGTCAAATAAGCCTTTTTCTCTGACTTGAAATACCATAATAAATCCTTGAATACGCTCATCTGTATATCCCCCAAACCCCTCAAATGCTTAAATAGTTTATCAAATATTTGTAAAATGGGGAAGATTTTTTATTTTAAATCACGTCTTGACGAGTTAAATATCAATAAGCGAATATTTCATTTAAACTATTTCCGATTTGTTCGTCTTTTCAGAGTTTTCCTGTTGAAACAAATTGAAATAGTGATATAATATTTTTAAATTCATACATTCACTCATATAATCGCGGGGATATGGCCTGCAAGTTTCTACCGGATTACCGTAAATGATCCGACTATGAGTGAGCAATGCAGAGGGTCCTGTTCAACCTCTGTTTGCCCGCAGCTTATTGTAAGCCCAAGGCCATTGCTTCACTCATTTTATGTTGTGAATGCAAGGCTATGGGCTTTTTTTGTATTTTGGGCCCTCATCTAAAGAGGAGGAATACGATGGAACTGCTTGTTGAAAAAATTAAAAACGAAGGCATCGTCCTGTCATCATCTGTACTAAAGGTAGATTCATTTCTAAATCACCAGATTGATCCGCAGCTGATGCTGGAAATCGGGAAGGAATTTGCCCAGCGGTTTGAGGGTAGCGGGATAACCAAAGTATTGACGATTGAATCATCTGGAATAGCTCCTGCTGTTATGGCAGGCATTCAGCTGAGTGTACCAGTTGTTTTTGCAAGAAAAAGAAAGTCTCTAACTCTCGTAAATAATCTGATTACAGCCTCTGTCTTTTCTTTTACCAAGGAAGAGACTAGTGAAATTTCTGTTTCGCATCAATACCTGTCTGAAGACGATAAAGTTTTGATCATTGATGATTTCCTCGCCAACGGACAAGCAGCACTTGGCCTTGCAGAAATAGCCAATAAGGCGAAAGCAACAATAGCAGGAATCGGCATAGTGATTGAAAAGGGTTTTCAAAATGGCGGATCCCTTCTGCGAGAAAAAGGTTATCGGGTCGAATCATTGGCCGTAATAAGCTCCCTTGAAGGTGGCTTAGTCTGTTTTGAACAACCTACTTCTGAGAAAAAGGTGGAATTGACACGATGAAACAGAATCCTATAAAAATAGCTTCATTAGGAATCCAGCATGTTCTGGCTATGTACGCAGGAGCGGTGATTGTTCCCCTCATTGTCGGAGGAGCCCTCGGATTAACAGGAGAACAGCTGACTTATTTAGTTTCGATTGATATTTTCATGTGCGGTATCGCTACCCTCCTGCAGGTATGGCGCAACAAATTCTTCGGCATCGGCCTTCCTGTCGTACTAGGCTGTACCTTCACTGCCGTCGGACCAATGATTGCGATTGGCGGACAATATGGTATTTCAGCAATCTACGGATCCATACTTGTTTCAGGTATATTTGTCGTCGTGATTTCAAAGTTCTTTGGAAAGCTCGTCAGATTTTTCCCTCCGGTTGTCACCGGATCTGTTGTAACGATTATTGGGATCACTTTAATTCCTGTAGCGATGAATAATATGGCAGGCGGACAGGGCAGCCCTGATTATGGTTCTCTAACAAACATCGGATTGGCATTTGGCACATTGCTGTTCATTATTGTGCTATTCCGTTTCTTTAAAGGATTTGTTCGTGCCATAGCTATTTTGTTAGGATTAGCCGCTGGAACTACCGTTGCCTATTTTATGGGAATGGTTAATTTCGCCGCTGTCGGGGAGGCTTCCTGGTTACATATGCCAGCACCGTTTTATTTTGGTTTGCCAACATTTGAAGTATCAGCGATCCTGACAATGATTCTTGTGGCGATGGTCAGTCTTGTGGAATCAACAGGAGTATACTTTGCTTTGAGTGATATTTGTGAAGAAAAGCTGGAGGAAAAAGATCTTGCAAATGGCTACCGTGCCGAGGGTCTTGCGATTATCCTCGGAGCATTCTTTAACGCTTTTCCTTATACCACTTATTCACAAAACGTTGGACTTCTTCAGCTGTCAGGAGTCAAAACAAAGAATGTCATATACACAGCGGGTGCTTTTCTTGTATTGCTCGGACTTGTACCAAAAATTGGTGCCCTGACTACGATCATCCCTACCCCTGTCTTAGGAGGAGCAATGGTAGCTATGTTCGGCATGGTTGTCGCCTATGGAATCAAAATGCTTAGCGCGGTAGAGTTCTCATCACAGGAGAATTTATTGATCATTGCATGCTCAGTCGGAATGGGTCTCGGTGTGACAGCCGTGCCGGAGTTATTCACACAAATGCCATCAAGCATCCGAATCCTGACAGACAACGGTATCGTAGCCGGCAGTTTAACCGCCATCGCATTGAATCTGGTATTCAATGTTTTTAAAGGGGAAAAAGCAGCCCAGCAAGCTTCTTTTGCTGAGCAGAAGGCTTCATAATATAGTTGGTATAACAAAATTAAGGCACCGGTTGAAATCCGGTGCCTGTTTTCATTATATTACTCTATTGGTGTTCTGTTTTTCGCAAATCTCGGATTTTCGGGCGCCAATCGGCACAGGATTTCTATTGTAATGCCTGCTTCAGATCCTCTATTAAGTCCTCTGCATCTTCAATTCCGACAGAAATGCGGATTAATCCGTCGGTAATTCCTAATTCTGCTCTTCTCTCTGCAGGGATAGATGCATGGGTCATTTTTGCCGGAACAGATATCAAACTTTCCACCGCACCGAGACTCTCAGCAAGTGTGAAATATTTTACCTTCCCTAACACCTCAGCCGCTTTTTCAGCGCTTCCTACGTCAAAGCTGACCATACCGCCAAATCCACCTGCCTGTTCCTTTGCAATTGCATGCTGTGGGTGAGTTTCCAGACCGGGATAATAGATTTTCTCCACACCTTTGTGTTCTGATAGAAACTCGACGATCTTCTTAGTGTTCGCCTCGTGCGCTTCCATCCGAAGACCCAGAGTTTTAATCCCCCGTACAAGCAGCCAGGAATCCTGAGGCCCAAGAATTCCTCCGGTTGAGTTTTGGACAAAATGAAGATCATCTGCAAGCTTTTCATCATTCACGACGACCAACCCTGCCACTACATCACTGTGGCCGCCTAGATACTTGGTTGCAGAATGAAGGACCATATCAGCACCCAGAGTCAAAGGTGTCTGCCAGTATGGTGTACTGAAAGTATTATCGACAATAGTCAACAAGTCATTTTCTTTTGCCAGCTCTGCGCATGCCTTAATGTCCGTTACTTTTAAAAGTGGGTTTGTTGGTGTTTCGATGTAAAGGGCCTTAGTGTTTGGCTGAATTGCAGCCTTCACCGCTTCAAGGTCTGTTGTGTCCACAAATGTAGATTCAATGCCGATACGGTTTAGGACCTTGTTCATAACCCTGTATGTCCCGCCATATACATCATCAGTCAGAATGATATGGTCTCCTGAATTAAAGAGCATCATCACGGCTGTGATTGCCGCCATTCCGGAACCGAAGGCAAATCCCCTTTCCCCTTCCTCCAGATCCTTGATCAACTCTTCTAAAGCAAATCTCGTTGGGTTGCCTGTCCGTGAATATTCATACCCTTTATGGACTCCAACCTCATCTTGCTTGTAAGTACTTACTTGATAAATAGGAAACGAAACAGCACCTGTAGTTTTATCTCCAGGTATCCCTCCGTGAATCATTTTTGTTTTGCGTTTCATTTAAATTCCCCCCTCGTAGATTTTCTTGCTTAAATAACGTTCACTTCCGTCTGGAAAGACAGTAACAATGTTTGTGCCAGGAGGGGCTTTTCGTGCTTCTTGTAAAGCTGCGTGAAGAGCTGCGCCTGATGAGCTTGCAGCAAGTATTCCCTCTCTAGCCGCGAGTTCCTTCAAGCGGTCGAATGCATTTTCATCGGAAATGGTATAAATCTCATCAAATAAAGCAGTGTCCATATATGGCGGAAGGAATTCCATTCCTATTCCTTCTGTTTTATGGGGACCAGACTCGCCTCCATTTAGAATCGATCCTTCCGGTTCAATAATGACGGTCTTTATCATTGGATTTTTCTCTTTTAAAAACTTTGCAGTACCCATGAATGTTCCTCCGGTTCCCGCTCCTGCTACGAAAATATCAATTCTGCCATCTAAGTCTTGCCAAATCTCTGGTCCCAGTGTTTTATAATACGTTTCCGGATTTGACGGATTGGAAAATTGAGCTGGTGAGTAGGAATGAGGGATTTCTTCGAGCAATTGTTCTGTTTTGCGAATTGCTCCAGCCATCCCTTCCGAAGTAGGTGTATGGATGATATTTGCACCAAGTGCTCTCATCAACGTTTGTTTTTCCAAGCTGAACTTTTCCGGCACAACAAAGATAACCTTAATCCCTTTATTGATTGCTGCCAACGCCAGCCCGATCCCCGTGTTCCCGGCAGTTGGCTCGATCAGAGTGCCGCCTTTTTCCAACTTGCCTGTACGGAATGCCTCGTCTAGCAACTCTACTCCCAGCCGGTCTTTAATGCTGCCTCCTGGGTTTAAGTATTCCAGCTTTGCGTATAAGCGGACATCTTCAGGCAAATGGAATTGGGTAAGTTCAACCATTGGTGTATGTCCTATTAATTCATGGATACTGCGGTAAACCGTCATTGCATTTAACTCTCCTTATTCAGCAAATACCTGGCGCCATTCATCTTTCTTTTCCAGCATCTTTGCTGCAATTTCTTTTGCTCCCTCAAGGCTGTGGCTCGCAGCCCACCCGCACTGAATTTCATTGCAGGCAGGAACCTCATCTGCTTCAAGCACATCTTTAAGAGTTTCTTCTAATACTTCTAGAATATTGTCGTAATCATCATGGTTGATCACTGAGAGATAAAATCCAGTCTGGCAGCCCATCGGACTAATATCGACGACACTTGCATGATGATTGCGAATGTTTTCAGCCATTAAATGTTCAAGTGAGTGAAGGCCTGGCATTTCCATATGCTCCTTGTTCGGCTGGCAAAAGCGGATATCATACTTGTGGATGACATCGCCACTGGCACCCTGTGTTGTTCCTGCCAAACGGATATATGGTGCGGCCACCTTCGTGTGATCTAAATTAAAGCTTTCTACATTCATTTTCTTTACCATTACTTCTTCAACTCCTCTAACATTAGTAAAATCAGTTCTGCGGAATTTTTGGCTGCTGTTTCCAAGAATTGGTCAAATGAAATATTCGATTCCTTGCCGGCAATGTCGGAGAGCGACCTGATAATAACAAATGGTTTTTCAAATTGGTATGCGACCTGTGCGATTGCTGCTGCCTCCATTTCGGCAGCATACAAATCAGGCAGCTTGGTCCTGATGAATTCCACCCTCTCTGGATCATTCATAAAGGAATCGCCCGATGCGATCAAGCCATTAACAACCTGGATACCATCAATTTGTTCAGCGCTCTTTACTGCCACAGCTACAAGCTTATCATCCGGAGCAAAAAATGCTGGCATTCTCGGGACCTGGCCATATTCATAGCCAAAGATCGTAACATCAACGTCATGGTGTCTCACTTCAGTAGAAATGACTACATCTCCAACATTGAGATCCTTGTGGAAGCCGCCTGCAGATCCCGTATTGATAATGACATCCGGCTCGAATTTTTCAATCAACAAAGCCGTTCCCAATGCCGCGTTCACTTTTCCTATGCCAGATTTAAGGAGCACAACTTCTAAACTATCAATCTTGCCTTTGTAAAATTCGCTTCCTGCTAGAATCGTATCTTCTCTATCCTCTAGCTTGCTGCGCAGTAAATCAACCTCTTCATCCATTGCTCCGATTATTCCAACTCTCATTGCTGCAACTCTCCAATACCATATTAATTTTTGCTTACTTTAACAGCTTCCATCAGCCAAACATAGGAGTTCATTTTTTCAAAAGAAACCTGAAACCCATTTTTCTCGAAAAGCCTCTCCAAAGCTTCGAGAGTTGTGTAGTATTCTCTCTTTAGATCAGCAAGCAAATTTTCATGCCCCTGCTCTTTTACGATTCGATGTCGTTCTTCCCGGTCCTCTTCATTTACAAAAGCAGTATCAGCAAACACAATCTTCCCTTGTTCACCCAAGAGATTGCTGTACAATTTTAGGGCTGTATCCTTTTCTTCATCTGTTAAATGATGAAAAGCATACGTGCTTACGATCGTATCTACTTTTCCAGGCATCTCCGGGAAGTTAATGAAATCCCCGTCGAATAATTGCAAATCCGTGAATCGAGCTTTTGTTTTTTCTCTCATCACTTTGGAAGGCTCTATTCCATATACAACCCTTCCTAATGAAATCAGCTTTTCAGTAAGATTCCCTGTACCTACTCCAAACTCCAAAACTGTACTGTTCGACTTTATGGCAACTGTTTCTAATATTTTATCATAATTTTCAAATACCTCTTTGTATTCACGATCAAGTCCGGACACTGTGTCCTCGTAATATTCGGCCCAATCATCAAATAAGGGGATAAATTCCCGACCCATTTTCATTCACTCCGATTTAATTATTATAATTCCTATAAGCATAGTATGAATTAAAACATTATAGGTCACATATTATCACGTTCAATTTTTAAAATCAATTTTTTTACCGTGATAAATTTCCCTCACTATCGAAGAAAACAACCTGGCAATAGTGTATACTTACAATAAACAAGGCTCTTTTCTCAAAATTTGTTGCTATTGACTACAAAGTAGGATTGAATGACCTATGTTTCTCACAATGGTGAGAAACAGAGCTTGCACACTTAATACCGACCTACAAATTGGCTTTTTATCAAGCTTTACGAAAACAGCCATAACAAAGATTTTTCAGGGGGAAAACATGGGAAAGAAAGTGCTAGTTGCTGAGGATGAACAAAGAATTAGCCATTTATTAAAGATGTATTTAGAAAGAGAAGCGTTTGTCGTTGAAGTTGCAAACAATGGGGAAGCAGCTTTGGAGAAAGCTTTACAGGATTCATTTGATGTCATTATTCTGGACATATTAATGCCTGGAAGGGATGGTTTTTCAGTATTAGAGGAAATCAGGAAAATCAAAGACACACCCGTGATCATGCTTTCAGCTAAAGGGGAAGCTAGTGACCTTAAACGAGGAGAAGAATTAGGAGCCAACGAATACATCTTGAAGCCATTCAGCCCTAAGGATGTAGTTTCGAAGATAAAGGGGCTCTTGTAATATAGACTTCTATCGGACACTTTTCTATGCGGTCAGCCTTCCGTTTGGCCGATAGAGCTCTTCTTTCGGACACTTTTCTATGCGTCAGCCTTCCGTTTGTCCGATAGAGCTCTTCTATCGGACACTTTTCATGCGTTTCGCCTTCCGTTTGTCCAATAGAGCTCTTCTATCGGACACTTTTCATGCGTTTCGCCTTCCGTTTGGCCGATAGAGCTCTTATATCGGACACTTTTCATGCGTTTCGCCTTCCGTTTGGCCGATAGGGCTCTTCTTTCGGACACTTTTCATGCGTTTCGCCGTCCGTTTGTCCGATAGAGCTCTTCTATCGGACACTTTTCATGCGTTTCGCCTTCCGTTTGGCCGATAGAGCTCTTCTTTCGGACACTTTTCATGCGTTTCGCCGTCCGTTTGTCCGATAGAGCTCTTCTATCGGACACTTTTCATGCGTTTCGCCGTTTGTCCGATAGAGGTTTGTATAGCATACTCTTTTCTAATTTTATAGCAACGCACCTTTTCGAATCTCCTTTATATGTCCATAAAACTCAATTTCATCTCCTTCAATGACTATTCCATCACCGTCATCGCAGGTAAAAATGCTTTCTTCCTGAATAAGGGAATATTTTAAAAGCTCATCCAGCTGATCACTTTCTCTGTTCCAATGGGGCATAAACTCAAAATCCACCAGTCCTAACCCACTTAATTCATTTAACTGGACTTCATTTTCGTCATGGAATGCGGCAATCTTGATTAATTTGGACATGATAATGCTGCCGGCACTAACACCGATTAAAGGCTTCCCCTCGTCCACCATTTTTTTGATATATTTTACAATGTTCTGTTCCTTCAGGTTTTTCAAAAAATGATATGTATTTCCCCCTGACAGAAAAATGGCGTCACAGCTTATAAACTCCTCCAGCTGTGATAATTCGAAATCTTCGTCTACGTCAAAATAAAAGAAATCAGTAATTCCTAATTTCGAAAACTCTGGCTTGGCTTTTTCAAAATACCATCTTTCTTTATCTGTTCGTGACGGGATATAAGCAAGCCTAAAAGATTGGCCACCAATAACATTTTTGATTTTGCTTATTAAAGTGTGATTCATATTTCTCAAATCACTCAGCAATACTAGTCTTCTCATCTTGTTCATCTCTTTCCAAAATTTTAATAATTATTTCGATAAAGAAACTGCAAAAACCTTTAAAAAGACCAAATAAAAAGAGCCTGGAGATATCCAGACTCAAAAGATAAAATCATTACTTTTTATTTGACCATATTACAAATGGTATTAACACTAAGGAAAGTGCTCCACCAGCGAGCGAAAGGAAGGCAAAGCTTGAATTAGCTACAACCATGCCTGATAGCATTCCGCCAGAGGCTCCCGACAACGCGACCATTACATCAACAGTTCCTTGCATTTTTGCTCGATTTGTCGGATTTGTGGCATCGACAAGCAGAGCGGTTCCGCTGATCAGGCCAAAGTTCCAGCCGAGACCGAGCAGAATGAGTGCAAGTGTGATCCAGAGCATAGATTCACCCGGAGCAACAGCCGCCATAACACCGGAAGCCAGCAGTGTAACTCCGGAAGCGACCGCCATCGTCGCACGTCCGATTTTATCAACAAGTACCCCAGTCAATAAAGAAGGCAGATACATTGCCCCAATGTGGAAACCAATTACCATGCCAACCGCGCTTAAACCATGTCCATGGCTGCCCATATGTACGGGAGTCATTGTCATAATCGCTACCATCACCATTTGGGTGAGGACCATGATCAGGGCGGCAACTCCGATTCCTCGTTTATCGGTAACAAGTTCTTCCTCGACATAATCTGGGGAACTGGATTTAACTTTATGTTCCGCCAAAGCTATAGCCCTTGCGACCACAAACGGATCGGGTCGAAGGAAAAACAATAGTACTAATCCAGCAACGATATAGGCTGCGGCTGCGAGAATGAATGGTCCGGACAAAGCCGGAACCCCTACAGATATTGCAAACTCCCCCATTACCTCGACAAGGTTAGGACCAGCTACAGCACCAAACGTCGTGGAGACCATCGCGATACTGACCGCTGTCGCACGTTGTTTTGAACTGGCCAGGTCTGTCCCTGCATAGCGAGCTTGTAAATTTGTCGCACTCCCTGCACCATAAACCAATAGAGACGCAAATAACAGGAAGATGTTATTCGTCACTGCGGCAATGATTACACCAATCGCACCAATTCCACCTGTTAAAAATCCTGATGCCAGGCCGGCACGCCTGCCATAACGTTGTGAAAGGCGCCCGACAATAAGCGCTGCCCCTGCAGAACCAAGAGTAAAGAGCGCTGTAGGCAGTCCAGCCACACTCTCGGTGCCAAGCATATCTTTCGCTAATAATGCCCCTACCGTTATCCCGGCTGCAAGACCGGCTCCACCGAAAATCTGGGACAGAACCACTATTAATAATGTTCTTTTATATAAAGCTTTTTGTTTTTCAGGTGATTCTACATAATCTTGCAGCCACTCGGGTTGATTTTCCTCAGCTGCTGCACCTTCAGATTGACGTGACATTTTTTTCAGCTCTCTCTTCCTAAAATCAAGATGATTCAATTATACCATATTGGGTATATTTTGGATATGATTTATGTTTGGCTTATTAAATCAATAATTCTCCAACTCTGCTTCCAAGTCTTTGACCAGCGTGTCCACATCCATTACTGCGGAATCTGTGTCGGTTGGGAAAATGGAAGGCTTTACCCCGTCTGACTTCATCCCTGGAAGCCATTTTTCGAGGAAGTTATCCAATTCGATTTTTTTTGCTCTAAAGCCTTCCCATTCATTTTTAGCAAATGTTTCTGCGAACTTTTCATTAGGAAAAAACGGGATCAATATATTTCTCATGTCATCTTGAGCAGTTGCCCAGCCTTTGTTATACAACCCCCATACCTCTTCATAATCTGCAGCTTTTTTTATGAAGTATTCATACCTTATCGCAGCTGTCTGCTTGATGACTGTCTCAAATTCATGTTGATTCAATTACAGCACTCCTATCTATGTCCATCTTTACGGGCCTGAATATACCCATAATACGCACATGTCCCATTTTGCGAAAGATCCTTGACCTCGAAACCGCATTTTTTATAGAAGCTAAAATTGTTGGCAGAAGTATGTGCAAACCAGTCTCCATGTGGGAGCTTTTGGATGCAAAGCTGCAGTAGCTTCTGACCTATGCCTTTTCCGCGATATGCTGATAAAACTGCCAGGTCCATAATATTCGCTGCTATAATCTGATCAGAGATGACCCTGACCATTCCGACCATTTCATTTTGGTCCCACACTGTAAAGGCCCAGGTAGAATTTTTGAATATCAGCGAAAACTTTTCTTTTTGCCATTCTGGGGTGTTACGGGCCCAGCCCGCGTCTTCAAAAAGCTTCTCGACCTTTTCCGCTGAAATTCCTTCCGTACCTTCACGTATAACGAGTCCGTTGAAATATTGGTACATAAAATGATCCCCTTTTTTAATTTCTTAGGTTTCATATTCTGTATTGGCCAATAGATGTCCTGCCATAGTTTAACAAATGCTTCGAGCCGGTTATTTTGAACTATGATGACAAAACATAATAATAGGAGGTGAGCTTACAATGGTAAGAATCCATAATCCAGTTAAAGGTGATAAAAACAAAGCTGGGGCGGACGGTCAGCTTCACGGTGGTGTAATGGAAACTGCAGACGAATTTTTCGATTCAATATTTCAGCAAGGTGCTAAAAATAAGGCCGAGGACAAATCAAACAAACAAAAATAACGCCCTTCCAGGAGTTATTTTTGCGGAGCTGTCACTCTTCTATTGCAAATTTAATGGTTCGTTTAGAAAAGTTAACCTGCGTTTATTATTTTGATGTCATCTACGCTTCAACAGTATATTAAAAAACTCTTTTCAGACATTTCGTGGCTATTCAAGCTTCGAAATGTCTAATAAAGCCTTCTTCTTAGACATTTTGTTCCCATTCAAGCTCCCAAATGTCTAATAAGTCCTGGTTCTTAGACATTTTATTGTGACTCACACTTCAATATGTCCGTTAAAACGTTCTTCTCAGACTATTGAATCTATCCACAACTCAAAATGTTCGAAAAAAATAGGAAAAGCACCCATTAATATGAATGAGTGCTTGTCCTTTTTTATTTTCCTGTCTGCTTGTTCATTGCTGACATCATTTGATTGATTTTCTTCTGGGATGGTTTCATACCCATCTGCATCATCATCATTTTAAGCATTTGTTCGTTGATTGGCGGATTTTTCTTTAAGTAGCTCTCCATGTATTTACGAGCAATGAAAAATCCTAGCGCTACACCGACAACTAATGCCAGTATACCAACTAGAATTAGATCCCACATAAAACTTCCTCCTTCATGTTGTCTAACATACAGTGTACTAAACCAACAGCTATTATACAATATCTGCAGGTTTTTTTCTCTATTAAATCAATTCAATTTCAAAACTTTTTGCATTCATCAGCGCAGAACGGAATCACCCATTGGTGCATCTGTCTTCATTATACATATTTTCGTTCTTTGATCGGCTTTAGCCAGCCGTACTTATTTGATTCAAGGTCGATGGCAAGGAAGGATGATTCACATTTCCGAAGGATTTCAAAAAAGAGTGTTTCTGCGTCGACTTGCCCATGGGAGTCTAACTCCAGCCATTTCTCATGCACTCTAAGTATGGCTGAACTGTTATTTGAGTTATTTTCATATATATATATGCCGTTCTCAACATGAAATCCTTTTGCCTTGGAAAGCTGTTGATGAAGGAGTTGATGGATGCGGAGCACAGGAATGGATTTCGTAACGAATTTGACTTGCTTGGCAATGATAGTTTTCAGGTCATCGTTTGCTTGACTATATTCCAAAAACAATTGATAAAACATCCGTTCTCTTCCGAAATAATGGGAGGCAAATTCATCTTCTATTAGATATAGCTGGTAGGATCTCACATGATCCCCTCCTCTGCAGACAAGCTTTTGTCTTTATTATAGGAAAACGTTCAGTCTGCGTTTGTCTAAAGATGCCGAAAAAATCCACTAATTATGTCGAATTCAAAACTTTCTTACTTTTTATTATAATTTTCACCTGTTCCGTTGTCACGAAATACGTGGTTTGACTAATTTTTTAAAAAAATGGAATACTCACTTGTAATCAGGGGAATATATCAATGTTAATTAGAATGAGAAAGGATGACTATGCATGGCAACAGTACTTTACATTACAGCAAATCCAAAGCCGGTTGAGGAATCGTTCAGTTTATCGGTTGGCGAGGAGTTCATTAAAGCCTATCGTGAAAACAATCCTGAAGATGAGGTCGTCAGATTGGACCTTTATAAAATGGACGTACCTTTTATTGATACAGATGTTTTCAGCGGCTGGGGTAAATTACAGCAAGGTTCGGCTTTTGAACAGCTTAGCGACGATGAAAAACAAAAAGTCAGCTCGATTAATCAACTGACAGACCAATTCATTGCTGGAGATAAATACATCTTTGCGACTCCTTTATGGAATTTCAGTTTCCCTCCAAAAATGAAAGCTTACATTGACAATATTGCAATCGCCGGTAAGACATTTAAGTATACTGCAGAAGGCCCGGTTGGTTTGCTGGGTGGTAAAAAAGCCCTTCATATCCAGGCACGTGGCGGTGTGTACTCAGAGGGTCCTGCTAAAGATTTGGAATTTGGTGACCGTTACCTTCGTGCAGTTCTTGCCTTCATGGGAGTGACTGATGTTGAAACCTTGGCGGTTGAAGGTATGGCAGCTGCGCCTGATAAAGCTCAGGAGATCAAACAGCAAGCAATTCAGCGCGCGAACGAGCTTGCCAAGCAATTTTAAACCAGCAAAAAAAGCCTGTTTTCAGGCTTTTTTTACTGGTCTATTTTACACCGTCCAATGGAATGTCCTTTCGATGGTCGAAGCTGAAAACAGTCCCTTCCGTGAATTCCTGTTCCTCGGCAGCTCCTTGTTGTGCTGCTTGATTCACAACCGCGCCGTCCAGTGGAATGTCCTTTCCATATTCAAACATATATACACACCTCCTGATTATTAGTATAGGTATTTGTTACTAATATATTTACCGTGTTCATTCTTTTTTCCTGCTTTATTCTAAAAATTTTCTTTAATAAAGGCTCTTTTCTCAAACTTTGTTGTTATTAACTACAAAATAGGATTGAATGACCTATTTTTACTCGAAAAGTTTACTCTTTTGTGAGAAAAGAGCATGCAAACTTAATACCGACCTGCAAAATGGCTTACATTACGTTAAAATCGGCTTTAGGATTTTAACAACAATCTTTACGAAAACAGCCTTAATAAAAAAACATCCGAATATTTGGATGTTTTTCTGGTTGTCATATCACTCAATTTAAAAAGAACGCTTCGTACTTGCCTCGCTTAAATTTGCTGGAATGCTCACTGTAATGGAGTCCATATGTTTCGCCACCTTCGTGCTATAAGTGAAATCGCCATAGCAATAAGGATAGCGAAAATTGTCTTTGTCTCCGCCGCAGTCATAGGTCTGCGGATTTTTCTTGACCTGGATCATGGAAAACTTTTTTGCAAGCTCCTCGCTGTGCTTCCCGCCGTTTCTAGCTACAAAATCAATATAGCCGATTCCCATGTTGTATGACTGGATGACTGTCGGAAAATCAACTTGCATTTTATTGCCATGATTCACGACACGTTGATAGTACTTTACACCTTGCTGAATGCTCTTGTGCGGATCCTGTATGGTATTAGGAGCCAAACCCAATGATTCAGAAGCTTGCATAGGGTCGCCGCCTATCCCTCTGCTCTCCTGCATCATTAAAGCTGCGACTGTGACTGTGTGTCCGTCCAACCCTACTTTTTTCAATTCTTCCTCAATCATCGGTGTATACTTGGCTACTTCACCGATTGAACTATTCACACCTACATTCACTTTTTTGAAATTATCATTATATAACTCCAGGAATCTATCAAGCAGAAAAAAAACAACGAAGCTCACAAGCAATAAGATGGCCAGATTGAAATTTCTCTGCACTTGCTTTTTCTTTTTGGGTTTCTTTTTACTGTATTTCATTCATGATTTCTCTCCCAAGTACTGTACTCGTTTCTCTTATTTTATAAAATATCATTCAAAGTTAAAAGGGAGCCGCTATTTTTTTCGCAGCTCCCTCTCATTTATTTTACTCTTCATAGATTATTTTACGTGTCATACCGCCATCAATGACAAGGTCCTGGCCATTAATAAAATCATTCTGCGGGTCAGCTAAATAGAGGCACGCTTTGGCTATATCCTCCGGCTTTCCGACACGGTTGGACCAATGCTGAAGATGGTCTTCTTCACGTAATCCATCATATCCCTCTGTCTGGATCCAGCCTGGACTTATCGAGTTGACTGTGATTCCTTTCTCTTGAAGCGAAGCGGCAAGGGCGTGCGTCAAGGCAACAATTCCTCCTTTAGAAGAAGCATAAGCTTCGGAATTCGGTTCAGACATGGTTGCCCTTGTTGATGCTATATTGATGATCCGTCCACCCTCGTTCATCCTTCTGGCAGCTTCACGGGAACCAATGAAAACACTCCTGAGATTGGTAAAAACAACATCTTCCCATTCCTCGGTTGTAAGCTCAAATAAGGGCTTGAACCTTGACACCCCGGCATTATTGATCAATACATCAATCTGCCCGAAATCATGTATAACATGATCCACCAGGCTGACAAGATCCTCTTCTTTCCTGACATCTGTTTTATAAAAGACAGCTTGTCCACCTGACTCTTTTAGCCTGGAAATTAATTCTTTCGCCTTTGTTTCATCTATATCCGCAATACAAACATTCGCCTTCTCAATTGCAAATGCTTCGGCAATTCCTTTGCCAATCCCCTTAGATCCACCGGTTATGATAACCGTCTTCCCTACAAACTTTCCTGTCATTTCCTTACCTCCAATTAAGCGAAGTTCATATTACCATTGATTCCACATCGATCATCATTTCAATCTCTATATCGAAAATAAGCCAGACTGCCATAACAGTCCAGCTCAGGATTTATTTCTTCACTTCTGTCGATATTTGCCACTCGACACCAAACTGATCTGTCACCTGCCCGTAAGCTGGGCTCCAGAAGGTCTCCTGAAGTGGCATTGTAACCTTCCCACCTGCTTGAAGCTTCTCGAAAATTGTCTGGGCTTCAGAAGGATTATCCACCATCAGTGCTATCGTGACTTGAGATCCAAGCTGAAATGGCTGTCCAGGAAATGTATCAGATAGCATCAATTTCGCATTTCCAATGTTCATCTGGGCGTTCAATACTCGATTTTTTGCTTCTTCAGGAAGCGGATATTCAGGATTTGCAGGCATATCTCCAAATGTTTGCAGACTAATCACTTCGGCTCCAAGTGCCTCCTGGTAAAACCCCACTGCTTTCTGGCCATTTCCATCCGTCACTAAATAAGGGACAATTCCTGTAATCATTTCAGCACCTCTTTCTAATATTTAAGAACACCAGTTCGTTTTCATTTTACCATTATCTGTTTTTTTGTTCAATTTTATACTGAAACAAAAATAAAAAAGCGGAGATATCCGCTTTTTTTACATTAGCTTAATCCGGCAAGTCATTACCACTTTTGTCGCGGATTATGACCTCATATTGATCATCTTTTACAATCGTATTCGGCTTTTCAGTTTCAACAAAATTCTCAATTTCCTTACGGATTTTTTTGACCGTTTCTTCTGCTTCTCGATCAGATGGTTTCAAGTTGGTTTTTATGATCATTTTCATTGTGTTTTTTTTGTACGAATATCCATAACCCGTCACATGATACTCTTTTTTCAGGGCCAGTCCTTCATATATACTTCTCATATAACCAAGCCAAATGTCTTCGCGCTTGTTTTTTTCTACATCGACAATTTCTAAGGTTACATCTTTTTCATACCCATAACGGCTGGCAGATTGGATGGTCGCTTGTTTAATTTCTTCTCCTCGTGTTTCTGTTTTTGGTATGGCGATCTCAATCTGCTTGTTGAATGGATTTACATATATTATGTTATACCCTGCTAACTTTAAATCTGATGTAAGTTTTTCACCCAGCTGAGTTAATTCCTCTTCCTCCTTAGTAATTGGTGTAACTTGAGGAATATAGGAGCTGACTTTAATTTTATACTCATCGTATCCTTTACTTTTTAAAACCTTATCTGTGATAGCAGTGATTTTGTCCCGCTCCCGGTCTGCATCTTTTTCTGAGCCCTCGATACTGATTTCAAAACTGGTCACTTCACCCGGAGTCATCCCTAGGGAGAAATTTTCATATCCTTCTTTCTCAAGTGCTTCCCAAAGCATAGTATCAACAGGTTTTGTCTTAAAAACCTGTCCGAGGTAAGGGATTTTAGAGGCCATTTCTGCAACAGTAGGATTAAGGAATGCAGAACCAGTCATTACCCCTAATGTAATTACTGCTGCTGCTGCAAAATGGAACGATTTGTTTTTTCTTATTTTGCCAGCTGATTTCCTTTGTGCTTCTTCCTTTTTAATATTTTTGGCAAAAACATAAAGTGAAGAGGGCACCTCAATCGTATCCATGTCTTCCTCTATCTCTCTTTTGATTATCTTATCTTCCTTATTCATTATGTGCTCACCCCTATCATTTGATTTTCCATTAGCCTAGTCTTTAGAGCTTTTCTGGCCCTGTGAAGATGTGATTTGACTGTTGAGGTTTTCATGCCAAGCATTTCTGAAACCTCCTGGATAGAAAAATCTTGATAATAGTATAAGAGCAGCACATTCCGATAATCTCCGTTTTTGAGAGACTGAATTCCTTGATTGATTTCAAGATGCACTTCTTCCTGAATCACCGCGTCTACTACTCCCCGATGATCTTGTAAGGTTTCAATTTCAATTACCGTTTCCTTCTTTCTTGCATTCTTCCTTACGCTATCAATGGACCGGTGTGAAACCAACTTGTAAAACCATGTATTAAAATAGACTATTTCCTTACCGGCCATGATATTCCGATATGCTTCTAGCATTGCGTTTTGGACGACTTCTTCTGCCTCTTCCTTTGATCGGACAATACTATAGCTCGTTTTATATGCCTTTTCAACCAATGGATTCAGTAATTCAGCGAATGCTGACTCATCTCCATTTTGGATTCGCAGCATCAATTCATTCTGTTCCAAAAGCAGCACCTCCTTGTTTGCTTCTATTCTTTAGGCGAACTCAACCGCTTTCTAGTTGCAAGGTGATGAAAAAAATATAAATAAAACCCAGATTATTTTAACATGAATTTCCATTATTTTTTTCCAAACAAAAAAGAGTACGAAACCATTATTGGTTCCGTACTCTTTTATATCTAGTTATTTAGTTTTGCTCAAGTAAACCTTTTACGCGTGCGACTACATTGTTTACAGAGAATCCGTACTCTTCCAAGATCTTCTCACCAGGAGCAGATGCACCGAATGTATCGATTGCAAGAACTTCTCCTTCGTCACCCACGTAACGGTGCCAGCCAAGTGAAGATCCCATCTCAATTCCAAGACGCTTCTTGACAGATTTAGGAATTACACTTTCTTTGTATTCCTTGGACTGTTGTTCGAAGCGGTCCCATGAAGGCATGCTGACAACAGCTACGTCAATTCCTTCTGAAGCAAGGGTCTCTTGTGCCTTCACTGCAAGTCCAACTTCTGATCCTGCAGCCAGAAGCAATGCATCAGCAGTGTCTTTTCCAGCTGGAGAGATGACGTAAGCACCTTTAGATACGCCTTCATATGCGTTCTTGTCAGTGTCTTTAATCGTTGGAAGGTTTTGGCGTGTCAAAACAAGTGCCGTAGGCGTCTTTGTAGATTCAATTGAAAGCTTCCACGCAGCGGCTGTCTCGTTGCCATCTGCAGGACGAATCACTGACAGGTTCGGCATTGCACGGAGTCCCGCAAGCTGCTCAACTGGTTCGTGCGTCGGTCCATCTTCTCCTACTGCGATACTATCATGAGTGAAGACGTATGTTACAGGCAAGCCCATTAATGCAGCAAGTCGGATCGCCGGCTTCAAGTAGTCGGAGAACACAAAGAATGTTCCGCCAAATATCCTAAGTCCACCGTGTAGAGCCATACCGTTCATTGCAGCACCCATGGCGAACTCACGAACACCAAACCAGATGTTACGGCCTTCGAATGAACCTGGGAAGAAGTCACCAGTTCCCTTGATCATTGTTTTGTTTGATCCAGCTAGGTCAGCCGATCCACCGACCAAGTAAGGAAGGTTTTTCGCAATGCCGTTAAGTGCTTCTCCAGAAGATGCACGGCTCGCAAGGCTCTTGCCTTCTTCGTATACTGGAATGTCTTTATCCCATCCTTCTACTAACTCACCCTTCATTGCTGTTTCAAGCTGGGCCCCTAGCTCAGGATATTCACTCTTATATTTTGCAAAAAGTTCGTTCCATGCCTGCTCTGTCTGTTCACCTTTATCAGCAATTTGCTGTTTGAAGTGATCATATACTTCGCTTGGCACGTGGAAGTCTTCTTCAAAAGTCCACTTATATGCTTCCTTAGTAAGCTTCAGTTCATCAGCACCAAGGGGAGCACCATGAACATCTGATTTACCGGAAAGGTTAGGTGATCCATATCCAATGACTGTTTTGACCTCAATCATTGTTGGACGGTCTTCATCTGTCTTGGCTTCTTCGATGGCTTTTGCAATTTCTTCAAGGTTGTTGCCATCTTCAACTCGGATATATTGCCATCCGTATGCCTTGAAACGGCCTTCAACGCTTTCGGAGAATGACTTATCAAGATCACCATCAAGGGAAATATCATTCGAATCATAAAGAACGATCATTCTTCCTAGCTTCAGGTGAGCTGCTAGTGATGCTGCTTCAGCAGATACTCCCTCCATTAGATCGCCGTCACCGCAAATACTATATGTATAGTGATCAACGATATTAAAGTTATCTTTATTATAGACTGCAGCAAGATGACGTTCAGCCATTGCCATACCGACTGCCATAGCAATCCCCTGGCCAAGCGGTCCGGTTGTTGCGTCTACACCGGCAGTGTGGCCGAACTCAGGGTGTCCTGGAGTCTTGCTTCCCCACTGGCGGAACTGTTTAATATCATCCATTGTTAAATCATAACCAGCAAGATGCAGCAAGCTGTATAACAACATTGAACCATGTCCTGCAGATAATACAAAACGGTCGCGGTTAAACCATTCTGGGTTCTTTGGGTTGATGTTCATATAACGTGTCCACAATGTGTAAGCCATCGGTGCTGCCCCCATCGGCATGCCTGGGTGGCCGGAGTTTGCCTTTTCAATTGCATCAATTGATAAGGTACGGATGGAATCAATTGAAAGCATATCAATTTCTTTAAACATAAAATACATCCTTTCTATAGGTACTAGCTACATCCTTAATATTATAGCGAGAGAAATTATTATACAACAAATTGTGCCTGAAAGAGACAGAAATGGCCGTATTGTTATCTATTTTGACACAAACTGGCTGTTGTTATGTAAATACACTGCTTCGTGGCTGAAAAAGAAATTGCAGCAGAGTGCATTATTTAAGAATTTCGAATAGTTTGAGCAGCCGGAAATACTTCAATCTATTTGCTTTCCCTCTTAAAATAAAGGAGGATCATACAAGCTGCATATTCATATTGTTGATTCTTAAGCTCTACAGTGTTGGATAATTAACTATTCAAAGGATTTACAAATAAAAATGGAATACATGCTGTATGTATTCCATTTTTTCATATATTTAATGAAGCTTGTTCTTCGCTTTTTCTTCCTTGAGCTTATCAGGGGTAACATCATTGCCTTCAGGATCCACAATGGTAACACCTTTAAGTGTATTAAGCATAGAAGATCGGAAAGACTGTAGATATTCCGCGCGAAGGTTTGTTTGTTCCTTTGCTTCTTCTTCAGTCAACTTGGATGTTTTTGCTTTCCTTGCCAGTTCATTGATTCTAGCAATTTTATCACTTGATAGCATTGTAAAGCTCCTTTGTAAAAAATTACGTCAAATGTCATCTTACTAAAATTTTTCCGATTTTACAAGAATAGAGCTTCCTTAATCCTCTGTTTCTATGTACTCAAGATATCTTCGGTTTACCGTTGCTTTGGATACGTCATATCCAAAGCCTCTTAGTGTTGCTGTGATTTCAGCAAAGGTAAGACCGTTATTCCGCAGTCTGACAATTTCCTCGACCGGCATCTCTTTCCGTTCCCGGCCGGAGTTTTCACCTTGATTTTTTAGGTTGCGCTGCGGTTTGTATCCATGCTCCACTGCTCGTTTCATCCCACGCTTGATCTTAATATTATGGATTTTCCTCTGGTACTCTTCCACCATACTGACAATTTGGAGCACCATCGAATCTGATTCGGATAGCTGGAGTTCCCCACTGTGGGAGACACTATATAACTTTACATTTTCTTTCAGGATGCAATGAAGAATCGCGACTTTGGCATTTCCTCTTCCAAGTCTCGTCTCATCCTGAATCAACAGGGCACCAATCTTCTTATCCTTGATCAGTTCCAGCAGTTCCAGGATCCCTTCTCTCTCAAGATCATAACCACTAGCTTGCTCCTTAATAATACTGGCTACTTCAAAACCATAGTTGCCTGCCAGCCGCAGCAGCTCTTCTTCCTGCCTGGCCAGCGAAGTTTCCTGTGTTTCTTTCGTTGTACTTACGCGGCAATAAATAATTGCTTTCATGTTGTCACCTTATTTCCATTTCTATCTTTCCGCATCAGCAATCTGTGTAGGTTCAATCTTTTCAGCCTCAACAGGGATTACCAGCTCATCGCCCGGAAGGATTGTTTCCCCTATAATCCCGTTTTCTTTTACTACCCAGCTTACGAATTCATTTTCAGAAAGACTATGTTCACTGGCAAATGATTCAGCAATCTCCCATAGTGATTGCCCTTCTTCTATAGTAACAGTTATGTACGCATCTTCATTATTTAACTGTGCTTTTGCGACGAATGAAAAGATTAAGCTGACAGCAAGCAGGATTATTGCATATGAATAGTTTTCCCATAGTTTTTTCATTATCGGCACCCCTTGACGAATGTATGTTCGGTTAACTATTCTCATTATAAGTCGAACATTTGTTTTGTGTCAACTCAAAAATTCGAACTTATGTTTGTATCTATGAAAAAGACATGGTATAATTAGGACAAGAAAATATACGAGGTGCGTGAATATGACAAAGTTATCGAAGCGGCAACAAGATATATTTGAGTTCATAAAAGGCGAAGTCAAGAAAAAAGGGTATCCGCCATCCGTACGCGAAATAGGTGAGGCTGTCGGACTTGCTTCCAGCTCCACTGTCCATGGACACCTTGCAAGACTTGAAAGCAAAGGCTTGATCCGACGCGATCCTACAAAGCCGCGTGCAATTGAAATTCTCGAAATAGAAGAGGATAGCCGTATCCCTAAATATAAAGTGGTGAATGTCCCTGTTGTCGGTAAAGTAACAGCCGGTATGCCAATTACCGCCATTGAAAATGTTGAAGAATACTTCCCTCTACCTGATCGCCTCGTTCCGCATGATGAGCAGGTTTTCATGCTGGAAATCATGGGTGACAGTATGATTGAAGCGGGCATCCTTGATGGCGACTATGTTATTGTCAAACAGCAAAAGACTGCTAATAATGGAGATATTGTTGTAGCGATGACTGAAGACGATGAAGCAACAGTGAAGCGCTTCTTCAAGGAAAAGGATTACTTCAGGCTGCAGCCGGAAAATCCTACAATGGATCCAATTATCCTTCGAAATGTGTCGATTCTTGGTAAAGTGATCGGTGTATATCGCCATATGCATTAAAAAAGCAAGCGGCCCCCGCTTGCTTTTTTCTATCTATCTACTAAACTTTTTAACTGGATCTGTATGAAACTAGCACATTTATAAGAAAAATAGGTAGAGACCCTGACAACTTGTCCCTCTCCACATAAGATATTGTGTAAGTATCTTTCATGATGGAAAGGAGTTGAGTTTCTAATGGGATACAATCGTAATGAAAATGATGTAGCTGGCTTGTTTTTCCCTCACCGGGACAGAGACAAAGTCAGGGCAACTGTTGATTTTGATGATCTCTGCCGTGCTGTGCGCCGTTGTATAATCGAGGACTTAGTAGCAGGCGCCAGGGATGATCGGGATGACGATCGTGACCGCCGCCACAAAAAGTGCTGCAGATACTAATTTGAAAAAGAAAATCCCGAAAGGTTGGTCCTTTCGGGATTTTTCTATTTCCAATGAATATTTTGAACAGGCAGCACACCTTTTAATTCTACAAGGTAAGCTGCTTTTTGATTAGTGGTAAGCCATACATGTACTGTTCCGCTATCCTGGTTGCTTCTGATCAAGCGGCCCATTCCCTGTCTTAAGCGGAGCAGCATATATGGTATATCGACCTCTGCAGCTGGATTATCCGCATGCTTTCTTTTCGCCTGGAAGACTGGGTCATGAGGCGGGAATGGCAATGACGAAATGATGACTTGAATCAATGACTCACCCGGTACATCCAATCCTTCCCACAGGCTGTATGAACATAGAACGGTTGCGATGTCATTCTGGAAACCCTTCACGGTTTCACTGATTTCACGGTCTCCCTCAAACAAGATAGGGAAACTCCATTCTTGATTTTCAGTCCATGCCCGGAATCGTTCCATCTCTTGAGGGGACGAGAACAGAACAAGCGAGCTGCCATTACTGGATCTAAGGTCTTCTCCTATATTGTCCCATTTCTTTATTTCATCATCCTCAGTGTGTGCTACCAGTTCCATTTGCTCTTCATAGTCAAATGGGGATGCGACAGTAAAGGAGGAATATTTTTCGATGCCCAGGCTTTTCGCTATATAGCTGAAGTCTCCTCCCTGGGACAATGTAGCAGAAGAAAATACAAATGGGATGTTTTGTGAAAATACTTCTTTTTTCAAAATATCCTCAACGAGTCGAGGCATGATGACCAGCGATGTTTGTACTTCATTCTCTTCCAGCCAGAATATCCCTTCGTCGTTCTTAAGGAAAATCGATAGACCATAGGCGAAAAACTCAAGATATTCTTCCATGATTTTTAAATGGTATTCGTCAATCAGGAACATTTCGGCATCAAAAACCAGCTGGTCCATTAAATCGGTAACCTTTTTCTCCAGAGTTTCGGCAGTTTTCCTGATACTTGATAGCATCGGTACTTCTTTTCGATTAGACCCTTCTATTGCCGAGGAATTTTCAACCAAAAGGTCAAACCATGTATCATGGAGCTCCAGAATATCCTCGATTAAATAAAGAGATTCTTCCCGGACGTCCTGGTGCATATATCCTGTCAGGACAGTGGTCAAAGTTTGAGAGTTGAACCGGTATGTTAATCCCTTTTGCGCCGCGAACTCAAGCAAGTGGCCTTCGTCAAATATCACCGTACTTGCGTCTGGAAGCAATGGCATCTGCCCTTCCCGTTTACGAGATTCTTTTGTCCACACATGCTCCATATAAAAATCATGAGAACAAATGATCAAATCGCCCGCATGACGATAATAATCTCGGTTCAAGGTTTGGCCGCAGCGATGGCGCCAGCTGCATGTTGAGCATTGCTGAAGTGGATCCCAGGACATTGAAGCCCATTTTTCATTCGTGACCCATGGATATTCCTTTCGGTCTCCATAACGAGTGAATGAATTCATTGAGACCCCTTCATCAAAGATGAAATCTGGCAGCTGGTCATGGACGTCCAGAATTTCTTTTTCATTCGACGTGTTTGAAAGGTCGTCAAGCTTCTTCACGCACACATACTGTTCTCTCGCTTTTGCCAATCGGACATCGACCTTCAACCCTAACGCCTTTTCAAGTTTTTCGATATCGCCGCCCTCTTTCACGAGCTGCTCAATCAGTGTCTCATCCGAGCAAGAGACAATCGCCGGCTTTCCCATATATCTTGCGTATAGAATGGCATAAATAAGATAGACGAATGTCTTGCCGGTACCGACGCCCGCTTCTGCAAAAACAATTCCTTTATTCTTAAAGGCCTGCTCCACCTGGAAGGCCATATAAATCTGTTCATCACGTAGTTCATAGCCCTTTTCAGGCAATATATCATAAAAGACATCACCAATATAATCTCCTAATAAATCAAAGAACGTATCATTCTTGGTAATGGTAAATGGAAGGTTAGTTTTCATTCAGGTTCTCCTCAAAAATATTGATTCCGGCAAAAAGCCAGCTTTTATCATAACAGATAACCAGTCATTTAGTGAAAGAAATTGAAATATTAAATTTAGGTAAAAATGCTAATTCCATTATTAGGAATTCACTGTTAAAATAATCCTAAATTGTGTTAAGGGGCGTTTCCCATGAAAGCGAGACGAATTATCTACCTGAATTTTGCCGTCATTGCTTTACTTATTTTCATTACAATTTACCAGTACAACAGAATCGCAGAATTTGAGAGTCAATTGGGGCATGACTTTCAACGCACAGTACGGGGCTCTATTTCTCTCTTGGAAAGTGATGGCGACCCAAACATCTGGATCAAAAATGTGCAAGAAAAAGAAGGTGAATTCACTATAGCGGCCCACATTGGAGAAATAACGATATTAAGCAGACAATATTATATGATGAACGGTAAAATATCAATGATTGGAGACGTGCTAGATTCCCTTGGAAATCAGTACCGCGAATTGGCCATTAATATAAAGAACGGCAGCGACTATAAACAGAATGAAGAGCAAATAAACAAAGACCTGAAATTTCTCATTCCATTATTAAAAGAAATTGACTCTATTTCTGGTGAAAATGAAAGCCGTTATTATAGGGAATTTACGAATTCAGAATCCATGACATCCAACCTCGTATGGAAGGAGTATAAGGAATATGAAAAACGCTAATTATATCATCCGCCCAGAAAACACCGGTGATGTTACAGGTATAAGGGAATTAAATGTTTTGGCTTTTAACAATGGAGAAAATGAAGCTTCTTTGGTTGAACTTATAAGAGAGTCGGAACATTTTATCTCTAACTTGAGCCTTGTAGCGGTTAAGGATGACGGTGAAATTATCGGACATATCCTTTTCAGTGTCATCCACCTTGTTACCGACGAAGGAACTGTCGCTACTTTAGGTCTTGCACCTATGGCAGTGAAACCAAATTACCAAAATAGCGGAATCGGTTCTGACTTGGTCAAGGAAGGGATTAAAGCATGCAAGGATTTAGGATATGAACATGTACTTGTCCTTGGGCACCCGAATTTTTACCCTCGTTTTGGCTTTTCGCCGACAAGCCAATTTGGAATACTTCCCCCTTTCCCTGTGCCTGAGGAAGTATTTATGGCTCTTGAGCTAAAGAAAGACTCATTAACGGGATTACAGGGGAAAATAGAGTATCCGCCTGCCTTTCATGCTGTAAGTTAGTTGAAAGCATAAGAAAGTGAGGGTAGAACTGCTCCCTCACTTTTTATTTCTGTTTTCGAATTGATTGTTGCCTGTTTGAATATTTGAATGAACCCCCATCTATCTGGTAGAATTCTAAAACCCTACCCCTCAGGCAAAAATTCAGATTCAAGAACCTCGACCTGTTCTTTATCTGTTAACCGTCCATAACCCTCATTTTCTTTGTCGCTGATAATAGTGGCCGTTTCACCTTCAAACCAGATTCGATAATGATATAATCTTTCTGGCATATTCTTCTCTTCCTGGATGAAAAAGATGGCAATTACATCCTCTTTCCTTGCCATTTCTGCTTCCGTCTTTGGTGACCACTTGATACGTTCAAATGCCTGTTCTAAAGTTTGCAGTTTCTCCCTTGAGGCTATGATTCTTTCTTCACCGTCTTTCAGACCATCTTCATTAATTTTTTGCACGTCTATCCTTGTGAGCTCTGGTTCAAAATTAGTACTGCAGCCTGTAATGAGCAAAATTAAAATAAATAATCCAATAGTATGTTTCATCTTAATCTCCAGACCTTCTCGCATTCAAAGTTTTTTCCTGCAAGTCAATCAGCTGATAGTTTTCTTCAGACATTTCCTCAATTGAGGTGATCACTTCAAGGAACCGTTTGTACAAAACCTGGATTTCAGGCTGTTGGTCTATTAAAAAAACAGTGTCAGTATAGCACTTCTTATCCTGATAGATATGTATTTTCTGCCAAACTTCCCTATCTTCGCTGCTTTGCAAAAACAAAGTCTGCTTCTGTATGAAATGCGAATAAATCCGCTCTGCTTCTTTTTGTATCTCGAGGTATTCTTGCTCCCTGCCCGGCTTTAAACGATATCTATATATCTTGATATACATAATCCGACCATTTACTCTCTACATATTGATTTAGGTGAGTTGCAACAAATCCTGGTAAAGCCGGCTCATGGAAGCCTGCTAAATCAATCAATGACATTCCTTTTTCCAAAAGATGCTCTACCAGCTTCCAGCCTATATAATAAGCCTCGTTTTGGAATCCGCATGTCCCCTCGCCTGCTGTAAATCGAAAAACAGATTCGGAATCGCTCTTCTCCAGAAAAGGAATGGCCCCTGACAGAATCTCTAATTCTTTCTCATTGCATAATGTTAACCATTGATCGTCATTTCCGGTATACTCAACAAGATTCCTTCCCGGTACAAGAACCCTGCTTGTATGTATCGCTATCCCTTCCTGGAGGATCGTTGATGCAATTGTCCGCTCCCAATTTGTACTGATGTCAGCTTTATGAAAGTGTACGACATGCGCTAATTCATGGTAAATAAGAATCTCGGAATCTCTATTTGACTGAGTCTCAATTGGGAAGCATAAAGCCATGTTCCCGTCCTCAGTAGGAGCAATGAAGGCATTCCCTTCAAAATTGCCAACAAAGAACAGCAGCAATAAGGTAATATCATCTTTAAATCCTAAAACTTGTTTTACTTCCCCTAACTTATCCTTTATTGCAGCCTGATCCGGATTCCACGAAATGATGTCATCAATATGCTGTTCATACTGTTCCCAACAATTATCCAGGAGCTGTCTTGCTAACTTCTCTCCTTCCGTACCAGGAGGAACAGCCGCAAAGCCATAATGCTCCTTCCATAGTTTCCATCTTTCTTCTGAATCCACTTCCGTTTCTATTGCTTTTTTATAAAAGCTTAAAAACCTTTGTCTAAAATCCTGAACTTCAATATGGTCCAACACAAATTCGCTCCTCACCATTTCACTAACTGCTCATTTTCCGTTCCAAAAATTCTTTATGCACCTTAGATAAATGAAGCAATTCAAATTCATTTGCTTCGATTTGTTTTTCTATTGAGATAGCCTCAGAGGTTGCAATTTTATATAGCTCTTCATCTATAGTACCAGAGGATAAGGCCAACTCTAGTTCATCAGCATCTTTGTAAAACACTTCTCCGGAAGGAAGGATAATGATATCCAAAAAAAGATCATCCATCCATGGACGGCTATTTTCAATGCCAATGCGATAACATATATCGATATACCATTGGACAATCTCTCCTGCAGCATTATACATGGTTGTCACGGAATGGCGTGACCCCTCAGGGAAATGCTGCAGCCAGGTATAACCTTCATCTACAATGCAAATCTTTTGATCCCCATATTCGAGTTCTAATGGATCGGTCACTTTGATGACCTTTAATAAGGTAACGTAGCCCTTAAAGCGTTCTTCATTAAAATAGTCCTGAATGAATTCTCTCTGAACCACACGAAGCCAGTCTGCTCGGTCACCGTATTTTCTTTTTAAGTTGAAATCATTCATATAAATCTCCCATATTATTGGTTAGGGTGATATTGTTTTCTTGCAGTTTCTCCATGATTTTGTATCTGTTGTTCCGAACCTTGCTGTTATAAGGCAGTTCAATCACTTCTCCAGATTTTGTCACCAAATTTAAATGGTCTACTACTGTTACTCCATTGTTCTTCACGAAGATCTCTTTCGCTTCCATCATATCCTCCCAATAATAAGAATTGATTGTATTGAACGTTGTATGTTCATTAAAGTGCATTCCCTTGTCATCAAGGTAATAATAGTTCGACACGCCGAACATAAAAAATGGAATGCAGCCTAACATTAAGAGAAATGAAATCCACTTTACGCCTTTCCAATCAAACTTCCAATCAAGAAATAAATACAGGAATAAGGTTACCGAGATCCATAGCATACCAATCATGAAAAGTATATAAGCCGATGGCGGAGTATCATAAAACCATTTATCGGCTGACAGGTAAAGATAATCCTGTATAAAATAAACAAAAACTAGTGGCATGAACAAACTGCTGATAATTAAAATAATTGCTGTAACGAGGATTATATTAGTTGTATTCTCTGTATTGAAACTTAAGCGAGGCATAACCATTTCCTCCTTTTCCCAATATATACGGTAATACGTTTATCAGGATAGAAGGTTTCAAATTATCTGAACATTAATGTAAATAAATGTTATTCTTATGAACAATCGTCTTTAAAAATGCCGTTCCATTGGTTCTGTACTATGTGTGTAGCCGTTTCTCCCATAAAACGCATTGCTAGTATCGCTGGGCCAAACAATGATGAATTCAAGCTTCTTTTCCTCGGCCCATTCATTAACACGTGATAGCAGCTTGCTGCCAGTTCCTTTTCCCCTATATTCAGGAACAGTATATACATTTGTCATATAGGCAAACGGATGTGTGACCCTGCCTGGACGAGGAACCTTTTGGATCAACTCAACATAAATATGGGAAATGATTTGCCCGTTTTTCTCAGCTACCCAAACAAACCACTTGCTGCTATCTATCGCGGTTCCAAGAAACCTTCTGCATTCATTTTCAAACGAGCTAAACTCCACACCTTCCCCCATTTCTGGGTAGTCTTCGAGCGTAAAGTCCCATCTCATCTTTATTAACTGCTCAATGTCCCTTTTATTGGCTAATCGAATTTTCATATTTTCCTCCGCATAGAAAATGTTATCTGCAGGTGAAATCCTGCTCTCCATCTATCTGCTGTTCTTCTTTTGTTTCGCAAAAAAATAACTAAATCCGAAGGGAAGCAACGGAACTAGTGCTAACAGCCTGAATCCATTCTCCGCGCCCAGAAAATATAGGGACGGCAGGGTAATTGCCAATCCACTTATAATAAGAAGCTTCCTGGATTTACTCATCAAGCCCCAAATAAACAGAACGACAAATCCTGCAACCAGAAACCAAAATACTGTTCCAGCCATTCCTCACCCTCCTAAAATACTTCATGAGTGTTTTTCTTCAATGCCCCTAAATCATATAAAATACCCGCATCGCTATTCTCACACCACATTTCTTTTACCTTGCTGCCATCAAATATGAAGATCATGATACCAGTCTCTTTTACCCGTTGGTTTTCTGACGGAATATCAAACCAGCCACCTTTATAGGTCATCCAGCCGGTGTAACGCACTACCAGCTTATTGCCCTGTTCAATCAAATCCTCCAGCACCCATTCATCTTCATGAAAAACGGATTGATACCATTTCATGAAATCAACCATTGATTCCCGTGAGTTTTCACCGTTTCGCGAATGGTAAACAAAATCCTCAGTGGTCAGTTCCTCAATCACACCAAGATTCCCCTGTGTAAAATATTCTCCGAACCATCTTTCAGCTAGCAATCTCTTATCATCGCTAATCATATCCCCACTCCTGATCATAGTTATTAGTTTAGCAGCCAAAGGCCACCGATGTTTTCATTAAATCACCGCCATCCAATTTAGTTAAAACTCCAGGCTGAACCAGCGGCCATGGCCTTCTGTTTCCCCGATTGTGTTCAAGCTTTCTATTCCATCGAGATAATAATCCAGATGAAGCTTTGCATCGTAAATATTATTGTATATATGAAAAATTGCCCTTCGTTCTCCAATTTCTTTTATGTGCTCCAGAAGCTTTTCCTTGGTCTCGACGGGCATTTGATTGGCCACATGGGTATGAAATAAACAAATCACTTGTTCTTCCGGGATTTCGGTTGCCAGGGATCTGATTAGTTCGACGCCATCCCCCTCTATTAACCTTAAAGATTGATTGCTCACATAGCTTGCCGCTTTTTCAAATATCTCCCGTCTTTCACCGTGTTCTGGCCAGATCAATGCCTTTAGCCATAAGTAATCCTCTGTATTTCTAACATCATTTATATGCAAGTCGATTCCAATCCTTGTTGCCACTTCAGGGTGATTCATTTGTTGCAACAGCGTCTTTCCCCCTTTAATTACTGAGGAAAGATGAACTTCAGAATATGGATTCCCATATATCTCTCCAGTTCCATAAGAATAACTGTATTGATTCATGAATAGTTGCAAACCTGCACTGGTTCCGATTTCGAGTAATGCCAATGGCTTTTTAGTTATTTGATATATATGGCTGAATACTGGATAAAGATATGAACACCGTCCTACTTCGTTGGTCTGGACGATTTTATTTTTTAACAAACCAATAATCTCATAAGAATATTTCTGGCAAAAGTCCACAAAAGCAGGGTAAGCATTTTCTGCCTTTCCTGGATGATTTGTTATGCTAGGATAAAAAGCAGACAGTCTATGCTTAAACCCTTTCAATATTAAATAGTGCACCGCTCCAAAAAACAAATTGGGCACAGGCTGCCCATTCTTTGCCGAAGATGCAAGTTCCAGCATCTCTCCGTCTTCAGCAATTTTTAAAGAAAGAAACTCATATAACGGACTTGATTCCCTGCATTCATGAACCGCAAATCTCCTGAATTTCATAGAGAGATCATTAGACATCAAACATCACCGAACCCTTCTACATAAAGACACAATACCTAAAAGAATCACATAAACAGCACACACAGCTGCCACAACAAGGAATAAATAGTTCCCTATTAATACCTTCGTAGGATTCTCCAGCGGACTCACTAATCCCAATTCAAACGGGAAAGCATCCTCCAAGGGTGACAACCAGGTGTTCTGTTCAATAATCGGCAGAGGGAGCCCAAGTCTATGCTTTGTCAAATCATAATCAGGGGTTACAATGACAGAATCAAAAAAAGGAGTAACTGTAACGCCTATCCAGCCAATAAAAATGGATATCCATACCAATCTGTCCCGCAGCACTTTTTCTAGCATTTTCAGTCCCACCATAAATCCATTTTTTTTGTTTCTGTGATCGCTTCAATTAATCCATTAACGCTTCCTGTTCCCTGTTCCACGATATCAGGACAGAATTCAGCAATTTCTCTTGCCAGTGTTTTTAGCTCTTTGCCTTCAGGTAAAACATCAAAATTCGCTTCCACCCAATCGTAGTCCGCACCAATTACGGTGATCGGATGGCTACTATGCCATTCCCTTAGTTTAGATATAACCCTTTCGTTGCTTATATTATAATTATCCCCATTCGTCTGCTGGAGCTGCAGGATCTCAAACTGGTCTGAACCAGGGATAATGCCGATTTTTTCACGTTCGGAATCGCAAATAAAAGCCAAATAGTTTATTGCCATAAGTTCCTCCCTTAGTTTTAAAACCAGCAGTTCCGCTTCTGCCTGTTTGGCATCCACGTAAATCCCTGCAATTTCAACACGCTTCTCAGTATACAAATCTCCTTTGTAAAAAGGATGCAATTTACCATCCGAATTTCTTTTGACAATTGTCATTGCCTCTTCTGAGATTCCGCATTTCTCAATATTGATTTTATTTTCCTTACTTTTGCCAAAACTTAAAAGCTTTTTCCAATTCACTTCTCTTCACCTGCAATTCTTTGTTAATCGTTCATCAATTGAGAATAAGGGATAACTAGGTCAGCTTTTTCTGCGGGACGAAGCTTTTCCATGTAGTAGTCCTCTGCTTTCCAGTATCTGTTTCTGAATTTTTCAATGTTCAGTTGAGTTTGACTGCTTTCCCTCGCAAACCTTACATCTCGTGGACAGTCTATAAAAACGGTGTAATCAATAAATGCTCTCCATTCCTCTCTCTGGAGGAAAATCCCTTCTACGATTATTACTTTTTTTAAAGCCAGATTCAGCGTTCTATTAACATGTTGGTCCGTCTCATTATCATAATATGGGAGTTCAATTTCATCTGAATGAATCAAGTTTTCAAATAAGGATTTCACCAGAGACTCTACATCCCACTGTAAGTTATAATACTCCTGCCACTCCTCCTGGCCGGTATTATACCTTTTCGACCGCCCTACAATATGGTCGTCCAAGTGAATGACTGTACTTTCAATTTCCTTTTCCGTAAGCATTGAAGCGATTCTCTTCACAAAAGTTGTTTTTCCTGCCCTGCTAAGACCATCTATACCTAAAATACATCGTTTATTTGTGTATAGTACCGAAAAAACCTGCCTCAATAACTCCTCTTCAGCGTTCATTCTGCAACCCCACTTTTCAAAGTAAAAAAATACACTTACTTATTCGCTAAACTTACACATATCCCCTTTTTCAGGTAAAAAAAAAAACCACCTGGAAAAGGCGGAATCGTCATTTGAGTTCAATTTTATTATTTTGAATATCAGCCTCTTCAATGCTTTCCTTTAGCCAAATAGGAGCCTTTGCGTGAGCAAAAACTTCTGCTGCTGTCATCCAAAAAACTGCTTCAACTTCATCCTTGCTTTTTGGGTATGGTTCGCCACCGGCAATTTCACAATAAAATACAACATCGAGTACTACCCTTCCATCCGGGAGAACAAATGAAGAATTGCGTACATATTTAACATCATCCTTTATGGTGATGCCCACTTCCTCAAAGAGCTCCCGTCTCAAAGTTCGCTCAAGCAAACCTGTTGAGAATCCTTCGTTTTCTACCGTTCCTCCAACAAGCGAAAGGAGTCCTCCTGCGTGTTCCTCTTTGGTACTCCGTTCAATGATAAGCCACTTTCCCTCTCTGTACACCGCACCTTCGACATTAAGAACAAACATTTGT
Organism: Bacillus sp. ISL-39; assembly: GCF_018613295.1. NCBI lineage: Bacteria > Bacillati > Bacillota > Bacilli > Caryophanales > Bacillaceae > Bacillus > Bacillus sp. ISL-39. Next base: position 308,062 of record NZ_JAGGQM010000002.1, read on the forward strand.
GATCTCCCTCCAATTACTCTTCTCCATTTCCGATACACTCAATTAAATACAATCTTTATGACAAAAGGCCTGTAACTTTTTTAAAAGGTCCCTTTTAATAAATTTTACCAAAAAGTTACACATAGTTTTTACCATTTAAATTTACTGAAAATTCGATAAATTTACGCATACTTTTCCACTGTTACTACTTGTATAATAGTAATACACCTAGAGTTAGCTAAGGTAGAACCAACAAAAATCTGGACTTTAGGAGAGTGATGAACATGTTAGAAAACGTTATTTTCGCAATGCTCATCGGTGGATTTGTTGGACTGACAGCTCATGTTAGAAAAAGAGGCAAGATCATCATGCCGAGAAGGACTAAAAAATTCATTTACCTGGGTTTCATGGAAGAAATCCTCACAGGATCACTAGCCGCCGCACTTTTGGTGGTATCATCCGAAGCTGATTCACTGCTTAGAGTCTTTTTGATGTCCATCATGGCTGGTTTCGGGGGTGATGCCTTACTAAGAGGACTTGAATTATTTCGAATAGGAAGCGGCAACCAGGGTGGGGAGGATATTGGCAAATGAAAATACCAACACCTCAGCCTGAGAGAAAGAAGTTTGCTAACGCCATTGGTCAAGCAGCTTCCAAAGTGCTTGTTTTTTTTTTGATGAAAATGAACTTGGGAAAATTTTAATTTGCCCCTCTTCATCCCCTAATAAAGCCCTCGTTTAAATCCCCTTAATCGGAATATTGATTTTAAGCTCCGGTACATCAGTAACCGGATCAAAACTCCCTGGATACTCTTCCAAATGCTCTAAATCACTCTGTCTTAAAGTATATTCATTTTGTTTTATCCATGTATACAAGCCTGTATAAGCTTCAGAAACCGCTGCCCCCTTATACTCAGTTATGGCATATGTACAGGCAGGAACCGAGATGATTTCCATTCCTTCAGGGATAGCTGTCGCCTCTTCAACTTCCAGTGCCAGATAATAGGTAAAGCCATTTTCTGTGTTGTCATAAGACAGACCAATAATATTTTCAGCATTTACAGCATACTTTATTTGGTTCTTGCTATTTAGAAACTTCTTGTGAAATACTTTAATTTCTCCTTTGGCTGCCTGTTCAAAAGTGCCGACCCATTTCACTCCTATAGCCTTGAATGCTTCTTTTTTTACAACCTTTGCTTCCATTTATTAATCTCCTCCTTTATTTGTACATTTTTAGAACCAGCCAGGGAAAAGTAAGGTTAAAAATATAAGGAGAAACTTTATGGACCTTAATCTTTTCCAGTTGATTACCAGATTTTCCGGCCATAATAGGCCAGTGGATTTATTAATGATATTCGTCTCTAATCGGATCCGTTATGTCTATATTCTTATAACAGCCTTACTTCTTTTTAAGAACCGACGCAACAAGCGGATTGCCATTGAAACAGGGAGTTCTGTTTTTATCAGTTTAGTCATTCAATTTTTCATTAAAATCTTTTACTATAGACCTCGGCCCTTCAAGAAAAGACGGGTTGGTATTCTGATTCCTTCAAAAAATGATTCATCCTTCCCGAGTAAGCACACTATTCTGGCCTTTGCCGCTTCCACTACATTACTGATGTTCCATCGCAAGTTAGGAATATTGATGACGTGGTTGTCTGCTCTAACTGGTTTTTCCCGGATTTGGGTCGGTCACCATTACCCTTCTGATATTATTGGAAGTGCACTTATCGGATCGCTGGCAAGTTTTGTCACAAGAATCATTTCATACCGGATATTTGGAGACAAACCAGGAATCAGGTAATTACTGCGTTTGGCATTATGGGAAAAGTGTTTCCTTTTTTTAAACAAAAGTTCAATTGGAACGTTGATTTGGAATGATTGCTGACATTACTAAGGTTGACCCCGAAAGTGTTTGAAGTTCGATTCTCTTTTGACAGCTTTTCATCGGTTGTCCGCAAACTGTCTGAAGTTGGACTTTCTTTTGACAGCTTTTCATCGTTTGATGAGTCAAGCCTGTCTGAAGTTGGCCATTCTTCTGACAGCTTTTTCTCTTTTGACCGCAAACCTGTCTGAAGTTTCCTTAACCTTTACCTGTATTGCCTCTTCCCAACTATCCTTAGCTATAGGCCTTAAGGTCAATTTCATAAAAAATCCCCCTGTCCTTCTGCAAAACATTCATTCTGTACCGATGTTATTATTAAGTGCAGATACACTTTTAGCTAATTTTACCATCTGGTTTTAAATTCTCAACTCACTTTTCTAAAAAAAATAAAATAATGTGTAACTTTTGGTAATGCTAACTGTCTATGTTTTCTAGAGAGGGGGATGGAATGTCAGACCCGAGGATTGAATTATACGAAAAATATAAGAATATGATTTTCTTGTACCTATACCGTTCGACGTTAAATCAGCATATTGCTGAAGATCTTACCCAGGATACATTTTTGAAGGCCTTTCAGTCACTTTCCAGCTTCCGCGGTGAGTCCTCATTAAAAACATGGCTTTTTAAAATTGCAAGAAACACATATATCAATTTCAGCAAGAAGAAACAAACCAGCATGGAGCTTCAATCAGATAAGATTGACCAGCACTTAGTTCAGCAGCCCGATCAATTCAAACGTTTAGATGACCAGAATGCAATTGAGCTGACGTTATTGCAGCTGCCTGAAAATTACAGAACGTATATCATTTTACGGGATGTGAACGATCTTACTTATGAAGAAGTTGCCGAGATCACAAACGAAACAATTGGCCAGGTAAAGGTTGGCTTGTACCGGGCCAGAAAAAAATTCAAAGAACTCTACAAGCAATTGGAGGATGGAGAATGAAATTGGAACATGAAGTGGTCCAGGATCTATATCCGTTATATATAGAAAATGACTTAACCCCTTCTGTGAAAACAGCAGTTGAAGGACATCTGGAGGAATGTGAGGCGTGCAAGAAGTTTTACGAAACTGGCGAAAAGACAATCCAAATAAATGACATGGTAGAGCCGGCTGTATCAAAAGCCCTTGATGATAAAATCATTTTAAAAATGAAACTGAATCGTTTAAGGCTCATTTCTGTCGTTCTTGCCGGCATCCTTTTTTCCATGGTATTTACCGATTACATCAATGAGCGAGAACAATTGTTCATGGCTACCGATGGCTATTATGATGTTCTCGGGCAAATGGACAGAGTAATTGATGTAGTGAAAAACAAAGACCAAATCAATTTTGACTCTTATGAAATGAATCGTTTCTTTGAATATAATAATAAACTTACAGATCATATGAATTTTATCGAAGAGTACAATAAAAATTCAACAGAATTCTTTCTCATCCTGAATACTCAAAGACTGAATGCGATGCTTGAAGTGATGAAAACCCGCTTTAACCAGGGCAGGTGGTCTGAAACGGATGAAACAGCATACCAGGCGCTAAAAGAATATTTACAAAGTCACAGGCAAGATTTTAGGGAAGACTATGAAAAAACCCACCATGGCTACAGCTCATATCTTCACATTTTAGATGTTAAGGAGATGGATAAGTTTTATGAAAACGTAAACTTATTAACCTACAGTTATACTCGTTTTCATAAGATGGCTGATCAGGTCGAGCCCCTGAAGGAACCGGAATTAAAAAGCCGAATTTCCGACTCTCTGGAAATTGAGCAAGATGAATTTGAATTGGAAAAAGTAAGCCCGGTAAATGATATATATGTCTATCGTTTTGAGAATAAAAATGGCTATGGCGGAGAGATCGATGCAGTCACCGGCCAAATCACTGAATATTTTGGAGATACTGGCCCGCTAACCGATGGACCAATCATGAATCAGGAAGAAGCCGAAAAAAAAGCTAGGTTATATCTAGAAAAAATTTACGGAAAAGATATAAATCTTGAACTCGTTTCCTTAGGCTTTAATTTTAACTCCTCAGCTAATGATTCTAGATACAAGGTTTATAGCTTCAAAGCTGTGCCAAAAGTTCAAGGTTATACATTGTATACACCTTTTGAAACCGAAACTATTCTTAACCTTAATGCCAGGAACGGCGAACTCGAGAGCTTTCACCACAATCCCGATGTTCCTTCCTTCGAACAACTGGATGCAGTCAACCTCCAAGCTTCATCTGACAAAACTGGTGACAAAAAAGCTGTTGTCATTTACTCAGCTTTAACTGGAAATTTTGAATTGGTTTACATGGAACCGGATTTGCAGTACTTTGACGAGGGAAAATTTATATCCGCAAAAACAGGTCTCGAAGAGAAAATATATTTAGATCATTTTTAATATGTAAAAGACTGCCTTGCGATTATACACAGGCAGTCTTTATACTATGTAAAACTTTTAGCATCCTGCGGCAAATCTTTCACCTTTATCAAGTACATCCTCATTTTCTGCTCATATTCCATTGGGTACTCATAACCCAAACTCTTCCCGACTTCCTGTGACAGGCGGCTGAAAAGGTCTGCTGTCCGGAAAAGAGCCTCCCAGTTCTCCTCATTCCCTGGTCCTGCGTAAGTCCCTTCCAGTTCTGCCCATGTTTCTGAATCCAGATAACGTTTGAACCATCGCCCGAACTTATTAGGATTTACGCTCCATTCATGCTTTACTCCAAGATGCCATTCAATAACCGGCTGGAGATAATGGAATCGTATGACATTATCAAGCATGTATTTTGTAAAATAAAGTTCATCTCGCCAGAGGCTGTTCGCGACGTATGCGGTATCTCCCCAAAAACTATTGATAATATCGGCGAATTTTTCCGCTGACGGCTTCTTTGTTATATATGATTGATAAGAAGGGGCCGGGATTCCTTTTGTAATTCCATCCTTATCTAACAAGACTTTATAGCCATTGTCATATTTTTTTGGCAGTACAGTCATGGCAGCAAGGTGTTTAACAAAATCATTCGTCGTAATCTGAAAATCTATCTTTGTTCCATCTTCGTATAGGACTAGTCTCGTTCGCCAATTGCCATCCTCCAAAACCACTTTTTTTATGAGAGAACCAAATTGATCAAGCCATCCATCGTCCTCGGTAAAACCATCTAAATCCTTCACGAAAATCTCGAAATCAAAATCGGTGAACAGATCGGTGAACGCATGTGGATTTGCTCGGGAACTTGTCATCAGCACAGTCCGGATATTTGCATTTTGGCCGGCCCAATAAAGAAGCTGGCCAATCATCTCTTGTTCTTGTTTCATGTTATACAACTTCCTTTTCCTTGCTTAAGCGCTCGACCTCTTTTTTCAGAAAATCCAGACGGCGATGAATCCGATAAATTTCGGTAAGTAAGCCGTAATGACAATGATGAACCACCCCATTTTTCCCTCCTTCATCTTGCTAAATGATGAATCCTAAAATATATTCTAAATAATTTATTCGTTTTCCTGAGCATATATCCTGCAAAAAAATGAATATCAGGCTGTCTAATATTGGATTATTAGAGTTCACTTTGCTACAGTTAAATTAAGGAGACTTAAACCTATCTAGATAGTGTTAAATAAATTTGCTGGGGAGTGCAAAAAAAATGGAATCAACTTTTAACCAAAGAGATGAAGTGACCGATTTCATTCAATCCAATAGGGAACTTTTCGAACAACACTTATTATCAGAAGCGGTGAATGTAGCTTCGAAGATTAATGAGATTCTTCAAAAAGGAAATATCAACCTTTTAAAGAACGCTGAAAAGTTAATTGTCTACATAGTGGAGCAGCAGGAAGAGAATCTGGTTGCTTTTGCTGAACAAGAAGGGATTGCCTGGGCTGAACATTCGTTGACTGTTGCTTTCAAGTTGGAATGGATTCAGGCCATTCGCCGAACTTTGTGGCACTTCCTAAACAAATATGATCAAACATATAACCGATTTTCTGATCGTGAGGAATTCTTCCAGCTTGAGAAAAGGATCAATGACCGAGTTGACCAATTCCTAAATACATTCTTCCTGACTTATACAAAGTACAAAGATGAACTGCTTAACTCGCAGAGGAAATTGGTTGAACACTTATCAGTCCCGATTATTCCAGTCAGCAGTTCTGTTGCTGTACTTCCTCTAATCGGTATGATGGATGACTACAGAATGCAAATTATCGAAGAGAAGGTACTTATGGATATTTCAAAGCTGAAAGTCCAAACATTGATTATCGATCTTTCAGGAATTGCTGAGATGGAAATGAACGTGATCTCCCATTTCCAAAAAGTCTTGAGCGGCGTGTCGATGATGGGTTCAAACGCTGTCATTACCGGAATGAGTCCCGAGCTTGTTAGAAAAATGATACATGCAGGAATCACTTTTGATCAAAAAGCAGAAACCAAAGGTACGTTACAGCAAACATTGAGATCCTATCTGGATAACGAAGTAACAAAATAATGAAGAAAAGCCCCTATTCGTCACATAGGGGCTTTCCTGTTGGCTATTATACGAGCTGGGACTCTTCGATATCCTATTTAGTTCAACTAAAGCTAAATCTGTAAAATTTCACGGATATCTTCTTCTGTCAGTGAAGCTGAGCTTTTCTCTTCGATAATTTCTTCAATCATGTTCCGCTTTTTATCCTGGAGCTCGTTCATCTTTTCTTCGATTGTACCTCTGGCAATCAATTTGATGACCTGGACTTTATTTTTCTGTCCCATTCGATGGGCACGGTCCGCGGCCTGTTCCTCGACAGCCGGATTCCACCATAGATCATAAAGAATTACTGTATCAGCTCCAGTCAGATTCAAGCCTGTGCCTCCGGCTTTTAAGGAAATCAGGAAAAAGTCCCGTTCTCCGGCATTAAACTTTTCGCACGTTTCCACTCGCTCTTCAGGAGGTGTCTGTCCGTCCAGGTAAAAAAACGGAATGCCCTCATATGCCAATTCCCTGCCAATCAAGTCGAGCATTTTCGTGAACTGTGAGAATATGAGAACTCTTCTTCCGGCAAACCTGGATTCCTCGATGATTTGTTTCAGCTGTTCCAGCTTTGCCGAGTCGCCCTTGTATCCGTCTACGAACAAAGCTGGATGGCAGCATATTTGCCTTAATCGTGTGAGGCCAGCCAGAATTTTGATCCGGTTCTTTCTGATTGTATTCTTATCCAGCTGCTTCAGCGTTTGATGGCGAAGTTTTGCCAGATACGCAGCATAAAGCTTTTTCTGTTCAGGCAGCAACTCCACTCTATCGATTGATTCAATTTTTTCTGGAAGCTCACCAAGCACTTCTTCCTTTACCCTTCTCAGTAAAAATGGGCGAATCCTGCGGGCGATGGCTTTGCTTGTCAGATTACTGAATTCCTTCAACCCCTGGAACAACTCAGGGAACACGACTCTGAAAATAGACCATAATTCCTCTGTTGAGTTTTCAATCGGCGTACCGGTCAGCGCAAAGCGATGGTTTGCCTGTATGTTCATCACAGCTTTTGCTGTTTGAGTCAACGGATTTTTGAATGCCTGTGCTTCATCGAAAAACACAGTGTGGAATTTGATTTTTTCGTACAGGTGAATATCCCTTCGCAGCAGCATATAAGAGGTAATGACCACATCAATACCCGCAGCATCATTTAGCAGTTTGGCACGCTCCTCCTTATTGCCGTCGATGATGACTGCCTGAATCTCAGAAGTGAATTTCAGGAATTCACTGAGCCAGTTATAAACGAGCGAAGATGGACAGACAATCAGCACCGGCTGTTGCCTGTCCCTTACATTGGCTAGTTCTGATGCAATATACGTGATACTTTGCAGTGTTTTACCAAGTCCCATATCATCTGCCAGGATACCGCCAAATCCATAACTAGCGAGAGTTTTCATCCATTGGTAACCTTGTTTCTGGTATTCACGCAATATCGGATCCAGGTTATCCGGGACCTCAAATTTTACTTTTCCAGGGGTGCTTATTTCCTCCAGAAAACTGCGGAATGAATCCTCTAATTTAAGAACAGATCCATCCTCGAATGATTCCAGCATTTGCATCCCCCGGACAATCGGAACATTCAACCCTTTCTCAAAATCTTCATCCTGGATTGGCCCAGCTTTTAAGAAACGCTGGATTTCCTCCCATTCCCTCGTTTCCAGAGACATAAGTGCACCATTGCGTAAACGATAATACTTCCGCTTTTCCTCAAGCGCTTCGAGGATATCCCTGATCTGTTTTTCAGGAATCCCCTCCATTTCAAACTTGAATTCAAGCCAGTTTGTCCGCTCTTTTTTCACCTTGACACGTATTTGCGGTCGGGCAGGCTCCCTGAAAATACGACTTCTGACAGCTGTCGTAGCATATACCTGTACAAGCTTTTGCAGCTTCGGCAAGAGGTGATACAAAAATTCATATTCCAGCTCTTCGTTATGCAAAAAATAACCGCCATCCGTTTTTGCGAATGAACCTTCATCCAACAAGTCCAGAATCAGATCCTCCTTTGCCATGTCCCTGATTAGCAGAGAATTCACTTTGGGTTCCCTTTCCTCAAGCGGATTGAAAACGATTTTTCCATACTGGAATTCAATCCCTGCAAGTAACCGGTTATTCACGCGATCAAGGTACAGCTTTGCGGCCAACGGTTCTGTTAAAAATTGTTTCGTTATATCGCCGTCAATTTGAACCTCCCCAATCCGGCGCAGGCCTGGTATGACTTTTTCGACAAAGAAACCCATTTGATCCTGTAAAATCGGTATGCTATCCGTTCTTGATTGGGCAAGCATATTTTTCAGTTCAAATAATCTGCTGCAATCCTCGGTACTGAGCTGGATTAACCGGGCTTTCGACCAAACGAGGTCATATTTATGAAGGACGATCAGATCAGAGATTCCGGCAATTTTTAAGGAATAGTCTTTCTCCGTAACTTTCTCAAAATTGAACAAAAGCGGAAGACTATCGTTGGAAACCGAAAACAGCCCGGTGACCTGGCCATGCTCTTTCAACTTAACATCCGGAGCCTGTTCCAGCAGCTGCAGTAGCTGGTGCCAAAAGGATGGCGGAATGATTATGACAGAGGAGTTATTATTGCTATCGATCAATAATTCTGAGTCCTGGACAATTTGGATAAGTATATTAATGATTGAATCAATATCATTATGAAAACAATGAAGCTTAGGATCATAGGTGAATAAATCAGATAGCGATGCTGACTCCCGATTCGCAACACTCATCAGGAATCCGGGAATATCCACGATTTCGATTGGCCCAATACTTATCGAAACCCCAAGCATCATTTGCTGATCGCTTGTTTCAACTGGCTCGATTTTGAATATTGTATTCAAGGATTTTCTTGTTTCAAAATGGAGCTGGTGCCCGCTTGTTCTTCGTGGCCCTTCACTGAAAATGGTCAGCAGCCCTTCAGCCAGCTCACTTCCTGGATGATCAATATTCTTAAGTGCTTGTGATGACCCATGCTTTTGCTCATCCAAAATCGCCAGCAGGACCGCGGCTACATGTTGGCATTCATGTTTGACAGAAGCAAGCTTCGGACAAGTGCACTCCGTTGTGAAACGGCCATCACCGGTTTTCGTGACAATGACATGGAATACATCCGCCCCTGTAACTGTTGCATTCAGCCTTTTATCATTGTAGTCTTTGAATTCTACTTTATCCGCACGGTAAAACGCATCCCCACGCTTGAAGGAAACAGTACCGCATAATTCCTTGATGACTTTTAGATTTAGTTTGAGATCCATGGCCTGCTCCTTCCTCGAAGATGCGGTAATCAATAATTAATAGTGTAGACCTTATCTCCACATTTGTTAAGCAGGAATACAAAAAGCATGGAGAATTCTCCATGCTCGAAGTTCTAAAATAGAAGAGTAAGCTTCCATCCAGGACACCCGGAACTTAGTCATCATCCGATTCCACGAAATTTCTCAATGCTGATAGTTTGTTATCCCAATATATCTCGAAAAACGAAAGCCATTCCTGCAATTCCTGAAGCGGTTCTGGCTGTAATGAATAGCGCGTTTCACGTCCAATTTTTTTACTGGTTACCAAACCTGCTTCAGAAAGTACAAATAAGTGCTTGTTTACAGCCGTCCTCGTAATCGGAAATTTTTCGGTTATGGACGCAACCGGCATCTCCTTGTCTGCGAGAAGCTTCAGTATTTTCCGGCGAGTAGGGTCTGCAACAGCCTGGAAAACATCATGTTTTGCATGTGAAGCTGACATGTTAGCCCTCGATGTAGGCTGGAAGTGCTTCGTTAACGATTTTGTCCCAGCCATTATCCATGATTCCCTGGATAACATTATGAGGCTGGCCAAACTCAGTGACCTTATCAGGGTCCCAACCGGAGTGGATTAATGTGAACTCAGTCTTTCCTTCCAGCTCCTTCAGTTCAAATAGAAGGTGCCAATCCTGCCCCCAATCAAAGCCCAGACGATTCGGCGGATCCAATTCCGTTACCTTGCATGGTGAATCTCCAAAAGGACCTGCGTGGAGGATGAACTCTTTGCCAAGCTCCGGTTCAAATGTGTTCGGCATCCACCAGGCAGTAATCCCTTCAGATGTCGCGACTGCTTTCCATACTTTTTCGATTGGTGCATTTAGAATGATTGTTTTACGGATTTCTCTTTGTGCATCCATGTTTTGCCCTCCATAGGTTAAATAACACTATTTGGTGTCACTTTCTTAATATATAACACCTTTTAGTGTCATGTCAACAGAATGGACCAGGCACAAAGTGAGTACCTGGTCCACTATGGAATTAAATCTCAATAATAATCGGCAAGATCATCGGCCTTCTTCTTGTTTTTTGGAAGATATGCTGGCCGACTGCTTTTTTAATCCCTTGCTTAATGACATTCCAGCGATGGACATTATCTTCTTGAAGTTCCGTCACTGTTTTCGTCACAAGATTGTTTACGTCTCTCATCAGGTCCTCGGAGTTTTTCACAAAAACAAAACCTCTTGAGATTGTATCGGGCCCGGAAATGATTTTCCGTTCAGCTTTGCTTAATGTAAGGACAATAACCAGCATTCCGTCCTCCGATAGCTGCTTTCTGTCCCTTAGTACGATTTCTCCGACATCCCCGACACTTACTCCATCGACATAGGTATCACCTGCTGGAATATTTCGTGTCTGGCGCGCTTCACCATTTTCAATGTCAACGATATCACCATTTTTAACGATAAATGTATTTCCTTTTTCTACACCAACAGATTCCGCCAGCAAGCGGTGGTGATGCAGCATCCTGTATTCCCCATGAATCGGGATGAAATACTTAGGCTGCATCAAAGTCAGCATCAGCTTGAGATCTTCCTGGTATCCATGTCCGGAAACATGCATGCCGGTAGTGCTGCCGGAGCCGTAAATGACTTTCGCGCCGAGCTTGAACAAATTATCGATGATCTTGGATACATCCTTTTCATTCCCGGGAATCGGGGATGCCGCCATGATGACGGTATCTCCTGGATATACCGAAACATCGCGATAGTTTCCTGTTGAGAGGCGGGAAAGCGCGGCCATTGGCTCTCCCTGGCTGCCAGTGCACAGGATGGCAACTTTATGTGGATCCAGTTGGTCGACTACATTTGGTTGTATCAGCATTCCTTCAGGAACATTCAAGTACCCTCTTTCGATCGCCACATCGACTACATTGACCATACTCCTGCCAAGCAAAGCAAGCTTCCTGTCCGTCTTGATTGCTGCCTCAACAACCTGCTGAACCCGGTTCACGTTAGAGGCAAAAGTCGAAACAAAGATTTTACCTTCCGCTTTCATGAAGGCTTCTTCAAGATGGCTGGCCACCATTCTTTCTGATGGCGTCAAACCAGTACGTTCAGCATTCGTGCTTTCTGATAACAGAGCAAGAACACCATCTGTTCCGATTTTCGCCATCTTATGAATTTCAGATTGTTCATCATTAGCCGGCGTCAGGTCGAATTTGAAGTCTCCGGTATGGACAACATTCCCTTCAGGCGTATGGAAAACTATCCCCATGCAATCCGGGATGCTGTGGCTCACTTTGAAGAAAGAAACCTTCACCTTTCCGAAATCCAATACTGAATCTGAATTGATTGTGTTGAGTTCAGTTCCTCTTAAAAGCTTATGTTCACTCAGTTTCAGCTCGATTAAACCGAGAGTGAAATTTGTTGCATAAACCGGTGCTTTCAGCTTCTTGAAAAAATAAGGGACACCGCCGATATGGTCCTCATGTCCATGAGTGACAATCAAGCCGCGGATTTTTTCTCTATTTTCTTCAAGATATGTCATTTCCGGGATAATCAAATCAATCCCCAATAAACTCTCATCTGGAAACTTCCCTCCACAGTCAATCACAAAAATATCATCTTCATACTGGACAACATACATGTTTTTCCCGATTTCATTGATGCCGCCTAAGGCAAATATAGATAAAGTCACGTCATATCCTCCTAATCCGTAGTCGATTTTGTTAGTATTGCCAATTGATTTTCCGATTATTTGACTGAGTTGGGAAAAATACATCATTTATATACCCTCAAAACAGCATCCTGACAATTTTATTGGCGATTTTTTTATTTTATTTCGTAAAGATTGTTGTTAAAATGCTAAAGCCGATTTTAACGTAATGAAAGCCATTTTGCAGGTCGGTATTTAGTTTGCATGCTCTTTTCTCACAAAAGAGGAAACTTTTCGAATAAAAATAGGCCATTCAATCCTATTTTGTAGTCAATAGCAACAAAGTTTGAGAAAAGAGCCTTATTTTATTAGCGGTTTTCACATGTTTATTGGCGAAAAATTAATTTTATTGGCGATTTTCACAAGTTTTTTAGCGAAAAATTAATTTTATTGGCGATTTTCACAAGTTTTTTAGCGAAAATAAAATTTTATTGGCGAACTGGAAAAAATCATCGATTTTTTCCAGTTTCTCAACAAAAAAACCAACCCGCTCTTCAGCGAATTGGCCTTCTTCACTTATTTTTCGATCCAGGTATACATATACTGGTCGTCTTCGATGCCCTTGGCTTTCTTCACCGTTTTCAGCGGCCGGAATGTATCGATCATGACGGCAAGCTCTAAAGTTTCTTTTTTGCCGATGCTTGCTTCCGTTTTGCCCGGATGCGGTCCGTGCGGAATTCCGCTAGGGTGTAATGTAATCGAGCCTTCTTTGATTCCCTTTCGGCTCATAAAGTTTCCTTCCACATAGTACAGCAGTTCGTCACTGTTGACGTTGCTGTGGTAATATGGTGCCGGAATCGCTTCAGGATGATAATCGTAAAGCCTTGGCACGAAGGAACATACCACATAATTATGGCCTTCGAATGTCTGGTGGACAGGCGGCGGCTGATGGATTCGGCCGGTGATTGGCTCGAAGTCCTCGATATTGAACGCCCACGGATACAGATAGCCATCCCAGCCGACAACATCAAGCGGGTGGTGGTTCAACACGTGACGATGCAGATGGCCGCGCGTCTTGGTGATCACCTCATGCTCCCCTTTTTCAGAGAAGGTTTCCAACGTTTCCGGCCCGCGGATATCACGTTCACAGAATGGGCTGTGCTCGAGCAGCTGTCCATACTCATTGCGGTACCGTCGAGGAGTCGTGATCTGGCTAAACGATTCAACAATTAACGCTTTGGTCATTTCTGCATTTCCAGGCACTACACGATGCATCGTTCCAATTGGAATGACGACATAATCACCAGGACGGTAGTTTATAGTTCCAAACATCGTTTCCACCTTGCCGGATCCATGATGGAAAAAGAACATTTCATCTCCATCACCATTGCGGTAAAATTGCTTCATCGTTTCAGTGATATTCGCGTATCCAATCAGGAGGTCGTCATTACCGAGAATATATTCCCTTCCACTTAAAGCATCCCCCGTTTTCGTAATCTGGTCGGTCAGGAAGTGCCGATGGTTCAATGATTCTTGATCTTCATATTCAGGCATGTAGCTGCCGATCAATTCACTTTTCACTACCTCTGTCGGCATATGGTGATGATAAAGGATTGACTGTGTGCCGGAAAAACCTTTGGTTCCCATTACCTGCTCGCGAAAAAGCGAACCGTCTTCCTTTTTAAAAATGGTATGGCGTTTCTTTGGGATTTCCCCCAGCTGACGGTAATACATAAATACACCTTCTTTCTAGTCTTCGATTATTTTATTTTTCAAAACACCAAGTCCTTCAATCTCAAGTTCTACTTCATCGCCGGGCTCAAGCCAGCGGTGGACATCTGTACCCAGTTCCAGGATACATCCTGTTCCCACTGTACCTGAGCCGATTACCTCTCCCGGGTACAGGGTCGTCCCCGCGGAAGCACGCTCAATCATCTCACCAAAGGAGTAATAGAGATCCTTCACATTGCCATTCGAAAGTTCCCTTCCGTTCACCCTAGCTGTCATTTGAAGGTCATACCCTTTCTCCGCCTTGATAGAATCAAGCTCATCCTTCGTGACCAAATATGGGCCAAATGAAGTCGCAAAATCCTTACCCTTGGCCGGTCCAAGGCCTACTTTCATTTCATGACGCTGCAGATCGCGGGCACTCCAGTCATTCATGATAAAAAAGCCGAATATATGCTGTTCAGCATCCTCTGCTTTGATATTCCGACCTTCCTTGCCGATCACACAGGCAATTTCCAGTTCATAATCGAACCACTCGCATTCTTGAGGACGCCTGATTTCATCTTCTGGTCCTTTGATGGCAAGATGATTGGTAAAATAGAAGACTGGAATCTCATACCATTCAGGAATCATTTCAAGCCCCCGGTTCTCCCTCGCTGTTTTTACGTGCTGCTCGAATGCGTAAAAATCCCGTACGCTCTTAGGGTTTGGGAGCGGCGCGTTCAAGGTTATCTCTTCCAGCGGATATGAACCATTCCCCGTCTCGATCAGACCTTTGTTTTCTCGGATATACTCCATGAATGCCTCATGGTTTTCAATGAATGCCAGCATATTGTCAGGCAATGTCCCATTCGATGCTTCATGCATATCAACCGCCATATTCCTGGAGTTGATCCAGCCAGCTCTTATTGTTCCGTCTTTTTTCATAAACGTAATGAATTTCATGTCATCACCTATTTTCTTTGCAGTTCAAAGGTTTTGGCCAGCGGCAGAGTATACGTTGCGCCTGCCAACCTGCCAACCGGATTTAGCTTCTCAGAATTAATGCGGCCATTTTCATAAAGGCCATCTTCAACATGGACATGAACAACTTTGCCGATGACAAGGCTGCCAGCTCCAGCTTCTTCCCCGCCAAAGTGCAGGACCTGATCGAGAATACACTCAAGATGGACCTTAGACTCCTTGACCCGTGATGGACTAACCGCCACGCTGTCAACCTTGGTCAGTCCGGAAGCCACGAATTCATCGACATCTGATGCGAATTCCGTCGCACAATCATTCATCTGCTGGACGAACTCCTCACTGACAATATTGATGACGAACTCTTTTGTGCTTTCAATATTTTTCAGCGTATCTTTCTTCGCGCCGTCAGTCCCTCTTCTCATTGGTGAAAAGCAGACCATCATCGGGTTCGCGCTGATAACAGTAAAGAAACTGAATGGAGCCAGATTGGCGCTCCCGTTTTCATCCCGGCTGGAAACAAAGGCAATGGGCCTCGGCAGGACAGACCCTTGCAAGAGCTTGTATGCGTCTTTCCATTCGAGATTTTCTGTATTGATTTCCATTGCTTACACCGCCCTTTCATGGAAAAGCTTGCTGACGATTTGTAAAATGAACTCATGGTCCTCATGAGTGCCGAGAGTGATCCGGAATGCTTCCTTGTACCCTGGCAGCTGCATCTGCCTGACAAGCACACCATTTTCCGTCAGCTTCTGAATAACCGGTCTATTCGTAAAAGCAAACAAGAAATTGGATTGCGATGGAAAACTATCAATCTCCAACTCTTTTAACTTCGAACTGAGGAAGGCTCTTTCTGCACTATTTTTAGCTGCGCAGTCTTTCACGAAATCCTGATCCTCCATTGCAGCCAGCGCTGCTTCCTGTGCAAGCTGGTTCACATTGAATACATCCCTGACTTTATGAAGCTCCTTCGCGATGTTTTCATGCATGATGCCATAGCCAACTCGCAGACTGGCAAGGCCATAGATTTTCGAAAAAGTTCTGAGGATGACGATGTTTTGATATTGATCAAGTAATGGCATCGTATCCAGGAATTCATTTGAATCTGTGTATTCAAAATACGCCTCATCCATGATGATCAGCACATTTGAAGGCACATTATCGATAAAAGAAAGCAATTCTTGTTTGGCGACAATCGTCCCGGTTGGATTGTTCGGGTTGCAGACGAATACCATTTTTGTTTTTTCGTTTATGGCTTCCTGCATTTTTTTAAGATCATGCCTGCCGTCGATCATCGGAACGGTGACAGCCCTGCCGCCTTCGATCAGCACATTCGTTTTATAGCGAGGGAAAGTTACCTCCGCCATGACCGCTTCATCATTTTTATCAATGTATGCTCTTGCCAGAAGGCGAATGATTTCCTCTGAACCGTTCGAAACAAGAAAATGCTTTTGGTCCAATTTATAAAAGGTTGAAAGTTTCTCCACAATTCCTGAGGTCAATCCGTCCGGATAGAATGCCAGCGCAGAAGATGCCTGCATGATTGCTTCTCTAACCTTTGGCGAAGTGCCATACACATTTTCATTATCAGAAAGCTTCCTTACTTTAGTAAGTCCATACTGTTCTTTGATCTCCTCAATTGTCTGTCCGAGGGCGTATGGTGTGATTCCTTCGAGTTCCGCTCTTGCTTTTACATTCATGTTCATCCCCCACTTCTATCAGAAAAGCGCAAGCGCCTTGGTCAGCCCGACAAGCGCTGGAGCTAGACAATAATATCAGTTTTGAAAGCACCTAATTATAAGTACGAAAAGGGAGCGATTCGCCCCCTTCACTCCCGGCTATTAAAGGTTGCCGCGTCGTTCCTGTTCACGCTCGATTGATTCGAATAGAGCCTTGAAGTTTCCTTCACCAAAACCTCTTGCACCTTTTCGCTGGATGATTTCAATAAAGAGAGTCGGACGATCCACGATTGGCTTCGTGAAGATTTGCAGCAGATAGCCTTCATCGTCACGGTCTACTAGAATGCTAAGCTCTTTTAGCTTATCGATTTCTTCATCAATTTCGCCAACACGCTCTGACAGCATTTCATAATAAGAATCCGGTGTGCTCAGGAATTCAACGCCATTTGCACGTAGCTGTGCTACTGTGCTGACAATATCTTCTGTCAAAATCGCAAGATGCTGAACACCAGGACCGTTGTAGAATTCCAGGTATTCCTGGATCTGCGACTTGCGCTTTCCTTCTGCCGGCTCGTTGATCGGGAATTTGATGCGGCCGCCATTATGCATTACCTTGGACATCAATGCTGAATACTCTGTCACGATATCCTTATCCGTGAAGTGCTTCATTTCCTTGAAGCCCATGACATTGGCATAATAGTTGACCCATTCTTCCATTCTTTCAACATTGCCGACAACATGGTCAATCCCGATGAAACCTGAGTCATTTACAGGGACTGTTGTTTCGTGCTCAACAAACCCTGGCATAAACAGACCTTTGTAATTTTTTCTTTCAACAAGTGTATGGATGGTGTCACCATATGTGCCGATGACTGCCTTTTTTAGCGTACCGTTTTCATCAGAAACTTCATGCGGCGGCTGGATTTCAATTGCTCCACGCTTAACCGCTCCCTCATACGCCTTCTCGACATCATCAACCGCAAGCGCAATGTCCTTGACGCCATCGCCGTGAGTCTTGACAAACTGGGCTACACGAGATGAATCATTGTAGGTTCCAGTAAGAACAAGACGGATTTTACGCTGCTGCAGGACATAAGAGGTTGTTTCGCGATTACCGGTTTCAAGGCCTGAATAGGCAACTACCTTAAAGCCAAAAGCCGTCTGGAAAAAATGAGATGCCTGCTTGGCATTCCCTACATATAGCTCTAAATAATCAACATCCTGTACCGGAAAAAAATCCTCTGTCGTTTGGCCGGATACCATTACTTTCTCTTGCATTGTAAAACCTCCCGAAATAATATTTATAATATTTAAAATAATTCTATAGTAACTATCCCTGCCCTCTCAAGAGCACGATGTAAAGCTATAATGCTTTTGTGTGATAAAGAGTCTGCACTTATCGAAAGTTACATCAATTCCAATAGCATCATTTTCGGGTTTTCAATCAACTGTGCGAAACGGTTTGTAAAAGCAACAGCTGTTGCCCCATCTGCGACTCTATGGTCAAATGCCATTGACAGATTCATGATAGATCGGATGGCAATTTCATCTTGATCCGTCACAACCGGCCTCTTCTTAGTTTTATGGAAGGAAACAAGCGCTGTCTGTGGATGCTGTATGATCGGTGTCGCGCCAATGCTGCCGCCCAGCGGTCCGACATTGCTGATCGTGAATGTTCCGCCTGATATATCCTTGACCGTAAGCTTGTCATCAAGGGCGAGCTTTGTCAGACGCTTCATTTCACTATGGATTTCCTTTAAATTCTTCCGCTCAACATTTCTGATTACCGGCACGATCAGGCCTTCTGGCGTGTCCACGGCAATTCCGATATGATGTTCACGGAACAGCTGGATGCTTTCGTTTTCCTCATCGAGCTTTGCATTAAAGACCGGGAATTCCTTCAACGCAATCGAAAGGACTTTAATGAAAAATGCCGTTGCAGAAATAGAATTTCCGGAAGTCTTGATCTCTTCCCTTGAAGCGATCAACTCACTGACATCAATTTCCTCAAAGTGAGTACAGTGAGGGATGGTATACATGGATTGGACCATCTTTTTTGCAATCTGCTTGCGGCGCCCGCGGAATGGCAATATATCCTGAGCTTTGCCCCCTGTCTCATTTCCAGCAGCAGCCTTTACTTCGGAACCCACATCCGAAACGTTCGGAGCCTTCGATTCGGAAGCATGTTTTGGAATCATCGGAACCTCTTGTTCGGAAGCTAGTTGCGAATCGTTCGGAACCTGCTGTTCGGAACCACCTTCCGAATTGCTCGCAACCCCTTGATCCCTTAAATTAACAAAGGCAAGTATATCTTCTTCGGTAATTCGGCCTGCTGGTCCAGTCCCTTTGACTTCCATAATATTGACGCCGTTTTCCCGGGCAACTTTCCTTGTATAAGGAGAAGCAAGGATCTGTCCCAGTCGTGCACTAACACCTACAGGCACCTTACTTGCAGCGGGTCTCTCCAAAACAGCTACCGCAGCCTCTGCAGAGTCAACTTCTGCTTTTCCAGCATCAACCACCTTCTGTGACTCATAAGGCTTACCTGTACTGCTGCTGTCCTCCATGATCAGTAAAGTTGTCCCTACCTTCACTGTTTGCCCTGGGGTTAACAGCACTTCTTTAATTACACCTGAACGGGGAGCGGGAATCTCTGCGGTCATTTTGTCTGTCTGGACTTCAACCAATGGATCATCTGCCTTGACGTAATCCCCTGGCTTCACCAGGTAACAATTGATGTCCGCTTCGGTCATGCCTTCCCCAATGTCGTGGAGCTTTACTTCAACCATCGGCACGCCTCCTAAAACTTCATTACTTTCTGTATTGCAGCTGCGACTCTTTTCGGCGTCGGCAGATAATGATCCTCAAACCCAAAATACGGCACAGGCGTGTCATAGCCTGTCACTCTTTCGGCCGGAGCCTTTTGGTAAAGAAATGCCTCATCATTGATCAAAGAAATCAAATCACTGCCAGTACCGCCTGTCGCATGCGCTTCATGGACAATCACCGTGCGTCCGGTTTTCTGCACAGACTCGATGACAAGGTCTTTGTCGATTGGGTAGAGTGTCCTCAAATCAAGGACCTCGCAATTGATCCCCTTTTGCCTCATATCTTCAGCGGCCTTCATCGCTATCGGTACCATAGCGCCCCAGGCAATGACCGTCACATCTTCGCCTTCTGTCAGCTTCTTTCCTTTACCTATTTCAACTGTATACTTCCCTTCCGGAACCTCACCGCGTGAGGAACGATAACTTCTCATTGGCTCTAAATACAGAACTGGATCTGGATCTTCAATAGCTGCGATCATCAGTCCTTTTGCATCGTAGGCATTGGATGGACAGACTACCTTCAGTCCTGGCATATGGGTAAAAAGTGATTCTGTGCTGTCACAATGGATTTCAGGTGCGCGCACACCAGCGCCATAAGGAGCGCGAATCACCATTGGAACCGTAAAATGGCCAAGAGTCCTCATTCGCAGTCTCGAAGCATGGGTCATGATTTGTTCATAGGCAGGATAAATAAAGCCCAGGAACTGAATTTCCACAACAGGACGAAATCCGTTCACTGCCATGCCAATCGCTGCCCCTACAAAACCTGCTTCACTTAAAGGCGTATCGATGACGCGGTCCTCCCCATATTTCTCCTGAAGGCCATCAGTCACGCGAAAGACTCCGCCGTTTTTCCCGATATCTTCACCTAGAAGGATGACTTCCTTGCTTTCACCAAGCATCGTATCAAGTCCATCGGTTATCGCCTGGACAAGCGTCAAAGTTTTTGTCTGCAGTGCTGTTTCCATCATGACTCACCTCCGATCAGTTCAAGGTACTCCCGCTTCTGCTTCTCGATTGTCCATGTAGGTTTCTCAAAGACATAGTCAAAGATCACAGCCGGGTCAGCTTTAGGGAATTTCTCCATTTCTTGTACAGCACCATCAATTTCTGCCGCTGCTTGCTCTTCAACTTCCTTCACCCATGTTTCATCGTAAAGCCCTTCATTTTTCAGCCAGCGTTCCAGCCTTAGCAAAGGATCTGTCTCCATTCGCTTAAGCGCACTTTCACCTTGATCACGATATTTGGATGCATCGTCAGCAGTGGTATGGGACCCATACCGCCAGGTCATCGCTTCAATCAGTGTCGGTCCCTCGCCATTTCGGGCTCGTTTAAGTGCCTTTTCCGTTTCAGCAAACACGGCAAAAACATCGTTGCCATCAATCCTTACACCTGGAATATCATAGGCAAGAGCTTTTTGTGCAATAGTTGCGGAGTTCATCTGTTTGCTGATAGGGACAGATATTGCGTATTGATTATTCTGGCAAAAATACACCACTGGAGATTTGAAGACGCTGGCAAAGTTCAAGCCTTCATGAAAATCTCCTTCCGAGGTTGCACCATCACCGAAATAACAAATGGCCGCATTCTTTGTACCTTTTTGCTTTTCGGCAAATGCTGCCCCTGCAGCGTGTGGAATTTGGGTTGCAATCGGGATGGCCGGCGGAAAGATCTTTTTACCATCCGGCGGCACACAGCCTTCATTCCGTCCGTTCCAGAACAGCAAAATATTCCTCAGGGAGTGGCCGAACACCGTTGCCGCTCCATGATCACGGTAGGTTGGGAACATCCAGTCTTCACTGTCAAGCGCCAGAGCCGTTCCTACCTGGGAAGCTTCCTGCCCTTCAAAAGGCGCGTATGTTCCGATTCGTCCCTGCCGCTGGAGACTGATGGATTTCCTGTCCAGCGTCCGGATCCTTACCATTTCTGAATAAAATTTCTTCACTCGCTCTTCAGTCACCAAATTTTTATGTTCCTCTGACACAATGTTTCCGTTCTGGTCCATCACTTGAAAAATCGAAAAATCCTTTTCCATCGGCTCACCCTTTTTTAAAAGTCTATGATTCTATTACATCCTCACTGCCCATTTTGGACGCTTCATATGGGAGAAGAAGCTGTTGCGTCTTGTTCTGGCTTCGATCCGGTTTTCGCAGAATTTATTCGCTGCTTCAACAGTCGTGATTCCTTCACTCTCTGCCTGCCTGTAGATATTTAAAAGAGAATTATAGATTGCCTTCGTTTTCTTTAAGACGCGTTCCTTGTTTGGTGAATATAGCTCATCTGCCACCTGGATCAAGCCGCCAGCATTGACGATGTAGTCAGGCGCATAAAGAATGCCTTTCTCCTGAAGGATGTGGCCGTGCCGTTCTTCCTTGAGCTGATTGTTCGCCGAACCAACGACTGCTTTTACCTGGAGTTGTGGAATTGTATCATCGTTAATGATTCCTCCCATTGCGCACGGAATGAAAATGTCCGCAGGCTGGGAATAGATTTCGTTACTGTTAACGACTTTGATTCCTGCTCCCATTTCTTCCGCTTTCTTAACGATCTGGTCGATTGCTTTTTGATTAATGTCTGTTACATACAGGTCTGCGCCGTTTTCCAGGAGGTATTCTGCTACCTTGTAACCAACCTTGCCCAATCCCTGGATCGCATAGGATTTACCGGACAAATCATCGGTATCCCAGAGAGCCTTGCTTGTTGCCTGCAAGCCAAAGATAACGCCCTGTGCCGTTGGGACTGAAGAGTCTCCGCTTCCGCCATATACTTCATCAACGCCAACGATGCAATTCGTTTCTTTTAGTGCATGGACAAAGTCTTCCGGATCCGTCCCCATGTCTGTTCCTGTGTAAAAACGGCCCTGGATCGATTCTACAAACTGGCCAAATGCCCTGAATAATTCTGGACTCTTATCCTTTGTAGGGTCGCCAATGATGACAGCCTTTCCTCCGCCGAAGTCGACGTCTGCCGCAGCACATTTATACGTCATGCCCTTTGAAAGCCGCAGTACATCTTCAAGTGCATCATCAACTGATTTATAAGGGTACATGCGGCAGCCGCCCAATGCTGGTCCCAACCGCGTACTATGAATCGCGATAATCGCCTTTAATCCAGTTGCTTCATCATTACAAAAAACAACTTGCTCGTGCTCACGAATTTGTTCAAACATATCCATTTTTCTTTCCCCCTTTATTCCGTTAAACCATGTTAGCGCTTACATTTTTGCACAAAAATTTTAGCTTCCAGTAAGCAATTCATTTATCTTCTTTTTAGGAAGGACCACTTGCTTTACTTCCCCTACTCCTATAAGGCGACCCTTGCTTTCTGCCTTTACATTAGTAAGTATGTTATTGTCTTGGATACCAGTGACGGCTGCAGTAATAATTACCTCAGCTCCTTCGGTACAAGGGGCGATGTGTTTAACAGTGACCGCACCTCCCATTCCTTCTTCATGATCCTCTAAAAAGGGAATGATAATTTGCCGTGAAACCCATTCCATGTGGTACACCATTGAAACCGTGGAGTATACTGGATGGACAACTTCACCCTCGAAGCGGGCAAACATATCTGGTGTAACAATGACATTGATGGAGGCCGTATGCCCAGCGATTAAGCCATCTCGCATCATATCCCACCTTTCCAAGTTGGAAATATGTATAACGTTTATTTAACGTTATCATAACATTTCGTTAAATAAATGGTCAATAAATTGTAAGAAATTTTGGTATTTTCTTAAAAATGATTTTGATATAATATTTAGCTAGACAAAAAACAACCAGCTAATTTGAGCGAGGCCACTGAAAAAGTCGTTAAAAGATAGCTTTGTTAAATTGTCCGGTTGATTTCCACTCCAGGTTGCTTCGCTTTCCGCTGGGAAGAATTATGAAAAAGCCCACCTGCCGGCTTTTTCAAAAATCAAATTCTTCCTTGGGGCGTGCGGTGAGCCTCCTCAGCGCTAAAGCGCCTGCGGAGTCTCACCTGTCCCGCTGATCCCGCAGGACATTGATTGGGCATCCGTGAACCTGCCCACGCACGAAGAAAATGCGGCAGCATTTTCGAGGAGTCTACGCACCTTCCGCTCCACTCAACCTAGTGCTATTAAACCTATTAAATAAATAATCGAAAAAAAAGCCGGAATAATTCCAAAAAATGGAATAATTCCGGCTTTTTTTATAAACCGCAATTTTTATAATACCGCATGTTTGTCTAGCCTAATAATGCCCGGTCACTTGCCATTTTTGTTCCGCGGATCCGCTGGAACTCATTAAGCAAGTCTTCGATTGTCAGCTTTGCTTTTTGTTCTTCATTTACCTCCAGGATGATCTGGCCTTTGTCCATCATGATCAGCCTGTTGCCGAGATCGAGTGCCTGCTGCATGTTGTGCGTGACCATCAGTGTAGTGAGATGGTATTTATCGACGATTTCTTTTGTTAGGTTGGTAATTAACTCGGCACGAGAAGGATCGAGTGCAGCGGTATGCTCATCCAGTAAAAGGATGGACGGCTCCGTGAATGTTGCCATCAGCAGGGATAAGGCCTGGCGTTCTCCTCCTGATAATAGGCCAACCTTCGCATTAAGGCGGTTTTCCAGGCCCAGGTGCAGTGATTCAAGCACCTCCTGGAAAAGCTCACGACGTTTTTTCGTCACCCCTCGGCGCAGGGAGCGCCGCTTGTTCCTTGAATAGGCAATAGCAAGGTTTTCTTCAATCGTCATGCTTGGCGCAGTGCCTGCCATCGGATCCTGGAATACACGGCCAATCAATTTTGAGCGATTGTACTCGGTCATGTAGGTTACGTCCTTGCCGTCCAATTCCACCTGACCATGGTCTGGCAGCATGACACCGGAAATGACGTTCATTAACGTTGACTTTCCGGCCCCGTTGCTCCCGATGACTGTGACAAAGTCTCCCTTATCCAGGGTGAGGTTAATATTGTCCAGAGCTATCTTCTCATCTGGAGTCCCCTCATTGAAGACTCTATGAATCTGATTTAAGTGCAGCACCAGCCTCACCCTTTCTATCAGAAGGAACAGCTGCCATCTGCATGTGCTCAAGCTGTCTTTTCACCTTCCGTTTTTTCTCTTTGTAGCTTTCTATCATTTTCGGAGCAGTCAATGCCAATATTACGATAATCGCTGTGATCAGCTTCATGTCGCCTGGCTCGAGGAACTCTACCCTTAATGCCAGTGTGACAACAATTCGGTAGATGATCGCCCCGCCAATGACCGCAAGCGTTGTTCTTGCAATCGACTTTGTACCAAACAGGGCTTCACCAATGATGACAGAAGCAAGACCGATAATGATCATGCCGATACCCATGCCGACATCTGCAAAACCACCCTGCTGTGCAATCAAAGCGCCGGAAAAAGCCACCATCGCATTAGAAAGGCCAAGGCCAAGGATAATCATCAGGTTTGTATTTGATGAGAAACTGCGGATCATTCTCTTGTTATCACCGGTTGCCCGGATTGCAAGTCCAAGTTCTGTTTTAAGGAAAGCATCCGTGAGGAATTTAATAGCCAGCGTAACGACAATCATGAACAGGAGGATTCCCCATGTCCTTGGAAGACTGTCCCCAAGGCCGATTGCCGTCAGGATGCCATTGAAGATTCCGTCAATTCCCGTTTTATCGAAAAAGTCCCTCACCGCTGTCATGGCAGTATCTGTATTCAGCAACGGGACATTCGATTTGCCCATGATTCTTAGATTGATAGAATACAAAGCAATCATCATCAGGATACCCGACAGAAGCGCATTGACCTTACCGACAGTATGGATGATGCCTGTCAAGCAACCAGCGATGAATCCGGCAACCAGGGCTACCATCGTAGCAGCAAATGGGTTGGCACCATTCACAATCATGATGGCGGCGACCGCAGCTCCAGTTACGAAGCTGCCGTCAACCGTCAAATCCGGAAAATCAAGTACCCGAAAGGATAAGTATACACCCAGAGCCATGATGGCATAGATAATGCCGGACTCAAAAGCTCCAAATATTGAAGTAAACAAGTTGAATCATCCTTTCTCTTATTCTTCGTAAAACTCTGCGTCGTCTCCCCATTCTTCCTTAACTTCAACACCCTGCTCTTCAGCAGCCTTTTTGTTGATTGTCAGTGTTAATGATTTTGGAAGTTCAACAGGAATCTCAGAAGCTTTCTTATTGCCAGATAAAATTTCAGCAGCCATCAAGCCTGACTGGTAACCAATGTCATAGTAATTAAAACCGCTGGCTGCAACTGCGCCGCGCTTCATGGAATCAAGCTCACCAACGAATAACGGGATCTTTTTGCCATTAGCAACAGAAATAACAGATTCAAGTGCAGATACGACCGTATTATCCGTAGGGACATAGATAGCATCCACGCGTCCGACAAGGGATTCTGCAGCCTGTTTAACTTCAGCTGATGTTGAGATTGAGGCTTCCACAACCTTCGCTCCATTCGCTTCGGCAAGCTTTTTGACTTCCTTCAGCTGTACTTCCGAGTTCTGTTCACCAGCGTTGTAGATGACGCCAATCTTCTTGGCACCAACTTCATTCGTCATAAAATCAATCGTCTTTTTTGTAGCATCAGGATGGTTATCGGTAGTACCAGTGATATTGTCGCCAGGCTTATCGAATGCTTCGACAAGTCCTGCGCCTACCGGATCTGTAACCGAGGTGAAGATAATTGGAATGTCCTTCGTCGCATTAAGGGCTGCAACTGCGCTTGGTGTAGCATTAGCGAAGATGAGGTCGACTTTATCACCGACAAAATTGTTCGCGATACTTGCCGTGTTATTCATGTCTGCCTGTGCGTTCTGGAAGTCATATGTTACATTGTCTCCCTCTTTGAACCCTTTGTCCTCAAGAGCCTTTTTAAAGCCCTCGGTTGCGGCATCAAGCGATGGATGCTCTGCGAATTGGGTCAGGCCAATCTTGTACTGATCTTTGTCTGAAGATCCATTTGATGCTTCATTTCCTCCGCAGCCAGCCATGAACAGGGCACTGGCAAGAACAAGAGAAATAGCTTTTACTGATTTTTTCATAAAAATCCCCCTTGATTATTTATAAACCGGCAGTAAACTATGTAGTCTGAAACATGCAAGCAGCCGGAACACACCAAAATTTAAAACAATAGGTAAAGTTTCTCTGGATGTTAATTTTTGAAAGCGATTCCAAAAAGTATGATATTCACTATGAGCACCGTAAATATATCGTTATATTAACACCAGCTTTAATTTAAAGTCAATAAAATTCCGAAAATTTAGTATGTTATGATTTCTAATTATTAAACCATCACTTTAGCAAACTATCAAGATGTTTTTTAAAAATAATTTAACTTTTTCGCTTTTATGCACGAAAGCGATTAAGAAACGCACGTTTTACAGGCTTTTGGTGTTTTATTTTTTTAAAAGTACCTAGTTAGGACTTCAAATTAAAAAACAATATTTCCAAAAACCATAAAAAAAGCGTGCTCTTTGTTTGAGCACACTTTTTAAAATTATAGTAAACGTTCCGCAGCCTTTAATCGATCTTTTGCTTCCTTAACCATTCGATCCAATAATTCATGTACTGTCGGGATATCAGAAACCAGTCCAGACACCTGGCCTCCATTCATGAACCCGTTTTCTTCGCTTCCTTCAAGTGCACCTTTTTTATGTATTTCCTCAGTTGTCAGTTCAGCGAATTCTTCTTGAGTAAGACCCTGTTTTTCTGCTTCCAGCAGTTTTCCTGCATAAGAAGTATTCAGCAGCCTGCGAATTCTTCCCACAGACCTTCCGACTATGACTGTTTCATGGTCACTAGCCTGCAAAAGCTTCTGCTTGTAGTTTTGATGGAAGGGAGCTTCCTTTGTGGCGATGAACCTTGTTCCCATCTGTACGCCGCTCGCTCCAAGTGCAAGCATGGCAGCAAGACCCTTTCCGTCGCCAATTCCACCGGCCGCAACAACTGGTATGTTCACCTGGGCAACAATCTGAGGAATCAATGCCAAAGTCGTGGTTTCAAGGTTCGAATTAATTCCTGCAGCTTCATACCCCTCGGCTACTAAAATATCAGCACCAGCAGCTTCCGCCTTCTTTGCTTGCTTTACTGATGCAACAACGGTAATAATTTTGATCCTAGCCTGCTTCAGCTTTGGAATGAATGGCGCGGGATTCCCTGCTGATAATGTTACTGCCTGCACATTATGTTTGACAGCGAGGCGAAGGATTTCCAACACATTCGGTGAAACACTCAAGGCAACATTCACCGAAAAAGGCTTCGATGTCCGCGATTTTGTTTCAAGAATAATTTGCTCCACTTCTTCAGCTGGCATCGTCCCGGCACCTATTGTCCCCAGGCCGCCGGCTTCAGAAACAGCTGACGTTAAAACAGCATTGCTGATGTTCCCCATTCCACCCTGGATGATTGGATATTTTATGCCAAGAACAGAAGTAATTCCATTCACAAAAATTCCCCCTTCGTTAAATTAATGTTATACTAGTTCTAAAATTATGACAATTGAAAAAGGGGGATTTTCATTGATTCTTAGTTATTCCGATAAAAAACCGGTTGTAGATGAAACAGTATTCCAGGCGCCCGGCAGTTTTATCATCGGTGATGTGAAAATCGGCAAGAATTCCAGCGTGTGGTTCAATGCAGTTTTACGCGGGGATGAAGACACAATCACTATAGGCGACAGCTGCAGCATCCAGGATAACGTCACGTGTCATCTTTATGAGGGCTCTCCTCTCGTTATTGAAGATGAGGTCACGGTCGGCCACAATGCCATCCTGCACGGGTGCACCATCAAGAAACGATGCATTATCGGAATGGGCTCAACCATCCTTGATGGAGCAGAAATTGGAGAAGAATGCATCATCGGAGCCAATACTTTGATACCTGCGGGTAAAAAAATACCGCCGCGGTCTCTCGTTGTAGGCGCACCGGGAAAAGTGGTGAGGGAAATCGGAGATAAGGATTTGGAGCTGATTCAACTATCAATTGATACATATGTGCAAAAGGGAAAGGAATATCAAGAAAGTTTAAAAAATATTACCTAAAGACAAGAGCCAGGCAGATGCCTGGCTCTTTGTTTTATCAGGGACAAAACATTTTGTTTCTTACACCCATTTAACGATATCATCCAATGGTCTTCTGGTCTTTGGATTCGGTTCTTTTACACGATAACCAAACGCACACATGACGGATATTCCAAAGTGGCCATCATCAAGCAATCCCTCATCTGCAAGAAGTTTGTTCATATTTTCAAAATTGAATCCTTCAATCGGACAGGAATCAATACCAATTTGCGCAGCCGCTGTCATCATATTGGCCAGAACGATATATGTTTGCCTGCACGCCCAATCAAACAGCGGGCGGTCTCCGTCAAGCAATTTAAAATCAGTTTTTTGGAATTCCTCAATTCGCTTGAGGTAATTTGCCATAAATTCCTCTGGCATTTTCTTCTTATTTCTAAAATGATCCTGCAGATAGTCAGAGTCATATTTTGTATCAACTTTTGTCCTCGCAAGGATAATCACAAAATGGCTTGCTTCCGGAAGCTTGCCAAACGCTCCCCAGGCGGTATTCTTAACTTTCTGACGAAGTTCCTCACTCTGGACGACAAGAAAGCGCCATGGTTCAAAACCAAATGAACTTGGAGATAACTGGCCTGTCTCCAAGATAAAACGGAAGTCTTCCTCTGGAATTTTTTTGCTTGGATCAAATTCCTTTGTGGCATGCCTAAATTGGAAAGCGTCAAGAATCTCCTGCTTTAAAGTTTCTTTGTCTCGCATATGTATCTCTCCTTCCAGGTTATGTTTTTTTTAACTTATCACATTTCTTCAGTTAATGCCTACAAAAAAGGGTAAGCTTGAACAACTCGGCCTCTTCTCCCTTTAGTTGTGTCAGCCAGTGATAAGGAATTCAGGATTGCTTCTTCTGTTGCTTCTGCTGCAGCCGTGAATAGCTCGTTCATCAATGGATGGTCATCCCTGACCTGGCTGCTTGATTGAATGACTTCATCTGAATTGTGCATCGTTTTATTGGCAGATGAAAAAGCAATCACAATATCTCCGCTTCCATGACTGTAATGACTGCCGGTCCGGCCCAGGCCGATTCCGCATCTCTTGGCCAGGCGCAATAACTGACGGTCACTTAACGGCGCATTTGTGGCAAGGACGATGATGATAGAACCGTCAGCCTTCTCGGATATCCCTGATTTAATTGACTCAATCCCATATATTCCTGCCAAGAACTCTTCTTTTTTGCCGAAATTGCTGAGCACCAGACAGCCAATGGTAAGAGGACCATCTGCTTCGACAATTCTGGATGCTGTCCCTATGCCGCCTTTATGGCCAAAGCAAACCATTCCTTTTCCTGCCCCGATGGCACCTTCTTCAGCTGGACGTCCGGAACCATTCTTAATCGCTTGTATGGCATGTTCAGGTTTTACCGGAAAAAGGCGAATTGAGTTTAAATAGCTGTCATTGCATTCTCCGACGACAATATTAATGGTACCCGTCGTCTCGCCAATCTCTTCATTTTCACCAAGCATGTACTCCAGGGTACCCTGGGTGACTGCAGGTACTGCAAATGTATTTGTCAGCATGATTGGAGACTCGATCGTTCCAAGTTCATTCACCTGGACGAGACCTGTCGTCTTGCCAAAACCGTTAAGGACATAGCTTGCCGCAGTAACTTTCTCTTTGAACAAATTACCGTCATGCGGCAGGATTGCCGTGACACCTGTACAGGCATACTCCTTACCTTTGTCATCCAGTGGATAATCCAACGTTACATGGCCGACCATTACACCAGGTACATCAGTTATACAGTTATTGGTCCCGGGGAACATCCTGCCAACTATAATCCCTCTTTCGCGTACTTTCATAGTTACCTCCTGCTTACTACGGTATTCCCCACGATTATACCAAATTCTCATAGCAACTTCTTTTCTTCGCTAATTCCTTAAAAGGTAATTTTCCTAATTCAGTAAATAAAACAGACTATGATTTCCCGTCGTTTGATAGGGTAGATATTTTATAGGGCTTTTTCTTGAAATTAGGATAAGGAGGGATATTATTTCACAAAAAAAACAACCAGGGATCACATTATATATATCTGCAGCTTTTGTACTGGGCTTTGTTTTATGGGGAGTAATAGCTCCAGAAAATCTTAACGCCAGTGCCAATAAAGCGCTGAATTGGACAATCAGCTATTTCAGCTGGTTTTACATGGCTGCAACTACTTTTTTTGTCTTTTTCATGCTGTATCTTGCGTTCAGTCCTTATCGGAATATTAAACTGGGCAAAGATGAGGATGAGCCTAAGTATTCTTACTTTACATGGCTCGGCCTATTATTTGCCGGGGGAATGGGAGTAGGACTAGTATTTTGGGGTGTGGCAGAGCCCCTTCAGCATTACGCCGACCCGGCACCTGGGGTTGAAGCAGAGACCACCGAAGCAGCTGAATCAGCACTGAAATACAGTGTATTCCACTGGGGACTCCAGCCCTGGGCTGGTTATGGGCTCGTTGGATTGACAATTGCTTATTTCAAATTCCGCAGAAATAAAGCAAGCCTGATCAGTCATGCGTTTTACCCGTTGTTGGGCGAAAAAGTAAATGGCTTTTTAGGAAAATCCATTAATATCGTATCCATCATCGCTACTGCCATTGGAGTAGCGACTACTTTTGGTCTCAGTGCCATGCAGGTATCCGGGGGATTGGGCAAGGTTTTTGGATTTCCGAACAGTTCCATGACCCAATTGATTGTCATCGCAGTCGTTACCGTTCTCTTCATGATTTCGGCCCTTTCCGGAGTTAATAAAGGGATTCGAATATTAAGCAATATCAACCTCGGAATCGCCAGCCTATTATTCCTGTTTGTGTTGTTCGCTGGACCTACTATCTTTTTGCTTGAGAGTGCCATTACCTCATTTGGCAGCTATATAGGGAACTATTTTCAGCTCAGCCTCGGACTCAGTCCTTTTAAAGACTCATCCTGGAGAGGGGATTGGACCATTTTTTATTGGGCTTGGGGAATTTCTTGGGCACCATTTGTAGGCACGTTCATTGCCAGAGTGTCCAGAGGGCGAACAATCCGTGAATTCGTGCTCGGAGTCTTGTTTGTTCCTGCATTGATGGGCGGCCTGTGGTTTATTGTGTTTGGGGGTACAGCTCTTCACATGCAAATATACGAGGGACTGGAACTTGTCAAGCCGGCAAAAGAAAACGTAGAAACGGCCCTTTTTATCATGCTTGAAAATCTACCGTTCGGGAAGGTTCTAAGCATTACCGGGCTGTTGCTCATCACTATCTTTTTTATTACATCTGCAGACTCTGCCACCTATGTGCTAAGTATATTGTCATCACGAGGAACTCTTAACCCCAAGAAATATGTCAAATTAATTTGGGGTTTTATCATTTCCGGCACAGCATCCGTGCTATTAATCAGCGGAGGATTAAAATCCCTGCAGGCAGCTTCCATTACTACTGCCCTCCCTTTCGCCCTTCTAATTGTACTCATGTGCATCTCAGTTATTAAAGGGCTTAGAGAAGACAAATCCAATTAAAAAATAGCTGGCACAGGTTCTGCCCCTGGCCAGCTTTTACATATTCATAGACATTATCATTCAAGAATATACGGGTGGTCCATAACATTATAGTCTACATCTTTATGCTTGATCTCGTTTCCTTCTTTGAAGACAGACTCAAAGAAGCGGGATGCGGGTTCTGCAAGTTCTTTGTAGTATTCACTGAACAATGCGGCGGCGTGGCTTCCCAGCCATTTTTCCGGCAAAAGCTCCTCAGGAAGACCCGGATCAAAGAAGAGGAACTTCCTGTATTCATGTACCAGCTTTGTGCGCTCCACAAAGCATTCAGCATCAGACATGCTGCCTTTTTGAATCTTATTTTTATCGATGATGTATTTCTGGCTATACTCACTTATGAAATCCTGGTATTTGGCGTTGATTTCCTGCAGGTCCCAGCTCTTTTGAACGAGGCGTTGATTTTCATGCGGACCTTTATACTCAGCCACAAAGAAATCGACATATTGTTCGATTTCGTATTTCTCGATCAGGTCCCTGACTTGTCTCTCGAGATTATTGGCGGAAATCCAGAAGCTGTTCGACATTGATCCAAAGCCGCTCCATATCAGTTCCTTGCGCAATTCGTCGCGAACATTGCGGATTTCCTCAGGAATCGTGTACATGAGGATTCTCCATTTTCCGTCCCATTCCTCAGGCTTTAATTTAAAGATACGCTTACCTGCCTCATCTATTCTCTTTTGGCCTCGCGGTGTCAGGGAGTAATAGCTCTTATTGCCAATTTTCTCCGCCTGAACCCAGCCCTGCTTGTTCATGCGTGAAATAGCCGCTCTCACCGACTGGTCATTATGGCCAAATTCATTCAGCAGCCGAATCAGGCTGCCAATCCAAATCTTGCTCCCATAATGGGAGATATAGTCACCGTATAAGGTAAAAATCATTGATCTTGTATTCAAGCTTATGTCATCCTCATCCGTTTTTGATATACGTAATAAAACCGTTATAGAATATTTTACAGTATTATCATTATTTTGCAAAAACTTTTTTCTCATAGATAATTGGTAAGCGCCTTGCCCCCCAAAAAAACAGGCGGCGGAGTGCAGACCTGTGAAGTCGCTCTTTGACTTGAATGGAATGCCCCGTTTTTTTACGGTTCACCACCAAACCGAGAACTTTTACTCTCTTTATGTGCCCCGTTTCTTTAGTCCATCCCCAAACCGGGAACATACCCTCTCTTTATGTGCCCCGTTTCTACGGTTCACCACCAAACCGGGAATTTTCCCTTTATATTGCGAAAAAACCATAGGGATTTCTCCCTATGGATTTATTGTGCTGTAAAAACAGGCTTGCGTTTTTCACTGAAGGCATTCAATGCTTCCACACGATCCTTTGTTGGAATGGTTACTTCATAAGCTTTGGATTCGATTGCCAGTCCTGTCTGCAGGTCGGTGCTGCTTCCATGCTGGATGGCATATTTCGCCTGTCTCACTGCAATTGGAGCATTTTGCAGGATTTCCTCGGCCAAGTCTTTCGAGGCAGCCATGACATTTTCCTTCGATTCTACGGCTGTCAGAATGCCTAGTTCATAAGCCGTCTCCGCTGATATTTTTCTCGCTGTTAAAATCAATTCCTTCGCCTTCATCTCTCCGATCAGCCTTGAAAGACGCTGTGTGCCGCCTGCACCCGGAATAATGCCCCAGCTAACCTCGGTCATCCCCATTAACGCATTTTCCGAGGCAATTTTAAAGTCACAGGCAAGCATCAGTTCGAAACCTCCGCCAAAAGCAAAGCCGTTCACAGCTGCAATCGTTGGCTGCGGAAGCTCTGCGATCGCGCTGAAGACATCACGAATCTTTTTCACATTCCGGCGAACTTCTGCCTCTGTAAGGTGCTTCCTTTCCTTCAAATCTGCACCTGCACTGAATGCTTTTTCTCCAGCACCGGTGAAGATCACAACCCGTACATCCGTATCCGTATGAAGTTTATCTGTCAGGTCCCCGAGTTCGGTCAATGTTTCATAATTAAAGCAGTTCAACGAATCTGGCCGGTCTATCGTCACATATGCAATATGCTGCTCTTTCTGGTATTTGATGTTGTTCATTTATCTCTCTCCTATATTCTCGATAATCATGGCGATTCCCTGGCCGACACCTACACACATGGTCGCAAGTCCATACCTGGAATCCCGCTTTTTCATTTCATATAAAAGGGTTGTCAAAATACGTGCGCCGCTTGCACCAAGCGGATGGCCGAACGCAATTGCCCCGCCATTTACATTCACCTTAGACTGATCAAGTCCCAGCTCCTGGATGCATCCGATTGACTGGGCCGCGAACGCCTCGTTTAACTCAATCAAGTCCATATCTCCAACGGACAGATTTGCACGCTTAAGAGCCTTTTGAACTGCATAAACAGGACCCATGCCCATGATGGAAGGCTCCAATCCCGCTGTTGCTGACACAATATATTTTGCCAGCGGCTTCAAACCAAGTTCCTCTGCTTTTTCTCGGCTCATCAGCAGCAATGCCGATGCACCGTCATTCACTCCAGACGCATTTCCTGCTGTCACAGTCCCGTCCTTGAATAAAGGCCTCAGCTTTGCCAGTTTTTCAACCGTCGTTCCAGGCCGTGGATGTTCGTCACGGTCAATGACAGTTTTGTTCCCCTTTTTATCTTCGTAAACAACAGGAATAATTTCATTTTCAAAACGCCCTGCCTCCACCGCTTTTTGTGCGCGAAGCTGGCTTTCTGCAGCGAATTCGTCCTGTGCCTCCCTTGAAATGCCATATTTTTTCGCCACGTTTTCTGCTGTCTCCGGCATGCTGTCCGTTCCGTACATTTCCTTCAGCTTGTTGTTCACGAAACGCCATCCGATTGTCGTATCGAACATCTCCATATTGCCGCGCGGGAATTCTTTTTCCGGCTTTGCCATCACGAATGGCGCCCTTGTCATGCTTTCCGTTCCGCCAGCGATGAAAATGTCTCCTTCACCGGCCAAAATCGCTCTGGCCGCATAGTTGACCGCATCCAGGCCTGAACCGCATAATCGGTTAATGGTTGTCCCGGCAACCTCGACAGGCAGTCCAGCCAACAACCCTGACATCCTTGCAACGTTTCGATTATCTTCGCCTGCCTGGTTCGCATTCCCCAAAACTACTTCTTCAATTTCAACTGCAGGTACGTCTGGATTACGATCGATCAACGCCTTAATGACCATTGCCCCTAAATCATCCGGACGGATATGCCGGAGACTTCCGTTGTATCTTCCGATCGGCGTCCTTACTGCATCAACTATCACAACTTCTCTCATCGCCATCCTCCTTACTTCGTCGTCAAAGATTCTTGATAGTCATACACACCGCGTCCCGTTTTCCTGCCAAGACGGCCGGCTTTTACGTATTGCTCAAGCAATGGAGCCGGGCGGTATTTTTCACCGAGCTTCTCATGAAGGTATTTCAAATTGTTCAGGCGTGTATCCAGCCCAACAAGATCACCCAACTCGAATGGTCCCATCGGATAATTCAGCCCCAGCTTAATCGCCTTATCGATATCCTCCGGGCTGCCCAATCCTTCCTGCAGCATGTAAAAAGCTTCATTGCCAACTAGTGCGCTGATCCGGCTGGTCACGAAACCAGGGAATTCGTTGACGATGACAGTTTCTTTGCCCATCTGGATTGCCGCCTTCTGGATTGCTTCAGCTGTTTCATTGCTCGTTTCCAGACCCCGGATAATTTCTACAAGCGGCATTTTGTGGACCGGGTTGAAGAAATGCATCGCGATGACCTTCTCAGGACGCTTGGTAAAAGAGGCAATTTCCGTAGGGCTCATTGTCGATGTATTGGACGCAAACAGGCAATGTTCAGGTGCATGCTGGTCAATCACTTCGAAAATCGTTTTCTTGATATCTATTTTTTCAGGCACGGCTTCGATGACCAGGTCAGCGTCCCTCACATTATCAGCGAGGAAATTCGAATATTTAAGTCTTGCTTTCGCCGACTCTGCGTCTTCTAGCGCGATTTTCCCTCTGGCAATCCCCTTATCAAAAATGCTGTTGATTTCCTGTTCGGCGTTAAGAAGCTGTTTTTCATCCACATCAATAAGGACAGTATCAAAACCGCCCAGGCTGCTGACATAGGCAATTCCTCTCCCCATGACACCCGAACCGATTACGACGAGTTTCTTCATTATATATTCCTCCTGTTCACAGAAACTGAAAGGCGAGCACCCGGATCGTAGAGTGCTCGCCTCATGATTATACGTTAAACGGATTAAGCGGGCGGCTGCCGTAATAAGAGACGATACTCTTTGTTTCTGTATATAAATCAAGTGTTTCGATGCTGAGTTCACGGCCGAATCCGGATTGCTTATAGCCGCCGAATGGTGTGCCCGGGAATGCAGAGAACGGGCAGTTAATCATGACGATCCCCGCCTGGATCTGTTTTGATACCCTTGTTGCACGGCCGTAATCCTTCGTCCAGATGGCAGAACCAAGTCCATATTCACTGTCATTCGCCAGTTTGACAGCTTCTTTTTCATCCTTGAACTTCATGACGACAACAACTGGCCCGAAAATTTCTTCTTTTACAGCTTTCATGCCGTGATTCGTTTCAGCAATGATGGTAGGCTCATACCAGTAGCCATTTTCATAGCCTTCTAGATTCGCAGCTTTTCCACCTGTTAAAACTTCAGCTCCGTCAGCAACTGCAGATTTTACATATCCATCAATGACATCCATTTGGTCCTGGCTGATAACCGCGCCGACATGAGTTTCCTTTTCAAATGGATTCCCAAGCTTAAGCTGCTTTGTTTTTGCCACGAATTTTCCCATGAACTCTTCATATACATCCTCATGGACATACAAACGAGAACGTGCTTCACATGATTGGCCAGTATTGTAGAAAATCCCGAATAGAGAGCCCACTACTGCAGCATCAATATCCGCATCTTCAAAAACGATGCTCGGTGACTTTCCGCCAAGTTCAAGAGTCACGCGCTTTAGCGTTTGGGAAGCTCTTGCCATGATATCCTTGCCGATTGGCGTTGAACCTGTAAAGGCTACTTTGTCAACTTTATCGTGCTCGACCAGATAGTTCCCCACTACTGAACCAGATCCAGGAATGACGTTCACAACGCCTTCAGGTACACCCGCTTCGATACAGATTTCACCAAGGACGACTGCCGATAATGGTGTCAGTGAGGCTGGCTTCACGACAACCGAGCAGCCGACGGCGATTGCCGGAGCGATTTTCCACGCCGCCATCATCATCGGATAGTTCCAAGGAATGATCTGGGCACAAACGCCGACAGGCTCTTTTTCGGTAATATTCTGGAATGCACCAGGCATGCTGTTCACTGCACCGCGGTGGCTGACAATCGCACCTGCGTAAAATTCGAAATCCTCGATTGCCTGCATCACCTGTCCCTGTGCTGCAGCCAGAGATTTACCTGTATCGAGAATCTCCAATTCTACCAGTTCATTGAAACGGGAGCGCATGATTGAAGCGATCTTATTCAGTGTTCGGGAGCGCTTGTTGACAGGAAAATGGCGCCACTTCCCAAAATCGAACGCATTTCTGGCCGCCTGTACCGCAAGCTCTGCGTCTTCTTTTGAAGCCTTAGCCACGGTTGCAACTTCCTCGCCTGTCGCCGGATTGTAGACTTTGTAGGTTTCGCCATTGACGCTGTCCTGGCGTACTCCATTGATGATCAGCTGATATGTCTCGCGTTTTACTGCCATTGCTTCGAATTTTTGCTCTTTTACTGTTGTCACGCGTAACATCTCCTTTTAGTAAATTGATTGATAAATTTATTCACCCTTGAAAACGGGTTTTCTTTTTTCCATGAACGCCTGGACGCCTTCTTTATGGTCGGCGGTCTTCCCGGCAATCCGCTGGCTCTGGGCATCTCTTTCAAGATACTCCTCAAAGCTTGAATGCCAGCTTGCCTTCAAGTTCCTTTTGATCAGGCCGATTGCCTTAGTAGGCATATTGGCAAGTCTTTCTGCAAACGCAGAGACATTGTCGTTCCAGTTGTCCAATGAGTAGATTTCCGTAACCAGCCCCAAATCCTTTGCCTTGTCTGCCGAAATTTTTTCCCCAAATACAGCTAGCTCCATTGCTTTCGCATGGCCGATAAGCCGTGGAAGATAATATAGATTGCCGGCATCCGGAACAAGGCCTACATGGATAAACGCTTCTACAAAGCTTGCTTTTTCAGAAGCGATCCGGAAATCGCAGGCAAGAGCAAGACTCATACCGGCTCCTGCCGCAACACCATTGACAGCTGCAATCACAGGTTTTTCACAACGGTCAAGTTCCATAAGCATCGGATTATAGCGTTTACGAAGTACTTCGCCATGGTCCATTTCATCTGAAACTCCTGCCAAATCCTCACCTGAACAAAATGCCCGGCCTGCACCCGTTATAACCAGCGTCCTTACCTCTTTATCGCGCGAAGCAGACTTGATTGCGGTCTGGATTTCCTTGTTCAATTGCTCGGTGAATGCATTCAATTTATCAGGACGGTTCAGGGTGATGTAGGCCACCTGATTCCGCACTTCATACAAAACGGTTTCAAACACAGCTATGTACCCCCTTATTTCCCTTTAAAATCCGGCTTTCGTTTTTCTTTAAAAGCCCTCATGCCTTCCTTCTGGTCTTCTGTCGCAAAAAGCATATAGAAGTTTTTACGTTCATATTGCATTCCTTCATATAGAGGATAATCGACTGCTTTCAATACCGATTCTTTAATAAGTCTAACGGCAATCGGAGCCTGATCCGCGATTGTATCCGCAAATTTCAGAGTTTCCTCCATCAGTACTTCTTCGGCAAAAGCAGAATTAATGATTCCATGGTATAAGGCTTCTTTGGCAGAGATACGCCTGCCGCTGAGGATCCATTCCATTGCCTTCGTTTTGCCGACAAGCTTTGTGAGCCTCTGCGTTCCGCCTGCTCCAGGCATGACGCCAAGATTAACTTCAGGGAATCCGAATTCCGCATTCTCGGCGGCGAACAGCATGTCGCAGCATAGCGCCAGTTCAAATGCACCGCCCAGGGCAAATCCATGTACAGCCCCGATGACCGGCTTCTTGATCCAGGCGAGCCGGTCCCAGTCATTGAACTGGTTCAACGTTTCCATCGAGATCGCGTCCGCGTCCATCATTTCATCGATATCGGCACCTGCAGCAAATGCCCTGCCCTTCCCTGCGAGGACAATCACCTTAATGTCAGCATCCTCGTCATATGCTTCCATTGCCGAAAGCACCTCAGAAACCATTTGCCTGTTCAAGGCATTCAGGACCTTCGGGCGGTTAAGCTCGATTAATCCAATTTGTCCCTTTACAGATATTTCAATCATTTCATAGCTTTTATTCATTCACTTCTTCACCGATCATCATCGTGACCAGATCACCCGCAAAGCTCATAACATCCTTTCCGGAAGCTTTGCCTTCAGCAGATTTCATACCGGCTTTCAATGCTTCATGATCGTCATAATACATTTCACACATTAGATAATATTTGCCTTCCCCGCCCATTGGGCTTCCGACGATGCGTGTCACTTCCATTTTACGGAGACCTGGGATTTTCGAAGTAAGCGGGGCATGCGTTTCGAAATAGTGCTTGTCAAATGCATCTTTGTCCTGTGGATGCTTGTAAATCGCAATTAGTTTAACCATTAAAAATCTCTCCCTTTTCTTTTTAAAATTTTTATAGACCAAATAGAATATATGCATTGCTTCTTGAAGCTATTAATCAATTGATATGACACCTAAGAATCTTTTTTCGACTTTGGCGTCACATCATAGTTGATACTGGTTTCATTGCCTCGAATGGGTTTTTGCATGATTTGCAGTATAAAATGCTGCGGCATGCTGTTGGACCAAAGAGGTTCTCCATTGTCGTATAGGTGGATCCGCAGTAAGGG
This sequence comes from Bacillus sp. ISL-39, assembly GCF_018613295.1. Lineage (NCBI taxonomy): Bacteria > Bacillati > Bacillota > Bacilli > Caryophanales > Bacillaceae > Bacillus > Bacillus sp. ISL-39. The sequence continues at coordinate 347,934 of NZ_JAGGQM010000002.1, forward strand.
CAATCGGCCTGCCACTCACCCGTTTCTGCAATGTGCCTTGGCGGAGGAGCGATGCCGAATTCCTTCAGCTTTTCCCTGCCCAGCTCTGTGACCCGTTCGGATGTCCATGGCGGGCTGAAAATGAATTTAACCTCTACCTTTTCAACTTCATCAAGAACTGATACTGCTTTAATCACATTGTTTTTGATGATATCTAGTGCCGGACAGCCCATGAAGGTAGGCAATAGCTTTATCAAAACTTCATTTGAAGTGATTTCGACTTCCTCGAGCATACCAAGTTCGATTATCGATACACTGTCGATTTCGGGATCCTTCACAGTTTGCAAAGCTTCGATAATTTTATCTCTTATCATTCATCATCACCAGCTTGCTGCCGGATCGGATTTATAGACCTCACCCAATGTATCAAGAGCAGTCTGCAAGTCAGCGGTATGCTCGCCATTTCGCCCATTTCCGCTCTTCATCCCGAATTGATCTGGCATCTCCAGGTTAAGGGATTCGAAAACCGGTGACATCATTTGCATCCATTTCGTTTTCAAAGCTTCCTCTGAATCTAACAATTTGTGCTTTGAGAATTCTTCGGCCTGGCTTCCCATGGAGAACAATCCTTCGAGTTCAGCAAAAACCTTCTCCATCGCGGCTTCCATCCTTTTCCTCGCTTCTCCTCCAGCACTCACAAGCTGAGAGAACCACGTTTTCCAATGCAGTAAATGGTAGTAAAGTTCCATATTGATCTTTACTGCTGCTTCCGCTAATGGCTGGTAGGATGAATTCTTCAGCGATTCAATTTTTACTTTCTTAGCCTGGGCGTAAAAATAGTTCCTCACAACCGCAAGTGCCCAGTCATAATGCGGCTCTGTCAAATAAGTACCTGGTCCGTTCACTTTTTCTAGTAAAATCGCATTCTTTCGTTCTGCTGCCGGCCTTGAGTGGGCAAGCTGGTCAGGTTCACCCGCACCAAGGTCGCTAAGAAGCTGATAAAACATTGCAGCATGGCCCATTGTATCCTGGCTGATTGAAGAGAAAGCGACGTCCTCTTCAATATGGGGAGCAAGTCCCAGCCACTCGGAACCCCGGTAGGCAATAATGAAATCATCATCAGCAAGCTGGAACAGGAGTTCAACTGCAGCGTCGCGAAGTTCTTCATTTTTTAACGCATCTTCAAGTTCATATTTCATTTCTCCTGCTTCCCTCCCCATGACAAGATCTCCTTTTCATCAAGCATTTCCTGCTCGTAGTGGCGCCATTTCTTTTTTAAATAACCGTAGCCTTTCGTATTCCTGTAATCCTTGTTATCAAGCCTTTGCAATGTTTGTCGCTCTTCAAGTGACATCTTTCTGATATCATCCCGCTTGACGACCCAAATATCGGCAACCGGCTCCCGCCTCATGAAATTCTCCTGAGCCATCACAAGGGCCAGCTCGTGGTTCGGGGCCAGCAATGAGAACTGGTACTGCATAGGCGAAGTGGCCGTCCTTTTGCTGAAGACTTCAAACTCCTGATAAAATCCATTTCCAGACATGATCTCTCTCCTTTCCTGTGGTATTCCCGGGGCTAATTCTTCATTTGCTGGAGGATTATGCTTTAGCGCTCAATGCGTCGATGACCCACTTGTTGTTGGTATAGGAAATTTCCCTAAGCCTTAAACGATCCTTCGATTTTGGTCCATTATTCTTAATGATTTGCTTGAACTTGCTCCAATCGGGCTGCTTGTATTGCCAAATGCCTGACTCCTGGTCAAAATGCATCGTTTCATCTGGCAGCTTCAAACCAAGCGACAGGACCCTTGGAATATATTTTATGAAAAAGTCCTGGCGGAGCTCCTCGTTTGTTTTCGTTCTGATCCTGTATTTGATGGTTGTGTCCTGTTTGGAAGTTCCAGTAGTAGACGCATCTGCAGGACCGAAGAACATAAGAAGCGCTTCCCACCATCGGTCCAACGAATCCTGGATCATCGCTTTCTGCTCGTCTGTTCCTTCTGCAAGCGCCATGATGATCGCCTCACCGTGCTGGGCGTGGAAAACCTCCTCGGCGCAGATTCGCTTCAACGCTCTAGCGTATGGCCCATATGATGCATCAAGCATATTCGTCTGCGATATAATGGCTGCACCATCGACAAGCCAGCCAATCAATCCGGCATCTCCCCAGGTTTTTGCTTCCATATGGAAGACATTGTGGAATTTCAAGTCGCCTGATAGCAAATCCTGAATGATGTTCTCGCGTGATTTTCCAAGCGGCTTCATCAAATCTTCCGCCACTCTTAACAGCAGTTGTCCGTGTCCCATTTCATCCTGCACCTTCGCCATGATCCCCAGTTTTCTTTTCAAAGAAGGAGCTTTTGGCACCCATTCCTTTTCGGGGAGCGCACCCATTATTTCACTGATGCCGTGCATTGAAATAAGCTTGATCAGTGTCATTCGATAGTCATCCGGCATCCAATCTTCAGCCTCAATTTTATCGCCAGCTTCAATCCGGCTCATAAAGTGCTCATATTTAGCCTCTTCGCTCAGTAGCTCGAAGGAAATTGTGTTTTCCATGCTGCCTTACCTCCTTAGATTTAAGTTCCAATCGCTTCCTTTGTTTTATCAACAATCCGCACTGCCTTCCCTTCAGAGCGCGGTATTGTTTTTGGACGATGCACCCGTACCTCCATCGATATCAGACACTGGCTCCTGAGCAATGATTGAATCCTTTGCTCAAGTTGGTAAACCGAATCCGAAATCGGATCCGCCCCGATCACTGTGAAATATTCCTCATTCATCTCAACATGCAGCTCAAGAACTTTTAACGTACGCTTCTGTAAAATCTGAATCTGGTAATGAGGGGCAAGTTCAGGTACTGTCAGCAGGCAATGTTCAATCTGTGATGGGAACACATTAACGCCATTGATGATCAGCATGTCATCGATTCTTCCTTTGACTCGGGACATTCTCACTGTCGTCCGTCCGCAGCTGCATTTTTCCTTCGTCAGGGAAGCAATATCCCCCGTACGATAGCGGATGACCGGAAAGGCTTCCTTCGTCAGGCTTGTGAATACCAGCTCCCCTTCTTCCCCCTCAGGAACAGGTTTTAACGTTTCAGGGTCAATTACCTCAACTAAAAAATGATCTTCGGCAACATGGAGTCCCTCCTGGGCTTCATGGCATTCACTTGCGACACCAGGCCCGATCACTTCGCTGAGCCCGTAGATGTCACATGCCCTGATTCCCAGTTTTTCTTCGAGCGTCTTCCTCATTTCTTCTGACCAAGGCTCAGCCCCGAAAATACCGTATTTCAATGAAGTTTCGCGTGGGTCCATGCCCATTTCCTCCATCGTTTCAGCGATATTCAGAATGTAAGAAGGTGTCCCGCAAATGACCTGCGGTTTAAAATCTTCAATCAACATGATTTGTCTCTGGGTGTTGCCGCCGGAAACTGGTACAGTAACCATCCCCAACTGTTCACTTCCGTAATGCAGGCCCAACCCGCCGGTGAAAAGGCCATAACCATAAGCATTATGCAGAAAATTGCCCGCTTCACCGCCGCCAAGAGCAATCGCCCTGGCGACAATCTCTCCCCACATTTCTATATCATTCTGTGTATAGCCAACCACAGTCGGCTTGCCGCTTGTTCCCGATGAAGCGTGTACCCTGACCAATTCACTTTGTGGAACAGCGAAAAGCCCGAATGGATAGTGATTGCGCAGATCTTGCTTCTCTGTGAAAGGAAGCGCTTCCAAATCTTCCAGACTATTTAGGCTATCAGGCGAAAAATTCGCATCCTCAAATTTCTTTTTGTAAAATGGCACCCTTTGAGCAACTTTCTCCACTACTGCCTTGAGTCTTTGAAGTTGGAGTTCTTCTATGGACTCACGACTGCTCGTTTCAATTTCATGTAGAATCAAGATTACGCCCCCTGCAATACATAAAATTTTATTTATATAACGTTATATAACCGTAACACTATAAATGTGTTATATATTTTAAAACAAAGATAACGTGTATATAGGAAAAAGTCAATTATTTTTCTGAAAATTTTAATTTTTACTGAAGAAAATCTAGTTGCAGAAGGTAAAAGAAGTGATTGTGGTGATTTTTATATGATTATTGGGAAAATCTTTAGCGGGTGTGAGAGAATTCCTGGTGATTTTACTAAGGCTCTTTTCTCAAACTTTGTTGTTATTGACTACAATGCAGAAATTGAATGACCTATGTTTCTTCACAAAATTAAATCTTATTACTGAGAAAAGAGCTTGCACACTTAATACCGAACTACAAAATGGCTTTTATCACGTTAAAATCAGCTTTAGGATTTTAACAACAATCTTTTAGAAAACTACCTTTACTAAGGAGGTTAAGATCGTAGTGAGTACTATTTTAAGCGTGTGACCATAAAAGACGCTTTCTCTCCAGCTTATGTCCCTTTTCAGGTATAAAAACGACCTCCTGACAGAGTCAGGAGGCCAATTTGTTCTATTAATACATGCTCATATACTGTTCGCGTTCCCATGGGTGAACTTGTGTACGGATTATGCTCTATCCTGTGTTTATTATTCTTAGGGTATCTCAAAAGTTTATATAATAGGAAAATATAAATGAATTGTTTCACTTACAAGCATATGTTTTTTCGAATCCTGGGGCAGTTTTGGGGCAGTACAAAAATATTAGGGTCAAGTTAGTAAATCAACTTGGCCCGATTTTTATCCAATTTTAATCTTTACTTCTCTATCCTGTTTCCTCTTTTCCTCTACTCCTTTCACTGTGTTTACAAAGTCGGTAAAGTTTTGTGCCTGGAATATCTTAAACGGATATTCATCATCAATAGCATATCGCTGTTCAGAAAGAATCAGAATATGAGGGAATGGTTTAGCAACTATGCTGCCATGGTATAAATCTAAATAACGCTCTATTTTTTTTCCCATCAATTTATCTGAATATATTGTCCTCTGTACCTCTATGAAGAAGCCTGTGCCTCTATACATGCAATAGATATCAGGTTCAGCCCCTATATCCTTCTTTCCGTATTTAGGCTCCACCCAGAAGCTTTCTAATTTACCTAACTTCCTCATTTCCTTGTACACTTTCAAAATCGCTAGAAAATGCCCTATTTTCGCGCTGTTCTGCTTCATGGATACCTCGGGTCCAAAGTATACAAATGGAGTAAATGAGGTAGAACGCTGAATCTGTCCGTCACGCAATAATCGTAATAGGATATTGTTGGCAGCATACTTGGGATTCTTCAGCCCTGCAAAGTGCAATTCGGCTATACTGTCCCGATCCATTACCCTGAATCGATTCAAGTCTTTAATTATCGCTTTATCTCTGTCGGTTAGCATAAGAACACAACCTCTTCAGTTAAGTGTTTAGGTTCTTTCTTTGGAATCTGTGGGTTAATTTCTTTTACAGGTTTTGATATACAGAAATCATTTAGCAGCTTCTTAGCATCTTCCAATTCCAGATTAGGTGCTTGTAGGTTATAGACTTATCAGCGTTCATTATGAAGTGACCACTTTTTTCGATTTTTTCAGAATCCGGTGTGTTGACTATCCTGGCTTCAATCATATCCCTTAATTTAAACCCCATTGATACGGTTAAATTTGCTCTTATAGTTGTGTCTAACACATGAGCACTCGGTCTCTGCATCGACAGGATGGCGAATACTCCAAGCGTTCTGCCGATGGCTACTATTTTAGTGAGTATATCCATAATTGTTTCATCTTGACGCAACATGACAAATTCATCTATACAAACAATAATATATGGTCGCTTATGTTCAGCAGGCAGGTCATCAACATGAGATACTTCAAAAATTTCTGTCAGATCGCTTCGTGCGTTTAAATCCTTCTTTATGTCTTTCATCATCTTAGCAATCTGTTTTCCATTACTTAGCACGCATTGAGTTATATACCTATGGATAAGGCATACATACTGAGTGAATTATTGAATTGTAAAGTGGAGGATCTTTATGAACGCAAGAATACAGATAACTTACCTGACTGAAGGAGGGAAAACTCAACAAAGGGGAAACTTCTCATTAAAGCGAAGAAAACCTGAGGAGTTGGCATCTGATTGGTTACAAGAGATTAAAAGGAAAGTGACCTACCAGGAATTAATCTCGGTGATTGTTGATGGAAAAGAAGATATAACAGATAAGGTATTAGAATTCCAAAAAGCCCCACTCAATGAGGAGGCCACTGAAAATCTGCCGATTTTTTAGATTTCCTTGAGAATCCAGACCAAAAAAACCAGTTCGATTCCATATTGTTGGAATTGAACTGGCTTTTTTTGGTCCTCTTTTGCCTCTATTTTTGCCCTATCAGCTTTAGAATTCTCTTTAAATTGACCGTGAATATGGCCATTGCACCTTGTAATTCCATACAAATTAGACCCGAGGAAGTGGCTACATCATACCCGTGTCTGTATTTTAACTCGCTATTCTTTGCCTCTATTTTATTTCCGAAAGTTTATCCTGGTTAAGCTGATCAACCCAGTTCCGGCCGATTGCTTTATCTCCAGTGCTGTTGAACTTGATAACCTTGCTAAGATGTTTTCAGCTGATTTTTTAAAGCTGCATTTGACGGTTGAAATAGTGTGTTCGCCATTCCTCCATCATCCTCCTTCGAGTGCCGGACATTGCTTCCATTCATACCCTGCAAATTCCTGATGCCCAAGAATATCTTGATCCTTAAGGGAGAAATCAATTTTCAAAGCTTCCAGCAAACGATAGAGCGATTTGAGACTGAGCTGCAGTCGGTTGATCATATCTAAAAGTCTCCAATCATGCAGATACCAAATGTATAACGATTGTGGAGGCCAACGTGATAAGATACTTTGTTCAGGTCCATTGTCCAGTAAATAACTCCGTTTTTACCAATGATTAAAGGGTAGGCAACTTCGGACCAATCCAATGTGCCAACATGGTAATTGGCCTAGGCTTCTGGTGAGCCTTCCCGAGTAGCCCCGTGATGTACTGCAATCTTTTTGATATCGAGCAATGACCGACTAAGGTATCTTTTAGTCTCGTGCTTGGTCAGCTTATTCCGATAATCCCTAACTTCTAACAAACTTAAGAAGCATATGATCACTCCTATTTTTTCATCAAGCCCTGTGCCTGTAATGTCTTCTTTTGCAGTTGAGCTTTTCTCGATGTGTATGTGTTCTTCCACACAGCATATACGTTGATTACCAGTGCTGTTAAAGCTCCAACTAACACCACAAATCCATTAATACTTTCCTGGGTGACCCATTCAAAAGAAATGCCTATTGTCGAAAAAAAATAAAAGGAGAGCTGTTAGGAAGCCCCCCAAAAGTGTTGCGATATCTTTTTTCATTAAACTGTTCCTCCTTTGAATACTTCAAATACAATAGCAATGACTCCACCAACAATGCCTATTACTGTAGCTGAAATTAAAGCTGTCGTTATGGTCCTCTTCAGCCATTTGGTATCCTCTTTAATTTCTTTTAGGTCACTGCCTTGCTTAAGTTGGCGTTACAAAAACTAATGGTTGATTTAGGACAACTTGGTAAAGATATTAACAATGACATTGGAAATCTTGTTAAAAATGGACTTCCGGTAATTCTTCAACAGACACTAGACATTGTTAGGTTTATTGGGAATGTATCTGTTCATCCAGGAAAACTTGATATGAAAGACGATTTGAGACAGCATGATTTAATAATTGTTTATGATCCGGACATTATTGTGCCCTTGTTAATTTCGGACATCACGGTTTACCGCAAGGTTTATAGGGTTTATAGGGTTTATTGGGCATCCCGGTTCCACTCCTGCTTATATTTAGGAGGCTCCTTTTTCTTCGAGCGCAGTCTGTCTAGCAATTGCTTTTGCTCTTTAGATAGACAGTACATATCCTTCATTTTTACCACCCTTTTCTTCTAATAGGTCTAAGCAAGCAGTAACAATTTTTTTGTTTGCATGAATCGGATTAATGTTCAAATTGCATATTAACCAGTACACATAAGAAAAGAAAATAATATAAAAGTCAGGAGAATCATTTAAACATAAAAAAAGCACCCTGTTCGAGTGCTTAAACCGAGTTATTTACACACTGGTTTTTCATTTTTTCAATTGCTTCACTTTCAATTCTAGTTTCTAAGTTACTCCAGGAAAGTTTAATATCATATTTTTCATTATATGCATACCCATAGTAGCTATCATTTACAAATGACAGCCTGACTTCCCAAAGAACCTCTTTCTGCATTACTGGTCGTTGCTGCATTATTTTTAAAGGCAAAAGAAAACTTCTTATCTCGTTCATATGGATATCCTCATTTCCGATATTATTTACTGTTTTAAACTTGAGCTTTAATAAATTTTATAAAATCTTCTCCGAATTTTGTTATTGGCCCATCTGGTGGTACATCCTCAAAAGTTATTGTTTGGATCAAACCTAATTGTTCTAATTTGTTATCTATAAACTTTAAAAATGCTCTTTTTTTCTCTCCTTCCGCACTTAAGTCAACATTTAATTGGACTTCGTTACTGACAATGCGTTCTCTATATTCTGGCGTTTGTTCAATTAATCTTCTAATATCCATAAAGCGTAAGCTTTTTAAAACATCATAATAACTAATTATTAATTCTTGGTCAGTAATACGGTGTTCTATTATAGATTCAAATAGATTAACTAAGTATTGGATTTTCGACGCCTCCGGTTCATCGCTAACGTTCTCTAGGACAAAAGGAAAAACTACATCATCCACAAATTTATTTTCAGTGGGTGTTAATCGACTTACTATGGCATTAATCTCATCCAGCCTACCACCCATTATTTGAAGAGCTAATTGGATTCTTTCCTCAGATTTCCTTTGTTTGTAACTTGCTCTCGCTGAAACTAAGCCAGGTGCTATTTGGCCTGCGACACCTTCAAGTAAAAGTTCAGAGCCTATATTTATTCCTTCTCCAACAATTGAATCTGAGTTTTCCTTCACTTTTGTTATTATCTCTTTTAATTTCATTTCATTACCTCCCGTTATTAAATTCAACAAAAGGAGATTTTTCCCTTCATTTAGGTTACAAAAAAAGCACCCTTGAAAGGATGCTTTAGCACTTATTATACGCCTCTTCTTTTTTGTAAATAAGTTTGAAATTTAGGTGCATGACCATATAATGCTTCGAATACTTCTTCGTACCTTCCTGCCTCATGAAGGGTTTGCGCTATATCTTCAGCAAAATGATAATTATGTTCCCTATGAATAACGATCCTGTATATAGTAGATTCATAATTAACACTACTTATCTCTTCACCGTTATCAAGCTGTTCACGTAAATTATCAAAAAAGTCTAAGATTCTACCATACTGTTGTCTAGTCACCTCATGCTCAAACAATAGACGACTAAAATCATCATTATCGAACAACAACTGCTGTCTAAACTCAATAAAATCAAGTCTTTCAAGTAATTCTTGATCCATATCCACACCACCTTTCGACCTAATTATCATCGAAAGGATTTACTCGGACAACCTCAATCGTTCGTCAAAAACTGACATCAATACTGCTACTTTATTCTACTCACAGTGGGCCGTTTCTTTAGCAGCTGGAATCATGGTTTTCCTGGAGAAATTTTTTAAATGTGTCAGTGATGAGCATCGATTTTTGCAACACTGTCTTTGATTAAGGAAGCTTTAAATTCTTACCACAATTTTATAATAGCAGATGTGTATTAAAATCTTCGTTCTTTTTTCTGCCGTTTTTCTGCCAATATTATATAGTAGCTCTTATTCTGTTAAATAACTTTTTATATAAATCTTCTTCATTTTCCCAGACGATATGTGCATATTGCCTAGTATCAAAATGTACATTTTTTAAATCTTCTGCTTTACATGTCCAAATAACTGGTTTCCCTAGCCCCATTGCATACCCCGCTTCGAAGTAAACTCCACCTCTTTGTCCGGTGAAATCTGCAACTACAAACTTACTTTTTCTAATTTCAGCAATGATTTCATCGTCAATTTTATTGTTGTGTTCCTTTTTGTCAATGCGTATAGTGTTATACCCCGCATCCTCAATAGCTTTTTTCATAGCAGTTTCAAACGCTGTTTCCATAGAAGGATCAAACCACATTGCTACAAAAGCATTTTGGTTATTGTCCATATTTTGTTCAAGTTCTGCAACTCTGTTCCAGCCTTTTACCGTTAATACAATATCACTAGGAAAACTTGTATTCCCCGATACAAAACCATCTTCTTTTAATTGATTTAATAAAAAAAAGACTTCCCCTGTATCATTTGTCTGTGTAAAAAACATCGATTTATTTCCCTCATGTATTCTAATTAATGCTCCAGGATGTTGAGAGACATTAGCAAGGTTACTAATTGTTCTGTCTAGCCTGTCTGATACTTTATGAGGAAAATCCTTAAGAAGCTGTTCAATTGTTAATACAGGGTATCCTGTTGTTTGATCGTTAACCTTGTCCGGGTTTATTGCTATATATATAGGAATTTGTTTTTTTATAACTCTCTCTTTCATTAATATAGCTAATCTTATTTTTATACATTCTTCGTCTAACCTGTCTTTGGCACTACTTGTGATTAAGTAACCTCCGCACTCAGGACAATTTACCGAATAGTCCCAAACATTATAAGCTTGTACTGAAGCATTTTGTTCGCAAAAAAAACATTTACTCACTTTTACTCTCCCCTTTAAATTAACCATATCTTATATTTTGTTGAATTCACCTAAAGGCTTGAAGCCTTACCATATCTATTATTTTACAACTGATTGGAAATGAATTACACTACTATTTAAAATGATGAATTCACAAAAATTCCTTTATGTTGTTTATAAAAAAAGAAAGGACTTTACAAAAGTCCTTCCTGTTAAATCAGTGTAAATAAAAATTTTCAGTTTTTAGGAGTGAAGTTTTGATATTTACTATTAAGCGTATATTTTTTAGTTAATATTGCTTCTCCCTCGGTTTTTAAAATTGTTAGGAATGTATCAGCAATGTATGGATCAAATTGCTTGCCTTTATTCTCCTCGATTTCTTTGATTACACAATCGAAATCCTTTTTATTTTTATAAATTCGCCTTGATGTCATGGCATCGAAAGCATCAGCAAGAGCCATTATTCTAGCTACGAAGGGAATTTCGGCACCCTTTAATCCCTCGGGATATCCCTTTCCGTCATACCTTTCATGATGGTATAAAACCATATCTAAAATCCCGTTTTTCTGAAAGGATGTAACATGCTTTATAGATTTATATCCGATAAATGGATGTTGTTTTATAACGTCATATTCCTCAAGTGTTAATTTTGATGGCTTGTTTAAAATTTTCTCATCAATACCTATTTTTCCTAAGTCGTGAATAAGACCTCCAAGATAAATATCATCGCAAATCTTCTCGCGTAAACCTAATCTCTTGGCAATAATTTTCGCATAAAAGGCTACACTTTCCGAATGAGTTGCTGTATAGGGGTCCCGAGAGTCAATTGATTTTACTAAAGCTGTTGTTACCTCAAGGAGATTAGTTTTTTGTTTTAAATTTCCTTTTACCAGTGTTGAAACGGCTAAACCAACAGTGAAGTATGTAAACCATTGAAATAGAGAACCCTCAACTTCTGGCCAACTTGAAAGAATAAAATGGAATCTGTATATAGCGAGTAACCCACTTTGGATAATCAGCACTATTATACTTCTAAAGACAACCCCTAAAAAAATCATAATGACAGTTAACAAACCTAGGTAATTATTGAAACATATGGAAGTTAAATATAAAGCAATTAAAATAAGTAAATAGATAACAATTCTATATTTCACTAAAGACTGTAACCAACGGGGAGATAACGAATGATCATGGTATATATTTTTCATTATCTTGCTACTTCTTTCTTGTCATTAGATGAAGGGACTATAGCAACATTATTCAATATCGACTGGATATGTTGAAAATGTGGCTTAACAACGAAATCCATTGCACCTAATCTCAAACAATCTAATATTATACTTTGTTGTCCGAGAGATGAAACCATTACAATACGAGCATCTAGATCGTATTCCTTTATCTTCTTTAGTGCTTCTATGCCATCCATAATTGGCATTGTAATATCCATAAAAACAATATCTGGTTTGTTTTCCTTATAACTCATAAACGCCTCTTTACCATTCTTTGCTTCACCAGTGACTTGAAAGATTTCATTGTTGATTAATCGTCTTAGCCAAGCTCTTAAAAATGTAGAGTCATCGGCTAATAATACAGAATACATGTTAAAAACACCTTTCACATTAATTCAGGCAAATTGGAAAGGAAAGATTGATATTCATGTTTCTGGCAACCCGGCCACCATGACAGAAAAAATAGACTGTTTTAGGTCCGAAGCTTTGCGTCTTTTACTTTCGTAAAATTTGCCCTTCTCGAATGTTATCACAATATGTCAGTTTTTAGAAGATTTTGTTAGAATTTTTTAGTCATAACATCCTATTTAATCTCGCGCTTTTTTAGATAAAAAGACCTATTGTTGAATTAAATTTCTATGTAAGGGTAGTAAAACAAATATAAGGGTTGAATAAAATTTGAGGTGAACCAGCTAATGAGATCAATTAAACAAATTGCTGCTGTTTATGAAAAAATAATTAATTCAAATTTGCCGAGTCGAGTAAAAACCATTAAATTAAAGGCACTTTCTGCAGAAATAAGAAGGACTTATAAAATACCAAACAAGGATTATTCATCCATTGAAAGAGTAAATCCCGAAATAATCTCATTATACCGAACAATTTTATTGAGTATTGATCAATATTCAGTTCTATAGAATTCGAATTATTTTAAGGTATTAAATCTTGAACTTACTCATCGCCTTATCCATACTGTCTTGGTTGACACCAATATAGCGTAAAGTGATGTGTGGGGAACTATGATTAAAAATTCCCTGCAGCATTGCTACATCCTTTGTCTGGTTATAGAAATGATAACCAAAGGTTTTCCTAAGTGTATGAGTACCAATTTCCTCAAGACCATACTGCTCAGCTACCTGCCTCAATATTTTATATGCCATACTACGTCCAATGGGCTTATCCCTGCCTTCCCTGCTCTTGAATAGGTATTCCTCGTCATCTTTTCCTTCCAAGTAGTGCTTTAGCTCTCTTTTTAAATATTGAAGCGTGCTGGCATTCCTTCTTTGCCAATCCATTCTACAAAACACACACATGCAGTTCTTTGCCTCGAGGCCGGCATGAGCATGAAGGAGTTGCAGGAACGACTAGGTCACGGAAGTGAAAGGATAACCTCCGATGTGTATGCTCACGTTTCGAAGAAGATGGAGCAGGTAGCAATCGAAAAGTTCGAAGAGCAAACGAAAAACCTTTTTTAAATTCTGGGGCAATTCTGGGCAGTTTGTACACCGATAGGAAATCGCCCCAAAAAGAAAAACCCTCAATACCAGTGGTATCAAGGGTTATTATGATTAATACATGCTCATGTACTGTTCGCGCTCCCATGGGTGAACCTGAGTACGGAACATATCCCACTCAATCTCTTTTGCTTCGATGAAGTGTTCGAGGATATGGTCGCCAAGTGCTGAACTGATTACTTCGTTCTTCTTCAGCTGGTCGAGAGCAGCTGCCAATGTTGGCGGCAGATCATCGATTCCTTCTTCTACACGCTCTTCTTTGTTCATCACGTAGATGTTGCGGTCTACTGATGCAGGAGGAGCCATTTTGTTCTTAATTCCGTCAAGGCCTGCTGCAAGCAATACTGCCATTGCAAGGTACGGGTTAGCTGCAGGATCGACGCTGCGGACTTCAACGCGTGTACTCAAGCCGCGTGATGCAGGAATACGGATCAATGGTGAACGGTTTTTAGCAGACCATGCAACGTAGCAAGGAGCTTCATAACCAGGCACAAGACGCTTATAAGAATTCACAGTCGGGTTTGTTACAGCTGTGAATCCAGAAGCATGCTTCAATGTTCCAGCGATGAACTGGTACGCAGTTTCGCTTAGCTCAAGCTTTTTATCGGATGGATCATAGAATGAGTTCTCGCCGTTGCGGAACAGGGACATATTGCAGTGCATTCCGGATCCGTTTACGCCGAACAATGGCTTTGGCATGAAGGTTGCGTGCAGACCGTGTTTACGTGCAATTGTTTTAACAACAAGCTTGAAAGTCTGAATCTGGTCACAAGCTGTCAAAGCATCTGCATATTTGAAGTCGATTTCGTGCTGCCCAGGAGCAACCTCATGGTGAGATGCTTCAATCTCGAAGCCCATTTCTTCAAGCTCAAGAACGATATCGCGGCGGCAGTTTTCGCCAAGATCGGTTGGTGCAAGGTCGAAGTAACCGCCATTGTCATTCAATTCAAGTGTAGGCTCGCCGTTGACATCGAGCTTAAACAGGAAGAATTCCGGTTCTGGTCCAAGATTGAAGTTTGTAAAGCCAAGCTCTTCCATTTCCTTTAGAATACGCTTAAGGTTACCGCGCGGGTCGCCTGCAAATGGTGTGCCATCAGCATTTTTGATATCACAGATCAAACGTGCAACCTTGCCTTTTTCAGCTGTCCAAGGGAAGATTACCCATGTATCTAAATCAGGAATCAGGTACATGTCAGATTCTTCAATACGAACGAAGCCTTCAATGGAAGATCCGTCGAACATCATTTTGTTATCTAGCGCTTTTTCAAGCTGGCTGATTGGAATTTCAACGTTCTTGATTGTTCCTAAAATATCAGTGAACTGCAAACGAATGAATTTTACATTTTCTTCTTTTGATAAGCGAATAATGTCTTCTCTTGTAAACGTCTTAGCCATTGTTAAAGTTCCTCCTAGAATTTAAATGATAGATAATTTTTGGATTACTAATGAAAAAATCTCGACATGTCTCCGTGATTGCCAGATCGGTTAAAGCGTCCTGCCTGCTGAAGTTCTTTGCGAAGCAATTTCCGCAGATCTGCATCAGATAGCTCCCGTCTCGTTTTTTCAGCTTGTTTTTTCTCAGCAGCACTAATGGCCGTCTGTTGTTTAACATTAAAAATTTGCTTGATGCCTGCCATGTTGACTCCCTGGTCGATCAAATCTTTGATCTCGAGGAGCTTGTCAATATCGTTTAAGGAAAAGAGTCGTTTATTGCCCTCTGTTCTTGCCGGAGAAATCAATTCATGCTCTTCATAGTATCGGATTTGCCTAGCGGTCAAATCTGTCAGCTGCATGACAATCCCAATGCTAAAGAGCGGCATATTCCGGCGAATTTCACTTCCGCCCATGATGATTTCTCCTCCTTCCTTTTAAGATACTCTCATTATATTCAATGTAAGGTATGATGTCAAATATATGTTAGATAATCTAACATGAAAAATCATAAAAAAAAGAACAGGACTTATTTAGAAAGCGTCCTGTTGTATATTTACCTATTTTATATGAATTAAACCTTTTTCGATTAAAGAATCGATTGCAATACATACGGCCATTTTCACATGGGAATAGGTTAAGCCCCCCTGTACGTACGCGACATACGGCGGTCTGATCGGTCCATCAGCGGTTAACTCTATGCTCGCTCCCTGGATGAATGTACCAGCAGCCATAATCACATCATCCTCATATCCCGGCATATAAGCAGGATGTGCAGTTACATGAGAATTGATTGGCGAAGCATACTGAATAGCCTGGCAAAAAGCAACCATCTTATCCCGGTCGTCAAATTGGACCGCCTGAATTAAATCAGTCCGATCGGCATTCCATTTAGGCGATGAATTCATCCCTAAACGTTCCAGCATTGCGGCTGTGAAAACAGCACCCTTCAAGGCCTGTGCGACAATATGCGGTGCCATGAAGAATCCCTGGTACATTTCCTGCAATGAATATAATGAAGCGCCAGCCTCTGCACCGATACCTGGAGATGTCATCCGGTAGGAACATGCCTCGACAAGCTCCTCCTTGCCTACGATGTAACCGCCTGTCTTGGCAATCCCGCCGCCGGGATTTTTAATCAAGGAGCCAGCCATCAGATCTGCACCAGCATGGCATGGTTCAAGCTCTTCAACAAATTCCCCGTAACAGTTATCAACAAATACAACGACATCGGATTTGATTTCTTTTACAAACCTCACCATTTCACTGATTTGCTCAACGGTAAAAGACGGCCTCGTCGCATAGCCTTTTGAACGCTGGATACCGATCATTTTTGTTTCAGGCTTGATCGCTTTTTCGACGGCAGCCCAATCAATCTCTCCTTTATTTGTAAGATCCACAGTATTATAGGAAATTCCAAATTCCTTCAATGATCCGTTTCCGGTACCGCGTATCCCGACAATCTCTTCAAGAGTGTCATAAGGTTTTCCAGTGATGTATAACAACTCATCGCCAGGCCGGAGAATCCCAAATAGCGAAATCGAAATCGCATGAGTTCCGGAGATGATTTGCGGGCGGACCAGCCCGGCTTCAGCACCAAACACCTCTGCGTAAATCTTTTCGAGGGTTTCCCTGCCGGCATCATCATAGCCGTAACCTGTAGTCGGGATGAAATGGGAATCACTCACCCGATGTTTCTGGAAACTCTGCAATACCCTGAATTGGTTTGAGTCAATCCGCTCATCGATTTTCTTGTGCACATGTGCAATTTGCTGCTCAATTTCGCTGACAAGCGGCTGCAGCATCTGCCCGTTTTTAAGTTGTTTAAACATGTTGCTCTCCTATCTTTATAAATGCCTGTTCTTATTGTTAAAATCCTAAAGCCTGTTTTAACGTGATAAAAAGCCATTTTGTAGTTCGGTATTAAGTGTGCAAGCTCTTTTCTCATTATTAGAGTCAACTTTGAAAGAAACATGGTCATTCAAACCTGTTTTGTATTCAGTAGCAACAAAGTTTGAGAAAAGAGCTTTATAAAAGGCTGTTCTCGTAAAGATTATTGTTAAAATCCTAAAGCCGATTTTAACGTGATAAAAAGCCATTTTGTAGTTCGGTATTAAGTGTGCAAGCTCTTTTCTCATTATTAGAGTCAACTTTGAAAGAAACATGGTCATTCAATCCTGTTTTGTATTCAGTAGCAACAAAGTTTGAGAAAAGAGCTTTATAAAAAATCAATTTATACCGAGAAGCGTTTCAGCTGGCCGGTAATTTGGTGGTCTGCCAAAGAGTAGCCCTTGCAGACATAGCCCAGCTTATCTTCATCAAAAGCAAGCTCACGAAGAATGGTCTCATTTTTCAGCTGCGCCAGCAGTTTCCCCTCATCGGACGGCACGAGGACATGAAAAGGCTCCATCATTCCAATGATGGACTGTTCAATTTTCAGAAGCAAATTCCTGCGGTCTTCCTCGCTGAACGCGCTGATGAACGCCGTTTCATTTTGGGCATTTGGCACGAAATCCTGGTGGGCGATGTCCCGCTTGTTATAGACGGTAATCTGAGGGATTTGGTGGACTTCAAGATCCTCCAGCAATTTATTGACAGTTTGTTCATGTGAAAAATAATCTTCATTGGACATGTCCACTACATGCAGAAGTAAATCCGCCTCCCGAACTTCCTCCAGTGTGGAACGGAAAGCTGCGATCAAGGTGGTCGGCAAGTCCTGGATGAAACCAACTGTATCTGTCAGGAGAGCCGTAAAGCCGCTTGGTAAAATCGCTTTCCTTGTCATTGGATCCAGGGTAGCGAATAATTGATTTTCCTCAAAAGACTCTGCTTCTGTCAACCGGTTAAAAAGCGTCGATTTTCCTGCGTTCGTGTATCCGACTAAAGCAATCTGGAACGTTTTGTTCTTCTTTCGGCGCTCCCGGTAGCGGTCACGGTGCTGAACAATGACTGACAATTGCGTTTTAATATCGTCGATACGTTTGCGGATGTGCCGGCGGTCTGACTCCAGCTTTGTTTCACCAGGCCCTCTTGTCCCGATTCCGGCACCAAGACGAGACATTTCGATTCCTTTTCCGCCAAGACGGGGAAGCAGGTATTGAAGCTGAGCAAGTTCTACTTGGAGTTTCCCTTCTTTCGAACGGGCCCTTTGAGCGAAAATATCAAGGATCAGCTGAGTACGGTCGATGACTCTCGCTTTTAAGCCGGCTGAAAGATTGCGGTTTTGGCTTGGCGACAGTTCATCATTAAAAATAATTAAATCCGGCTCGAGCTCCTCCTCAAGTGCCTGAAGCTCTTCCACTTTCCCTTTGCCAATGTATGTAGCAGGATGGACCTTTGGCCGCTTTTGGACAACCTGCATCAGGACATTTCCCTTTGCCGTTTCTGTAAGTGATTCAAGTTCCTCCATTGAATATTGAAAACGAAGATCTTCTTCTTCAGTCGTCTGACAGCCAACAAGAATCACTTTTTCAAATACGTTTTCCTGTTCCAAATAACACCCTTCTTTCCATAAATATAGCTAATGACATCATACCAAATTAAAGCCGCAAACAAAAATTTAGAAAGCAGGGGTAAAAGTAGTTGTAAATTGGAATAAACATGATAAAATCAATATGTTTTCATTTTACTATTTTAGTATTCGGGCAGTATTTTAACAAGAGGAGAAAAACATGATGACATGGGAAGTACTCAGCATGATTGGAACAGTAGCATTCGCGGTCAGCGGTGCAATCATTGCAATGGAAGAAGAATATGATATCTTCGGAGTTTATATATTAGGAATCGTTACAGCATTTGGCGGCGGTGCAATCCGTAACCTGTTAATCGGAGTACCAGTATCAGCAATATGGGAACAGGGGCTATTTTTCAATTTGGCCCTGATGTCGATCACCATCGTTTTTTTATTTCCTGGTAATCTTTTAAAACACTGGCAGCGATGGGGCAACTTTTTCGATGCCATCGGGCTTGCAGCCTTTGCCATCCAGGGCGCGATTTACGCATCAAATATGGGCCATCCTTTAAGCGCCATCATTGTAGCTGCTGTGTTGACAGGAAGCGGCGGCGGCATCATCCGTGATCTGCTCGCCGGCAGAAAACCATTAGTATTGAAGGCGGAAATATATGCAGTCTGGGCTGTTCTTGCCGGACTTGTCATCGGCCTCGGAATGGCTGATAAAGCTGTCGAACTCTATGGACTTTTTGCAGTCATCACAGCACTCCGCGTACTGTCATACACCTACAAATGGCATTTGCCAGTCCGTAAACTGGGAGTACACTAGAAAGCAGAGCTGATTCATGTTGAATCAGCTCTGCTTTTTTTAGGCTGTTTTCGTAAAGATTTTTGTACGTAATATAAAGCTTTTTAGTAGGTCGGTATAAGTTTGCATGCTCTTTTCTCATTTTTAGAGTCAACTTTGCAAAGAAACATAGTTCATTCACTCCTAATTTGCGGTCAATAGCAACAAAGTTGAGAAAAGAGCCTTTTCTGTTTATATAATCTTTCTTCCCATCTGCCCGATAGCGTAATGGATGCCATGCTGCAGTGTCTGGAAGCAATCAAATTTCGATAGATTGATGTTGGACTGGGTGATTTCAATCCCAAGGGTTGATGAAATCCCGACAAGAATTGTTTTCGTACCAATAAGCCTGGCTGCTGAACCAATTTTTTCAATCAGACTGACTGCGTGCGGTCCGATTTCCTGGTCCATACCCGTCAAATCCAGGACGAGATAGCTTGCTTTATAGGATGGGAGTCGATTCAGGGTGTTTACTATCAGCTGATCTGCCCTGTCTTCTTCATATTTTCCGATCAGGGGAACGACGACGATACCCTCTAGTACCGGAATGATCGGAGAGGAAAGCTTATTGACCAGCTCCTTTAGTTCAGCTGTTTTTTCTTCAACAAGGCCTTCGAGTTTCCTGATATGTTCTGATTCTTTCTTTCGTGCCAGCTGGTGGATATTATCAGCGATTGTGACATTTGAAGGGAAGTATTCGATCACACTGTAATCATTCCCTTCTAACTGATGCTGTTTGATTTTATACCAGATATTTGTATCGAACAGTCCGGAAAAAACTCCAGCATAATGCGCTGGCAGGAACCTCCCTCCCACTTTTTTTCCCTGGGCAACATTCACTTTATGCTCCCAGCTGTCCTTCATGAAAGCTGTGAATGTTTTCGTTTCAAAGTCCAAATCCTTTATAATCGTCAACCCCCATCCGGCGGTTGCATATGTATTTGTGATCATGTCAGCAGCTTCAGATACGCTGACTTCTTTCATTTTTTCAAAATATTGGCCAACCACAAGTCCCTGGCGAAACCCAGTTGTTTCAAAAACCAGGTTGGATGCCTCTTCTCCAGAAATCTCTTCAATCGTATCAAAAAAGGTTTTCATTGCTGAAGAAATCCAGAAAAGCACTGCGTCCTGTCCCTCGAACGTAAACTTCCCCGATTTTACATCCCAGCCAAAATCATATCCTGCAATATCATAGTTATACTCATACCCCATAATTGATAGCTCCTTTTTTCTCTATATAATAGTTAAGCACTCATTTTCGATAATGTTTAGTTTTCCCAAAAAAATTCAGGGAAACCCCTATCTTTACCCTATAGTTACTTCCTTTAAACTCAAATAGAAATGGCAATCGTAGAAACCTTAAAAAAAATAAGGATCCCAGTAAAACTGGAATCCTCTGTTACTATTTTATGAATGACATGATTGAATTAGGATCGAAGCCTAATACCCAATTCCCGTTTACATAAGACTGTGGTACACCCATTTGGCCTGTTGCGTTGACCAATCTTTGTGCCGCAATCGGGTCTTTCTGTACGTTCACTTCTTGGTAAGCTAAACCTTTATCATCAAGGAAATTTTTCAGCATCGTGCAGTAAGGACAAGTATTTGTTGTGTAGACTGTAATTTCGTTCATTTTAATATCCCCCAATACATATATTTATATACCTATAGGGGTATATTACCAAACTAAAAAAATAATGTCAACAAAGCTGCTGACATTATTTCCCCCTGGTATCATCTGTAAAGACGAGGTCATTGCTCCGAAGTGTCATTAGTTCGTGCCGATCATACTGATTCTGCATTAATAAACGCATTGCCTGTGCCCGAATGGACTTTTCAATCACGTTGCGGACATAGCGCCCATTCGAAAATGCCGCCGCCCCAAGTGTTGATTTTACATTTACGAGATGCTCCCGCAATTTCCGTTCTGCCTCGTGGCTCAGACTATATTCCCTTTCCTTCAGCATACGCTGGCCGATTTCCATCAACTGATCTATTGAATAGTCAGGAAAATCAATAACGAGCGGGAACCTTGAATGAAGTCCAGGGTTAAGAGTAAGGAAAAATTCCATTTCTCTCGAATATCCGGCAAGGATTAAGATGAATTCATGCTGTTTATCCTCCATATGTTTAACAAGGGTATCAATCGCTTCCTTGCCGAAGTCCTTTTCTCCACCTCTGCCGAGGGAGTAGGCTTCATCAATGAACAGGATGCCTCCCATAGCTTTTTTTATCAAATCGCGTGTTTTTTGCGCGGTATGCCCAATATACTCACCAACAAGGTCAGCTCTCTCTGCTTCGATCAAATGCCCTTTCGAAAGAACATTCATCTTAAGGAACAGCTTTCCGATAATTCTGGCAACCGTTGTCTTTCCCGTTCCCGGATTGCCCTTGAACATCATGTGGAGAGCCTGTTTTCCAGCTTTCAGGCCCATCTCTTCCCGTTTCTTGTTCACATAGATCCAGGCATAAATCTCTTTGATCATCCTTTTCATTTCTTCCATGCCAACAAGTGCCCCGAGCTCTTCCTCAATTTCCTTTAAAGCTGCATGCTCCTGCGGGATTGACTTTGGAACCAGCTGCGACTCAGGCAATTCCTTTGTCAACGTCTTCCTTTGCTGCGCGTTCAATACAATACTGATTTGACCGTTGTTTTTCTTACGAAGCGGTTGGTCCAAAGATTTCACCTCTCATTCTGGAAACAGTATACGCATCATAGCTGTATTTGTGATATCCGCCTAAATAGAATACGAAAACATGTATATCACTATAGGAAATTCCCGTTTTAGGATGGCCTCGATTTATTCGACAAGTTCTAGCAGTATTTTTTGCTTTTGTCACAATGTGCGGTTTCCCAAGAAATAAACTTCTATATTTATATGTATTCAGGAAGGTGGAAATTCATTTTCAAATAAACAATTATCGTTTAAAGGAGCAGAAGTGTGACATGAGCCCCTCTAGGAGGATGGAGGTGGTTTAATAAAAGTTTATTTCGCCTTGATCTGTGCCCTTAAGAGGCTGCAATCCCTCAGATAAGGATACCTTTTGACTTGATCGATGCCCTTATACGATGGATTCGCCTGCATAAGGGCACCGTTCCTCTTGATAGATGCCCTTATGCGGATGTATTTATCTGCATAAGGGTACCATTTGACTCAAGCAGCTGGCTCATAAAAACCCGGAAAAAAGAAAAAACCCGCACTAGGCGGGTTTTCTTACTCGTTATTTAATTAAGCCTGAGCATCGAAATCAATCTGGACATTCTTTTGCGGCGCGAATGTTGAGATGGCGTGCTTATAGACAAGCTGCTGTTTTCCTTCTGATTCGAAAAGCACGGTAAAGTTATCAAAACCTTTAATCTGGCCTCTCAATTGAAATCCGTTCAATAAGAAGACGGTCACATTGATATTGTCCTTGCGGAGCTGGTTTAAATACTGGTCCTGAATGTTCACTTGTTTCATGGGCGGATCCTCCTCTTTTATCTCTATTATTATGTATTCGCTTTTATCTCGAGCTTTCCTTCAATGAACTTGGAAATTTCAGCGAATTTTTTTTCAGCGTCTTTAGACTCTGACATATCAAACCATTCCACATTCATCTTGTTTCGAAACCATGTTAGCTGCCTTTTTGCATACCGGCGGGAATTTTGTTTTAAATTCTCGATTGCGAGCTCCAGGGAAACCTTGCCATCAAAGTAGTCGTAAAGCTCTTTGTATCCAATCGCCTGGATGGACTGGCATTCCCTTAAGCCCTTTTCATAAAAGTATTGGACCTCATCAAGGAGCCCCTGCTTCATCATTAGGTCGACACGGTAATTGATTCTATTGTATAGCATCTCCCTATCCATTGTCAGGCCTATTAGTGCTGTACTATACAAAAGTTCCGGTGATTGGTTCTCCTGCAGTTCCCCAGCAGTTTTGCCCGTGCAGTGGATGATCTCCAGCGCCCTGATGACACGCCGGACATTATTAGGATGTATACGTGAGGCGCTTTCGGGGTCCGCATCCTTCAATTTACCATGTAAAAATTCCTGACCCTTTTCCTCCGCAGCTTGCTCCAGACTTCGCCTGAAATTAGGGTCAGAAGGTGCATCCGTAAAATGATAATCAAAGATCACTGACTGGATGTATAATCCTGTACCGCCAACAATCATCGGCATCTTCCCGCGAGAGCTGATTTCATCAATTTTCTTGCGGACCTGCTCCTGAAATTCAGCGGTTGAGAAGCTTTCATCAGGTTCCTTGATATCAATTAAATGGTGGGGAATTCCCTCCATCTCTTCCATGGTGATTTTCGCGGTTCCAATATCCATCCCTTTGTAAATTTGCATGGAGTCACCGCTGATGATTTCACCGTTGAACCTTTTCGCAAGCTCAATGCTCAGCTTCGTTTTGCCAACTGCAGTCGGCCCAATTAACACAATCAATTTCTGTTTTTGTTCCAAAAAGTTTCACACTGCCTTTTCATATAGGGTGTCAGTCATTTCATATCTGACATCATAAATTTATCTTACCATTAAATAGAAAGCAGTTGAACATCTATGCATTATACCCGTATTTTACAAATGTTATTCTCTTATATCATCTTTTGAAAAAATTTTCCTCAACTTTTACAGTTAGATAACGATTCAGTAACAAACCACCTTTAACCCCCACATTCATGATAGTTTAATAGAAGTCTATGATGGTTAATAATTTATAGAGAACTGGGTGAACACACTATGTTATCAACGACAGAAATAGGAATTGATTTAGGTACAGCCAACACACTTGTATATAGTAAAAATAAAGGAATCGCTTTGAATGAACCTTCAGTAGTGGCGATTGATACTGAGACAAAGAATGTCCTTGCTGTCGGCAAGGAAGCAAAGGAAATGATCGGAAAGACTCCTGGAAAGATCGTAGCAATCCGCCCGTTAAAAGATGGTGTCATTGCTGATTTTGACGTGACAACTGAAATGCTGAAACAAATCATGAAGAAAGCTTCAAAAACGGGAGGATTTGCTTTCCGTAAACCGGATGTTGTCGTCTGCACACCTTCTGGTTCAACAAGTGTTGAACGACGTGCGATCCAGGATGCAGTCAGAAATGCTGGCGCTAAGAAGGTTCATCTCATCGAAGAACCAGTTGCTGCTGCTATTGGCGCGGGATTGCCTGTTGATGAACCGGTAGCGAACGTAGTCGTTGACATCGGCGGCGGCACAACTGAAGTCGCAATCATTTCATACGGCGGGGTTGTTGCCTGCCACTCCATTCGCATCGCTGGCGACAGATTGGACGAAGACATCGTTCAATACGTACGAAAAGAATACAATGTCCTCATTGGTGAAAGAACAGCTGAAAAAATCAAAATGGAAATTGGTTATGCGCTTGTTGACCATGAAATGATGGAAATGGAAATACGCGGACGTGACTTAGTAACTGGACTGCCAAAGACCGTTACCCTGAACTCTTATGAAATCAGGGACACACTAAAAGAATCCCTGCTTCATATCATGGAAGCGATTCGGGCTACACTTGAAGACTGCCCTGCAGAACTTAGCGGTGATATTGTAGACCGCGGTGTGATTCTTTCTGGTGGCGGCGCTTTGTTGAACGGAATGCAGGATTGGCTTGGAAGCGAGATGGTCGTTCCCGTACACATCGCTCCAAACCCGTTGGAATCCGTTGCAATCGGTACAGGTAAAGCGTTGCAGTACATCCATAAACTACAGCCTGCTGTGAAATAAATACAAGTGACGAAAAGATCGCGAATTGATTTCGCGATCTTTTCGTTTAATTTTTCAAGCATTCTTTTAATCACCAGCTTTTGGGCTCATAAGTTCCCAACTCCTTCTGGCAAATGAATCCTGCTTTTCTACAGATACTTCTCTTTAATCATTTTCAGATGATGACGTTCATGCCCAGCGATCATATATGCGACTGTTTCCACCGAAACTACGAATCCATTCGCATTGCTCCGGTACTTTAACGAGTTCTGCGGCAGGCCTTTTAACAAACTAATCGTTGCTCGTCTAACATTCTGGTAATCTTCAAGCAGTTCAGCCATTGGGCGAACGTAAAAGGAAGCTTTCCTTACAAATTCATTCTCATCGAATCCCATGAGAGGGTTCTGGTCCCCTCTCCCAATGCGAAGGATTCTGTAGGCCATTATTCTTTCAGTATCTGTTAGGTGTCCAAGCACCTCGGACAAAGTCCATTTCCCTTCCTCATACCGGTAGCCGGCCTGATCTTCGGTTACTTGGGATAATAGATTATATGTAGTATCCAGTTGCTCAGTAAGAATCTCTACAATGTCCCCTTCTGGAATCAGTTTAATATAATTCCTTGTATAGGCTGGAAATTCTTCTGAATTTGGTCGTTTAAACATTCTAAATCCACTTCCTTTCCTCATTCATATAGTTATTCGTGTATTATGGGATTTTTCCTCTAATATAATTTAACAGGCACTGCTCAGATGAACAGTGCCTGCTTATTCACTCTTTATATTGTTTCCTCAGTCTATTAAAATACAGGAAAACCGGCAAAGGAATGACGATAAAGCCCAGGCTTTTGATAATTTGATTGACTGCCCTGTCTTTTTGCCGTGCCTTTTCTTCTGTGACATACAGGTCATAATTGGTGCGAAGTTCTTCCTCCGTCATTTCTGTTTTGGGATTTTCAATCTTCCCTAAGGTCATATTTTGCTTATATTCTGTAAAACTTTGATAATAGCCAGTTGGGCTGACAAGATCCGCCGTCGCCATGAAGATCGAAACCCCTCCGCCGATGACCATCATCAATGTAGCAAACAATACTAGATACGTATATAAATGTCTCACCACTTTCTCTCCCCCTTGCTCTTTATTTTTCATTGCAAAAGCTACAATAAATATCAGTACAACTACAGGTACTATGGAAAATACCAATGAGAATACGAACAATATATCGCCCCCTTTGTATATTATAAGAGCCTATAAACCATTTCATGAGTTCATCAGAATTATTTATATTTTTCCTATTAGTGTAATTTTACACTATTTTAAAATAAAATCAAAGAATTTTTATCCAACAGGAGTAAAATTTTCTAAACAACAAAAAAAACAGTGCTCCTAATTGGAACACTGTTTCTTCTGACTTACATGACCCGCTTAAACATTTTCTCCATTTCATATGTGGAATAGTGGACAATGATCGGCCGGCCATGCGGACATGTGAACGGGTCGGACGAACGCCGCAATTCATCCAGCAATGCTTGGATCTCATCGGTGCGCAGGTGATGATTTGCTTTGATGGATGCCTTGCAGCTCATCATGATGGCTGCTTCTTCTCTAAGCTTTTTAATATCCACTTTTTTCATCATCAGGAGTTGTTCAATCATGTCTTCAATCAGCTCTTTTTCCTCTCCGCCAGGGAACCACTGCGGGTGTGAGCGGACGATGAAGCTGTTATAGCCGAATGGCTCAAGGAAGACCCCCACTTTTTCCAGCTCATGTTGGTGCTCATTGATTTTTATGCACTCATCGGCTGAGTATTCAAGTGTTATTGGCATGAGCATTTCCTGAAGCTCAGTCGCTACCTCGCCTACCTTGTCCCTGAAATACTCATACTTGATTCTCTCCTGGGCAGCATGCTGGTCAATTATATATAATCCGCGGTCGTTCTGGGCGAGAATATAAGTACCGTGCATTTGCCCGATTGGATAAAGAGGAGGGACACGGGAAGCCTGTACTTCAGCAGGCTGTTCGGAAGCTGCTGTTGAAGCAGCCGGATCTGTCATTCCATCTTCTTGAACAAATTCGTTTTCATCAGGTGCAGCAAAGGAAAGTGCCGGATTCTCTTGAGCTACCAAGGCGTTTCTCCAGTCAGGAGCTTCCTGCTGTGAAGCACTTTGTCGTTCAGCAGCTTTATAGCTTTTGGTCAGTTCATCAGCTTTACCCTCTACCAATGGCCTGCGCTCAATGGTTGACTGAATCAATGAAGCCATCTCTTCAGCTTTAGGCAAATGGTCCAGGTCCATGAATGTTTGTTCTGACTTGGGTTTCTCCTGCTTCTGGGTAACCATCCCAGCCGGGATTAATTCCTTCGTCTTAAAAGCGTTCTTTATTACGCTCGAGACAAGCTCATTCAACTCCTGCTCCTTACTCAATCGCACTTCCATCTTGGATGGATGGACGTTCACATCAATCAAGAGCGGATCCATTTCAATATTCAACAGGACAACTGGATACCTGCCAATCGGGAGCAACGTATGGTAGCCTTCCTGGATTGCTTTAACCAGGGCATAATTTTTGATAAAACGGCCATTAATCATAGTCGAAATATAGTTTCGTGATGCCCTGGTGATTTCCGGCATTGAAATATAGCCGCTAATTTTATAATCCAGAGACTCTCCTGTGATTGGAATCATAGCTTTGACCATATTAATACCGTAAATGGCAGCCAGCACCTGGCGAACATCCCCATTTCCTGTCGTTTTCAGAAGCTGGCGTCCATTATGGACAAGCCTAAAGGAGATATCTGGATTTGCCAGCGCCAGGCGGTTGACGACATCGGTAATATTGCCAAGTTCGGTATGGATCGTCTTCATGTATTTAAGGCGTGCCGGAGTATTAAAAAACAGGTCTGAAATACTGATATCTGTACCTTTGCGGCTGTCGGCCTTCACCACTGATTCGACCTTGCCGCCTTCGATGACCACTTTATTGCCTTCAATACCGGTAGATGTTTTCATTTCAAGCCTTGAGACAGAGGCAATACTCGGCAGCGCTTCTCCCCTGAACCCGAGAGTCCTGATCCGGAACAAGTCGTTTTCATTCTTGATCTTGCTCGTGGCATGCCGCTGGAAGGCGACAAGAACATCATCCTCCTCTATGCCGTCTCCATTATCTGTGATCCTGATCCTGGCCAGTCCTGCTTCCTCGAGGTCAATCTCAATCACGGTACTGTTGGCATCAATCGCGTTCTCCACCAGTTCCTTCACAACCGATGCCGGCCGCTCTACTACCTCACCGGCAGCAATCTTGTTTGATAATGCATCGTCAAGTTGAATAATTTTCGCCATTCCGTCCC
Organism: Bacillus sp. ISL-39; assembly: GCF_018613295.1. NCBI lineage: Bacteria > Bacillati > Bacillota > Bacilli > Caryophanales > Bacillaceae > Bacillus > Bacillus sp. ISL-39. The sequence goes on from NZ_JAGGQM010000002.1 coordinate 376,060, forward strand.
ACCTCCAGCTATTAGTATTTTCTTAAGCGTTTTATGAGGAACATATTTACTTACGCAGCTTTTTTTGCAGCTCGTAAAGCATGTTCATGGCCTGTAAAGGAGTCATATCAAGGATTTCCAAACCGTTCAATTGTTCAATAACCTGCTTCTCCTTTTTGCTCGAACCGCCAGCTTTCTTCTGTTCTGGCTCTTCATCAAAAAATGATAATTGAGCTGCGGCTGCCGTTTCCGCAGCCTGAAGGACGCTTTGTTTGTCTTGCACATTTTGCATTGGTTCGCGCACAGAGTCGGCGCTCTTTTTAAGTCCTGAAGACACCTGAGTATCCGAATGCTCGAGTATTTGCAGGATTTCAGCAGCACGTTCAATCAGATCTGCCGGCAGTTCAGCAAGCTGGGCAACGTGAATTCCGTAACTCTTATCCGCTGCACCCTCCCTGATTTTATGAAGAAAGACTACTTTTCCATTTTGTTCAACTGCACTCACATGTACATTCTTCAATTTATTTAATTCATTTTCCAGTGAAGTCATTTCATGATAGTGTGTCGAAAAAAGCGTCTTTGCGCTGATTTTATCATGGATATATTCAATCATAGCCTGGGCCAGTGCCATGCCGTCATAAGTTGAGGTTCCACGGCCGATTTCATCAAATAGGATCAAGCTATCCTTCGTCGCATTGGTAATGGCGTTCTTTGCCTCCAGCATCTCGACCATGAAAGTACTTTGTCCGGAAACAAGATCATCTGCCGCACCAATCCTGGTGAAAACCTGATCGAATATCGGCATGACCGCCTCAGTCGCCGGAACAAAACAGCCGATTTGAGCCATGATTGCTGTCAGGGCAACCTGGCGCATATATGTGCTTTTACCAGACATATTCGGTCCGGTAATCAGAAGGACTTCGCGGTCGTTGTCCATATAGCAATCGTTTGGCACGTATTCCTGGGCATCCATCACCTTTTCGACAACTGGATGGCGTCCATCCTTCAGGACAATTTTTCGATCAGCTGAGAAAACAGGTCTTACATAATGGCGCTGTTCACTCAGCTCTGCAAACCCCAGAATGACATCAAGCTCACTAAGAGCCCTTGCAAGCCCCTGCAATCTAGGAATATATTCTTTTATCGTCTCGCGGATTCCGGTGAATAACTGATATTCAAGCTCGACACTTTTTTCCTCGGCCGCGAGGATCAAGTCTTCCTTTTCCTTCAGCTCAGGCGTGATAAAGCGCTCCGCATTAGACAGCGTCTGCTTCCGCTCATACTGGCCTTCCTGAAGAAGATGCAGGTTCGCCTTCGTTACTTCAATATAGTAGCCAAACACTCGGTTATAGCCAACCTTTAAGGATTTTATCCCTGTTTTCTTGCGCTCATCCCGCTCCAGCATAGCAATCCACGTTTTTCCATTTCGGCTTGCATCTCGGTATTGGTCAAGCTGTTGATCGTAACCATCGCGAATGATATTCCCTTCCTTGACAGAAATCGGAGGATTATCGACGATTGCCTGTTCAAGCAGAACCGCTGCCTCCTCGCAAGGATCAAGTCTATCTGCCATATGGGAAGCTTCCTCGTGCGGAAGACTCTCCAAAATATGTTTTAGCGATGGCACCTGTAATAAAGATCTTTTTAGCTGCATCAAATCTCTTGGATTAAGATTGCCAAAAGCAACCCTTCCAGCCAAACGTTCAAGGTCGTATACCTCTTTCAACTTTTCCCGCAATTCCTGGCGTTCAAAAAACTGTTCGACAAAAAGCTGGACCAGTTCCTGACGACGGCCGATCTCAGCTTTGTCAATCAGCGGCCTGTTGATCCATTGCTTCAGCATCCTGCCGCCCATTGCGGTCATCGTTTCATCAAGCAGCCATAAAAGTGTTCCCTTTTTTACTGTAGAGCGTATGGTCTCTGTCAGTTCAAGGTTACGCTTGGAAAAGTAATCAATTTTCATATATTGCTGTACCTGATAGACAGATACCTTTTGCAAATGATCAAGGCTTCGCTTCTGCGTCCGGTATAAATAATTGAATAATCTTGAAGCCGTGCTCTTTAACTGTTCATTCTCAAGGTTCGAAAATAGAACTGAAAAAGTTTCATTCATTTCAGTGTTATCCTCTATTGACAGCGCCAGAATGGAACGCTCCTTCAGTTTCTTCTGGATTTCCGGTGAAAGCGTGCTTTGGATGACAACTTCCTTTGCTCCAGAAATCGATAATTCGTTAATAAGGTCTTCGATACTGCCGTTAATTAAAGTAGCCCTGCTTTCCCCTGTCGACAGGTCGCTGCAGGCAAAACCATATATGTTTCCCGGAAAAGCCGAAACAGTAGCGATAAAGTTATTTTCTTTTTCAAGTAGCCCTCGGCCTTCCATGACGGTTCCCGGAGTGATTAGCTGGACAACCTCCCGCTTAACGACACCTTTGGCAGTCTTGGGATCTTCTGTTTGTTCACATATCGCAACTTTATAGCCTTTATTAATCAACTGTTCAATATAGTTAGGAGCTGAATGGTAAGGAACACCGCACATCGGAATCCGTTCCTCGCCGCCGCCTTCTCTGCTCGTCAGTGTTATTTCAAGTTCCTGGGATGCCTTTAACGCATCCTCGAAGAACATTTCATAAAAATCTCCCAAACGGAAAAATAAAAAGGCATCCTGGTAATCCGCCTTCACTTGCAGGTATTGCTTGATCATAGGGGTATATGCAGCCATATTCTCCTCCAAAATTCACTTTGCTTTTATTGAAGGCTCTGTTAAACTCCGCTGTTGATTTTCGTTCCAGGCGCTTCGCTTTCCGCGGGGAAGAATTAAGAAAAAGCCCTACTGCTGCTTTTTCAAAGATCAAATTCTTCCTTGCAGTCGGGGAGCCTCCTCGGCGCTTTATGCGCCTGCGGGGTCTCCCCATGACTTGCTCATCCCGCAGGTCCTCGAACCTGCCCACGCACGATGGAAATGCGTTAGCATTTTCGGAGGAGTCTGCGCGCCTTCCACTACAATCAACAGGGCTTTAAAATAACATCTGTCTATAACAGAGCCTTATTGTAAGGTCAATGCAGGGAATCCGCTTTGACCGTTTTCCATTCTCTTATTCTTTTTCGGGCAATGCACTTCTTCTGCTTTTACCGTCTTCCGCGCACACACTCTTTTTTGGGGAATGCACACTGGAAAAAGCTCTCTTTTCGACTATTATTCTAAATATCTATTATAACTCGACAAAATATAATTTTCGATAGAATCCACTTAAAAAGAATTACCAGTCCCAATAAGGACTGGCATTTTTCAATCATATTTCATTTTTTTCAACCCGATGGTAAAAAATAGTAAGCTGAATACTAGCAATACTAGTGTTGAATTTCGGAGTGCAGGGAGATAAAGGCTTCCGCTGACTATTTCACGAAATCCTGTGATCATCCAGCTCTGGGGCACTGCCTTAGCTATTTGCTGCATGAATTCCGGCACAATCTCTATTGGCCAGTAAACACCTCCGAGCATACATGTACTGACAATCAACACAGCACTCAGCGCACTAGCCTGCTGTCTCGTCTTTACGATGCTGGCCATCATCAGGCCAAAGCCGACAATCGTTATGATGACGAGTGCAGCAAATGGAACGAAGTAAAACAAATTGCCCCACTTTGAACCATAAATTAAGTACATGACAATCATGAGGACGATTAATTGGATGGCTCCCATCAAGAAATAGGAGAATAGGTATCCTGTCATCACCTGGACTTTCGTGGTTGGTGACGTGAGCAGACGCTGCCATGTGCCACCGATTTTTTCATCAAGAATGGTGGAAGCTGCTCCTGAAATTCCAAACATCATGAACATAATCGTAAAGCCAATTGCCAGCATGCCGACGGAACCAGTTTTTGATTCTTCCTTTTGAATGACTCTACTGCTGATCTCCAGTGGTTCTCGCGCTGCCGCTTTTTCTAGTATAGCCTTGAAGGCCAATGCATCTTGTTCAGGGGACATTTCAAGGGTTTGAATAACAGTCCTCCCAACACCTTCTACATAACTTTTTAACGCAAGATACTCCTGAGTTTTCCTTTGGGCAACTAGTTGAAAAAGAGGCTTACCGGAATCATAGCTCTCTACTGCCGATTCAGCGATTATCACCGCTGCAATTGCCTCTTGGCTTTCGACCGATTCTCTGGCTTGCTTTTCATCCGCATTTCGCCAGGTATACTGGCCATTTGATGACAGTAACTCGATAATCCTGCTGTTTGATTCATCACTTTGTGCTACCATCAGCACAACTGGTTTATTCCGCGAAGATCCTTCTGAGCCAATTCCTCCAAAAATAAGACTGAACATAATTGGCATAATGAACATCATCACAATCGCTGAAGGTGATTTGAACAATGATTTCAGGTGTAAAAACGCGATGGACAAAATATTACGCATGCAAAGCCCTCCTCCCTGCAGAAAGGGATACAAACGCAAATAGAAGTGATACTAGACCAATCACAATTAAAATGCCTGCTTCTATCAGTATTTGCCATACTCCTGCACCTGACATTAACTCCAGGAATGTTTGGAGGGCAAGAGCATTTGGAAGGACTTTGACGACCGTATTGACCCAGTCAGGAAAAATATACAATGGGACCATGCTGCCCCCAACTGCCGCCATTATTTGAGTAGCCAGCATTCCTGCTGCATTGAATGTTTTCTCTTTTTTGACAAGAGCTCCAAGGAGTACCCCCAGCCCGCTGACACTAAAAACAAAAGCAAAGCCTACAATAATGACCCCAATCATTGACTCTCCCCACCGAACATCATAAAGATAATGTGTCCCAAGAATAATAATGAAAAATTGAACTGAAGACATAAACAGCAAGCCAATAAACTTGCCAATTAAGTAATGTTGATTAGACAGTTTTGTAACAAGCAGACGATTGTATACATCTTGTTCCTTTTCATCAATCATTGCGCTTACTCCGGTAATAACCGTCATCAGCAAGAACATGACACCCATACCGGCTGCATAATACTGGAATGAGCCCACTGGTTTTTGATCCTGTTCGATCGCTACTTCTTCAACAAAGTCATAATCAGCTTCCGCCAATTGAGACATAGCAGGAAGGGCTTTGCCAAAACCGGATGGATCAGCGACCTCCATTGCTATTACATTTACAGCGGCACTCTGAGTGAACTGCAGCATGACATTCTCGACGATCGATGATTGAATAGAAGCTGACGGAATGGAGATGACCTGCACCTCAGAATTTCCACCCGAAATGACATGGGCGGAAAAATCATGCGGAATAATGATTCCAACGGAAATCTCCTGCTGCTTTAAACTGTCTTCCAGTTTCTCCTCGGTCATTGCCTCTGCAGAAATGAACTCTGGAAGGCCTTTTTTGAATACCTCTTGAGACAAGACACTGCCAAGCTGACCTTCATCATGATTCACAATACCGACCTCGAATTTTTTAATCGAAGTTGCTTCTTCTTCATCCATCATATTGCCGAATGCTGCACCAAGGATTCCGATCAATAAGATCGGCATAAAAACAAGCGTCAACAGTGCCTTACGGTCTCTTCCAATGAGAAGCGCATCTTTTAGTGCCAGCCACCAAAAACCCATATCAACTACCTCCTTAATCCCTTAAACTTCGGCCAGTAAGGTGGAGGAACACACTCTCTAGGTTCGGTTCCACGACTTCAACGGAAGTGATGTCAAAACCCGCTCCGGTAACTGACTGAATTAATTCACTTAGCACGTTTTGTGGCTCTTTATGAAAAATTGCCAGCTCATCGTGATTCAATGACAGGTCTTTTTCAGGTATCGATGGAGACAATATCGTCTTTATGTTTTCAAGGTTTAGTGCCCTGGAAAAGTTCATGACAATACGTGAACGATCACCGATTGTCTCCCTTAACTCCGAAATGGTTCCCGATGTAATGAATTCTCCCTTATCCATAATGCCGATCTTTTCACAAAGATACTCAACTTCCTCCATATAGTGACTTGTATAGATAACAGTCATGCCTTCTGCATTCAGTTTTTTCACTGTTTCAAGGATATGGCTGCGGGATTGCGGATCGATACCTACAGTCGGTTCATCCATGATCAATAACTCCGGATTATGTAAAATCGCAGCACCGATATTGACTCTCCTCTTCATACCGCCAGAAAAAGTCTCTACTTTTTCCCTGGCCCGATCGGTCAATCCGATGATTTCAAGTACTTCATTTATCCTTTTTTGCAAGTGGTTTCCTCTTAAACCGTACATTCTTCCCCAGAATGAAAGGTTTTCCCTCGCACTCATCGTTTGGTATAGCGCAATTTCCTGAGGAACAATGCCTAAAAACGCTTGCCCCTGCTTTGGCTGTCTGACCATATCAATGCCTGCAATATCAATGGTTCCTGAACTTGGCGGAAATAACCCTGATATCTTCTGGATGGTGGTGGTCTTTCCTGCGCCATTTGGCCCCAAAAGACCAAATGACTCACCCTTTTGCACGGAAAAAGAAACATTCTTGACTGCCTCGAAATCTCTGAACCTCTTAGTCAATTGACTCACTTCCAAGACTTCCATTTAGACACCTACTTTCGACCTATATCGATTTCATTATCTCAGAAAAATTGCCTTCATGAAATAAATTCCAATTAATATATTTAAATTGTTTTAAAAGATTCCCTCATGGATTATTGGCCTGTCATCTTGCAATATCCCCCTAAGCCAGGACATATTTAATCACATTAAGAGAAATAAAAAAGCAAGACATATATGTCCTGCTTCTAAGGTTGCAATACATTATATTTCAGTGCTGTCTCGACCCATTCATATCGCTTGTGCGTTCCTAGCTTCTCACCGATTTTCTGGCGGTGGTTTTCAACTGTTTTTACTGATATATCAAGTCTTTCCGCGATATCCTTTTGAGAGTATCCTTTTACAGTAAGAATGAAAACCTCTTTTTCTCGCTTTGTTATCGGAAGATCAACGAGATTGATTTGGTCACCTTCCGAATCATCTTCCCACACATGGGTGTCGAACACCTTTTGGTTTGCCAAAATTTTGTCCAGGGACTGGATGAGATCGTCCCGCTTCAGCTGCTTGATTAAATAGCCGTCAGCTCCGGCCTCGTAAGCTTTCTTCTGATACCCGATATCATCGTGCATCGAGAAAATGACTATTTTGGCATCCGGAAGAAGTTTCCGCAGCCTTTCCAATGTGGTCATTCCATCCAGGCCGCCCGGCATCGAAAGGTCCAGCAGTACCAGGTCGGCGGGGAAGTCCGCTGCAGCTTTAACAGCTTCATAGCCATCGCAGGCACAAATCCTTCCGTCAATGCAAAAAGATTGCTGCAAGAGCATGCTTAATCCGTCCCGGACAATTTCATGATCATCAATGATCATTAGGTTCATCTTCCCTCTCCCCCTCCTCTTTTTTTAAAGATACAAAGCCTTCTACCCTCGTAGGACCGCCTTCCTTACTGAGCCACTTAATGTCGCCATCAAGCATTTTACATCGTTCGTACATATGCTTCAGGCCGAGCCCTTTCGTTTTGCATCCAGTGGAAATGAAGCCATTGCCATTATCGTATAACTGAAAAAATATATATTGATAGAATGTTTTTAAATGGATGGAGAAATAGGTTGCTTTTCCATGGCGAACCGAATTTGTGATACTTTCCTGGATGATCCTGAATAGATGGAGTTCTTTTTCTGGATCCAGTTTTTGTTCCTTATCAAGCTCCATCTCCAAAAAGATTTCTATCTGGTATAGCTTTCTCCAGTCCTTTACTGCTTGACGAAGCGATTTCTCCAAACCAATGTCATAAACGATTTCCGGTCTGAGGCTTTTTGTCAGACGCTTAATATCTTCAAGGGTTTTTTCCATGACATGGACCATGTTGGTGACATGATTTTGATACTTTTCTTCGCTAATGTTCTGTTTAATGACCTCGAGGCCAAGGAAAATGCTATAGACACTTTGTCCAATATGATCATGCAGTTCCATGGCAATCCTTTTGCGCTCTGCCTCCTGGGCGAGCAGCGTTTCTTGTACAAGCAGCTCATGGAATCGTGCCCGCTCGCTATTCTCATTACGTACAGGCGGCCGTATTCTGAGTACATAGTATACTTCTTCCGACATAATCATTTTCTTCAAAGACATTTCAAATTCTTCAAGTCCTTCATACACCGCCAGATGGGAGTTGAAAAATGGAATCGGTTCATCAGAAGTTAGAATACAGCGATTTTCATTCTCGTCCAGCTCTCTTTCCTGGCAATAAGTGCAGTAGGGTACTTTCTCGCCAAGCTTCCAGCCAGTCATGTGAACTGCCTTTTCATTTAGATAATGGATACTCCGATCCTTATCCATTACAATCATGCCCTCAGGCAGATGGTCAATAATTTCCTCCAAAAATTCTGTCTGGATAACCATAAACTAATCCCTCGCTAAACATCTCTTCTTTGCAACTCCATTTTAACCCCTATTCTAGCTGGTACTCCGCCCCGTTTATTAACATTAAGTGAAATCTCAAGTGTTTTTATATACAAAAAAAGACCCAACAAGGGTCAAATTTTTTTTGATATTTACTGTGTTGATCTGTTTCACCGAGGTAGTGAAATCCATTTGCACAATAGAATTGATTTAGTTTGCTGTTGTCGGCAACACAGTCTAATTTTAAATAGGTTTTGTCAGTTGAAATATTATCCTCAATCCATTTTAATATCTCTTTTCCAATACCTTTGCCGATATATGCGGGCAATACAGCCAGCCTGTGCAGATACATTGAATCTCCTTCAGGGTCCGCACCAAATATATGGTTGTCCCATTCACTTTGGGTTGTCGAGAGGGTGAAAGTACCGATTAATTCTTCATCATTCAGGACGATATATGTTTCTTTTTGCTTTATGGCTTCCAGGATTTCCTCATCATCCCCTCCTTTTAATAGGTATTGCCATTGATTGATGCCATGATCTTGCATCCACTTTGCATTATTTTTCAGCATATCGATAATCTTTTCTCCATCTTCTTTTACAGCAAGTCTGACCAGACTATTTTCCAGCAAAAATGACACCCACCTTCTATTATTTTAGTAAATTATTCGATATTTCAAGAGATATTCCTTTTTGCTATTTTGTTGCTTTGCCACCATTCTTGAAAAGAACCTGTTTTCCAAAATTATGTTCCAAAGTAAGAATAAACGCAAAAAGAGCAAAAAAAAACAGGCTGAGCTCAGCCTGTTTTAAAGTTACGACATCATTTCAACGTATTGAGAACTGCCTCAATATCTTCATTGGTCATTTCGGCTGCCTGAGCCATTGTCCTGATATCCTTTGATGCCCAGTAATCATATAAACGTGCCAGGTCATTACGATTATATACCTGATTACCGTAGTGGCTGTAGAAATAGGCAACCAGAAGATTGGTAACATTTGCCGGCAGTTTATTGCGGGTTGAAATCGACCTTAGTGCAATATTCTCAAGTCCGCGGATATTATTATCAGTAAATTTTTCTACCACTTCAATTGGCATAGCGGTTTCACAAAAAGTAAGGAATTCTGGATCAGTTAATTGTTTGTTCATATAAAAATCTCCTGCTTAATTTACTTTTTCAGTTCGCTTCCAGCGCATTCTCTATAAGTTTGATATCCATAAATATAGATTTTTTTATAGTGGCATCATCACATCGCTGGTACTCTTTATGAAGTCTTCTTAGTTCTTCGTTAAAGATTCGGTATTCAAAGTTGTTAATCATAATCTCCCTCATTATTTTACTGTTCTAAGAAATATTTTCCCATTTAAACCTATGGTCAAACAAATTTATCATGAGGAATGTGATTATGCTAACATTACCATTAAGCAGGTCAGAAAGGAAAGGGGGATTTTGGTTCATTTGAATTTCCCAACAAGGCTACCCTATTCCAGTCTATCTAGTCATTTTATCAATCCCATTTTTCAATTCATAATGCCTGTATTAGAAGGAACATCTTAACTGCTATTTCCCATCATCATCAAGGCCTTTTGAACAGCCCAGCTTTGATGGTCATGAAACAACCTCTTTACAGCTTCCCCCACTTCGATCCACTTAAGATGATGGTCCGCCTCTAAAGGTTCTCCCGTGCTTCCGGCTATTTTGGCAAAATAGAAGTGACCTTCAACGAGATAATATGTACGATCCTTCTCTGAGTAAAAATATCGCTGTGCTTTTCCGATCCATTCGCCGATTTCAAGAAGCTTTCCCATTTCTTCAATGCCTTCTCTTACAAGACACTCATCATGACTTTCACTTTCTTCCATGCCACCGCCAGGAAGGAAATATCTCCGATCATCCGTCTCGATTAATGCAACCAGATTTTCATTTTCATTCAATATGATTCCATACACCCCAGGCCGCCATGTATAGTTTATTCCCGGTTTCATTTTCCCAAAAGTTATCATTCTTGCATCCCTACAATCCAAAAAAGTTTTTATTATCATGATAAACAACTACTATACTAAATCTTCAAAATTTATTAATTGGAACAATTTTCTTCATTTTACTTTTCGTGTTTTCATAAGAATCTCCTTCCTTTTCATTAAATTACTTTTTAACTATCTTTCCGCGGGTAAAAAAAATAGAGACTATGTTACTAGGAGTGAGATGATGGAACAGTATAAGAATTTGAATAAACAATATATCAGCGGAGAATGGCGAGATGGTACGGGCCAGAGCCGCTATCAGGATAAAAACCCGTATAACGAAGAAGTCTTGGCTGAATTCAAGATGGCTGGCATGGAAGATGTTAAAGAAGCGTATGAGTCTGCCAGGATAGCACAAAAAGAATGGGAGAATATCAATCCATTCGAACGTTCTACTATCATGGAAAATGCAGTCCGCATCATGTCGGAAAGAAGAAAGGAATTGGTAGAGTTACTTATAACAGAGTCTGGCTCTACCCATATCAAGGCAAATGTCGAGGTTGATTTCTGTATCGCCATCACTAGAGAGTCAGCGTCATTCCCATTAAGAATGGACGGCAAAATGGTGCCTTCACTTGTTCCCGGAAAGGAAAACCGTGTATACCGCAAACCACTAGGTGTGGTAGGTGTCATCAGTCCATTTAACTTTCCAATGTACTTAACAATGCGTTCCGTTGCACCTGCACTAGCAGTTGGTAATGGAGTCGTGTTGAAGCCTGATGAGCAGACTGCAATGAGTGGCGGTACTGTGATTGCGAAAATATTTGAAGAAGCAGGTCTGCCAAAAGGATTGCTTAATGTGACTGTATCTGATATTGGCGAAATTGGCGATTCATTCGTGGAGAATCCTGTTCCAAGAATGATTTCGTTTACTGGTTCAACTGGTGTCGGCCGCCATATCGGTGCGCTTTGCGGAAAAAACATTAAAAAAGTGGCCCTTGAGCTCGGCGGCAATAATGCACTTGTTGTCCTTGAGGATGCAAATATAGAGCATGCCATAAACTCTGCCATCTTCGGTAAATTCATGCACAATGGACAAATCTGCATGGCTGTTAACCGGGTGATCGTCCACAAGGACCGCTATGATGAATTCGTTGATAGGTTTGTGGAAAAAACTCAAAGCCTTAAAGCTGGTGATCCGCGTGAGCCTGATACTCTGATCGGACCGCTGATCAACCGCGGAGCTGTCGACCGGATCCTTAAAGATATAGAGAAGGCGAAATCCGAAGGAGCTGAAGTGGTGCTGGAAGGCTCCGCAAATGGCACGCTGATGACTCCATACGTGCTTACCGGCAGCAACGAGGTCGCAACGGCTAAGAACGAGATGTTCGGCCCAGTCGTAACAATCATTCCTGTTGAAAGTGAAGAAGAAGCAATTCGAATTGCTAACGGCACACCATTTGGATTAAGCGGCGCTGTCCACGCAGGGTCTGTTGAAAAAGGTGTCGAAGTGGCCAAACAAATTGAATCGGGCATGGTCCATGTTAATGACCAAAGCGTCAACGATGAACCACTGGTTGCTTTTGGCGGTGAAAAGGATTCAGGTCTTGGAAGATTCGGCGGCGAATGGTCCCTTGAAGAATTTACAACTGTACAATGGATATCAGCCCAGACTAATCCACGCAAATACCCATTTTAACAAATCAAAAGCTGAACCTCAGGTTCAGCTTTTTTGTTCTTTTATGATCAAAAAATCGAGTTATCCGGCGCGGCCGCTTCTGCTGGATTCTTCCGTTTAAATCCCTGCTCTTTTAAAATATGTTTATATTTATCATAAGTCTTAGATTGCATTGCTTCAGTAACACGCGGCGTAAAATCAGCATCTACATGTTCGACAATCATATTGTAAAGCATTTGCATCCTTACATCCTGGTAGGCCATCTGGATATGGATGTTTTTCACATTCATATCTTTCATCATTAGAGCGGAATTGAAATTATCACTTCCCATTAGCTTAGAAACCGCCCTTGTTTCCAGAACAATGTCTTTTTCTTGTTCAGAGAGCTTTATTGATTTCATATTAATCTGTAAATCAGGCATTTCAGCAAGCTTTACTTCTTCTTTGTTATCCGGATCTATTAGTTTAAGCATTACACTCACATGCTCCATGAGCATTTGGGTATTCAACTGAAGCAGTTTTTTTAATTCTTGATTGTCCACAATTTCATAGAAAATCTTTAACTTACTGATAACTCCTTCATGGGTCGGCAGGTGTTCAGCCATGATTCCTAAATCCGCAGCAGGCAAATTCATCTTAATAATCCCTCCTCGTTCATCATAGGCATTATATTCGGAAGCTTGCTATCTGTTCTCGGCCTACGAAAAAAGAAAAAGCGGGAGAGTTATCTCGATACCTAAAATACCTGGTTTGCACGTTTATTATAAAAATATTACTGGAACAGCTGCTGCCAGCAACAGGTAGCGGAGAATGAAACCTCCTGCCAGTACGGCACTTTCTGTGATCAAAGTAGCTGCAATTCCGTGTGAGCCTGAAGCAGCTGCTTCCAGTCCCGCCGGAGTTTGATGAAGTTTTTTTGAATTCCATAATTCAAGGGCTTCAATTGTAATGGGAACGATTAATCCTGCTATAATCAGTCCGAACCAGAATAAAGCACTGTACTCACCTGTAAGAAGCATTGAAACAGATTGTGATGCTGATTCATTTGTCGATGAAGTAATTAGGAACATTGTGAAGATCAGGAATACTTCAGCCATCAGCAATGTTAAGTGAATCTTTTTTATCGACATGACATGGTGAACGACTTTTTTATCCAAGATTGCTGACACGAGCATAGTACCGGCAATTCCTGTTGAGAATGCCGACACCAAGAACAGGATCGGCAGAATGGCTGTATTCCATAGTGGTACAGCACCGATGACCCCAATCAGAAAGCCGGTGTAAATGGCTGTGGCAACAGCGAATACGATGCCGATATACTCCACAATTTTGTTCGTATCTTTTTTCAACAGCTCCATCAAGGCGATGTAAGCTGCCGCCATCATGAAAAAGCTGATGAAATAAGTACCGATTGTCATGACTGAACTGAAATTCGTAAACAAATAGATGAAGCGCAAAGGATCCTTTAGACCAGCTTCAGCATCAACAATTAGAAGCAACAGTCCTATTCCCATCAGAATTGGGCTGATTAACCTTCCGACAAACCTGACTGTCTTGGCATCAGGATATTTCCTTGCTGCATAGGAAGAGGTTAAAAATGCCCCGGCACTAAGTCCAGCAAGGAATAAATAGGCAGCGATAATTGTTCCCCAAACCATTATAATCACCTCACGTAGTAGATTTTTGTCTTGCCTAAGTCCTGCCTTAAAGGCTGGGCATTCATTTTAACGATCGCTTTCGAAACTTCACTGTTTGGATCATCAAGATCACCAAATATCCTTGCGCTGCTAATGCACGTACTGACACAGGCTGGCTGCTTGCCTTCTGCTACCAGCTCGGCACAGAAGCGGCATTTCTCCACTACTCCAGTATTATGATCCTGCGTTCTTGCTCCATAATGGCAGGCAACCATACAATATTTGCAGCCAATACACTTTTCCGCGTCTACTAGCACGACGCCTTCATCCGTCGTGTAGGTTGCCTTTGTCGGGCAAACACTTACACATGGGGCATCCTCACAGTGCTGGCATTGTACAGGGATGATTTCATTCTTTACGTTTGGGAAAACTCCTGTTTCCTTTTCATAAAATTTTATATATGATTCTTCTACCGGAAGCTCATTCTGCATCTGGCAGCTTACCCGGCAAGCATAACAGCCGACGCATTTCCTTGTGTCTATTACCATTCCATACCGTGCCATCAGCCATTCACCTTCCTAACCTTCACGATTACTTCGTGGATATTTCCTGCTCCACTCCATTTTTCAAAATCAAATGGAACATGCTCCATATACCCAAAGCCAACACCGTGTCCTGTCTTCAAATCTTTAGACGTAATGCCGTAATGACTTGGGACAAATATTGCCTCTGGATGGATTCTTTCCGTAACTTTGACCCGGATTTTGCTGGTCGCTTCACTGGATTTCAATTCCACCATATCGCCATCCTTGATTCCCAGTGCTTTGGCACGGACAGGGTTGATCCAGATTCTCTCTAAATCATAATCTTTTGTAATCTGCATCAAGATTGGTATATTCGCAGTCTGAGTATGGCTGTGAATCGCCTGCTTGCCCGTAATCAGACGGAAGGAATCGTCTGCTGGACTTACCTTTGGCTCAATCCATTCGACGATCGGCTTGAAACCTGCTGCTTTATATGTTTCACTGTAAAATTCAACTTTACCGGAAGGAGTCTTTAATTTCGGCATTACACCGATTGTAATTTCCTCGTTCGGGAACATGATGGTTCCTTTTTCCCTAAGCTGTTTATACGTAATACCGGTCGGTGCGAGCATCGCTTCATTCAATTCATCCAGGGTGAAATTGAAGTACTGGCCAACTCCGCAAGCTTTTGCGAGCTCTGTATAAATTTCATTGATCGGCTTTGTTTCTGGATGGACTTTCTCCACCATTTGCTGGCGAAGGGCGATTCCAGGGATCTTACCTGATAGACCTTCTATTACTTCATCGCGTTCAATATATGTCACTTCTGGAAGAACGTAGTGAGCCAATTGTGCGGTTTCAGACATTTGAACATCTATTGCCACCACAAGATCCATTTTAGATAATGCTTCCGTCATGACTTTAGGGTTTCCGTATCCGAGTGCCGCATTGGAATGATAATAAATTGCCGCCTTCATTTTGCCTTCCAGTGCTTCTTTTGCAACGATTGTTGCTACACCATTATTTGGGTAGGCAATCGGGAATTCCTTAGATCCTGCCTTTGGAACTTCAGGTTCTTTCGGACTCGGGTGTTTAGCTTTGTCAAGCTTACCCAGCGAAGGTTTTCCGCCAAAGATACTTCCGCCTTTTTGCTGGTAGTTTCCAAGCAGAGCATTGAACATTGCAACGGCACGGCCGGTTTCTGTACTATTTTCATAGTTGCAGCCGAATGCTCCTCTCCATGATTGCTCAATCAACGCTTTCGGTTTGGCTTTGCCCATATCAATGGCAATCTGTGTGATTGCATCTGCAGGTATGCCGGTGATTTTTTCTGCCCATTGTGGTGTATATTTTTTCAGTTCCTTAGCGTATTTCTCAATACCAATAGTGTGGTTTTTAATGAATTCCATGTCATGGAGGTTTTCCTTTATCAACACATATGACATCGCCAGCACTAATGCAAGGTCTGTTCCTGGACGGATCGCAAGCCATTCAGTTGCCAGGTTGCCGGTATTGTTCAACCGCGGATCGACAATGACAATCTTGGCTCCGTTATCCTTCGCAGCTGCCAGAGATTGTACGGAACTAGGACGGATGCCATCACCATAGCTCCTGCCAATGAACATAATATATTTTGCATTGCTGATATCTGCGCTAGTAGCCGTTACACCTACTGTATGAAGGAAACCAGCATCCCTGGAGTTCGAGCAAACTACATGGTGCGTATAATAGTTGGCAGAACCCAGAGCATTGATGAATCGAGGGGAATAAAATTTCCCTGAAGCACGCGGGTCCTCCGTTAATGCGACTGACTGGGGACCATGTTCTTTAATGATTTTGTTTAATTTTTGAGCGATTTCTTTATACGCTTGTTCCCATGTGATCGGCTCAAATTTCTTTTCGCCAACCCTTTTTAAAGGCTGTGTCAGCCTGTCTTTAGAATAAACAACAGTAGCATAACCATGCCCTCTCGCACACAGCTTTCCTTTCGAATAAGGATGGTCAGGGTGTCCAGTCAGCTTCCATAAGCGGCCATTTTTGACATGGCCGATCATTCCGCATTTACTTGAACATGCATTGCATGTACTAGGAATCTCCTTAACTACAGCGCTCGCTCCTGCTTTCACATAATTTTTGGACCATTCATTAAAGCCTACTGTTCCCGCAGATGCCAAAGCAGCAGTAGCAGCAGAGGCTTTGATAAATCCACGACGTGATAGTTTTGTTTCCACCATTTTAACTAGCCCTCCTTTTACTCCCAACCCGTAAAACATTTTGGATTTAATGCCTATAATTCATTATCACAGGCACAGTCGGTAACTTGATGCTTCTTCCAACATTGCTAAAGTTTAAACTTTTTGTCTCTTTAGCAAAGTATCTGACTGATGGAATTGAATCTATTAATACAGCTTTTTTCAAAAGATTGTCCTTCACTAAAAGCATCACCACCTTTAAGATTTATGACCTTTTTTTAAACTTTGTTGTTTTTACAACCTTTTACGCATTTGAAGCAAGGAAGTCTCCTCGAAAAGAGCCCAGGTTCATCTGCGAATAGCAGCAATCAATGCGAAATCAGCCAAGATTTAAGAGCTACTGGTAATTATTTCGATGCGCCTGCACGGTCTCAATCAATACTCTCGTCAAGCTCTGATAAAATGTGTGCTCTGTTACTTGCGAAAGCTTCGATTCAAAGTCTTCAAGCCAATCAAAATGATCATCCATAAATTCAGCTGTAAATTGTTCAGGAGCATGCTCTATGAAATATGCCAGCAATTCCAGCAGGATAGCCAAGTGGTCCGGCATGCCCTGTAATTCAACAGGAATATCGATCTTTAGCTTTTCTAACAGAAAATTGATATGTAACGCCGAATCCCCCAGCATGTACCCTTTGTCCCGAGCAAAGGGAAGTGTACAAGTTTCATCCTGTGTCCACGGTTTATACAACGATTCAACCGGAATGGCAGCCTGCTTTTGCATGCTTCCAATAGAGATCATGAATAATTCTCGAAATTTTTCATAGCTTTCAGGCAAGACTTCCTCTAAGGAAAAAGTAAGATTGTAATGATTCTGGATCGAATCTTCCAGCTTCTTCAGAAGTTCTTGTTCCTTAATCTCATCCCAGATATCTATAGTTGGATGTTTATATAAATCTGCTAGGACTAAAAAAACATTCGCACAATCCGTTCTGTTCTCTAATCCAATCACCGGGATTCACCACCTTTCGAATACACCTTCACTATATGGCATAAAAGTTTGTGAAACAATATACATTATGTGGCGAAACCCGGGAGAGTATGTGAAGGATTTCACCTAATTATCAGCAATGAATTTTTCATAGGTCCGTCTACATAACTGATTTCTCCTGGTTTTACGAGGATATAATGGCTTCAGTGGATCTTCATTTGTGAATTTTCTTTTACATATGTATGAATATCTGGCAAACTTGCCTCTTTTTAAAGGGTTTAATCGTAAAATGAAAGTATAGAAATAATGCCCCCTGAGGTGACGATTATGTCTCTGTTAACCAATTGGCTTGAAAGTCTGAGCTACGAGCTGGAGATCTCAGAATCCTGCACCAGGAAGATCAGCCCGCTAAGTTCCTGTTCAGCATGTATTGACGAATGCCCAGATGAAGCCATCCTATTTGAGAATGAAAAAATTATGATTGATGGCAAAAGATGCACTTCCTGCGGTGTCTGTATCACAGTCTGTCCTGTACAGGCGGTCAAAGGACAATCTCCTTCAAGAAAGGTCAGCCAGGATCATCTTCTCCTCGAGCACGAATCGCCGCTGCCAAGCTTAACGGAAATGCTTTACTACCATAAAAAAGGAATCCGCTTTATTCATCAGCCTTCTATAAATGCGATTTTAGTAAATCGGATCAGCCAGGCCAATGAAGTTCTTAGCGCTATGTCACTTGAACTCCTGCAGGTTACAAACCAGTTTGTCTTGGAACCAGAAGAGCAGCTCAGATTATCAAGACGGGACTTTTTTGCAAAGCTCTCTTCCGACAGCAGGAAAACTGTCCTCTCTTCCGTGACACCTGTAAAATGGCGCTTCAATGAAAGCAATTTTAAACCTTCCGTTCTGTTCAAGGATTGGTCCTTTTATAAAGTGGAAATCAACAAGGATGAGTGCACACTATGTGAAGCCTGTTTTAATATTTGTCCCTCAGGCGTATTCAGCCTCGGGGAAAACGAGCTGATAATGAATGAAAACCAATGCACCGGCTGCAATTTATGCTTGGACATTTGTAGAACGAGCGCAATAAAAGTTGAGCAAAAGGTACACCAGGCTCCGTCAGTCTCTTATAATCTGAGTAAGAACATTTGCAAACAATGCAACACCGGCTTTCATGCCTGGGAGGAATCTGATTCATGCCATATATGCAGCACAATTCAAAAGCCTAACTTTTTCCTTTGAGTGAATGGGCTATAATAAAGGCACTGGTCATTAGAAGCTCATTTTTTAAACTTCTTCCATACCCAGTACCTTTTTAAATGGCTATGTGTTTCCGCCTCTTACGTTTCAGTATCCCAATAAAAAAAGGCTGTTTCCGCATTGACTGTTGCTTTATGGACACACACAGTCATCCGCATTATTAAAGGTTGCGGGCTCTTTTCGAAAAATGCTTCCGGATCGGAACGTAATTAATCGTAAAAACTCAGAAGCCGGTTTTTACTTTGGGTGTAAAAGCAACAAAGTTTACGAAAGAGCGTAAAAAAAAACTAGGAAGTGAAAGCTTCCTAGTTCGATGTTATTCTTCCTCTCCCAGGAGGAAGTCTGGGTTTAAGTCTTCGAATTCGTCATCATCGATGCCATGGCCCCACTCATCATCATCGCAATCGCATCCGCCTGGATGAGTGACAACGCATACCTTCGTTTCACCAATGACTTCCACAAGGAATTCCCTCTCGACGTGAACGATGATTTTGTTGCCATTAGGCGAAATGACCGCTTCAATACAGTTAGGCTGCTGCAGAACCTCTACAAGGACATCATGGTCATCCATGCAATCAGGGTCACGGTACTTCAGCTTGATGACATCACAGTAAGTTACTTTCTCCGTCACTACTTCAGTTTTTGTATTATCATCAAAGGAGTACCAGATGTTGGCTTCGTAAGACCCGTTTACTTCAACCACTTTCCCTACCTTTTTTGCCTTATACTTATGGTTTATGACCCAAGCGCCCAGAATGCTGCTCGGATTATGCGCTGGGTTGATCGTATGATTGGACTGCGTGAATTTGCGTCCCTTCGCTACGACGGCTTTCGTAATAATCTCTCTGTAATCTCCCATTGCGAGCGAAACCTCCTCAATCTTTTTCAATTCATCTTATGCGTGATATTAGACTAGTGTGCGATTAATTTTAGAACCACTGGTAAAAACTTAGGCATAGTTCATTGTATGCCCATACATGCTGAATGTTCCCAATTGAAGAAAGTTGCTGGGTAATTAAGATTGGTTTGGTTTCATACCGCAGTCCTTGAAAAGAGATACTCCAGACTGAATAAACAGTCCTCTCGCCTTCCCAACAGGGTCCATTATCTGATCCAAATGAAAAAAAATGGCACCCTATAATAGGGTGCCATTTACTCTTCAATGATTAATGGTTGTGCGTATGGCAGCTTGCTTCGTTTTTCAAAGCTGCTCCTGTTTCGCCGCGAAGTACATCTCCGCCAGTTGATTCGACTACTTCATCTGTAACTGTATTGGAAATCGTTGTAGCCACTAGCTGAAGCAATTCATTAACATCAATTTGCGATTGCTTGAACTCCTGGACTACTGGAATTTCATCAAGTTGTTGTTCTAAAGAAGCAATTTTTGCTTCCGTCTTCTTTAACGCTTCTGTTTTTCCGTAATGCTGAAAGTTAACAGCCTGTTTTTGAAGGCCTTTAATAGAAGAAATAAGTGTTTTCACTTTTTCATTCTCATGGATTTGTGCTTCTGCACGCTTGAAAAAGTCAACTTCTTCTGTTTCTGCAATCATTCTTGCGATTTCTCTTGAACGCTGGATAATGTCATCTTTATTGTACTTTGCCAACTTAGTTCACCTCAACTGGTTCGATTTCTTCTACCATTTCCCCGTTTAATGACCATGTTTTTGCCTTTGTGATCCTTACCTTGACGATTTTGCCGATTGCCGTCTTCGGTCCAGCAAAATTGACAAGCTTCATCTTGCTCGTGTAACCCGCAAGAACATCAGGATTGTTTTTGCTTTCGCCTTCGACCAGGACCTCAACAATCTGATTCTGATATTTCTTCATAGACTGTGCTGATTGCTCATTCACAAGTGCATTCAGGCGCTGCAGGCGCTCTTTTTTCACTTCCATTGGGACATTATCCTGCATTTTAGCGGCAGGCGTTCCTTCCCTTGGAGAGTAAATGAATGTATAGGCTGATTCATAGCCAACCTCACGGACAAGTGACAAGGTATCCTCAAACTGCTCATCCGTTTCATTTGGATATCCTACGATAATATCCGTTGTCAATGTAACATTAGGGATGGCCGCTTTGATTTTGCGTACGAGTTCGAAATATTGTTCCCGAGTATACTTCCGGGCCATAATTTTCAACACATCAGTAGAACCTGACTGTACTGGAAGATGGATGTGGTCCATCAGGTTTCCGCCTTTTGCCAGTACTTCAATCAAGTGATCATCAAAGTCACGCGGGTGGCTTGTTGTAAAACGGATTCGCGGAATATCAATTTTGCGGATTTCATCCATCAAGTCCCCAAGACCATACTTGATGTCTTCAAAATCTTTTCCATACGCGTTTACATTCTGGCCAAGCAGGGTAATTTCCTGATAGTCCTGGGCCGCAAGTTGACGGACCTCCTGAATGATGTCTTCTGGGCGGCGGCTCCGTTCTTTGCCTCGTGTATAAGGAACGATGCAGTATGTGCAGAATTTATCGCAGCCATACATGATATTTACCCATGCTTTGATGTTCCCTCTGCGAACCTTCGGAAGGTTTTCGATTACGTCTCCTTCCTTGGACCAGACTTCAACGACCATTTCTTTGGACATATATGCTTCCTGCAGAATATGTGGCAGGCGATGGATATTATGTGTACCAAAAATCATATCGACCTGGTTATAGGTTTTGAGAATTTTATTAACCACCGATTCTTCCTGAGACATGCATCCGCATACTCCCAATAGAAGATCTGGCTTTTCTCTTTTCAGGTGCTTTAAATGTCCAAGTTCACCAAACACCTTATTCTCAGCATTTTCCCTGATTGCACATGTATTCAGTAGAATGACATTCGCATCCTCGACACTGTCAGTAGGTTCATAGCCGAGACCAAGGAATATACCAGCCATGACTTCTGTGTCATGCTCATTCATCTGGCATCCATATGTACGGATGTAGAATTTGCGCCCTTGTCCCATACCAATGAATTCTGCAGGGATATCAAAGTCTTTATGATACTTAACTTCTTCTTTGCCGCGCTTCTTTGCATCCTTCAATGATGGAGCTGTATATACTGTTTCAAAGTACTTGCTATAATCTTTGCTGGATTTTTTGTCCGAAGGATTATCAGTTTGTACTTTCTGGCTTTCCAAGCGTTGATTCTCGTTCATTTCAGATCTCCTTTCATTAGAAAGCAAGCAGGCAGATTGATTCATCCTAGCCGGTGCTTTACACTAACAGTTCTGCTTTCTACGATAAAAAGGGCTACATCACCCTGAAAATATTAAATATACACATTATAATAGTATAAACTCTTCAATCAATGAAAACAATAGCAGGCATTGGAAATACAGCTTTCTTATAAAAAAGCCGCCCTGGTCATTTATATTACCCTATAGATTATCTTATTGGAGTGATGCTAATCACAAAAGATCCCAATAAGCTTGATTTTACAAGAATAATAAAACCCCAATCCTCGATGATTGGGGTTTTATTGAAAATTGCTCCGCTTTTATTACATGAATTCAGCAACCAGCTTGTCAAAATGGGCTTGATCAAGCTTAAGGTCTGCTTTTGACAAAGGAGTTTCGGAATATCCGCTTACTAGATCCTGATAAGACTTACGCTCTGTATTTTGATAGATTAATCCAGTAACAAGACCGTTATGCTGCATCAATGTCTGCATGGCTGCTTCACGATTTGATGGATCGTATCCTTCGATATCGCCAAGCTTTGTCAGGTTTTCCTTGAACCAATCGTAGGTATTTACCTTGTTGTATGTTACACAAGGGCTGAATACGTTGATTAATGAAAAACCTTCATGCTTGATTCCAGCCTCGATCAGTGCAGTCAAGTCCTTCAGGTCAGTCGAGAAGCTTTGTGCCACGAAAGTAGCGCCAGCTGTCAAAGCCAGTTCCATTGGCGAAATAGCCTGCTCGATAGAACCTGCAGGAGTTGATTTTGTCTTGAATCCAGCAGCCGAACGCGGAGAAGTTTGTCCCTTTGTCAGACCGTAAATCTGGTTGTCCATGACAATGTAAGTGATATTTATGTTACGGCGGATCGCATGGACTGTATGTCCCATACCGATCGCGAAGCCGTCTCCGTCACCACCAGAAGCGATGACTGTTAAATCACGGTTGGCCATCTTCACGCCCTGAGCGATTGGCAGTGCACGGCCATGGATTCCGTGGAAACCGTATGAGTTGATATATCCAGAGATACGGCCTGAACAGCCGATACCAGAGATTACTGCCAGGTCTTCAGGCTCTAAACCCACATTGGCAGCAGCACGCTGCATGGCCGCCTGTACAGAGAAGTCGCCGCAGCCTGGGCACCAGTTTGGTTTTACATTATTGCGAAATTCTTTAAAAGTCGCCATCCTAGAACAACTCCTTGCATTTTGTGTGGACTTCCTGCGGCAAGAATGGATTTCCGTCATACTTGAGGATCTTATGGATCTTCTCATGACTTCCGACATTCATCTTCATGATGTTTGCCAGCTGTCCTGTCGCATTGTTTTCAATAACTGCAACTTTCTTTGCAGATTTTACAAGCTGCATCATTTCATCAGCCGGGAATGGATGTACCAGGCGCACGTGTGCGTGGTTTACTTTCAGGCCATCCTTCTCAAGTCTTCCCATTGCCTCTTCAATTGCACCTCTTGTAGAGTTGAAACCTACGATCAACAGATCAGCTTCCTCATGCGGAGCATTCTTGTGGATTGGCGTATTGAACTTCAGATTGCAGATTTTACGCATACGCTTATCCATTTGCGCAATACGGTTAGCAGCTGATTCCGAAGGTTTTCCTGTTTCATCATGTTCAACACCAGTAACATGATGGATACCGTTCTTCATTCCTGGAATAACACGTGGTGAAACACCATCTTCGGTCACTTCATAACGCTTGAAGTATCCTTTATTATCAATTTCAGGAAGAGCTTCTGCAGCCAACTTACCGCGGCGGATTTCCACTTTATCAAACTCAAGCGGTTCAACTGTCTGCTTTCCTAACGATAATTGCAGGTCAGTCAGCATAATGACAGGACACTGATATTCCTCAGCAAGGTTGAATGCTTCTGCTGCATCGTAGAATGCTTCCTGAACAGTACTTGGAGCAAAGACAATTTTAGGAATCTCACCGTGCGTTCCATAAATCATCGCCATTAAATCTGACTGTTCCTGTTTTGTAGGAAGTCCCGTTGATGGTCCGCCACGCTGTGTATCAACAATGACAAGCGGTGTTTCAGTGATACCTGAAAGGCCGATTGCTTCCATCTTCAATGAAAGACCTGGTCCAGCAGAAGCTGTAAGGGCACGTACGCCGCCATAGTTAGCGCCGATTGTCATAGTGACAGCAGCGATTTCATCTTCCGTCTGGATCACTGTTCCGCCAAGAGCAGGCAGCTTCTTGATCAAATATTCCATGATTTCAGAAGCAGGTGTGATTGGATATGCAGCCATGAAGCGGCATCCTGCTGCTACTGCTCCAAGAGCGATTGCATCATTGCCAATCATGAACAGGCGTTTCTGGCCATCAGCCTTTTCAAGCTGCATTGTCTCAGTGCCGCCTAGTTGTTCTTTCGTATATTCGTAGCCAGCTTTGATGGCGTCCATATTTTTATCGACAACTTGTTGTCCTTTGCGTCCGAAAATCTCCTGGACGACTTCTTCAAAAACTTGGATATCCAAGTCTAGAACTGCACTAGTCGCACCGATGGCAACCATGTTTTTCATAAGAGATGTTCCCAATTCAGTAGCTATTTCCGTAAATGGAACCGCATACATCGCAGCTTGAGTATCCTCAGGCTTTTTCGGGTCAAACTTTGCATCAGCGATAATTACGCCGTTCTCATGCAATTCTTTGTAGTTTACATCGATCGTTTCCTGGTCGAAAGCTACAAGAATATCTAAATCGTCAGAAATAGATCGAACCTCTGTAGTGCTTACTCGAATCTTGTTATTTGTATGTCCGCCCTTGATACGTGATGAAAAGTGACGGTAGCCATACAAGTAGTAGCCTAGACGGTTCAATGCAATAGAGAAAATTTCCCCGGTAGATTCAATTCCTTCTCCCTGCTGTCCGCCAACTTTCCATGAAAGTTGATTGATCATCTCTTACACCCCTTTAGATACGTAAAAAAATATGTAAAAACGCTTCGTTAATTAAGTGTAGCACTTTTCCAAGTAATTCACTAGAATTAAGCGGTTTAATATCTTGCATTGAGTGCTGAAATCTAGCAAATGGATGGTACTAAACGCTTACAATTCTAGACCTATGTGAATAAAAAAGCAACCCTTTCAGAATAATTATTGACTAAAATATGAATATTTTTTTATTTATTAAAATATTATAAGTTTCTTGTCCAGGTCACCTTGGATTCAGGGTAAGTGATTGTCCTTCTACACTGGATTCAGCGACTTTGAACAGGCATTCTGGAAGCCATATTCTTATGTAGGAACTTATGCACTTGTATATCAGAATAATATTTTTGCAGTTCATTCCAAAGGTTATCATACTGTTCATTACCCTCAAGGTTGCTTACCGTAAATTCAATTCCATCAAAGTCCGAGCCAAAGCCAACATGATTTTCTCCCCCAAGAGAACAAATGTGATCAAGATGGCGAATAATATCATCAATTGTTGCAGACTCCTTTTTACCAGATAAAAATTCTGGCACAAAGGTAACACCAATCACTGAATCACGATCAATCAAAGCATTGATCTGATTATCCTTAAGGTTGCGCGGATGGCGGCAAAGCGAATAACAGTTTGAATGGGATGCGAACACATGCTCAGCACTGTCCATTACATCCCAGAAACCCTGTTCAGATAAATGGGAGACGTCGCAGACTGTTCCAGTATCATTCAAGAGTTGGACAACCTGACGGCCAAATCTTGAAAGGCCCGCTCCACGTTCCTCCAGGGCACCATCAGCCACATAATTTCCATAGTTCCATGTCAAGCCTACTGAGCGTACTCCTAGTCTCAGCAAAGTGCGCAGCTTCAATAAATCCTGTCCAATCGCGTCACAACCTTCCAGAGTCAGGACTGCACCGATTTCATCCTCGGTTAGCCTGTCAATGTCCATCTTGTCCTTTACCAGCTTTATTTGAGGATGAGGGGTCAGGACTTTTTCATAGAATAAATCCGCCATCCTTAATGCAGCTTCAAATTTCAGCTCAGGATGAACAGATTCAGGTACATAGATAGCAAATAATTGGACTTTGGTGTTCGAAGTCTTCAGCCTTTCAAGATTGACCTGCAATCCCGGTGAATTGGCGAACTCAAGGGTTGGATCCAAAAATAATTTATATAGGACATCACAATGGGCGTCAAAGATCTTCACAAAAATACCCTCCTTTTTACATTCATAATACACCAAAATATAAAAGAAACCTGCTTGCAGTAGCAAACAGGCTGAAAGTTACCCTTAAAGGTTTTTAAGACTTACTCTATCTATAGGCACGCTGACGCTTTCATCTGGGTTCAACAATCAATTTGATGGCTGTCCGTTCTTCGCCATCAATCAGGATATCAGTAAATGCCGGGATGCAAATTAAATCGACGCCGCTAGGTGCTACGAACCCTCTTGCGATCGCTACTGCCTTAACGGCCTGATTCAATGCACCCGCCCCGATAGCCTGAATTTCTGCGCCTCCTCTTTCGCGCAGTACTCCAGCAAGCGCACCAGCTACAGAATTAGGATTAGATTTTGCTGAAACTTTTAATATCTCCATTCCTGGCTCCTCCTTATTTTATCCCGTCCTGGATGTCATAAGTGGACATCCAGGTTAGTCTGTTCCACTGCTACTATATTCAGGAGGAGACCCACATATGACCTTCAGTAAAAAAAAGCATGAAAGTATTTAAGAGGGATACTGTTGTTAGAGCGGATTATTTGAATGTATCTTCACTGGAAAGCTCAGGTATATCCTGATGCACAGGTTTGGTTCCAGGCGTGGGCGCGTACCCTTATCCGGCCTTCTACCTCTCTATAAGGGTAGCTTTCGGTGCGAATCGTACCCTTATGCGGACTTCTACCTCTCTATAAGGGTAGCTTTCGGTGCGAATCGTACCCTTATGCGAGCTTCTACCTCTCTATAAGGGTATCTTTCGGTGCGAATCGTACCCTTATCCGGCCTTCTACCTCTTCATAATGGTAGCTTTCGGCGCGAATCGTACCCTTATGCGGCCTTCTACCTTTCTATAAGGGTTCCTTTCGGTGCGAATCGTACCCTTATGCGGCCTTCTACCTCTCTATAAGGGTATCTTTCGGTGCGAATCGTACCCTTATGCGGCCTTCTACCTTTCTATAAGGGTATCTTTCGGCGCGAATCGTACCCTTATGCGGCCTTCTACCTCTTCATAAGAGTATCTTTCTCCGGATGCTTCTTAATAAGAGGCATTTGGTATTTCATACACATCCAAATAACCAATTTAACGCAAATTAATAGACTGCAGATAAACTCAAATGAGTCCGTCTGCAGCCTGAAAGATTGTTAACCACATATCATTTTTTTAATCATAGAAAGGGTGATCTTCGTTAATAAGGATTTTTTGGATTTTCACTGCTTTGCCAGTCTTTTTGTCCAAATCTATCAATACTGCAGACAGCTGGTTCCTTCCATCCTTGGCTACTTCGAAACGTGTTGGCAAACTTGTCATGAACCTTCTTAGGACCGCTTCTTTTTCTACTCCCAATATACCATCATATGGCCCGGTCATGCCTACATCGGTAAGAAAAGCTGTACCAGAGGGCAAGATCCTGTCGTCTGCTGTCTGTACATGAGTATGCGTACCGACCACAGCGGAAACTCTCCCATCAAGATACCAGCCCATCGCCTGCTTTTCGCTAGTTGCCTCAGCATGGAAATCGACGAAGATGAGGGAAGTGCGTTTGCTAGCTTCCTCAATCAATTCATCTGCTTTTTTAAATGGGCAATCTATTGGTGTCAAGAAGGTCCGGCCCTGTAAGTTGATTATTGCCAGTTCTTCCTGGTTGACCTTTAAATAAACAATTCCTTTTCCGGGTACTTCTTCAGGGAAATTAGCGGGCCTGACCAGATATTTAGCATTATCGATGAATTCGAAAATATCTCGATTATCCCATGCATGGTTGCCTAAAGTTACAGCCTGTGCGCCCTGTTCGAGAAATTGCCGGTAAATCTTTTCGGTAATCCCTTTTCCGCTCGCTGCATTCTCACCATTTATGATGGTAACAGTCGGACGAAATTTCCCCTTTAGCTTTGTCAGGTATTCCGTAACCATATCTCGTCCAGGCGAACCTACAACATCCCCTACAAATAAAATTCTCATATATCCTCATTCCTGCCTTTAAGTTAGTTTTTATGTAAAAATTGTACCATAACATCGAGATTAGAGGAAAACCAGCAAAGTTTCCATCAATATAAAAAGCGGCGCCGAAGCACCGCTTTATTTTGCATATTCAACTGCCCGTGTCTCACGGATGACTGTAACCTTGATATGTCCAGGATAATCGAGTTCATCCTCGATTTTCTTGCGAATATCTCGTGCGAGGCGGTGGGCCTGCAAGTCATCGATTTGATCAGGCTTAACCATGATCCTGATTTCTCTGCCAGCCTGAATAGCGAATGATTTTTCGACTCCTTCATAGGATTCTGAAATCTCTTCCAGCCTTTCGAGACGGCGGATATAGTTTTCAAGCGCTTCGCTGCGGGCACCAGGCCTTGCAGCTGATAATGCGTCAGCAGCTGCAACAAGTACTGCAATGATCGAAGTCGGCTCTGTATCACCATGGTGAGAAGCAATACTGTTAATTACAACTGGATGCTCCTTATACTTTGTAGCAAGCTCCACGCCAATTTCAACATGGCTTCCTTCCACTTCATGGTCAATGGCCTTTCCGATGTCATGCAGAAGTCCTGCACGGCGAGCTAACGTTTCATCTTCACCTAGTTCTGCGGCAAGCAATCCGGACAATTGGGCTACTTCCATTGAATGTTTAAGTACATTCTGTCCGTAGCTTGTACGGTATTTCAAACGGCCAAGAATTTTAATAAGATCTGGATGCAGTCCGTGAACTCCCACTTCGAAGGTAGTCTGTTCCCCAACCTCACGAATATGTTCATCAACTTCACGACGCGCTTTCTCAACCATTTCCTCAATTCGAGCCGGATGAATACGTCCATCCTGGACAAGCTTGTCTAGAGCTAGACGGGCTGTTTCACGTCTGATTGGGTCAAATCCAGAAAGGATAACGGCTTCCGGAGTGTCATCAATAATGAGATCAATTCCCGTCAACGTTTCCAGGGTGCGGATATTCCGTCCCTCACGACCGATAATACGCCCTTTCATTTCATCATTCGGAAGATTTACGACTGATACAGTCGTTTCAGCAACATGATCTGCTGCACACCTTTGAATGGCCAGTGAAAGTACTTCTTTCGCTTTCTTATCGGATTCTTCTTTCGCCCTGTTTTCGTTTTCCTTAATCATTAGTGCAATGTCGTGAGCAAGTTCTTGCTCAGTACGCTCCAAAATGATGGATTTAGCCTCATCACGCGTTAAGCCCGAGATGCGTTCTAGTTCAGTCTGCTGATTTCGTACCATCTCGTCCACTTTGCTTTCCATCTCTTCAATATGCTGTTGTCTTTTGGAAAGAGCGTCATCTTTTTTCTCTAAAAGATTCTCGCGTTTGTTCAACGACTCATCTTTGCGATCAAGATTCTCCTCTTTTTGCAATAAACGATTTTCTTGTTTTTGCAGTTCATTTCTTCGTTCACGAATTTCACGCTCTGCTTCAGTACGCAGCTTGTGATTTTCATCCTTAGCCTCCAGCAGGGCTTCTTTTTTCATAGCCTCTGCTTCACGCTTCGCATCTTCAACAATTTGTTCTGCGGCGTTTTTGGCACCTGCAATTTTTGCTTCCGCAACGGATTTACGATAAAAATAGCCAACAACTGCACCGACGAATAGGCCAAGCAAAATGGAGATGATTGAAATAATTAGATCCATCATTTTCACCTCCTCTTGCTATGAACTTGTGTTACGTTTTTTAAAGTGTCGGCATGTACATTGTTACAAGCATCAATATACAGCTCAAATGCTTTTAAACGTTTTTAATACCATGAAAATGTAAAATATACATTTTTAATTGTAAAGCTGCCATATTTTATTGTCAAGGGTTTGTCCCATGTGTATTCTGTTGGTTTGATTAATTATTCAATCAATTCTTATTTCTTCGATGTGACTGTTGATTTTCTACGCATTCTGCGAAAGGAGTATAGGCTGAACATCAATATTCACCTAACATTAAAGTAAGAAAAGTACAAACAAGGCCTCCTGGATTTCAGGAGACCTTGGTGATAGCAGAGATAGACTATTAATCTAATGGAAGTTCTTCCTGGTCTTCATCAGTTTCAGTCACTTTGAACTCGCCATCAAGGCCGTAGTGATTACGGATTTTCTGCTTGATTTCAAGACGGATGGATGGGTTTTCCTTAAGGAACATTTTCGCATTCTCTCTTCCCTGTCCAAGACGCTCACCATTGTAGGAATACCAAGAACCACTCTTATCGACGATATCAAGGTCTGAACCCATGTCGATGATTTCACCCTCTTGGGAAATCCCCTCACCGTACATGATATCCACTTCAGCTGTACGGAATGGAGGAGCGACCTTGTTCTTGACGACTTTGATCCTCGTTTTGTTACCGACCATATCATTGCCCTGCTTCAAAGTTTCAGCACGGCGGACTTCAAGACGTACGCTTGAATAGAATTTAAGAGCGCGTCCTCCAGGAGTTGTTTCAGGGTTCCCGAACATAACGCCGACTTTTTCACGAATCTGGTTAATGAAGATTGCGATAGTCTTTGACTTGTTGATTGCACCGGAAAGCTTACGCAATGCCTGGGACATCAAACGGGCCTGAAGACCAACGTGGGCATCGCCCATCTCACCTTCAATTTCAGCCTTTGGAACAAGAGCTGCAACGGAGTCAACAACAATAATATCAATTGCTCCACTTCGCACAAGTGCTTCTGCGATTTCCAATGCCTGTTCTCCAGTGTCAGGCTGCGAAAGAAGAAGCTCATCGATATTTACACCAAGTTTCTGTGCATATACAGGATCCAGTGCGTGTTCAGCGTCAATGAATGCCGCCTGGCCGCCATTTGCCTGTACCTCTGCAATTGCATGAAGCGCAACAGTTGTCTTACCTGAACTTTCAGGTCCGTAGATTTCAACAACACGTCCGCGAGGATATCCGCCTATTCCCAGGGCAGCATCCAGTGCAAGGGACCCACTTGGAGAAGTAGAAATTTTAGTGTCTGTTTTCTCCCCTAATTTCATAACTGATCCTTTACCAAATTGCTTTTCAATTTGTTTTAACGCCATATCTAAGGCAGCTTGACGATCACTCACACAAATTTCCTCCTTTTATATAAAAACGAACCAGCATACTGTCTGGCCGCAAATCTCTTATTTAAAGCCTACTATTACTATACCTTTTTCCAAGAGGTTTGTCCAACAAAAAATCGAACATTTATTCGTTTTTTTTAGAAGAGCAAAAAGCGTCAAAATTGATTTTTCGATGCTTTTTTCAGCAGTTTTACTTTGATATATACCCATTAAAATTATTTTTCAGCAAAGAATCTGCCTATTCTAAATACGGGGATGACTATTTCCTTTCAGTATATTCGGGGCATAAAAAGAACACGGGAGTTCATCACTTCCGTGTTCCTGATAATCTATTAATTATAATCTGACAGCCAAACTTTACTGACCTTTTCCTGATGGCATCCCGGGAACCGCTGAGGGTCAGTTTTTCCACATGGACTGGCTGCCCCTTTATATGCACCCCGATGAAAACCGTTCCAGCCGGATGCCCCTCCAGGCTGTCTGGACCAGCTGCTCCGGTAAAGCTGATGCCGATATCAGAGTTGGTAAGCGCTGCAGCATTTACTGCGAGTTCTTCCGCACATTCACTGCTTACAGCTCCAAATTTCTCGATTGTTTTCGGATCAACCTTCACAAGACCAATTTTGGCCTCATTGGAGTAACAGACGATACCGCCCTTAAAAAGGCTGCTTGCACCTGGAACTGAAGTCAAATCCTGCTGGAACATGCCGCCTGTTAAACTTTCAGCAGCTGATAATGTCAGGTTTCTGCTTTTCAATATTTTCGAAAGCTCTATGACTAACGAAGTTTCGTCGTAACCATAAAAATGCTCACCGACTCTGTCCATGATTTCAGCTTCTATTCGGTCAATCAATGCCTGGGCAGACACGCGCACGTCGTCCCTCGCGGTAAGCCTCAGTGTAACTTCACCTTCTCCAGCCAGTGGTGCAATGGTCGGATTGCTTTGCTGGTCAATCAAATCTTCAATTTCTGATTCAAGAGCCGCCTCGCCAATTCCAAAGAACCGGAGGACTCTCGATTCAATTTTAGCTTGATTGCCAGACAAGCCTTCAATAGCAGCCTGACCGTATTTCAAGAACATAGGCTCCATTTCTGAGGGAGGTCCCGGCAGAAGCATGTACTTGTTGTACTCAGTTGCCAGGAACATCCCCGGAGCCATGCCATGATCATTTTTCAGGACAGTGGACCCTTCGATCACGAGTGCCTGCTTCCTGTTATTCTCAGTCATTACCCTGTTCGTTTTTTCAAAATACAATTCGATGGACTTCATCGCTTCTTCATCAAGAACAAGCTGCTTTCCAAGCTGCCCAGCAATAGTATCTTTTGTCAGGTCATCCTTCGTTGGACCCAATCCGCCAGTAAAGATAATCAGCTCTGCACGTTCCCTGGCAATTTCCATTGCATTCTTCAATCTATCAGGATTATCTCCGACAACAGTATGAAAGTAAACATTGATTCCCAGGTCGGCAAGCTGCCTGGAAAGGAACCTGGCGTTCGTGTTGACAATTTGGCCAAGGAGCAATTCAGATCCCACAGCAATGATTTCGGCATTCATTTCTTGTCCCCCTGACAAAATCGATTATTTGGAATTACTGAATACTTGCTTGTTTTTAGCGAAGTAATCCCATCCAGACCAAATGGTAAAGAACATCGCCACCCATAATGCTATGTCTGCAAACGGAATGGAGAATGCTTCAAAAATGATATTGTGCAGCAAGAGGGCGGAAATGGCCACTGTCTGGGCCCACATTTTAATCTTACCGGGCATTTTAGCTGCAACAACTTCGCCACCGCCAGCAAGCAGTAAACGCAATCCGGTTACAGCAAACTCCCGGCTGATGATAATAATGACAATCCACGCAGGGGCATACCCCAGTTCAACCAACACAATCAGTGCAGAAGAGACAAGCAGTTTATCTGCAAGGGGATCAAGGAATTTCCCAAGGTTTGTAACTAAGTTGTGCTTTCGTGCCAGATAACCGTCAACCCAGTCTGTAACAGACGCAAAGATGTAGATTAACGCTCCTACAAAATGAGTGACGGGCATGGTTGTACCAAGCAGGGAGATATCCCCCCACGAAAACGGGACAAGCATGATGATCATGAATAACGGAATCAATAAAATTCGTGAAACCGTAATCTTATTTGGCAAATTCATATACTATTTCCTCCAGATGCAAAATTGCAAAGCCATTAGTTTGACTTCTTTCATTATATCCAATATGTAAAAAACATCATTAAATATGCCTTTTATAATTTTAGCCCGTATAAACAAAAGTCCATACGGGCATTTTTGCAAATCATACTTTTTAGGCCTTGTATAACATGGCTGTTGATTTTCGTTCCAGGCGCTACGCTTTCAGCCGGCAGAATATGAAAAAGACCAACTGCCGTCTTTTTCATAAGCAATTCTTCCTTGGGGCTGGCGCTGAGCCTCCTCGTCGCAAGCTCCTGCGGGGTTAATTGGTCCTTCAAGCTTACCATTTCAACCTAGGTCTCACCTGGCCAGCTGATTCCGCAGGACATTGAATGAGCAACTTTGAGGCTGCCCACGCACGATGAAAATGCGTTAGCATTTTCGGAGGAGTCTACGCGCCTTCCACTACAATCAACAGGTACTTAGAACTCAATACTAAGCCTTAGCAATACTTTTTTAGATAGCTTTGCATATAACAAATTCCTTTAAATTTATTTCACAAAATTAATTGTTATCACCTGGGTCATATCCTTTTCAGGCGGTACTGCATATTCAAGCTTCTGGTCATTTACATAGATTTCGGTATCAGGTGCACGTCCGATATTGATGACTGCCTTGGTCTCGTTGGATAAATCCTCCGTACGGCTTTCATTCTCTTCTCCTTTTACAAGGGTTTCCTGAAAGATGGATTTTCCTGAACCATTCGACAGACCCACCCACGTCTGTCCAAGTGATACAATTTTAATGACAAACGAGTCGGCACCCTTGAGCTCATAAACCGTGTTGCTGCCGCTGTTTGAGGCGACGGTAAGTTCCTGTTGCGGAGTTTCAGGCTCTGTTTCTTCTTCAGCCGGTTCCTCCTCGGAAGCACCCTCATCCTCACCAGTGCCTTCACTTCCGCTATCATCTGTTTGATCATCTTCATCTGTTATCTCTGCAGGTTCTTCCACCCTTGTCTGCTTACCTGTCGTCACAGGATCCTTTGTTTCATCACCCGCATACTCGACGATCAGATACCAAACCAGTGCGATAGCGCCTATGATAAAGATTCCAAACAAAATTTTCGGAAGAACATCAAGGATTTTGGAAGTCTCCGGAGAAATACTTTTCCTCGACTGGACACGGGAAAGCTGCTCGGGCAGCTCTTCGTTGTATGTAGATGGGATTTCATTTTTATGCTGCTCAAAAAGCTGTTCTGGATCAAGCCCCACAGCCTCTGCATATTGTTTAATGAATGCACGGACATAAAACTTCCCTGGCATCATAGAGTAATTGCCCTCTTCAATACCAAGAAGGTAGCGCTTCTGTATTTTCGTGATGGACTGCAGTTCGTCCAGGCTGAGGCCCTTAGCTTCACGTGCTTCCTTTAATATATTTCCTAACTCAGTCACGATAACACCTTCCAATACTGTTAAAAATCAAATCCGCCAAAATCAGAATCGGTAAACATGTGATTCTTCTGAACCATGTCATACACGATTTCTTCATCAGGGTTATTGCGAAGTTCAATAATATAATCAAAGTCATCCATTGTATATTCCGTATTCTGGACAAAAATATCCGGATGTTCAACAACCTTTACCGCAGGCAGGCGCATGATTTCCCTGACAAGCTGCCAGTGCTTCTCATTTGCCCTCCTAGTCGAGACGATTCCGTCAATGATAAATAAATTGTCAGCGTTATACTCATCTTCAATCAATTGGTTGCGGATTGTCTGTTTCAGCAATGTTGAAGATACAAACAGCCACCGCTTGTTCGCACAAACACTTGAAGCCACGACGGACTCCGTCTTGCCAACTCGCGGCATCCCGCGGATCCCAATCAGTTTGTGTCCTTCCATCTTAAACAATTCTGCCATAAAATCTACAAGTAGTCCAAGTTCATCCCTGACAAACCGGAATGTTTTTTTATCATCTGCATCACGCTGTATGTACCTGCCATGTCTGACCGCCATCCGGTCACGAAGCTTTGGTTCACGGATTTTAATTACCTTTATTGTATCCATTGTATTTAAAATTGACTCTAATCGTTCAATTTGATCATCATCTTTTGCTAGGATCAACAGGCCGCGTCTTCCTTCATCGACTCCATTGATCGTAACAATATTTATTGACAGCATACCAAGCAAGGAAGAAATATCACCTAGCAGTCCTGGACGGTTAATCATAATCTCATATTCCAAGTACCATTCTTTCTTTTCCATCGTTCTCCTCCTCTGCTATAGGGTCACTTGATTGCGACACATTTTGACATCGAATATCTAGCTACTATATTATATGATTTTCTAAGAAGATGAAAGGAAAAACAAGCCAGAAGTTAAAAGTAAAATAAAGCCTTGTGCCAGATGCCTTTTCGATGGAATGCACTCCTCTTTGCGTCGATAAATAAAGCTCTTTACGAGGAGACTTCTGAACCATGAGCGCAATATTACACGTAAACACCCAGGTGCGAGTTTTTACTTTTGGTTAAGAAAGCAACAAATTTTACGAAAAGAGCGTAAAAAAAAGAGAGGAAGCTGTATGTCCCCTCTCAAATCCCACTTATTAATTAGAACCGTTGTTCTGAACCAATTTAACCATCATTGTTGCGATGGCATGCTGTTCGTCAGGACTTGCAACTGACCACAGGTCTGCAAGTACTCTTTCCTGCTCATTTTTAGGGTCGACATTCTTGGCAAGATAGTCCCCAATTTGGTAGGCAAGGTCTCCCACGACTTCTTTGTTCAAACCCTGTTCCTGCCCCTGATGAAGGCGATCTCCCAAGAAATCCTTCCATTGACTCCAGTTATCCAGTACGGACATATTGACAACCTCCTTGTCTGAAATAGTACAAGGTTATTTTGCATACGTACTCCCATAATTATTCATAACGGTTCATGTTTTGAAAAATTGTCACATATGCATCATGTCAGCCAGCCACCGTTAACTGCCAGGACCTGCCCGTTAATATAGGTGGATTTATCAGACAGGAGGAATTCAACACTATCTGCCACTTCGTCAGCTTTTCCCAAACGGCCTGAAGGAATATCATCGGTGATGGCCTTGATCTCTTCCTGTGAAAAGTCTTCAACCATAGGAGTCTGAATCGCTCCTGGAGCTACGGCGTTCACCCTTATCCCTGAGCTTGCCAGTTCTTTGCTCAACGCTTTGGCAAAAGCTATTTGGGCTCCTTTCACTGCCGAGTAAGCCACTTCATACGATGCGCCTGTCTGCCCCCATATTGATGATACTACGACGATACTCCCTCTTTCTTTTTGCCGCAATTTAGGAATAAGCTCTTTGGTCAGCATCAAAGGCGATGTTAAATGAATCTGGATAAGTTCCTCTGCTTCCGCCTCCTCCAAATCTTCAAGAAGTCCATAAAGGGCATTACCTGCATTATGTACAATCGCATCAATGGAGAAAATGTTTGCCGCTAAATCCAAATAGCCTGTTTTTGAGGCAAGATCTGCCCCGATCGGTATATATTCTCCGCCAAAGTGTTGAATCTCGCCGACAAGTTCCTCCATCCCTTTTGCGTTCTTGTTAAAGTGCAAATAAAGCGAATAACCTTCAGCTGCAAGCTTCGTGGAAATCGCCTTTCCGATCGCCCCACTTGCTCCTGTAACGAGTGCGAATT
Source organism: Bacillus sp. ISL-39 (assembly GCF_018613295.1). Lineage (NCBI taxonomy): Bacteria > Bacillati > Bacillota > Bacilli > Caryophanales > Bacillaceae > Bacillus > Bacillus sp. ISL-39. The sequence goes on from NZ_JAGGQM010000002.1 coordinate 412,893, forward strand.
TTTTCATGTTTCCCCTCTCCAAATACTCTCTTGAAATAATGCGCCGGCAAGGACCGGCGCATAAATGAAATGCTGTTTTATTGCTTATCCTTTGGGACTACCTGGCAGACTGTGAATCGTTCTTCAGCAATCAGCTTGCTGGCAGCCTGCCTAAGATCGTCCAGTGTAAGGCTTTCAAGCACCGGCACAACATCAAACAGGTCCATTTCATTGAATGCATAGCGTGTGAACTGGTTAGCAATATACTCAGGTGAATTGACCGCCCTGAGGAAAGCTCCAATTTTTTTCTTTTTTGTTCTTTCAAGGTTGTCATCTGTCAATCCTCGCCCGTCCTTTGCATCCAACAGCATGGCTTCAAGCTTGCTTGCGAGGACATCAGGCTCGTTTGTATCGCCGCCAACCATCGCAAAGCCAAAGCCCTGCTCCTCTGTATAATCGTACGAAAAGGTATCATCAATCAAGCCTGAGCCATACAATTGAGTATAGTTTTCTGAGCTCTTGCCAAAGAGGATATCAAGCATCACATTGATGGAAAGCTCTTTTTTGAGCATCTCCCTGCCCGATTCAGTTGGGTCTGCAGCCTTGATTCCAACCAGGCACTTGGACGTCTGGACATTCATTTTAAGAACCTGTTTCTTCTCAGCAACCCCTGCCTGCTCCTCATCAAAACTCCGCTTGATTTCAGGCTGGTTTTTGTATACCTTCTTGCCCTGGTTCTCTTTTATCAAGCCCATGATTTCATCAGGGTTAACAGGACCCACAACGAACAACAGCATATTGCTTGGATGGTAAAAAGTCTCATAGCACTCATACAGCATATCTTTTGTTATATGGGAAATAGACTCGATTGTACCCGCAATATCGATGCTGACCGGATGGTTTTTATACATATTCTGTATAAGGCCAAAATACAGTCTCCAATCAGGGTTGTCATCATACATTGTTATCTCCTGCCCGATGATCCCCTTTTCCTTTTCAACTGTCTTCTCGGTAAAATAAGGTTCTTGAACAAAGTCGATCAGCGTTTCCAAGTTTTTTTCTACATTGGATGTACTGGAAAACAAATACGCAGTCCTCGTGAATGATGTGAATGCGTTCGCCGAAGCACCTTGCTTGCTGAATTGCTGGAATACGTCTCCATCTTCCTTTTCAAACAATTTATGCTCAAGGAAATGGGCAATTCCATCAGGCACCTTCACGAAATCATTCTTTCCTGGAGGAAGGAAGTGATTATCGATCGAACCGTATTTCGTTGTAAATGTAGCATATGTTTTATTGAAGCCTTTTTTTGGAAGGATATACACATCCAGTCCGTTATTCAGCTTTTCAAAGTACATTTCTTCCTGGAGCTGTTCAAAGGTAATCTTCTCCATTATTTGTCCGCCTCCAATCCAGTTAAGAAGTAAACCGTATCAAGCTGCACCTTTTTGGCTACATCAACGATTTCTTCTTTTTTGGTTTTACTCATGCCCTGAAGCCAGTCATCGAGGCTGACATTTTGACGTGATACAACATTATGATACAGGACCTCTACCATCCCTCTTGCCGTATCCATTGTTTCAAGCATCTGGTTTTCGATTACAGCTTTTGTCTGTTCGATTTCCTGGTCGCTAAAATCGCCAGCTTGCATGGCTTCCATTTGTTCACGGATTATTTTTACGGCCAGTTCAAAATTTTCAAATTCAATGCCCGACATGACCATCATCAAACCTTTATGGCTTTCAAGTCGGCTGGCGACATAGTAAGCCAGGCTATTTTTTTCCCGCACATTCAAGAATAGTTTTGAATGTGAAAAGCCTCCGAAAATTCCATTGAACACCTGGAGTGCATAATAATCCTTATCTCCATAAAGGACATTTGTCCTGTAGCCGATATTAAGCTTACCTTGCTTAACATCCTCATGGTCCTTGACGGTTTTTTCTTCAACGTCAGCACCCTTCGAAGTCTCAACAAGCTTGGGTGTGCGCTCGTCAAATTGCAGGAGTTCCTGGGCAAACGACTGGACTTCCGCCTCATCAACATCCCCGATAATAAACAGGTCAAGCTCATCTTCCGCAAATGCTTTTTGGTAATATTCGTAGAGATTTTTCTCGTCTATTTGCGGAATATCATCAATCTCGCCATTGACATGGAGTGCATATGGTTCATCTTTGCACATTTCCTGGACGAGCCTGAAATTAGAGTATCGCATCTTATCATCATAGACAGCCTGGATTCTCTGTTTTAATGTACGTTTCTCCTTATCAACTGTCTCTTTGTCAAAAGTTTCATTTTCAGCCAGCGGATTCACAAGTATCTCCGCCATCAATTGCAATCCTTTTTTCAGCAAAGGGTCAGGGTCGCTCAGGAACTTTTCATTGGCAATTTCAAGAGAAAAACTGAGGACTTGATATTCTCCCTTTTTTGAAACATCTACATATAAATTAGCTCCATAAAGCTCATCAAGATAAGATCGAAACTTCGAAGTCGTTGGGTAAGCCTTGGAACTGCTTTGCAGAACATACGGAAGCAGCGCCCGTTTTGTTACATCCTCACTCGTAAGCGGCGCCTTCATTTTCCAAACGATTGTATTTGTCTTGAATTTTTCGGTTTTGACGATATGGAGCTTGTAGCCCTTCATATCCTTAATGCTTTCTGAAATGACAGCCATTGAAATCCTCCTTTATTTATACAACAGGACTTGCTTACAATCTTTCTTCTTCACATTATTGATGAAAATAAAACATTCTTCTTTTTATGTATACGTTGTGAAGTCTATATTTAATATTCCTATAAATATACTCTAACTATACCTTTCACATTAAGTCTTATTCAAGGAACTGGCAGTCAATATGGCAAAAGCTTCCCCATTGGGAAGCTTTTATTGTCTAGAAGCAGCGATTTCATCTTTTGCCCGTGAATAAAAATATGTATAACCAGATTCAAAGTTAGCCTGATTTTTTCCGTTTGCTTTTGCGCTGTATAGAAGCTGGTCAGTGTAACCAAGAAGTTTATCCGGCAAGACGGACCCTTTTAAAGAAGCTATACCAAAGCTCATTGTGACACTCTTGCATTCTTCACTGAATTTTTCAGCAGATAATCTTTCGTAGAGGTCATCAAAAAAGCGGATTTGTTCTGGTTCCTCGATAGCAGGCAATAGAAAGGCAAATTCCTCTCCGCCATAACGGAAAGCTTGCGCATCATATTCAGCCGCCAGTTCTTGAAAGATGCTTCCAATTTTTTTCAAAATTTCATCACCCGCTAAATGTCCGAACTGGTCATTAATTTGCTTAAAGTGATCAATATCTCCCATTACCAGCAGGAAGTCTTGCCGTGCACTTGCCAAAACCCTTAATTGTTCCTGGAAATGGCGATGATTATATAAGCCTGTTAAATAGTCAGTGAACATCAGTTCATGAAAAATCTCTTTCTGTTTTAAATGCTTCCTTTCACGTATGACGATCAATGATCCAAACACACCAATGATCCATATGAAAACAAGATTTAAAATAAAGACAAATGTTGTATTAAAGTCAAATTGAGCCTGTACGGCAAAAATAGTTATGTATCCTATTGTTAACGAAATCGAAGATAAAATTGCCCCTTTCGTCCGCCAATAAATGGTCGCATGCATAACGACCAAATAAGCAATCGGAAAAAGCGGGGACATGACTCCATTTGTCAATGCAAGCAGCCACATTAACGCAATATAATCGAAAACGATGCCGGCCTTTGTAAGTAAATTGAAATACTCGTTTCCCGCTGACATTTTTAGCAAAGCAACCTGGGCTACGGTCATGTAGACAAATCCTAGTGACAGCAATAAAGGAAATGTTTCTTTCGTAAAATTCAGCCTGTCCGCCAATGGGGGAAAATAGAATAATAGAATCCCTACCAGCAAGAATATCCAGCGTAAATAAGAAAAGATTTTTTCCGTTTCTCGATCGTCCATATATAATGATAGCTTCATGCGCATGCCCTCTTGACGATTTTATTTTTAGCAAACTTTTCCTTTATATTAACACATATGGAAGATGAATTCTAAAAAGAATGTTCAAATTTTTAAGATATTATCAACTGATTCTTTAAGTCTCTTCCACTACAATCAACAGGGACTTAACACAATATTGGGCATTAACAAATATTAAAAGAGGCACCCTTTTGAGGTACCTCTTTTCACAGTAAACAGTATTAACGTTTCCCACTATCAAAAGTTTCTCCAACAGCCTTTGGAGCTTGTGATGATTTGGAGAAGATTACGAGTGCGATCAGCGTCACTACATAAGGGAAAATCTTCAATAAGATTGGTGGAATTACAGCAAGCTCAGGAATTACTTGAGACACGTTTGCAATCGTACTGGCAAATCCAAAGAAGAGTGTCGCTGCAAGCACACCTAGCGGCTTCCACTGACCGAAAATCAAGGAAGCAAGTGCCAGGAAGCCAAGACCTGCAACGGTTCCTGTGAATTCACCTGACTGTGTGACGATAATCAACGCTCCGCCAAGACCGGCGAAAGCTCCAGAAATCAGTACCCCACTGTAACGGATTCTCCTGACATTGATCCCTGCTGCTTCTGCAGCCTGCGGGAATTCGCCACAGGAGCGCAAACGCAGTCCAAACTTTGTTTTATATAAAATGAATGAACTTGCGAAAAGAATAATCAATACCAACCATGTTGTTGGATATGTCTTTGTGAAAAATAAATCTCCTATTACAGGTATATCAGAAAGGAAAGGAACATCCCATGGTGAAAAACCGCTTGAGATCCGAATGTTTCCACTACCAGTAATATTCCTTGCAAGGAACACTGTCAGTGCAGTGGCAATCAGGTTAATTGCCGTACCACTGATAATTTGATTGGCATTAAGATTAACACTGGCAAAAGCATGCAAGATGGAGAAAAGCACACCAGCAAGTACAGCAGCCAGCAATCCAAGCCAGAGTACCAATGTGTGGTTGTCCAATACACCGCTCAGGTAATGGATGGACAGTGCGCCAGAAAAGGCTCCAATGACCATCAATCCCTCAAGGGCAATATTAACAATACCACTTCGTTCACTAAAAAGTCCGCCAAGCGCCGTAATTAGAAGAGGAATTGTAAAGATAATCGCGTAAGGAAAAATTTGTTCTATTATTGACCACATCTTATGAATCTCCCTTCTCGACTACAGGACCACTTTTATCTTCTTTGTTCGATTTTTTCGCCTTGAATTTGTTCAAAAGACGCTCAATCATAACACTTGTTGCAGCAAAATAAATAATGATCGCGATAATGGTGTTTGCCAATTCAGGTGGAATTTCCGTCATTGCGTTCATGAATCCTGTACCAGAGTATAAAATCCCGAACAGTACCGCCGCGAAGAATACCCCTACAGGATGGTTGGCACCAAGGAGGGCTACCGCGATGCCGTCATAACCTTGTGAAGGCAGAATACCTATTTGAATACTAGAAGCGTTCCCTGTATACAACGCTACCCCGCCAACACCCGCAAGTGCACCTGAAATTAACATGGATAGGATAATGTTACGGTTAACTTTCATACCTGCATATTCTGCAGCAAATCGGTTAAAACCAACGGCTTTCAACTCGAAGCCCAATGTCGTCTTATCAATGATAAAGGCAATGATAATAACGGCAATGACTGCAAGGAACAGACCCAGGTTGATATAAGAACCATCAAACATTTCAGTTAAGAATGGCGTCCTCAAAGTATCTGATTCTGCGAGTTTCTTAGATTCTGTCTCAAGGAATTCACCCTTGAAATACCCCGGGACAATATAGTAAATCGTCCAGTAGGCAATCCAGTTCATCATAATTGTGGAAACAACCTCGTGAACATTGAATTTTGCTTTTAGCAAACCAGGAATGAATGCCCATAAAGCACCTGCAATCAAACCTGCCAGTACCATAGCCAAAAGGTTCATGGGTCCGGATAGATCGAAAGTTAAGGCGACAGCTGTTGCAGCAAGTCCCCCTGCCAGCATCTGGCCAGAAGCGCCAATGTTAAAAAGACCAGTACGGAATGCAAAAGCGACAGACAAACCAGTGAATACAAGCGGAGTTGCTGTTGCCAAAGTATTACCGATACGCTCCAGATTCTTCAGTGCTCCTAGAAGCAAATAGGAATAGCCTTCGATCGGATTGCTGCCGATGAACAGCATCAAAATGCCTCCGGCTACCAAACCTAGAATAATGGATATTAAAGATACGATGGTATTTCTCATATGCTTCTCTCCTTAGACACGCCTGCCATCATTAGACCAACTTCATTTTCGTCAGTTTCAGCTGCATTTACGATTCCTACCAGTTCACCATTGTTTACAACCGCGATACGATCTGATAACTGTAAAACCTCATCAAGTTCCAATGAAATCAGCAAAACTGCGTTGCCTTTATCACGGTGTTCAATAATCCTTTTATGGATGTATTCAATTGACCCAACATCAAGACCGCGTGTTGGCTGAACCGCAATCAATAGCTTTGGATCAAGTTCCAGCTCTCTTCCGATAATTGCTTTTTGCTGGTTACCACCAGATAGTGTTCTGGCAATCGATGCAGCACCTTCACCTGAACGCACATCAAAGTTCGTCAGTATATTTTGAGCATACGCTTTCATAGCGGACACATTTAATAATCCATTCTTAGAGAAAGGCTTCTTATTATAGATTTGGAGCACCATGTTTGAGACAAGCGAGTAATCCAGTACAAGACCGCGCTTTTGCCTGTCTTCGGGAATGTGGCTGATGCCTTTTTCATTTCTCTGACGGATTGGAAGATTAGTGATTTCCTCACCATAAATAAGGATTGACCCGGACTCTGCTTTCCTTAAACCAGTGATTGCTTCTACAAGCTCTGTCTGGCCATTACCTTCAACGCCGGCAATACCAACAATTTCTCCCTCTCGAACTTCCAGTGAAAAGTCCTTTAATCCCATTACTTTTCTATTATTTTTGACAGACAAAGAATCTATTTTAAGTACTACCTCAGCAGGAGTACTTTCTTTCTTATTCACTTTAAAAGAGACCTGACGTCCGACCATCATTTCTGCAAGACTAGCCTCACTTGCTTCTGCCACATTGACAGTGCCAATGCCTTTACCACGGCGGATTACCGTACAACGGTCAGCAACCGCTTTAATTTCTTTCAGTTTATGAGTGATAATAATAATAGACTTGCCTTCTTTAATAAGATTGCGCATGATTTTCATTAATTCATCAATTTCTGCTGGTGTTAAAACAGCTGTTGGCTCATCCAAAATCAGAACATCTGCTTCACGATAAAGCATCTTCAAAATCTCGACTCTTTGCTGCATACCTACTGAGATATCTTCGATTTTCGCATGCGGGTCAACATTCAAACCGTAATGCTTTGATAATTCTTCAATTCTTTTTGCTGCTTTATCAATATCAAGCACCATGCCCTTAAGTGGCTCACTGCCCAAAATGATGTTTTCGGTAACAGTAAAATTCTCGACTAACTTAAAGTGCTGATGGACCATCCCGATTCCCAAACGGTTGGCAACGTTAGGATTGGTAATCTTTACTTCTTGGCCATTAACTTTTACTATGCCTCGTTCTGGCTGGTACATGCCGAACAGGACACCCATCAAGGTTGACTTCCCTGCACCGTTTTCACCTAATAGTGCATGTATTTCCCCTTTTTTTAGGGTAAGGGTAACATTATCGTTGGCTACGATACCCGGAAACTCTTTCCGGATATTCAACATCTCAACTACATAACTCATAGTAGCACTCACCTTTGTATTAGACTCTATACCTATTAAGAATAGCGTAAGCGCCTTGGTCAGCTTCACAAGATTTGGCCGTGTTGTTCTGGCAGGCCGATTTTGTGTAAGCCAGGCTCTGGAGCTGTACATTTCTTTATCAATACGAAAAATCAATCGAACATACATTTTAAAATTAGCAATTTTTTCCGTACCGGGTTTGATAGACAAAAGAGACGGAAGGAACCGTCTCTTTTGCACTTTTTTACTTAAATAAATCTCCTTGTTCAGCAGAGACCTTGATTTCTTCTGATTTAATCTTGTCGTAAGCTTCCTTAACCTTGCCCATAGTTTCTTCGCTTAGGTTAGGGTTTTTCTCAGGAAGACCAATACCATCGTTCTTTGCATCAAATGTTAATGTTTCTCCACCTGGGAATTTGCCATCTATTTCAGCTTGGACCATGTCGAAAGCAACCTGGTCTAGCTTCTTCATTGCTGAAGTAAGGATAACGGACTTGTCGCCATCGTACTTACCATCTTCGAACTGGTCAACGTCAACACCAACGATCCAGACATTTTCTCCGGCCTTAGCACGGTTCTTCGCTTCGTTGATCGCACCAACACCAACACCACCAGCAGCAGTAAAGATGACATCTACGCCGCGATCATAGAATTGAGCCGCGATTTGTCCACCAGCAGCAGCGTTATCAAATGAACCTTGATATACAACGTTCTCAGCTTTCATTGTTACATTTGTGTCAAGATTTTCGTTTGCATACTTAAGTCCCTGCTGGAAGCCCCAGTTGAACTTTTGTACTGCCGGAATTTCCATACCACCGATAAAGCCTGCTTCGCCTTCTTTCAATTCAACCGCTGCTGCTACACCAGCAAGGAATCCAGACTCATGCTCAGCAAAGAATACAGCAACAGTGTTGTCTTTTACGACTGGATTAAAGTCTCCATTGTGTGGGTTTCCGTCAATGATGACGAATTTAGCATCTTCATATTTATCTTGGGCTTGGAATACTGCTGTTTCGAATTTAAAGCCCGGTGTAATAATAAACTTATATTCTGCATCATATAAGTTGCCGATTTCTTTTAAGTATTCAGCTTCAGTTGTTCCAGCTGGCTTAAGGTACTTTGTCTTTACGCCAAGTTCTTCCTCAGCTTTCAGGATTCCTTCCCAAGTACCCTGGTTGAAAGATTTATCATCAATCGTACCTGCGTCAGTAACCATACCTACTCTTAAGTCTGACTCCTTGCCATTAGAACTGCCGCCTTCGTCGCTTCCGCAACCTGCCAACATTGTACCTGCCGCTAAAAGCAATGACATTACCAAACCAAATTTACGCTTTTTCAAGGTTTGTACCCCCCAGAGAATGTTTGTGATTTCGCAGGAATGTTCTGAAAAACCAATCAGTTAGCGTTTTCATTTCATTAAAAAAATTAAATTCTTCTTCTAAGGACATGAAAACTGAACTTGTCGGCTTTAAAGTAATTGACCGAATAAAGAATTGGAACATCGTTCTCGTCGAAATGCATCTGTTTTAAAACAAGCAATGCTGTTTCCGGCGCGCATTCAAGGATGGGTGAAATCTTCTCATGATAGCCAATTGGCTCGATCTGAGCTACTGCATATGTCACCTTCCGGTTCGATTTAATCTCAAGAAGATGAAGCAATGATTCATCTTCAAAAGAAGAATCTTCCGGCAGGATACTTGAAGGAATCTTGTCCAGACAATAGACAACTGGTTCCCCGTTTGCAGTTCTGACCCTTTCAACGAGTGTGATTTCATCATCAAGCGAACATGAGAAACGACGAATATCTTCTTCGGTTGGCCCAGTAGTCGTTGAGTTTAAAAAGATTGTACCAGGCTTCATCCCTGCCTGCTCAATCATGCCAGTCACGCTGTTAAGCTGTTCGATACCTGACTCAAACAAGGGTTTGGCGTTGACAAAGGTTCCTACACCATGCCTGCGAACAATGACGTTTTCTTCTTCAAGAATTCGCAATGCTTCGCGGAGAGTTGCCCTGCTAACTCCAAGCTGTTTGGCAAGATCAAATTCAGAAGGCAATTTCTCTCTTTCTTTATATATACCTTTTTGAATATCTTGCTTAAGGTGATCGATTACTTGTAAATACAGGTGCCGGTTATCTGACTTGATCGACATGAGGCGTTCCTCCAACCTTTTTGCTCAAGACATCAGACATCTGATGTATAGCATTCCTACTAATCGAAAATACTATAACACTTTTTTTAAGATAAATAAATAGAGTTTCATCATTTTGTCGAAAAAAGCTAGAATAACCAAAATTGTCACTTTTTCCGGGACGAAAAACCTATTTTTTTGGTATAATACTTTTTTGTAAGCGGTTTTAATAGTATGACACTATTATTTTTTCGATAGGAGTTATTTCCTAAAGAAAGACAAAAGCCGGGTGTCTTCACCCGACTTTTGTCTTTTATAAACGTATGAGGTTATGCCTCTTCGGACTTAGCCACCAGGACGGTACGCGGCTTGCTTCCTTCATAGGGCCCAACGACACCTCTCAGCTCCATTTCATCAATCAGTCTTGCTGCACGAGAGTACCCAATCCTGAATCTTCTTTGCAGCATGGATACAGAAGCTGTCTGCATTTCCACCACAAGGTCTACGGCATCACCGTACAAATCATCCTCAACCTCTGACGTATTCTCAGGTATATCTTCAGGAATCATTTCTTCCTGATATTGCGCCTTCTGTTGGCCAATCACATAGTTGACAATCTCTTCAACCTCTTCATCCGAGAGGAAAGCTCCCTGCACCCTGACTGGCTTGGACGCCCCTACAGGCAGGAATAGCATATCACCTCTACCGAGCAGCTTCTCAGCACCGCCCATATCAAGAATCGTCCTTGAATCTGTCATCGAAGATACTGCAAATGCAATTCTTGAAGGAATATTCGCTTTGATTACCCCTGTAATGACATCAACAGACGGCCTCTGCGTAGCTATGATCAGATGGATTCCCGCAGCACGGGCCATTTGTGCAAGACGTGTAATCGAATCTTCGACGTCAGATGATGCTACCATCATCAAGTCAGCAAGCTCGTCCACGATTACGACAATGAATGGGAGCAAAGGCTGGTTCGCTTCTTCCTCGCTATTGTACCTCTTAATATATTCATTGTAGCCTTCTATGTTCCTTGTTCCAGTGTGCGAGAAAAGCTCATAGCGCCTTTCCATTTCACTGACCACTTTTTTGAGTGCCTGGGATGCTTTCTTCGCATCAGTCACAACAGGAGCCAGCAAATGTGGTACCCCATTATAAACATTCAACTCTACCATTTTTGGATCGATCATCATCAATTTGACTTCATGAGGCTTTGCTTTCATCAGAATACTGGTAATAATCCCGTTAATACATACACTTTTTCCGCTACCGGTGGCACCGGCAACAAGAAGGTGAGGCATTTTGTTTAATTCTGCCAGTACTGCTTCTCCGGTAATATCGCGCCCTAATCCAATTTGAAGTTTTGATCCAGGTTTGTTGTGCTGTTTGGAATCAATAACTTCCCGTAAAGAAACCATGGCCACCTCGGAATTAGGTACTTCGATTCCAATGGCTGACTTTCCGGGTATAGGGGCTTCGATCCTGATATCCTTCGCAGCCAGAGCCAATGCCAAATCATCGTTCAAACTTACAATTCTGCTGACCTTGACACCGACATCTGGGTGGACTTCATATTTTGTAACAGCAGGTCCAAGGTGAACCTGGGTAACCCTCGCCTTTACACCAAAGCTGTGGAAGGTCCGTTCAAGCTTGGCTGCATTGGCATGAATCATTTCATATTCGCCGCTCTGGTCGGTTTTATTCGGCAGCTTCAATAGATCAATCGGCGGAAGCTCATATGAGGTATTCTCTACCTCAGTAAATGTAATAGATTGTGTCAAGTCTTCACCAACATCACCATTGTCCGTTCCGGTTTTAGCCTTCTTCTCCGCCTCCTGTGGCTGTGCTTCAGCAGTGTTTGCATAGGCTCGCTCAGCAAAGCTGGATATGATTGGCTCCGGAGCCGGCTCATCAGTAAGTTCAATTGTTTTTTCAACTGGCGCTTCCTGGGAAACTGCCTGGCTGCTCTCTTTTTTAGCTTGCTTTCCCTGCAGTTTTTCCGTCTTTTTATGCTGGTGATTTTCTTTCCATTGCTTCACATCTTCAATGAATGAAATCCATTGGTCACTGATAAAACTGCCGATGGGTGTAAGTATTTTTCCGGCAACTTCACTAAAGGTTTTCCCTGTAACGAGAATCGCGCCTATAATGATCAACAGAAACGCAATCAACTGGGAGCCAGCTGCATCAAACAAAAAATAAAACAGCGCAAACATCACAGCCCCGATCATCCCGCCACCAAGGTCTGTTGTGCTTGTCTCTCCTTTTGCCTCCATGACATATAAATCAAATGTATTTTTAATGACACTTGGATCCTCAAACTTTCCTCCATTGGATAATAGTTCGAATAACGTCACGTGGCTTAATAACAAGATTGCACTGACAATCAGATATGTACCAATCAACTTGGTATTGAAAATGAAGGGCAGGCTTCGTTTCCACATAATATAAATACTGAACACGACCAGCCCGACCAGGCTGAGCATATACCATTCTCCGAAGAAAAAGCGGAAAAACATCACGACCGCCCTTCCAACCGCACCCAAATCCGCCATCGCTATGATGGCCAATGCGAGCAATGCTAACCCGGCAAGTTCATATTGAACTGTTGCTTTCAATGCACTCTTCTTTCTTGATTGCCGTCTTTTCTTTTTGGCCATTTTATCACCTGAATATTTATAGCTTCACTATCAGCATAAACAATGAGTCCATTCTTCAAACTTATAAGAAAAGCGCAAGCGCCTTGTCCAGCCCCGACAAGCGCTGTCCGATTTAAAGCGCCACGTCCTGTGGCTGGCGGGTCTAGCACATCGTGTGCCACGGAGGGTCGACCAGTGAAGTCGCTCTTTGACTTCATTGGGCGGACCGAAATAGAAATGTATAGCCGACTGCCCAGAAACGCAGAAACTGGAGACTCCGACAAAGAAGCACTTTGCTTCTTCCGGCGGGGCTGAAGTTTCGAAGTTTCTAGGAGGCAACACTAGACAATCGTCTCGAGGTGCTAGGCGCTAGAGCTAGACAGGAATCTTAGTTAAAAGCTTATACTTTCTTATGAAGGAAGAAAAGCAGCCCTATCGGCTGCCAATGCTGAGTGTATCCATATTATATCATATTTGCGAGGTGAAACGGGACAATCGTTTTCTTAGCTATTTCAAAAGGTATCTAAACTTATTCCGCAACTGCCTGACGGATTTTCTATTCCGTGCAAGTAAAAATTTTCCGAGAAGTTTTAACTACGATAGTGAAATAGTTGAACCCGGTAAACATGAAGGTTCCATATAGTGATTTGGATCGGTACTCATAACCCTGATTACCCGGTACTCGTGATTCTCTGTCCATTCAGCCATGATAGGAATTCCATTATAATTTATCATTATCTGGTTTACAGCTCCCTCTTCATTTGGAGGGAAGACCTGTTCCTGTGGCATCATCGTATAAAGGATCATTGTACAATCACTTCTGACTTTTGTTTATTCATATCAATTAATTCGTTTAACTTCCTCATTGCCTGTCCTATGCCGCCGACTTCGTGGATAAGACCGGTTTGCACCGCATCATGGCCGACCACGTTCGTTCCAATGTCTCTCGTCAGGTTCCCTTTGGCAAACATCAGCTCTTTGAATGTTTCTTCAGCAATATTGGAATGCTTTGTAACAAAATTCACGACTCTTTCCTGCATTTTATCTAGATATTCAAAAGTTTGCGGAACACCAATGACGAGTCCAGTCAACCTGATCGGATGAATAGTCATTGTTGCTGTCTCCGCAATGAAAGAATAATCACAGGAAACCGCAATAGGCACACCTATTGAATGGCCGCCACCCAGTACGATAGATACTGTCGGCTTCGAAAGTGAAGCCAGCATTTCCGATATCGCCAGCCCTGCTTCTACATCCCCGCCAACTGTATTCAAGATAACAAGCAAGCCTTCAATATTCTGGTTTTGTTCAATTGCGACAATTTGTGGAATTAAATGTTCATATTTCGTCGTTTTATTATGAGGCGGAAGCTGCATATGCCCTTCGATTTGGCCAACAATCGTCAAACAATGGATCTTCGAATCCTGAGACAGCTGGGGTACATTCGTTTGTCCAAGCTGCTGTATTTTCTCAAGAAGGCCAGACGGTTTGTTCTCCTTATCCCCTTGCTGTCCTTCCTGGTTTTCTGAACTGAATTTATTCATATCAATATCCATCTTTTTATGCTCCCTTCAGGCATGATAATTTTAGTATGAACATCATAAGCATTTTCATTCCAGACCAGAGAAGTGACATGAGATGGTAAAACAAAAAGCACTGGCATCAAGCCAGTACCTTTTGTGATTATTTAACCTCCATTATGATCGGCATGATCATTGGGCGGCGTTTTGTTTTTTCATATAAATATTGATTCAATGAATCACGGATGTCCTGTTTAAGACTATTCCAATCAAATAACGCTTTTTCTGCATTTTTCTCTACGATTTCTTTTACAAGCGCAGAAGATTCCGCCATCAGCTTTTCTGATTCACGGACATAGACGAAACCGCGCGAGATAATTTCAGGTCCGGCTGCAATCTTTCTGTCTGCTTTATTCAGTGTAACGACTACAATTAAAACGCCGTCCTGCGAAAGCAGTCTTCGGTCCCGGAGAACAATATTGCCTACATCTCCAACCCCGATTCCGTCAATCAATGTATTCCCTGCCGGAACCTTCTCAGTGGACTTAAGTTTCCCGCCAGAAATTTCTATTACGTCACCACGGTCAGGAATGAAAATATTCTCCTCTGAAATCCCGCATGATTGTGCCAGCTTTTTGTGAGCCTTTAACATTTTGTATTCGCCATGAACAGGAATGAAGAATTTCGGGTTCATCAGATTAATCATAAATTTCAATTCTTCCTGACTTCCATGGCTTGAAACCTGAGCACTTTTTTTGCCAGACATAACATTCGCACCGGCACGGTAAAGCATATCCATCGTCTTATAAATAAATACTTCACTTCCCCGCAGTGGAGACGCAGCAAACAGGACTGTGTCCCCTTCCCGGATATTCACCTGTGGATGAACTTGTTTAGCCATCTTCTGCAAAGCTTCAATCGGCTCGCCCTGGCTTCCCGTGGTTAAAATAACAACCTGATCATCTTCGTAATCCTTTAAATCATTTACCGATATAATTAAGTCTTCTTCCACCTGTAAATAGCCGAGTTGCAATGCAATATCATACACACGCTTTAAGCTATTGCCTGCCACCGCTACTTTGCGGCCATTTGCCGATGCACTATTAAAGAGGTGCTGGATCCTGTTTAGGTCAGAAGCAAAGCAAGCAGCAATGATCCTGCCCTGTGCATTATAAAAAACATTGGACAGTTCAGCAACGACGGTTGATTCGGATGGTGTATACCCTGGTCTTTCAGCCTCTGTACTGTCTGAAAGCAAGCAAAGAACACCTTTTTCACCTATTGCTGCCATCTTGCCGACTTCTGGTTTGTACAGTGGTCCAGCAGCCTGGTCGAATTTAAAGTCCCCTGTATGTACGATTGCGCCTTCTGAAGTATCAATGCTGACGCCTACTGAATCAGGGATACTATGATTGGTTTTGAAAAAGGAAACAGAAACATTGTCAAAATCCAATACTGAGTCCGCATGAATTTCATGAAAATCAGCAGATCCAGTAAATTCCTGCTCCTTCATCTTCTCTTTGGAAAGGGCAATAGTTAATTTCGTTCCGTAAACGGGGACATTTATTTTTCGTAAAACATATGTTAATGCCCCAATATGGTCTTCATGTCCGTGCGTTAGGAAAATCGCTTTAACCCTGTGGCTATTCGATATCAAATATGTTAAATCGGGTATGACTATATCAATTCCAAGCATCTCATCCTCAGGAAACATTAATCCTGCGTCAACCACGAAAATATCACCGTCTACTTCGGTGATGTACATATTCTTGCCGATTTCCCCAACTCCGCCAAGTGGAATGATTTTAATACTTTCGTTTTTCGTAATCAATCTCCTGCTCCTCCTATGTTGTTAGCTCCCGAACGCAATCAGTTAAAATCATTATACTTGATGGCAGAAATCCTTTACAACAATATTCATTCGTGTCAAAAGTATGATGCTGACCTTTCTCTATGTTCAAGGTTCCAGCTTTTACCGATTGGATTTTGAATTTAGTTTTCGGGCAATGCAACGACTCTGTTTTTACTTTCATATAAAATAAGGCCAACCTTCATTACATGAGGCTGGCCTTTTCTTCTATTCAAATAATTTCGCTACTGCTGTTCTTTCTTGTTCTGTCAATGGTACCATTGGCAAACGAACGGAACCGACATCTAGCCCTTTCAGCTGCAATGCCGTTTTAACAGGTGCCGGACTTGGTGCGGCGAAGAGTCCTTGCATGATTGGGAGCAGGCGCTGGTGCAATTTTGCTGCGTCCGCATTTCTTCCGCTGAAGAAAGCATCGACCATTGCTTGCATCTCATTTCCAATCACATGTGAAGCTACAGATACAATTCCAGTACCTCCGATGGCAAGGACAGGGAGAGTCAATCCGTCATCCCCGCTATATAAAAGGAAATCCTCTGGTGTATTTGCGATGATTTTAGTCATAGCATTGAGGTCGCCGCTCGCTTCCTTTACTGCTACAATGTTCGGGATTTCAGCCAATTTGATCACCGTTTCAGGCAGGATGTTGACTACTGACCTCCCTGGAATATTATAAACCATTACAGGGAGGGATGTAGCTGCTGCTGCAGCTTTAAAGTGCTGGTATAATCCTTCCTGGTTCGGCTTATTGTAGTAAGGTGCTACGATCATAATCGCGTCTACACCAATCTCTTCCGCTTTTTTAGTCAGTTCGATGGTCGCATATGTGTTATTGCTGCCTGTTCCTGCAATTACTGGAACCCTCTTGTCTGCAACCTTCACGACATGCCGGAATAATGCGATTTTCTCTTCTTTAGATAGAGTCGGGGATTCACCAGTTGTGCCTGCAACAACAAGCGAATCTGTTCCGTTATCAATCAAATGGTTTACTAGCTGGGTCGTTTTAGCGAAATCAATGTGACCTTTATGATCAAATGGGGTCACCATTGCTGTGGATACTCTTCCGAATTGAACCATTACTGTTCACTCCTCTTCTGAAAGGCTTCCGGCAGCCGAGACTGGGAAGCAAAATCTTTTTATATATCATGACGCTCGAAATCTGCTGTTTCCTCTTCGAGCTGAAAGGCATCATGCAATGCATTTACTGCCTTTCCTAAATCCTCTTGTTTGACTAATACCCAAATGGTTGTATGGCTGTCAGCGGACTGAAGGATGCGAATGCCCTTTTCTGATAAAGCTGTAACGATTTTCGAAGTTACCCCTGGGACTCCTGCCATTCCAGCTCCGACTACGGAGACCTTTGCGCAATGTCTCTCAATTTGCGGGGTGTGCCCCAGCCCCTCCAATACCTTTACCGCCCGGTCCGTCATCTCATCCAAGACTGTGTATACCACTCCATTTGGAGAAATATTGATAAAATCAACGCTTATGTTTTCATTTGCCATCGCCTTGAAAACTTCAGATTGCAAATTGTATTGGTCTTTTTTAGCAAATACCTTGATTTGGCTTACATTTGAAACATGCGCAATTCCTGTCACAGGCCGTTCCTTGATGTCTGTCCCTTTATTCTCACGATTAAGCGCAGTAACCAGCGTACCGAGACCTTCCGAATAGGTGGACCTGATTCGAATCGGAACTTTTGCCTGCATGGCAATTTCTACTGCACGAGGGTGGATTACCTTTGCTCCCTGGTAAGCCATATTGCAAACTTCAGTATAAGTGACCACGGAAAGAGGCCTTGCGTTTTCTGCAATCCTTGGGTCAGCAGTCATGATTCCCTCGACATCGGTAAATATGTCAATCCATTCAGCGTTTAACGCTGCACCAAGCGCTGCAGCAGATGTATCACTGCCGCCCCTGCCGATTGTTGTCACGTCTCCATTTTTTGCTGCACCCTGGAAGCCAGCCACGACGACAACGTCGAACTGATCAAGTTCCCTCAACAATCGGTCGCATTTCATATCAAGGATTCTCGCGTTCGTATGCTCGCTATTTGTCCTGAATCCTGCCTGTGCACCTGTAAGGGCCGTCGCACTTATGCCGTTCTCAAGCAGCATATTGGTAAAAACGATACTGGAAATCGTTTCTCCGCATGACAGCAGGAGATCATGCTCACGCTTGCTGATTTTGCTGTCACTTCCTCCTAGCAGACTGAGGAGGGTATCAGTTGCGTACGGGTCTCCCTTCCTTCCCATCGCAGAGACTACCACAACCGCTTTATACCCATCAGCGATCGCCTTTTTAACATGGCCCATCGCCTGGCTGCGGCTTTGTTCGTCCCGGACAGATGTACCGCCAAATTTTTGAACGATTATTTTCATCGTAACACCTCAGTAGTTCTGTCATTTAATACAATTATCTTCTACTTTACCAATCCAAGCTTCACAAGACTTTCAGCAATCTGGACTGAGTTCCATGCAGCACCTTTTAACAGATTGTCAGAAACGACCCACATATGGAAGCCCTTTTCATTGTCCAGGTCCTTCCTGATTCTGCCCACAAAAACATCATTTTTGCCAACACAGAATGCAGGCATTGGATACAGCTGCTGATCAGGATCATCCTGAAGGACAACTCCTGGTGCATCTGCCAAAAGTTCCTTTACTTCAGCTGCGGAAACGCCATCCTGGCCAATTTCAATATATACTGACTCTGAATGACCAGTTCCAACCGGGAGCCGCACGCATGTTGCAGCAACCTGCAGCCCAGGCATATGCATGATCTTTTTAGTTTCATTGATCATTTTCATTTCTTCATATGTGAATCCGTTATCTACGAATGTATCGATTTGCGGAATAGCATTGAACGCAATCTGATAGTGCTTTTCCGCTGACTTAACCGGGAGAATCTTTGGTTCATATTCTTCCCCGTTCAAGATTGCCTGAGTCTGTTCCTCTAGCTCCTCGACTGCTGCTGCCCCTGCACCTGATACTGCCTGGTACGTCGATACGATAATCTTATCCAGGCCGAATTTCTTACGTAATGGCTCTAATGCTACAACCATCTGGATCGTAGAGCAGTTCGGATTAGCGATAATACCATTGTGAGAATGCAAATCTTCCTCATTAACTTCGGGCACGACAAGCGGAGTGTTCTCATCCATACGGAATGCACTTGTGTTATCAACAACGATTGCGCCGCGTTTGACTGCTTCCGGTGCCAGCTCCTTTGAAACACTTCCTCCAGCGCTGAACAGAGCAATATCCACACCTTCGAAGCTTTCTGGCTTCGCTTCCTGTACTGTTATCTCTTTTCCTTTATATTGAACCTTTGTACCAGCTGACCTTGATGATGAAAGCAATAAAAGCTCTGATACAGGGAAATCCCTGCTTTCGAGCGTTTGGATCATCTGATGACCTACTGCTCCTGTTGCTCCCACTACTGCTATACGGTAACCTTTTCTCTCTGACATTGCTGTTTCCCCTTCCACTACCATTATCGTTTTTATATCCCCGCATGTTTGCTGAGGTTGTTTGAACCATAAGTAAAACGGCGGTCCAATAGAAATAACCGCCTAGTATATTATCCTATATTTTATCATAATCAATCATTAAGAAAAGAAACATTTTGCTTCACTGCCGGAGAAAAGCGTTTCCAGTTGAAATTAGAGCATTTAGAGCAAAATTTTGCCCGTTATCTTCGGGACTAACTTACAGAATTAATTATCCTTATAACGCTCGACCAGCACTGGCTGGAGCTGCTTGCCATTCATCGCCTCCATGATTGTCTCGGAAAGCATCTCCATTCTCGCTACCATCGAATTTGGCTTTTTGACCGGATCATCCTGGCCAAAAGGAATCATATAAATGTTCTTCGTTGCCATTAGTCTCATAAGGTTAACACCATTTAACCCCAAAGCATCGTTCGTCGATATGCCAAGGACAACGGGCTTCTGGTTCCTCAAGGTCGCTTTAGCAGCCATCAAGACTGGTGAATCTGTCATTGCATTCGCAAACTTGCTCATTGAGTTGCCTGTCAGCGGGGCAATGACCATGCAATCAAGCGGTATCTTGGGACCAAGAGGTTCGGCCTTCACAATTGAGTCTATCACATTATTCCCGGTAAGTTCCTCAATCCGCTGTACCCAATCTTCTCCCTTGCCAAAACGTGTTTCTGTATTTTTAACAGTGAATGTGACAACCGGTAAAACTTCAGCTCCTGCATTCACCAACTTTTCAATTTCAGGAAACACAGCATCATACGTACAATGCGAGCCTGTTAATCCAAATCCGATCTTTTTCCCTTTTAAACTCATGCTTCTTTCTCCTTTCGGTTTTTAAAGTCTTCCATAAGCAGCTGAGAAAGAACGTTCGCCAATATTTGTCCTGCAGTTTTCGGGGCAACGATTCCCGGCAATCCCGGTGCAAGCAGTGCTTTAATTCCGCGCTTTTCCGCATAGCGAAAATCCGTTCCACCTGGTTTGGATGCAAGGTCAATGATCAGAGTATGAGCTGGCATCCTCGAAATAACAGAGGCTGTAACGATTTGATGAGGAACCGTATTGATGCAAATATCGGTATCTGTAACTTCCTTGCCTATTTCAGATAAAAGGAATGGTTCTAATCCCATTTCCGTAATCCTTGCTATGTGCTCACTTTTCCTCGCTCCGACCTTCACCTTAGCACCAAGGGCATGGAAGGTCCTCGCCACACTCATACCAACTCTGCCCAACCCAAGAACGGCTACCTTCGAGCCGTGGATGGTGAAATCTGTATGTTGGATCGCCATCATGATCGTTCCTTCGACAGTCGGGATCGAGTTGTATATTGCTACATCATCACGAGCGAACAGCTGTATAAGTTTCCTGTTAGCCTGCTTTGTGATACCAGTCAAATATGTGTTGCTGATGCCTGAATAAACTGTGCAATGTTCCGGTGTCTTTTCAAGCATTTCTTTGTTGAGGACTACTTTTTCATTCGAGAAAATCGTTTCGACCTGACCCTCCAGACTTGTTCCTGGCACAGGCAGGATTAAAGCGTCCTGGACGGAAAAATCAACTTCATCTATCTTTTCTTTTGAGGCACCTGTAAAAGCATGGTCCAACTGCTCGAAGCCTATTAAAGAAAGCTTTGCATCAAGCTCTGTCAGCTTGCGAATAATCTCCAGCTGTCTCGCATCACCGCCGATAACTGCGATTTGCATTCCTGTCAGCATGAGAACAATCACCTTCTTTTCCATTAATCCTGGAATATATATTTCATTCAAATTGAACTACTTCAACATCATATGTATCAAACTTGCAATAGGTGAGCTTTCCATAAAAGAAAAGCGCCGGCCCTATGGCCAGCGCAGAAATCTTTGTTTAAGATTAACTTTGTTTTAAAATTACACAGTCATAAAAAATAAAGCCGGCTTTACGCCCGCTTTTACTCTTCGTCATCAGGAATGTCAATGATAATCATGTCGGTACCTATTTTCTTTATATGCTTCCATGGAACCCGAACCTCTCCGGATTGTTTGCGGAGACCGAACCATTTTAAAGATGGAATAATCAATGCTTCTATTTGTCCAGAACGTTCATTAATTTCCAGATCAGTCTGTCCGAGCACGCCCAATCTTTCTGCCCTTTTCGCATCGACGATTTCTTTCCCGCCAAGTTCACTTAATTTCATGTTTGGCACCCCCTGTCACTTTGTCCTTACTCTATATGTATCAATCCAGGAGGTTTTTTAGAATACATATCCTTGAAAAAAGGGGGAATTGTTATCATGATCGCTGGTTATTTTGACAGCTTTCAGGTGAATGGACCAATCCTGTCACGATTCCTTCGTTTTCTTGACAGCTTTTCATGTGCAAAGACTAAACCTGTCAAGAACATGCTCCTCTTTCTGCCTTCCCGCTGTAACTGGAATGGCTAAATGTATCTTTAAATAAAAACAGCAGTTTCACATGGAAACTGCTGTTTTGGGAAGATATTATAAATTTGGCAGTTCGCCATTTGGACTGATCAAGGAAACAGAATATTTGTCCGTGAAGATCCTATTGGCCATTCCATCGACACTATCCTTGGTCACTTGATCGATTTGTTCGACTATTTCATCAAGGGAGCGATGTCTTCCAAGCAGAAGTTCATTTTTTCCATTCCTGCTCATACGGCTGTTTGTGCTTTCAAGACTCAACATAAGGCTGCCTTTAAGCTGTTCTTTGCTGTTGTTGAGTTCTTTTTCCGTAATTCCTTCTGCACGCAGCTTCGAAAGAGTGTCCTGGATTGTTTCATATAAAACGTTCAGCTGATTTGCTCCCGTCCCGCCATAAATTGTCACCATACCGCTATCCTGGTACGCCGAATGATAGGAAAACACAGAGTAAGCTAGGCCGCGCTGTTCACGTACTTCCTGGAACAGCCTGCTGCTCATGCTGCCCCCCAGTACATTGTTCAAGACGATCAGGCTATAGACGTCAGAGTGGCCGATCTGCAAGCCTTCGAAACCCAGGCAAAGGTGTGCTTGTTCAGTTTCCTTTTTCCTGGAAGCATGTGTTGCATGGAATTCAGGTTTCTCATTATCCATCTTTTCCTTGCTTGCTTCATATGAGCCAAAGAAATCTTCTGCGTTTTTAATGAAAGATTCCGGAACGTTACCGGCAATGGATATGACTACATTTTCCGGTCTGTAAGTATCATGCATATACTGCTCCAGCTTTTCTCCGGTAAAACTTTGAAGCGTTTCCTCCGTTCCAAGGATTGGATACGCAAGCGGATGATCTCCGTAAACTGCCTGGCTAAGCAAATCGTGGACGATATCATCAGGTGTATCTTCGTACATCTTGATTTCTTCGTTCACAACATTCTTCTCTTTATTCAATTCCTCGGAATCAAAAGTAGAATTAAAGAACATATCAGCTAAAACTTCTAGTGCGTATGGGGCATGATTATCTAATACCTTCGCGTAATAGCATGTATATTCCTTGGAAGTGAATGCATTCACCTGGCCGCCAATGCTGTCAAAGGACTCTGCGATTTCTCTTGCAGTCCTTGTTTTGGTGCCTTTGAAGAACATATGCTCAAGAAAATGGGAAATTCCATTGTTCTCTGGGTTTTCATTACGGGAGCCTGTTCCGATCCATACTCCGATTGCCACCGAACGGACAGTTGGGATTTGTTCTAGTACAATTCTTACACCGTTTTGGCATGTATATTTCTTTATCATTATATTCCTCCTCTGGAACCAGCTGCTAAAACTATTGCATTTACTTAGTATAGTCCATTTAACTTACTTTTTCCAAATACAATGCTATTCTTTCATTTTTTTTGTGGTTATTATTCGGTTTTCACTTAATAAACTGGAAACTGTCCCAATTTGTAAATCTTTGGCTTTTATTTGAGTGATCAATTGATCGAGCGAAGCAGCCGTCGACTCTGTTGGATGCATTAGAATCATTGCGCCATTATGAACCTTCCCCATTACCCTGTTGATCAATTTATCTGGAGAGGGCTTCTGCCAATCGATCGTATCTACGCTCCACATGACGGTCCTTAAATTATGTGCTGCAGCAATCTCAACCACTTCATCCTTATAGTACCCACTTGGAGGAGCAAACCACTTACTTTTCACACCAGTCACTGCTTCAATAACCTCATTTGTCCTGCGGATCTCTTCATTGATTTTCGCTGCAGAAAGCTGCTTCATGTTTGGGTGTGTAAATGAATGATTTCCTATCTCATGACCTGCATCAGCAATCATTTTCGCCATGCCTGGATTATTCTTTACCCATCTGCCCTCAAGAAAAAAACTTGCAGTCACATTATGCTTCTTTAATGTCGCAAGCATCCCTGTTAAGTACTCATTTCCCCATGCTACATTAATAATAAAGCTTACCATCGGCTTTTCAGGATGCCCTTTATAGATGGCCGTCGGCGGCAAATCATTTAGATGGACTTGAGGCGGAACCTGCTTGAAGACTAGCTTTTCCGGATCGAATTCGCCTTCCTTCTCCATCTTGGCAAAAGACTTTTTGATATCTACTTTAAGCCCATTGTAGCCGGGAACTACCTTCCAGACAGGATCTTTTCTGGCATCGGATGGTTCGACTTCATATTCTTTTGCTTTCGATTCAATTTCTGACATTAACGAATTCTTATTGCCAGCCACTTCAAGTGCCCCGGTTTTAAGTCCTGAAACATATGTATGGGAGAATGGATTATTCACCGTGATCCACGCAGCAATCAATAAAACAGAAATTAATACAAACTTTCGCATTTAATTTGCCTCCTCTACTGTTAAGGCCCTCGAAAATATGTTTGATACTTATACAAAGTGGGCCTTATTTTACTTTATGAAACAGAAGGACAAGGTAGAACGAAAGACAACAGTGGACGAACAGAAAAGAAAGGATCTTGGCTATTATCTTGTGTGAAACCTGCTGGGGATGGTCTTTGTGGGTGTTAAGATGGTGGCACAGTGAAAAAACATTAAAAAGGCCGGGACTGCACCCGGCCTTTGAATGATTTATAAGAAATCTTGTACTGTCTCCAGCGCCTAGCCCCTCGAGACGCTTCCGCATTTCTTTTTTATGATTGTTTTTCTGCTTTTTCACGCTGTTCTTTCAATACTGCCTTGCGTGAAAGATTGACTCTGCCTTGTTTGTCGATTTCAGTTACCTTGACCAGTAGTTCATCTCCCAGCTTCAGGACATCTTCTACCTTACCTACTCGCTCTTCAGCAAGCTCGGAGATATGGACCAAGCCATCTTTACCAGGGAAGATTTCAACGAACGCACCAAATTTTTCAATGCGGCGAACTTTTCCGAGGTACATTTCTCCAACTCCGACTTCACGGACAATGTCTTCGATAATTTTCTTTGCTCTTTGGATCATCTCTTCATCTACTGAGCCAATAAATACCGTACCATCTTGTTCGATATCGATTTTTACGCCAGTTTCTTCAATGATTTTATTGATTTGTTTTCCGCTTGGCCCAATGACGTCACGGATTTTATCAGGTTTGATCCACATCGTGATGATTTTTGGTGCATATTTTGAAAGCTGTTCACGTGGTTCTTTAATGGTCGCCAGCATGGAATCAAGAATATGCATACGCCCTTTTTTCGCCTGTTGTAAAGCTTCTTCAAGAATCTCACGGGATAATCCTTCGATCTTGATATCCATCTGCAGGGCTGTAACACCTTTTGCAGTTCCAGCTACTTTGAAGTCCATGTCACCAAGGTGGTCTTCCATACCCTGGATATCAGAAAGAATAGAATAGTGTTCTCCTGATTTGATCAGACCCATTGCAATACCAGCAACCGGTGCTTTAATTGGCACCCCTGCATCCATAAGAGCCAATGTACTAGCACAAATACTCGCCTGAGAAGTAGAACCATTTGATTCAAGCACCTCGGATACAAGCCGGACAGTGTATGGGAAGTCTTTCTCATTCGGGATCACAGGTTCAAGGGCTCTTTCACCAAGAGCACCGTGACCGATTTCACGTCGACCCGGCCCACGAATCGGACCTGTTTCACCAACAGAGAATAATGGGAAATTATAATGGTGCATGAATCGTTTTTCTTCTTCGATTCCAAGACCGTCAAGAATCTGCACATCACCCATTGCGCCAAGTGTACAAATGCTTAATGCCTGCGTTTGTCCCCTTGTGAATAATCCAGAACCATGTGTTCTAGGAAGCAAGCCTACCTCAGAAGAAAGCGGTCGGATTTCATCGACTCCACGGCCGTCTGGACGGACTTTTTCTTCCGTAATCAAGCGGCGAACCTCACCTTTGACGATTTTATCAACGATTTGTTTCACTTGCTTAAGTTTGTCTTCATCCGCTTCCTGCTCTTCATAGCGGGCGATGACGGCATTTTTCACTTCTTTGATCGCATCTTCACGAGCATGCTTTTCCTGTACCTGGATAGCCGAAACCATATCCTGCTCACAAATTCCGCGAACTTCAGCTTCAAGTTCTTTATCTAATTCAAAAAGTTTAATTTCTCTTTTTTCTTTTCCAACCTGTGCGACGATTTCCTGTTGGAAGGCTATCAAACGCTTGATTTCATCATGTCCAAACATGATTGCTTCAAGCATGACCTCTTCAGGAACCTCTTCGGCACCTGCTTCAACCATGTTGATTGCATCCATTGTACCTGCAACAACCAGGTGCATATCACTCTTTTCTGTTTCTTCAACAGATGGATTGATTACAAACTTCCCTTCAATTCTTCCCACAGTGACACCAGCGATTGGTCCTCCAAATGGGATATCGGAAACGGAAAGTGCTAAAGATGATCCAAACATAGCAGCCATTTCTGATGAACAGTCCTGGTCAACACTCATGACAATGCTGATTACCTGGACATCGTTGCGGAATCCATCCGGGAATAATGGACGGATCGGACGGTCAATTAATCGGCTTGCAAGGATCGCCTTTTCACTTGGACGTCCTTCACGTTTAATGAAGCCGCCTGGAATTTTTCCAACAGCATATAGTCTTTCCTCATAATTGACTGTCAAAGGGAAGAAATCTAAATTCTTCGGTTCTTTTGATGCTGTCGCTGTACTTAATACAGCCGTATCACCGTAACGGACAAGGACTGCACCACTCGCTTGCTTTGCAAGCTGTCCAATTTCAACTGTAAGCTTGCGCCCTGCCCAGTCGAAGGAAAAACTTTGTTTTTCTTGTTCCATACTTTTTGCCCCTCTCTACCACTAAATACACCCAGGCCGTGCCTGGGCATTTATTTAAAACACCACAAACGCATGTCTTATAACAAATATACCTTTATAATGAATGATAAAACCATGAACCAGCCAATCCAGCCTGATTTACAAAGGCTTGTACAACAAAGCATGTTGAATGGCTGTCATTTTTAGAAATCTTTTATGTTATATTATGCTCCAAAAAGGAGCGCTTCATATCAATCAATCGTTATGTACCTGCAAAAAATTTGCCTAATAAAAAAGCGGGAATAATCCCGCTTTTACAGACTATCTACGTAGACCAAGCTTGTTGATTAACTCGCGGTAGCGAGCAACGTCCTTGTTACGAAGGTAAGTCAAAAGATTACGACGCTTACCTACCATTTTCAAAAGACCGCGACGTGAGTGGTGGTCCTTCTTGTGAACGCGCAAGTGATCGTTCAATGTATTGATTTCTGCAGTAAGGACAGCGATTTGAACTTCTGGAGATCCAGTATCACTTTCGTGAGTCTTGAATTCGTTGATCAGTTCGTTTTTACGTTCTTTTGTGATTGCCATCCGTTTCACCTCCATTTAATAATCCCCTGTTACCTAGCAAGCGTCGGTGACTCGACTTGCCAAGCAAAGGTTCTTTTTTGATACGTTAATAAGAATACATCTTTTTACGACAAAAAGCAAGTCTAACCCTTGTTTTTTTCAAAGTATAGAATGGCTTCTTGCTTATCTTTTTCGATTTGGGCAATAAGCTGCTGGATTCCCTCGAATTTCCGTTCACTTCTGAGGCGCAGATGCCACTCTATCGCTGCGGATTCCCCGTAAATCTCTTTATTGAAATTGAAGATATGGACTTCGACAGTAGGTTTGTCCTTTTTTTCCATGTGGAATGTTGGTTTATAACCAACATTGCAGACACCTTCATGCCATTCTCCCTCTACATGAATCTTAACAGCGTATACTCCAGTAGGAGGGAGAATGTACTGCTCATCTATGCTTACATTTGCTGTCGGGAAACCGATCGTACGCCCTCGGCGATCTCCATGGATAACTGTACCCTCTGTGGTATAAAATCTCCCTAGCAAGCCCGGCATCCTATCCACCTTGCCGTCACGTAAAAACGTCCGGATCAAGGTAGAACTGACCTTTTCTTGTTCTCTTGTAGACAGCTTGGATACCACAGTGAAATCGAACTTGCCTCTTGAATGGAACTGGATCGTCTCCATATTTCCTTTTCCCATTTTTCCGTATGAATAGTCGAATCCTGCAACGACATGGTGTACATTCAAACCAATGATATATTGATCGATAAATTCCTGGGGCAAAAGACTTGAGAATTCGGTTGTGAAATGAACAACAAATAAGTAGTCCACTCCCATTGCTTCGATAGTTCGAGCTTTATCATTTAATGGGGTGATATATTCCATGTGCTGAACACTTTTGCCAAGAACAACAGAGGGGTGAGGGTCAAATGTCATGACCGCACTTTTCAGCCCTTTGGCTTCTGCCTCTTTTTTTGCTTCCTCGATAACCTGCTGGTGGCCTAGATGAACTCCGTCGAAATAGCCGAGGGCCATGGCCATTGGAGGAAAATCTTCTTTATTATATTCATGAGGATGGTTTAGTTTAATCATTTCCACGATATTACTCACCTTTTCTGACCCAGCTGCTCTTTAATCAAGACTTTAGAGTTCACATCGCTAATTTGTAAAATAAACAAATTATACAGTGATGATCTATTGATCATTTCTCAAAACTTTATCAGGTTTCATCATCCCTATTTTTGTTGGATGTGCTCTATAGATGGCGAGCGCTTTTCCGTCTTCTGTTTCTACTATAATGGGACCGCTATCCCCCGCATATTCCTCCGGGATAGGAAGCAATGCTCCATTTTTCACTTTCTCTGCTACTTTATCATTAATGCGATATTTCGGCAAATAAGAAATACCAGCTTCCAATGGGTGCAGGGAAGCCGCCAGATTGCCTTCTTCAGCCAATTCCTCGAGCTGTTTAAACGTATAACAGTCCTCAATAGTGAAGTCAGCGGATTGAATTCTTACAAGGGAAGACATATGGGCAGGATATCCTAGTTTTTCACCAATGGTCACTGCCAATGTCCGAATGTATGTCCCCTTACTGCAGGAAACTCGGAATTTGAAGCTAATCTGTTCACCTTCAAATGAATCTCTGCCATCAAGCAGCTCTATCCCATAAATGGTGACCTTCCTGGTTGGCCTTTCAACTTCAATTCCTTGTCTCGCGTATTCATATAGTTTTTTTCCATTAACTTTTACCGCTGAATACATAGGGGGAGTCTGTGCAATTTCGCCTGTCAGTGATTGGAGGGCTTCTTCGATCTCTGTCCTTGTAATTGTCCTGTCCACTGCTTTTTCCTCAACCTTCTCACCTGATGCATCTTCTGTAGTTGTCGTGAAGCCCAGGGTGACTTCCCCCTCATAGGCTTTTCCGGCGTCAGTAATGTATTCGGCAATTTTTGTCGCCTTGCCAACACATATAGGCAGTACTCCAGTTACATCAGGATCAAGAGTGCCCGTATGCCCGACCTTCTTCGTTCTTAACAATTTCCTGAGTTTAAACACACAATCATGCGAAGTCATACCCGCTGGTTTAAAAAGAGGCAGAATCCCTTCCATTTTCTTTTTCCTCAATTCTTTTATGTATTAGGCTTTTTTCTCACACTTTGTTGCTATTGGCTACAAAATAGGATTGAATAACCTATTTTTTTCGAAAAGTTGACTCTTTTGTGAGAAAAGAGCATGCAAAATTAATACCGACCTGCAAAATAGCTTATATTACATTAAAATCGGCTTCAGAATTTTAACGACAATCTTTACGAAAACAGCCTTACTAAAACAGCCATGTATTATTAGTTTTATGACACTTATCGAAAAAAATGGATAGACAAAAGTGTCTATCCATTTTTCATATCAAGATCTACGGCGAACCGTTTAATCATTATCCTTTTCTTGCCCATCTTCTTCTGGCTGCTCTTCCCTCTGCAGCTCATGGATCAGTGAATTGATGCGATTACCATAAGCCATCGTTTCATCAAATTCAAAGATCAGTTCAGGTGTCTTTCTCAGGCGGATTCGCTGGCCAATTTCAGTCCTGATAAAACCTTTTGCCTTAGCTAACCCTTTAAGTGTATCTTCTCGTTGTTGTTCATCACCCAAAACAGAAATATACACTTTTGCCTGCTGAAGATCCCCTGTAACCTGGACATCCGTTACTGTCACGAAACCAACTCGCGGATCCTTGATTTTACGGCTGATAATATCGCCCAGTTCTTTTTTCATTTGTTCGCCAACACGATTTACTCTATGACCCATTTTCAATCACCTCGTTCTATCAAAGCCATTCTATTTCGGTGATGGTACGTTCGATCTCTGGAAAAGAATCAATCATTTTCAAGGCATTCTGCAGCTCTCTTTCAGTTGAAACCTTCGATGCTGATACGGCTGCAACTGCAATTGTTGTCCGCTGCCAAACATCGTGATGGTCCACTTCAGATACAGATACATTGAACTTTTGCTTCAGCCTTGTGATGATCCGCTGGAGGACAGCCCTCTTTTCCTTAAGAGAATGAGCATCATAGATGATGCATTCACAGGCTGCTAAGCCTACTACCATTAACGTTCCACTTCTTCCATGATATATGCTTCAATAACATCGCCTTCTTTTACGTCCTTGAAGTTTTTAATGGTAATACCGCACTCATAGCCTTGTGCTACTTCCTTGGCATCGTCTTTGAAGCGCTTCAGTGCATCGACTTCGCCTTCAAAGATGACGACTCCGTCACGGATCAAACGAACACCGCTGTCACGAGTGATTTTACCATCAGTAACATATGAACCGGCAATCGTGCCGATTTTTGATACCTTGAAGGTCTGGCGGACTTCAGCCTGGCCGATTACCTTTTCGGCATAAACCGGATCCAGCATGCCCTTCATCGCTGATTCGATTTCTTCAATCACTTTGTAAATAATGCGGTGCAGTCGGATATCGACGCTCTCTGATTCCGCAGCGCGTTTCGCATTATTGTCAGGACGTACGTTGAAACCGATGACGATACCGTTTGATGCTGCTGCAAGTGTGATGTCAGACTCATTGATCGCACCAACACCAGTGTGAATGATTCTTACATTAACACCTTCCACATCCAGTTTCTGCAATGCTGCTGCAAGTGCTTCAACTGAACCTTGGACGTCGGCTTTAATAATTAGATTTAGGTCTTTCATTTCCCCTTGTTTCATATGTTCAAACAATGTATCGAGGCTCACGCGCGCTTTTTCGCTTCTTTGTGCCTGTACAGCCTGCTGCGAACGGATTTCTCCAACCTGGCGGGCAGTCTTTTCATCTTCGAATACTACAAAACGATCGCCTGCTTGAGGGACATCGTTAAGACCAGTAATTTCAACCGGTGCTGATGGGCCAGCTTCTTTTACGCGGCGTCCCAGATCATTTACCAACGCACGGACACGGCCGAATGTGTTTCCGACGACGATCGGGTCACCAATTTTCAGTGTACCGTTTTGTACAAGCAATGTGGCAACAGATCCGCGTCCTTTATCAAGCTGTGCCTCGATAACAGTACCGATTGCGTTTCTGTTTGGGTTTGCTTTGTATTCTTCCACTTCACCAACAAGAAGAATCATTTCAAGCAAGCTGTCGATGCCCTCGCCAGTAAGTGCGGAAATTGGAACAAAGATTGTGTCGCCGCCCCATGCTTCCGGTACTAGTCCATACTCTGTCAATTCCTGCATAACGCGATCAGGGTTGGCAGTCGGTTTATCCATTTTGTTTACCGCAACAATGATCGGTACCTCAGCAGCTTTTGCATGGTTCAAGGCTTCAACAGTCTGCGGCTTGACACCATCATCAGCAGCTACAACAAGGATAGTGATATCGGTAATCTTTGCACCACGAGCACGCATTGTCGTGAACGCTGCGTGACCAGGTGTATCAAGGAATGTGATTTTTTTGCCGTTTTCTTCAACCTGGTAAGCACCGATATGCTGAGTGATGCCGCCGGCTTCCCCTGCAGTCACTTTCGTGTTGCGGATGGAATCAAGCAAGGTTGTTTTACCATGGTCAACGTGACCCATGATTGTAACAACGGACGGTCTTTCAACCATTGATGCTTCCTCATCTTCTGTGAAGTAAACTTCAAGGTCAGTTGCATCAATCTTGATTTCCTCTTCCACTTCAACACCGTAATCAGTAGCAATCAGTTCAATTGCATCCTTATCAAGGTCCTGGTTAATAGTTGCCATGACACCAAGCATAAATAGCTTCTTGATAAGCTCTGATGGCTCACGGTTAAGCTTCTTGGCTAGTTCAGCTACTGTTAGGGACTCACTGAAAGTGATTTTTGACGGAAGCTCTTTAACCTTCTTCGGCTGTTGTGGAGCTTGCTGCTGGTTCTGTCGGCCTTTATTCTGGTTCTGCTGGTTTCTGTTCTTATTGTTTGGTTTGTTTTTGTTATTTTTATTGAAAGGCTGCGTGTTCCCAGGCTTTTTAGCAGCAGCTGAACTTTTCACCTTTTCCGGAGTTGTTGCGCGGCGCTCATCGTCTGAAAAAGCACTGGCTGTTGTCTTCAGCTGGGCTTTTGGCTGTCCCTGGTTGTTTTTTTGCTGGTTTTGGGATTGATTGCGATTCTGACCCTGATTAGGCTTTTGGCCTTGATTGCGGTTCTGGGCTTGTTTCTGTCCTTGTGAAGCCTTCTGCTGGCTTTGCTGCTGCGGCTTTGACTGTGCTTGTGGCTTCTCTTCTCTTTTATTATAGACAGCGTCAAGCTTCTTCACAGTTTCATCTTCCATTGCAGTCATATGGTTAGAAACCTCGATGTTCATTTCTTTTAATTTTATAATCACGTCTTTACTCGATAAATTATGCTTCTTTGCATATTCATAAACGCGTGTTTTACTCATATTTTCACCCCCGCTAGAATTAATCGAGCAACGTCAACAGTTTTTTTGCAAAACCCTCGTCCAACAGGGCTACTACAACTCGTGCTTCCTTGCCGATCGCCTGGCCAAGCAGAAACCGGTCCGGGACCAATTTGTAAGGCACATTATAGGATTTGCACTTGTCGGTAATCTTTTTTGTAGTATTTGCGGATGCATCCGCAGAAAGCAAAATGAGCTTCGCCTTCCCGCTTCTGATTTCTTTGACGGAAAGCTCTTCCCCTGAAATAATTTTCCGTGCTCGATTGGCTAAGCCAAGCAATGACATCCATTGATTTGAGTTCATCAGGATAGTCTGCTCTCCTTTTCGATGAGATCATTCAGCTCATCGTATATTGCATCGTCCACTTGAGTTTCAAGCTGTTTGGACAATATATTCCGTTTCTTTGCTAATTGCACTGCTTCTTTTTCTTTAGAAAGATAGGCACCACGGCCTGATTTCTTGCCAGTCAGATCGATGGATACTTCGCCTTCCTTTGAGCGAACGATGCGAACTAGTTCTTTTTTCGGTCTCATTTCACCGGTTGCGACACACTTTCGCATAGGAACCTTTTTACGGCTGTTCACGATCATTCACCTCTCATTAATCGATGTCTTCATCTTCAAAGTCGTTATCAGCAGTCAACAGCGGCTCATTGTCACGAGGATAAATCCCGGACTCCCTAGCATCGGTTTCTGCTTTGATGTCAATTTTCCAACCAGTCAATTTAGCAGCAAGACGCGCATTTTGGCCGCGCTTTCCGATTGCAAGTGACAACTGATAATCAGGAACGATAACGGTAGTCGCTTTTTCTTCTTCGTTGACAATGACATCCAGAACCTTTGATGGGCTCAATGCATTGGCCACAAATACGACTGGGTCTTCAGACCATTTAACAATATCGATTTTTTCACCCTTAAGCTCATTGACGACAGCCTGGACACGAGTTCCACGAGGTCCGACACATGAACCAACTGGATCCACTTCTTGATTGTCTGAGTGAACAGAAATCTTTGAACGGTCGCCTGCTTCACGCGCAACTGACTTAATTTCAACTGTTCCATCATAGATTTCAGGAACTTCAATCTCGAATAGTCTCTTTAACAGCCCCGGGTGGGTTCTGGAAACGAAGATTTGTGGACCTTTAGTGGTTTTTTCAACCTTGGTGATAAATACTTTGATGCGGTCGTGAGGCTTATAGTGTTCGTTCGGCATCTGTTCATTCGCTGGCAGGATGGCCTCGATTTTCCCCAGACTTACATAGATGAACTTAGGATCCTGGCGCTGGACAATACCTGTCATGATATCTTCTTCACGATCGATGAACTCAGAATAGATGATTCCTCTTTCTGCTTCACGGACACGCTGAGTAACTACTTGCTTGGCAGTCTGCGCAGCAATCCTTCCGAAATCCTTTGGTGTTACTTCAAGTTCAACAACATCTTCAACCACGTAATTCGGATTGATTTTTTGTGCATCTTCCAAAGAGATCTCCAGACGTGGATCGAACACTTCATCGACAACTTCCTTCCTTGCAAAAACACGCATTGAACCATTGCCAAGGTTCAAATCAATACGTACGTTTTGTGCCTGGTTAAAGTTGCGGCGGTATGCAGAAATAAGCGCTGCCTCGATCGCATCAATTAAGATGTCCCTGGAAATTCCTTTTTCTTTTTCAAGAATCGTAAGAGCATCCAACAATTCGCTGCTCATGAGATATAAATCCCCCTTTTTTACTACCCTGCTTAGTAAGGCTCTTTTCGAAACTCCGCCCTTTGCCCGCCAGTTCACACCTCAAAAACGTTATCATCTTCCTGTACAGGATGCACACGTTTAAGCATTATGAACTTTTGCCTAAAAACAATAGGTTCGAAACGATCCTTTAATTAATTAACTTAAGATAATTTCTGGACAGATTATGAAAAAGTGACAGCGAGTCTCGCGCTGGCAATCTTATCGAATGGGATGACGAGTGTCTTCGTGCGAGTTTTGATCTTCACTTCAACAGTGATGGTTTCCCCATTGAAATCAGTCAACACTCCTTCAAAAGCCTTTTCCCCATCAATTGGTTCATAGGTTTTAATGAAGACATTCTTGCCGATTGCTTTCTGATAATCCTTTTCCTTTTTCAGCGGACGTTCTGCACCTGGTGAGGAGACTTCCAAAAAGTAGTTATGCGGGATTGGATCAATGGCATCGAGCTTTTCGCTAAGGCGCTCACTGACGATGCCGCATTCTTCGATATCAATTCCATTGTCCTTATCAATGTATACGCGCAGGAACCAGTTCTTTCCTTCTTTGACATATTCGATGTCTACCAATTCTAGTTCGTTTTCATTTAAGATGGGAGTTACTAGCTCTTCCACAACTTCGGTAACCTTGCTCATAAAATCCCTCCTTTGACGCAACCTCATTACTTAATCACTATTTGGTTTTTATCCCCGTAAAAGTGCCTAACAAACAAGAAAGAGCGGGTTGCCCCACTCTCATCTGCCGAGATATCCTTAGTATTTCCAATAAAAATATAACATAACCAGATATTTATTGCAAACAAACGGCAGTTATAGCATTCCTCTCCAGAAGGCTAAGATGATAACAATTAGAATAACGACAATTGGTTTTGGTCAGGCATGCCCTCAAGACAGCCATGATTGTCGAGGTATTCCAGAATCGTCTTGGAGATTTTCCCTCGCTGCTGCAGGTCTTCCTTGGAGAGGAATTCTCCTTCTTCACGTGCTTTGACGATATTAATCGCTGCATTCGTTCCGAGTCCAGGTATCGCATTGAATGGCGGTATAAGCCTATCGCCTTCGATAATGAACTCTGACGCACTCGATTTGTACAGATCAACCTTTGCAAATCCAAATCCACGCTCACACATCTCAAGCGCGAGTTCCATTACGGTCATCAAATTTTTCTCTTTTGTCGAAGCGTCAAGCCCCTTGGCGCTGATTTCTTCAATCACCGCCCGGATGCTCTCGGAACCGCGGACCATTGCATCGACATCAAAGTCATCTGCCCTGACTGTGAAGTATGCTGCATAATACATGAGCGGATGGTGAACTTTGAAGTACGCGATCCTTACGGCCATCAAAACGTAAGCAGCGGCGTGAGCTTTTGGGAACATATACTTGATCTTTTTGCACGAATCGATGTACCATTCAGGAACTTTATTCTTGCGCATTTCTTCTTCCATTTCATCCGTCAAGCCTTTACCTTTACGAACAGATTCCATGATCTTAAACGCAAATGCCGGCTCCAGTCCCTGGTAAATCAGGTAAACCATGATATCATCACGGCAGCCGATTACTTCGCTGAGGTTACAAATATTGTTATGGATCAATTCCTGGGCATTTCCAAGCCATACATCTGTACCGTGGGAAAGACCTGAAATCTGTACGAGTTCAGAGAATGTCGTCGGCTTTGTGTCCTCAAGCATCTGGCGAACGAATCTGGTTCCGAATTCCGGAATCCCGAGTGAGCCGGTCTTGGACATTATTTGTTCCTCAGTCACACCCAGCGATTCTGTTCCGCTGAAAATCTTCATGACTTCAGGGTCATCGGTCGGAATTGTCTTAGGGTCGATTCCACTTAAGTCCTGAAGCATCCTGATCACTGTCGGGTCATCGTGCCCCAGAATATCCAGCTTCAACAAGTTATCGTGAATCGAATGGAAATCAAAGTGGGTTGTTTTCCATTCGGACGTGCTGCTGTCTGCAGGGAATTGGATTGGCGAAAAATCAAAAATATCCATGTAATCAGGAACTACGATGATTCCGCCCGGGTGCTGGCCAGTCGTCCGCTTTACACCAGTACAGCCGGATGCAAGACGGTCAATTTCCGCACCGCGCAGCTGGAGATTATTGTCGCCCTGGTATCCTTTTACATAACCATAGGCCGTCTTATCCGCTACAGTTCCGATTGTTCCCGCGCGGTAAACATAATCCTCACCAAACAGCACTTTTGTGTAATTATGGGCACGCGGCTGGTATTCACCCGAAAAGTTCAAATCGATATCGGGCACCTTGTCCCCTTTGAAACCAAGGAAGGTTTCAAACGGTATGTCATGTCCGTCTTTTTTATATTTAATTCCGCAATCCGGGCAGTCCTTGTCCGGAAGGTCAAAACCTGAACCGACTGATCCATCATTGAAGAACTCCGATTTTTTGCACTTTGGACATACATAGTGCGGCGGCAGCGGATTAACCTCAGTGATTTCCGTCATCGTCGCTACGAAAGAAGACCCTACCGATCCACGTGAACCTACTAGATAGCCATCATCCAGTGACTTTTTAACAAGTTTATGAGAAATCAAATAGATAACGGCAAAACCATTGTCTATGATACTTTTCAATTCTTTTTCAAGGCGAGCCTCAACGATTTCAGGAAGGTCATCCCCATAGATGTCGCGGGCCATTCCGTAACTCATACTGCGCATTTCTTCATCTGCGCCTTCGATTTTCGGCGTATAGAGATCATCTTTGATTGGCTTGATGACATCAATCATGTCAGCAACCTTGTTAGAGTTTTCTACAACAATTTCTTTCGCCTTTTCTTCTCCCAGAAACTTAAAGGCATCGAGCATTTCATTCGTTGTCCTGAAATGCACATCTGGAAGCTCATGACGATTAAGAGGGTTTGCTCCTCCCTGGGAGTTGACCAGGATTTTGCGGTAAATTTTATCATTCTCGTTCAAGTAGTGGACATTACCTGTAGCAACTACCGGCAAGTCCAGCTTCTCGCCAAGCTTGACGATATTGTTAATGATATCCTCGAGTGCCTTCTGGTCCCGCACTAATTCCAGCTCAAGCAAGTGAGCATAAACAGCCTTTGGATGAACTTCCAGATAGTCATAGAACTGTGCTGCCTCTTCGACCTCTTCCGGACCTTTTTGCATCATGCCTTCAAAAACTTCACCCTTATCGCATCCAGAACCAATCAGGATTCCTTCACGATGTTTATTTAAAAGTGATCGTGGGATACGCGGCACCCTGTAAAAGTATTCAATATGGGAAATAGACACAAGCTTGAAGATATTTTTCATACCGACTTCGTTTTTAGCCAGCAAGGTAGCATGATAAGGCCGCGCTCTCTGGAATGCTTTACCCTGGCCCATATTGTCATTGAGCTGATCGTGGTATTCCAGTCCTTTTTCCGCTGCATCCTTTAACATTTTCACCAACAGGTACCCTGTCGCTTCTGCATCATAGATAGCACGGTGGTGCTGTGTTAGTTCAATATCGAATTTCTTCGCTAATGTATTCAATCGATGATTTTTCATGTCTGGATACAGGAAGCGGCCAAGCTCCAGTGTATCGATAACAGGATTCGGCGCTTTGCCCATGCCAATCTTTTTATAGCCGACATTCAGGAAACCCATATCGAAAGAAGCATTGTGGGCAACCAGAACACAGTCACCTGTCCATTCCTTAAACTTTTCCAGTACTTCACTCACTTCCGGCGCATTGCGGACCATATCATCGGTAATGCCTGTCAAGTTGATGGTCGTTGCCGATAAACGGTGGTGAGGATTAGCGAATGATTCGAACCGGTCGATGATTTCTCCGTCGCGGATTTTGACAGCTGCAAGTTCAATGATTGTATCGTATACAGCTGACAGACCTGTTGTTTCGACGTCAAAAACGACATACGTATCGTCTGCCAGCAATCTGTGTGCGTCATTATAGGCGATTGGCACACCATCATCAACAAGGTTTATTTCCACACCGTACAGGATCTTGATATCATTTTTCTTTCCTGCCCCGAAAGCTTCCGGGTAGGATTGCACAACTGCATGGTCAGTGATTGCCACTGCTTTATGCCCCCACTTTGCTGCCTGGGAAACCAGTGCGCTCACAGATGAAACCGCGTCCATCTGGCTCATTGGTGTATGCAGATGAAGCTCGACTCTTTTTTCGCCTTCTGGCGCAGAATCAATTCTTCCTTTAGGTTTGATTTCATTCACGTCATTTCCAATCATGACAAGATCGCGGACAAAGGTGTCGTTCTGGATGCTGCCCCTTACCTTTAGCCACATTCCTTTTGAAATGCGCTGGTAAATGGCGGCGTCTTCCTTATCGCGTGAGAACATTTTTACCATGATGGAGCTTGTATAGTCCGTAATTTTGAATGTCAAAAGCGTCCTGCCGCTGCGAAGCTCTTTTGTTTCGGCAAAGAATACATAGCCTTCGACGGCTACGCGGCGCTCTTCATCAACGATGTCTTCAAGCTTGCGGAAGTCAGCATCATCCTTGATCGTAAGGCCAATGGTTACCGGGCCTTCCTGCGGCGCACCATCTCCCTTGGCTTGTTCAGCTTCCTTCTTCTGCATCTCGATCATCGCCATCAGACCGCGTTCCTGGTCTTCTTTCTCTTTAGCCTTCATGAATTTTTCATATTCGTCTGAAGAACTATCTTTACTTACAACCGTATCAATCGTAAGTAAAGGGAAACCAAAACTCTGGTAAATCTCGGCTATAGTGCCCCCATATTTACGCTTAAGTGCAAGTCCTTCGGCTTCATTCCTGGCTGTTAAAATGAGTTTCGTTCCCTGGATTTGCGGAACTTGCTCATTCAGGAGCTTTAACAATGGAGGCGCGATGCCATCTATTTCTTTAATGCATGACTTCCAGTAATCCAGGATTTCCTTGTCACTGATTGCCTGTTCAAGCACTTTTACCGAGTATGATATTTTCGCAATATGTGAGAAAGTCTGTTCCAGCTTGCCAATGAATGTGTTATACAGCTGACAAGGAACGATTCTTTCAAACTGGAAAAAGAAATGCCATTTCCTTGCCTGTTTCTCAATCACTACCCTGTCAATTTCAGCGTTTTGAAAATGAGTGACAATTGCATCTTCTGTTAGCTGCAGCTGCTGCAGCAGGAGCTGAAACCTTTCTTTTTTTCCCGAAGAAAGATCACCCATGGTTATTTCTCTCCCATCTGAAAAGCTTAAATTCTATCTATCGGGCGGAATTGCCCGTTTGAAAAACAACTCTGGTTGCATGAATTCCTGTTTAATAGCAAAGGTTATTATAACATAAAATGCCTGTACCGTTACCTGTGTTTGATATTACCATTTCAATGCTTCAATAAAAATATAATTTTTCCATACCGTAGACAAACTCAGTTATATCAAAATACATATTGTGCCGATGTGTACCGTTATGGGAAGTGAAGTTGTGGCTTAAAGGTGAGTTTTAGACCTTAAATGTACCCTATTAGGAAAGAGGCATCTCTGCATGGGGGTGTGTTTAGACCCTAAAAGTACCCTTACATGGAGTGAAGAGGGCGAATAGGGATCTGCTTAGCCCTAAAAATACCCTTAAGTCGGATGACGAGTCTGCATAAGTGTGTGGTTTGACCCTAAATGTACTCTATAAGGGTGCGTTTGCTGGAAAATACGTTATAATCAGGCGCAATATACGGACTGGAAAAATTATTCTCTTAATAGTGGTTGATAATCTCCCGAAACAACCCTGGATTTGCCTGAAAGTCTGCATTAATCTCCTAAAAAACAGTCATAATCAATCCAAACGAGACAATAATCGTGCCGTCTTCCGATTTCTGGAAAATGCATTCACTTTGTAAATATCTAAATCGAGGAGCAAATAAAAAAAAGCGGACCCTGAAGTAGGATCCACCAAACAGATTATAGTTCTTGCAAAATATTTTTCAAGACACCTGCCAAATCATCTTTTTGCACTTCCTGCATTTCGCCGTTTTTACGGATTTTCACTTCGACGATTCCTTCGCCGGCTTTCTTGCCGACTGTAATTCTTACTGGCAACCCAATCAAATCGGAGTCTGCGAATTTCACTCCAGGCCTTTCCTGGCGATCATCAAGGAGTACCTCCATTCCTGCTGCCTGCAGGCTTGAGTATAGCTCTTGAGCCAATTCCGACTGTGCGCTGTCCTTCATGTTCACTGCAATGAGATGGACATCGAATGGTGAAATATTGGTTGGCCAAACCAGGCCGTTTTCATCATTGAATTGTTCTGCGACTGCGGCCATCGTACGGGAAACGCCGATTCCGTAGCACCCCATGATCATTGGCTTTGTTCTTCCATTCTCATCAAGGATCTCAGCATTCATTGCTTCACTGTATCTGGTGCCAAGCTTGAATACATGTCCGACTTCAATGCCTTTTGCGAAGACGATTGTTCCCTGTCCATCTGGAGAAGGATCGCCTTCTTTGATGAAGCGCAGGTCGGTAAAGGCTGCAACCTTGAAATCACGTTCAGGATTGACATTTGTAAAATGATAATCTTCTTCATTTGCTCCGCAGACTCCATTGACGATCGCCTGCACGGCATTATCGGCAATTACCTCTACACTGTCTATTCCTACCGGTCCAAGTGAGCCAACCGAGCAGCCAAGAACCTCTTTGGTTGTTGCTGCATCGGCCAGTTCGACATTTGAAGCTTCAAAGTAATTTTTCAACTTAATATCGTTCACATCATGGTCACCACGGACTAAAACAAGCACATAGCGATCGTCCACTTTGAAAAGCAGAGACTTGATGCAATCTTGTGCTTCAACATCAAGGAAGGAAGAAACTTCATCAATTGTCTTCTTGTTTTCTGTGTGCACTTTTTCTAATTCCCCAGCAGGTTCACTGCTCTTCTCATAAACGGCCGTTACTGGCGCCATTTCGATATTAGCCGCATATTCAGATGTATCGGAATAGGCAATTGTATCTTCCCCGATATCAGAAAGGACCATGAATTCATGTGTATCCTTCCCTCCCATTGCTCCTGAATCAGCAATAACAGCACGGAAGTTCAAGCCACAGCGTCTGAATACATTCGAATACGCCTGGAAGATACGCTCATAAACCTCATCAAGGCTCTCTTGTGTAGCATGGAAGGAATAGGCATCCTTCATGATAAATTCACGGCCGCGCAGAAGGCCGAATCTTGGACGTTTTTCGTCACGGTATTTTGTCTGGATTTGGTAAAGTGTCAGCGGAAGGCGTTTATAAGATTTTACTTCGTCACGGACAACGCTTGTGATGACTTCTTCATGTGTCGCGCCAAGAGCGAACTCGCGGTCATGCCGATCCCTAAGCCTCATCAGTTCTGGGCCATAGGAATACCAGCGGCCTGATTCCTGCCATAGTTCAGCTTGCTGCAGAGCTGGCATGAATAATTCAGCTGCACCAGCATTATTCATCTCTTCCCTGATGATTGCCTCGACTTTTTGAAGGACCTTGCGCCCTAGAGGCATGTATGTATAAACACCGCTTGCGTTTTGACGGATGAATCCAGCCCTGAGCAATAGCTGATGACTTTTGACTTCTGCATCTGATGGTACTTCTCTTAAAGTAGGAATAAGCGACATACTTTGCTTCATTATTAACACCTCATTAGGATTAGTTCATGTTTTTGAAAAAATGTTCCTGCCCGGTGCGGCCCAGGCAGGAAGTAAAATGTATTGACTTACAGGAAGAACCTTTGAATATCATTCCAGGTGACCACCAGCATCAGCAGCATCAACAATGCGAAGCCGATGAAGTGGACCATACCCTCTTTTTGCTTGTCGATTGGTTTTCCTCTCAGCGCTTCAACCGCAAAGAAGGTCAGCCTGCCCCCGTCGAGTGCCGGGAATGGGAGAAGGTTCATGATTCCCAGGTTAATGCTTAGGATTGCAGCCCATTTCATTAGATAGAAGATTCCGGACTTTGCAACCGTATCAGTAGAGACATAAATGCCCACAGGTCCGGATAAGGCGTCAATCGAAAATTGGCCAGTCAGCAGTTTTCCAAGCATGGAAAAAATCTCTTTTGTCCAGAAGTATGTTTCCTTCACACCATAGGATATCGATTTCAATGGCGATTTTTCTACCGGGCTGTAGACGCCAATCAATCCGATTTTTTCACCCTCAATATCCTTGACTTCTGGTGTTACAGGCAGCTCGATACTCTGTCCTTCACGAACGACCGAGAAATCGAGTTCATTCCCTGGATTCTTGCGTATAATTTCAACAACATCCTGCCAGCTTGATACTTCAGAACCCTCAATACTGTTTACGACGTCCCCTTCCTGCAGCCCTGCCTTGAGGGCACTTCCATCCGTGGTTAGCTTGCCTAAAACAGGTTCATTTGACGGGATTCCCTGAAAAATGGCAAGGATGATGAAAGTAACCATCGCCAGGATAAAATTCATCATAGGTCCAGCGAAGATAGCCATTGTTCTCTGTCCAAGCGTTTTCGAACCGAACTGCCTGTCAAATGGAGCAATTTGCGTTTCCACTCCATTCTCGACAAGAACGGCTGTTTTACTTATTGGGAAAGATGTCAGCTGGCTGTCATCCTCTCCTTCTTCATACCCTTTAATGAAAAGCTCGCGTTCGATATCGGCTTTTTCCACTTCGATAATTCGTGCGTCCGGATACTTTTCCTTATTATTTAGAATGATTTTCTGAACTTCTTCACTCTTGTTAAAGAGTAAACCTACTCTATGCCCTGGCTTGATCTCAATCATTTCCGGATCTTCGCCAGCCATTCTGACAAACCCTCCGATAGGAAGAAGGCGGATCGTATAAGTCGTTTCATTTTTCTTAAAAGAAAAGACCTTAGGACCGAATCCAATTGCAAATTCACGGCAGAGGATCCCTGCACGTTTGGCGAAAATCAAGTGCCCAAGTTCATGGAAGAACACGAGGGCGCCAAAAATGACGATAAAGGCAATAACTGTATTCAAATTTTCTAACCACCTTTTAATAGGATAAGAACCCACTATTGAGACTAAAATTTATAGTAGTGACTTTACATACCTTCTAGTCTCTTTGTCAACCTCTTGAATTGCTTCAAGGTCCGGTTTTTCTATGATGTTATGGTTTTCCAT
Source organism: Bacillus sp. ISL-39 (assembly GCF_018613295.1). Lineage (NCBI taxonomy): Bacteria > Bacillati > Bacillota > Bacilli > Caryophanales > Bacillaceae > Bacillus > Bacillus sp. ISL-39. The sequence goes on from NZ_JAGGQM010000002.1 coordinate 456,285, forward strand.
TGCTCTCTCTATCAAGTCTTCAATTTGAAGGAATGTGATTCTGTCGTCCAAAAAGGAAGCTACTGCTGCTTCATTAGCAGCATTCATAACTGCAGGCAAAGTGCCTCCCGCCCGTCCGGCATCATAAGCAAACTTCAGGCAGCGGAACCGGTCAAAGTCCATTTCCGAAAAGTGGAGCTGGCCAATTTCCGCAAGGTTCAGCCTTTTCCCTGTAACCAGCGGCAGTCTGTCTGGATATGTAAGGGCGTATTGAATGGGCACTTTCATATCAGGTGTGCCGAGCTGGGCCATAATACTTGTGTCATGGAACTCGACCATCGAATGGATGATGCTCTCTCGATGGAGGAGTACCGATATATCGTCATACGGAAGAGAGAAAAGCCAATGAGCTTCGATGACTTCGAGACCCTTATTCATCATCGTGGCGGAGTCAATCGTGATTTTTGCTCCCATCGACCAGTTTGGATGGTTCAAGGCATCTGCTTTTGTTACACCTTGCAGCTCTTCCCTCTTCCGATCTCTGAAGCTGCCTCCCGATGCTGTAAGGATCAGTCTCTCAATATTCTTTTCTCTTTCACCTTGTAATGCCTGAAAAATGGCAGAATGCTCACTGTCTACAGGGAGGATGGATACATTATGCCGCCTTGCCGCATCCATCACGATATGTCCAGCAGTCACAAGCGTTTCCTTATTCGCGATTGCGATCGTCTTGCCTGATCTGATCGCCTCCAATGTCGGCCCTAAACCAACACTTCCGAGTACAGAATTGACAAGTATATCCGCCTTTTGAAAAACAGCAGCTTCCACTAGGCCTTCTTGTCCAAATATAACCCTCACCTGCGGGAATTCTGATTTTAACCGTTCAGCATCGTCTTTCTCCTGAACAGAAACAAGTTCTGGCAGGAACTCAATTATGATTTTCCTGGTAAGCTCTATGTTTCTTCCAGCAGACATCGATACTAGCTTGAACTCTTCGGGATGCTCCCTGATTACATCGAGCGTCTGGATTCCAATCGATCCTGTTGCTCCCAACAAGCTGATTCTTTTCACTAATTTCACTCCTAATATCTCCAACGGGAAACGGTACACACCCGGTATTATCGAATTCATTCATTTCTTCTCTTTTTTTGCAATGAAATCAAGACATTATAACAAATGGAACAGGTGGATTAACGGCCAGACAAACAACAAGCTGTCGAAGCGGTCAAGCATGCCTCCATGTCCTGGAAGTATGTTGCCTGAGTCCTTAACATTGTAATGTCTCTTCAGTGCTGACTCAACAAGGTCTCCAATTTGGCCGAACACTGACAAAAATGCTGTCGCCATAAGCAGGATGACAGTCGGAACTTTCATATCCCCGAACACACTGAACAAGGCAGCAACTGCGAGTGCAGATACTACACCGCCAAAAAAGCCTTCTGTGGTCTTGTTCGGGCTGATTTCGGGCCACAGTTTATGTTTGCCAATTGCCCGTCCGATAAAATAGGCTCCTGAATCGGTAGCCCAGATAATGAATAGTGAATAAAACACATAGATCAGGCTTTCTTCTCTAGTTTCAATGAAGAAATAAAAGCCGATCCCGACATAGAGTATTGACATGATTGAAAAAGCAACATCTTCAAAAGTGAAGCGATTTTTAGTTATGACAGTATAAGTCAGATATAAAAGCACTCCAAGAAAGAAAAGCTCCAGTTTTGTATAATCTAATTTATCAAGAAGAACGCTATATTGTTCAGGTATCAGGAAAATCCACAATAACAACAATGATAAAATGCCCGGAACCGAGAAAAGCTTTAAATGCTTCATCTTCAATGCTTCATATAATGCAATGGATGCTATTAGGTAAACCATTGCAATAAATGGCCAGCCTCCAAAAATTACGATTGGAAGAAAAACAGCTGCTGCTATGACTGCTGTAATGATTCTTTGCTTCATCTATTTATTCACACCTTTTTTATACTCCTCCAAAACGCCGCTGCCGGCCCTGGAATGCTTCAATTGCTTCGACAAAGTGTTCTTCATCAAAGTCCGGCCACAGAACATCAGTAAACCAGAACTCCGTGTATGCAAGCTGCCAAAGCATAAAATTGCTCAAGCGGATTTCTCCACTAGTCCTGATTAACAAGTCGGGATCATCCAAATCCTTAGTCATCAAGTAAGATGAAAAGACTTCTTCCGTCAACTCACTTTCAGCCATTTTACCATTTTTCACATCATCTATGACTCTTTTGACACTGTCAATGATTTCTCCACGGCTTCCATAGTTGAGGGCAAAGTTCAAGACAAGACCGGTGTTATCCTTCGTGTCTTCCATCGCTTTCCCTACAGCCCTTTTGGTATGCTCAGGAAGCTTATCCATATAACCAATCATTTCTACACGGACATTTTCTTCAATTAATTCTGGAAGGAAGGTGCCAAGAAACTCTTCGGGCAACTTCATCAGGAAATCCACTTCCATTTTCGGTCTTTTCCAGTTTTCAGTAGAGAAAGCATAGACAGTTAGCGTCTTGACACCAAGCTCATTGGCCAGCTTGGTTATTTTACGGACAACCTTCATGCCTTCATGATGGCCAGCAACCCGGGGCAAAGCACGCTTTTTAGCCCAGCGTCCGTTACCATCCATAATGATGGCAACATGAGAGGGGACTTCATGTTCTTTAATATGAAGTACACGATCTCGGAAACCGGCAGGATTTTGATCCTTCTTCCACGGATTCATTTTATTTAACATTGTGACAGCTCCCCCAAAAGATTATCTTTAGCTCCAATGAGTCTTTCATCCCTAAGACTATGCCAGGGATCGATTTGGTGCTGAAGCTGGACTGCTCATTAAAAGCGATAGAGTAATTCTTTTTTCTCTCTTCTTCAATTCCATATGCCACTATCATACCAAAAAAGAAAAAAGATATCTCTATAAACGGATGGTCTCACATTAATATTCTTTAATTCCAGCCTGCCCTTATACAAAAGGAGCCTTATATACAGAATATGTACTTATGAAGAAAAACAGAATACAGCAGCCAATATTATTATATTCTATCATCCAGACTGTTTTCGTAAACTCATTGTTTTTAAATCTTGGCTGTTTTCGTAAAGATTGTTGTTAAAATCCTAAAGCCAATTTTAACGTGATAAAAAGCCATTTTGTAAATCGGTATTTAGTGTGCAAGCTCTTTTCTCATAATAAACTTTAATTTTGTGAAGAAACACAGGTCATTCAATCCTATTTTGTTGTTAATTGCAACAAAGTTTGAGAAAAGAATCTTTTCCTTCAAGCGGTATATGTATAGAGAAAAAACCCCCTGGAAAACAGAGGGTTTTCGATGTTGACTGCGAAAGCAGTGATTACACTTCCATAATTTCTTTTTCTTTGTCTTTTGTAATCTGATCGATTTTTGCAATGTGTTCGTCTGTCAGCTTTTGAATATCGTCAGAATATCCACGAAGGTCATCCTCTGTAATTTCGCCGTTTTTCTCAAGCTTTTTCAGATCTTCATTTCCATCACGACGGATATTGCGGATAGCGATTTTTGCTTCTTCTGCTTCCTTTTTAACTTGTTTTGCAAGTTCCTTGCGTCGTTCCTCAGTCAGTTGAGGAATCGCGATCCTGATGATTGATCCATCATTTGCAGGATTCAGGCCAAGATCAGACTTCAGGATTGCTTTTTCAATCTCACCAAGGATTGACTTATCATAAGGCTGGATGACCAAAAGACGAGCTTCCGGTACAGAAATGCCAGCAAGTTGATTGACTGGAGTTGGAGCCCCATAGTATTCCACCTGTACTCTGTCTAGAAGAGAGGCACTTGCTCTCCCTGCACGAATGCTGGCAAGTTCGCGAGAATAAGCTTGGATCGCTTTAGACATTCTTTCTTTCAAATTGGCAATTGCTTGTTTTGGCATTAGTTTTTCCCCCTCACGGTTGTTCCGATTGTTTCACCCATTACTGCTCGTTTAATATTACCTTTTTCCATAATAGAGAATACAATTAACGGGATATCATTGTCCATACACAAGGATGAAGCCGTTGAATCCATGACAGCAAGACCTTCCTTAAGCACATCCAGGTATGAGAGCTCTTCATACTTAGTAGCATTTTTGTCAATACGCGGATCAGCTGAGTACACGCCATCAACGTTATTCTTAGCCATAAGGATTACATCTGCTTCGATCTCAGCAGCGCGCAATGCAGCTGTAGTATCCGTTGAGAAGTACGGATTTCCTGTTCCGGCTGCAAAAATGACCACGCGCTTTTTCTCCAGGTGCCTGATTGCCCTTCTTCTTATGTACGGCTCTGCTACCTGCCGCATTTCAATGGAAGTTTGAACCCTTGTCTCTATTCCCGCTTGCTCCAGGCTGTCTTGCAATGAGAGGGAATTCATGACGGTAGCGAGCATGCCCATATAGTCTGCCGTCGCTCTGTCCATGCCCATTTCTTCACCGATTTTGCCTCTCCAGATGTTTCCTCCGCCTACTACAACAGCTACCTCAACATCCAGTTCCGCAATCTCCTTCACCTGGTCTGCAACATTTTTAATTACCGACGGATTGATGCCGAATCCTTGTTCTCCGGCTAATGCTTCTCCACTTAACTTTAAAACAACTCTTTTGTATTTAGGGCTCGTCATAGGGTACCTCCATATGTAATTTCAGGCTTTCTGCAGCAAAGATGCCGACGAAAAAGCCTAATTAAAGCTATGTCCAAAAACAGGGAACACTGGAGTGTTCCCTGCAATTACATAGGCTAGTAAAAATTATTTCTTGTTTACTTGGTTCATTACTTCTTCAGCAAAGTTATCTTCACGCTTTTCGATTCCTTCGCCTACTTCATAACGAGTGAACTCACGAAGTGTTGCGCCTTTTGATTCAACAAACTGGCGTACTTTTTGGTCAGGATTCTTAACGAATGGCTGGTCAAGTACACATACATCTTCGAAATATTTGCTCAGGCGGCCTTCAACCATTTTCGCAACGATATTCTCTGGCTTGCCTTCGTTAAGAGCTTGTTGTGTAAGGATTTGGCGCTCGTGTTCAACTTCTTCCTGGGAAACTTCATCACGAGAAACATATTTAGGGTTCAATGCAGCGATGTGCATGGAAACATCTTTAGCAGCTGCTTCGTCTGTAGTTCCTTCAAGAACGGATAGTACGCCAATGCGTCCGCCCATGTGAAGGTATGCACCGAATGCATCGTTATCAGTCTTAGTTTTCACTTCAAAGCGGCGAAGTGAAAGCTTCTCACCGATTTTAGCAATTGCATTGTTGATGCGAGTTTCCACTGTATCGCCATTTTCCATAGTTTGAGCGTTAGCTTCTTCAGCAGAAGCAGGCTTGTTCTTAAGAAGGTGCTCAGCGATTTCCTTAACTAGAACCTGGAAGCCTTCGTTCTTTGCTACGAAATCCGTTTCAGAGTTCACTTCAAGAATAACAGCTTCATTTCCTTCTGCAAGGATGTAAGTAGTACCTTCTGCAGCGATGCGGTCAGCTTTCTTGGCAGCTTTAGCAATACCTTTTTCACGAAGGAAATCGATCGCCTGGTCCATATCACCATTTGTTTCCTGAAGAGCTTTTTTGCAGTCCATCATACCTGCGCCAGTTTTTTCGCGCAATTCTTTAACCATTTGTGCAGTAATTGCCATAATGAAATTCCTCCTAAAATCTCGGTTATATGTAACTATACTTTATTTTAACTTGATTTCGCCAATATAAACCCCAATGGAAGTTATATGGAATATAAGTCTTAAAAAAAGGTGATAAAGGGTGCTTCCCTATATCACCTTATTTTAAATTAAGCTTCTACAGCTTCTGTAGTTTCTTCGCCTTGCTTAGCTTCGATAATAGCGTCAGCCATTTTAGAAGTCAGCAATTTAACAGCGCGGATCGCGTCATCGTTCGCAGGGATAACTACGTCGATTTCGTCCGGATCACAGTTTGTATCAACAATTCCCACGATAGGAATGTTCAATTTGCGTGCTTCAGCAACAGCGATGCGCTCTTTGCGTGGGTCAATGATGAAAAGAGCATCTGGAAGGCCCTTCATATCCTTGATTCCGCCCAAGAACTTTTCTAAACGCTCTTGCTCTTTCTTCAATTGAACTACTTCTTTCTTAGGAAGTACTTCAAAAGTTCCGTCTTCAGACATTCTTTCGATGTTCTTAAGACGTGAGATACGCTTTTGGATTGTTTCGAAGTTAGTTAGAGTACCACCCAACCAGCGTTGGTTAACATAGTACATACCAGAACGAGCTGCTTCTTCTTTAACAGAATCTTGAGCTTGTTTCTTAGTACCTACGAAAAGAACAGTACCGCCGTTACCAGCAAGCTCCTTCACGTAGTTGTATGCTTCTTCAACCTTCTTAACAGTCTTTTGAAGGTCGATGATGTAGATGCCGTTACGCTCAGTGAAGATATACTTCTTCATCTTAGGGTTCCAACGGCGAGTCTGGTGACCGAAGTGTACACCAGCTTCAAGCAGTTGCTTCATAGAAATTACTGACATTGTGTTTCCTCCTAATGGTTTTGATTTCCTCCGTCCAAATCATCTTCAGCCAGGAACTGCCGAAACAGCACCATCTGACCGAATCAATGAACGTGTGTATTAACACCATGAGATAATATAGCATAAATAAAACGGACATTCAAGTTATTCTTGCGTATTTTGCCGAAATTTAAGCAAAAGTTCTATTTCGGTTTTCCCTTTATCCAAATCCCTGGCAATTTCCTCAATCGTCAATCCCTGTTTTTTCATGTTCACAACCTGATCAACAAAGCTTAATTGTTTGGATTCACTATGATCTTCGGGAAATTCCATATAAATTTTATCATTTGAAACAGTTGGAACTGGTTCATGATTCTGCTGGTATGCCTTCCTGGCAGCATGATAGGAAATTCCTTTGCCAAGACGCTGGTGCGTTTCCTTGCTTGCTTCATCAGCACCTGTTTCCGGCTTTTCTTCTGTCGCTTCAATCGGGGCAGCCTTTTTACCGCCAGACTGCTTCTGAATGTTTGTTGCAGTCATCAATTCAAGAAATTTATCATTTTCTTCTTTCAATTCAAAAAGGTAAGCTGAAAACACCTCTTCAATCTCCTTGATGATTTTCCCCTGCTTTTTCTCTGCTTCTGCGAGCCGATTTTGCCGTAAATATAATAGGATGATTGCGAAGATTGCTGCGCCGTTTAACATGAGGCTTAAGAGTAGTAGAAAAGTGGTCATAACATCCCTCTATCCGCTGTAATCAATCACCTTCCCTTTATATGGGTGGTGTGGCTGTTCGGGTTGATCATTCTTGTTCTTTTGATCTCGCCGGCTATTATGCTGCTGCTTGCCTGATGGGCTGCCATCCTGATTCAGGCGGGCTTCTTGCTTTTGATTATTTTTAATTACGGTCTTACGCTTTAAGTCATCTTCCTTTGTCACACTTTGTGCCGCATGCTCCTGAAGATGCTGTCCTCGCTGCTGAAGTTGTTCCTGAATCTTGCCGGCATCATGTGTCCTCGGAAGTGCAATCTGCATTTCGATTGCTTTGAGGCTCATCATGTCACTTCCTGACTATTGGACTTTCTTTCTCTACTATTGGGTGAATCGAAATCTCGCTATTTTCCAGATGAAAGCTAACTTTCTTATAAAGCTGGTTTGTCAGGATCGCATACTTCCCGAAAAACACCTTCGTATTTGGGAATACTCTTTCTAATACAAACAAGGATGAGTACAATCTGTCCTGCTTTTCCATTTTTAGAAACTCAAGTTCAGCCACCAATTCCGCTAAACCAGTTTCAACATTCTGCCTGGTATTGCGCTGCTTCGAAATCATTTGCTGCTGTTCTGCTTTAAGACCACCTGCCCGGTTGCCAATTCCGGCCAGCTTCACTTCGATTTCTGTAAGTTTTCTAATATTTTCTTTTGCTGTTTCGATGGATTGAAGAGTTTCAATTTCCGCTTGCTCAAGCAATGGATCCCAGCCTACAGCTAACTCTGTTTTCGTAAAAAGCTCATTGCCTAATTCCTTGACGAAAATATTCCGCCCGGCAGAGATGGTTCCCCCAATGATTGTACCTGTACGGCTATCTACATTTCCTGACGCAGTCAGTTTACTGTGCAGTATGGATGACCTTACAATTATATCCTGTCCCGCTTTAACATTGGCCTGGTTGAGATAACTCGCCAGTAGATTTCCTCCGGCTCTAACCTTCCCCTTCATCGCACCGGCCACGCCGCCTTTAATTATGATATTGCCTTCCGCTTGGAGATTGGCTGCTTCAACAAGACCTTCCACTACAATATCTCCGCCGGCTTTCAACTCATACCCGCTTGGCACATTCCCTCTAATGGTGATATTTCCGACAAAATCAATATTGCCTGTCCTTAAATCCAGATCACCCTTAACCTCGAATACTGGATTGACTGAGACTGCTTTATCAGTAATGCTGACTTGCCCATCGCAAACTGCAAAGAACTGTCCGGATTCAAACATAACATTATTTCCCGGCTTCACCCGGATGGGACGTCCTGGCTTTGCCGGAATCATCCTCCCAGTGACATCTGTCCCCTGGGTTCCATTCAAAGGCGGGACCACAGAAGCCAGCAACTGACCTTTTCTCACTGAGGGAATAAGCATAACGGAACGAAAATTAAAAACTTTATGGTCAAGACGACTGTTATAATGGAGTTCGTTGCGCAAATACGCATCTGCACCATCCACTTTTGGCTCTCCAGCAGCAATGGTGACTGGATAGTCAAAAGAATAAGGGTTCTCTGAGATTTGCGTTAACAGATCCTTTTTGACACCAAAAACGATCTTTTCAGCTTCTAAAATATCCAATAATTCCTCTACGGAAAAAGCCAATTCTTTATTTTCGGTATCCAGAATCATTTCAGCAGTAAGCCTGTCCTGGGATAACCTTACCTTATACTCAGTCGCCAAGTTGATCTCCTGCCTTCTGTTAAGCTGTCTCTAGCCATTTTCTCAGTTTAAAGATCGCTTTTGAATGAATCTGCGAGATCCTTGAGGTTGAAAGATTCATGACTTGTCCAATCTCTGTCAGCGTTAATTCTTCTTTGTAAAACAAACTCAACACGAGTTGTTCTTTGTCATTTAATTTTGAGACTTTTTCAGCTATCTCTTCCAGCATTTCAGACTTTAAAAGTTTATCTTCAGGGATTTCAGCTTTTTCATCCTTGATTACGAATGATTGGTTGTCCCGTTCATCATTTTCAATTGGATGCTCATCTATCGATAGAACATTCGCAAAAAAATGTTCATTTATTGTGGTGTAAATCTCGGTCTCATCCATGTTCAGTTCACTGGCAATTTCTTCGATGGTCGCATTGCGCATATATCGCTGCTCCAGTCTCTCAATGGCTGCATCAATCTTTTTTGCTTTTTCCCTGGTACTTCTCGGCAGCCAGTCTTCCTTTCTTAATCCATCCAATATTGCTCCGCGAATCCGGAAAGAAGAATATGTATCAAATTTCAAATCCCTGTTCGGATCGAATTTTTCCAGAGCATCATATAAACCAATCATGCCAAGGCTTTTTAAATCATCTCTAGACACACTTTTCGGAAGACTCACTGAGATTCTTTGCACATGGTAGGAAACAAGTGGCATATATTTTTTTATCAGTAAATTACCTGCATCCGGATCACGGAACTGTACCCATTTATCCCATGTTACCTGTTCTTCCGACGTGGATCCTCGTACCATTGTCATCCTCCTCACGCGCATCACGCATTATTCTTGGAAGCTGCTTATAATTCAAATTCAACGAATTAAATCTCACTATTCCCTTTATTAACAGTCCTGATCTGCATCAAACCGGTTTTTGGATCAAACTCGATTGTCCTTCCGCTATTTCCGCCTACATCCTGGGCTATAACAGGAACCCTGAGCTCCTTCAATTCCTTTAAAACTGCTTCCACATTTCTTGGTCCAATTCTCATCATGTCACTGCTTCCGGAAAACTGGAACATTTGTGCACCTCCAGCAATCTTGGCCTTTATTCCCGGAGGTCTGGCACCTGCTCTCATCAGGCCATCTAAAAGTTCCTTGATGGCAGTATTAGCAAATTTTGCTTTATTCAGCGGCTCTGCCCGCGACAAAGCCGAATCTGGCAGCATGATATGCGCCATGCCCGCAACTTCTCTTGCCTGATCATACAAAACCACGCCGACACAGGAGCCAAGGCCTGTGGTCCGTATTAAATCCGGAACTTTAACAATGTTCATATCAGCAATACCAACTTTGATGATTTCTGCTGTTTTATGCATCAAGCCTTACTCCTAGCGCAGAGAAGATGATATGGAATGAATCAGGGTCCGGGAGCAGGAAGAAATGTCCATTCACACTGTCAGGCATCTGAGCATCTTCTTCATCCAAAGCTGTATCGATCACGATCGCATAATCGCTCACCTGCGATAATTCCAATAGTCCGAAGCTGATGACTGCTCCTACCATATCTATGCTTAATGCCGGAACTGATGGATACAGGCTCAGCTTGGTGAAATCTGATAGTGAGGAAAGATATGAACCTGATAAAATATTCCCTAGTTCCTGGAGAGCAGACAGTGCCAGCTCATTATCCTGTTCTTCTGTAAAAGAGAATGACTGTTTTTTTATTAGTTGGCCGATATACTTCTCTGCCTGAGGGAGCGGAAGGATAAAAAACATGCTTCCCGGGGCATCGCCTTCTATTCGAAGAAATACGCTCGCTACGACATTGTCAGCACCACCGGCTAGTTCCATCACTTCATCAAAGGATACGACCCTGACTCTGGGTACCTTCATATCAATTTTTTTATTCAATAATGTTGATAAGGCCGTTGCAGCATGTCCTGCTCCAATATTTCCAACCTCTTTTAAAATGTCAAGGTGGACGTCCGAAATGCTTTTTAGAAAAGTCATAGTTCTATTCCCTTCACTTACAAAGCTTATACTTCACGGGATTCAAGGATTTTGTGCAAATCTATTAAAATCAATAACCTCTTATCCAAGTTGGCCACTCCATCTATATAGCCTTCTGCCTCTAAACCAACGACCTCAGGAGGAGGTTCAATCTTGCTTGTCGGGATATCTATGACATCATTTGCTCCATCTACAATCAAGCCAACTTCTTTGTCATCTATAGAAACAATAATGACACGAGTGCCTTCTGTGTATGCTTGTTCTCCCATTCCAAACCTGACTCTCAAATCTAATAGCGGAGTCACTACTCCCCGGAGGTTCATTACCCCTTTTACAAAAGGATTCGTATGAGGCACCCTTGTAATATGCATAATCTTTTCAATCGACTTTACCTGGCTTACAGGAACACCGTATTCTTTATCATTCAGCTGGAACACGATTACTTTTAAGTCAGATACCAAATTTTCAGCCACTTCTCTCACTCCTAAAATATCATCGTCATTCGATTAACAAGGAATCTATTTAATTAAGGCATTGCAATCTACAATCAACGCTACCTGTCCATCTCCAAGAATGGTTGCTCCGGAGATCGCAAAAACATTCGTTAAATAATTTCCTAATGATTTAAGGACTACTTCTTGCTGTCCAATGAATGAGTCAACAATCAAGCCAGCCATTTTATCTCCTTTTCGAACGATGATGACCGAGTGGAATTGATCTTCACTATGTTCTGACGGTACCTCGAAGATATCCTTTAAGAACAGTAATGGCACGACCTTGCCTCTAAAATCAATCACCTTTTGATTATGCGCATTCATAATATCAGTTTCTTTGATTATGGCTGTCTCAATGATTGATGACAAAGGAATCGCGAATTTTTCTTTCTGGATTTCAACTAACATCACAGATATGATTGATAATGTCAAAGGAAGCTGGATGGAGAAAATTGTTCCCTCATTTTCCTTAGAATCGATTGAGATTGAACCTCCCAAAGACTCTATCGTATTTTTGACCACATCCAACCCTACGCCTCGTCCTGAAATATCTGAAATCTTCTCAGCAGTCGAGAAGCCCGATGAAAGGATTAGTTCATATGCTTGTTTATCAGTAAACCCAGCCGCAGATTGTTCGGTAATGATTCCCTTGCTGATTGCCTTCTGTAAAACTTTATCCCTGTTGATTCCAGCACCATCATCCTCAATTTCAATGAATACATGATTGCCGCTGTGGAAAGCGCGAAGCACCACTGTCCCCTCTTCGTTCTTGCCCTTTGCCCTGCGTACTTCAGGAGATTCAATTCCATGGTCGACTGAATTTCTCAACAGATGCACCAACGGATCACCAATTTCATCTATTACTGTGCGATCCAATTCTGTTTCAGCACCTACGATTTCGAGGTTGATCTTTTTATTTAAGTCTCTCGCTAACTGGCGAATCATTCTCGGGAAGCGGTTGAATACTGTTTCTACCTGAACCATCCTCATATTAAGGATAATATTTTGCAAGTCACCGGATATCCTGGACATCCTTTCGACCGTTTCAGTAAGTTCACCATTATCCAGATCTTTGGAGATTTGCTCCAATCGGCCACGGTCGATAACAAGCTCTTCAAATAAATTCATCAGGATATCAAGTCTTTCAATATTCACCCTTATGGTTTTGCTGCTGCTCACCGGCTGTTTGGCACTGCCCTTTTTCTCATTGGCCGGCACCACTTCAGAGCCAATGGATTGAGTTTGCTCAGAAGAAGTTGGAACCGCTGCTTCAGGGACATTTTCAATTGCCAAAACTTCATCTTTTGAGTCATTACTATCTTCATCAAAGTCTAATGATCTGAGATCGGTTTTTACAACTTCAGAAACCTTCATGATTTTGGCTTTTATATCCTCTGGATCCTCTTTGGAGACAATAGTAATCGAAAATTCATGGTCAAATTGTTCTTCCTCCAGCTGCTCTACTGAAGGGTTTGCTTTGATTACTTCACCAATCTTCTCCAAAACCTCAAAAACCATATAGACTCGTGCAGCTTTCAGTAAGCAATCTTCCCGTAAAGCGATCCCAATTTCATAAACACCGAACCCTTGTTCTTTGGACTGTTTTAAAACAGTCAGTTCGAATTCATCATAGTGAGATTGCTGCTTGGCTTCTAAAACGGCTGCAGCGGCAACTTCCTTATTAGCGGGACCTGACAGCGGTTCCCCTTTTTCAATCAGTTTCAACTTTTCAACTGTTTCAGTGACGTCCTTTTTACCATCGCCTCCAGCCGCTATTGCCTGGACCATGTCCTCAAGGTGATCAACAGCCATGAAAATAACATCAATTATTTCAGGTGTTGTTGTCAGTCTGTTATTCCTTATCGCATCAAGTACATTTTCCATTTGATGTGTAAGACTTGCCAGATCCTCGTAACCCATTGTCGCTGACATCCCTTTAAGAGTATGAGCTGACCTGAAAATTTCATTAATGATTGATAAGTCCTGGGGATTTTTCTCTAATTCCAATACTTGTTCATTACAGGCCTGTAAATGTTCTTTACTTTCTTCGATAAAGACTTCAAGATATTGATTCAATTCCATGTGCACAGCACCTCCGGACTCATATATAATTCATGATCGATTGCGCGATGTTTTCTACATTCGCTACCTCATCAACCATATTCGTTGCTATTGCTGCTTTTGGCATTCCGAAGACAATTGACGTATCCTGGGATTCGGCGATCGCTTTTACAATGCCGTTCTTTTTCATTTCAACCAGTCCCTTGGACCCATCTGCCCCCATTCCTGTCATGATGACAGCAATTTTAGAATAGTTCTTGATGGTACTGACAGACTCGAACATCACATCAACGGAAGGACGATGTCCATTTCGAGGCGGTGATTGGCTAAGACTGATTGCCAGCGATGAACCTAAACTCTTAACCTTTAAGTGAAAGCCGCCTGGAGCAATGTATGCAGTCCCTTTTTGTAAAAGCTCGCCATCTTCCGCTTCCTTGACTCTAATCTGGCTTAAGGAGTCCAGTCGATTGGCAAGGGACTTGGTAAAACCGGGCGGCATGTGCTGGACGATAAGGATTGGTACCTCCAAGCCTATTGGCAATGAAGTTATAACTTGTTGCAATGCTCTTGGCCCCCCGGTAGAAGTTCCAATGCAGACAATCTTTTTGGATTGGTTAAATCCCCTGGTTGTTACGTTGTTCGCTGGCTTTATCTCTGAATCTATGGAACTCTGCAATTTCTTTCCAACAGTATTTGAATCTTCCAGGAAGTTTATTTTTGCTATATTAGCTTTGCTTGCCGATAACACCTTTTGGACTAACTCTGTTTTGACTTTATGTAAATCTATTGAAATGGATCCCGACGGCTTGGCCACAAAATCCACAGCACCCGCCTGAATCGCCTGCAGCGTCGTATCCGCGCCTTCTTTCGTGGTGCTAGAAAGCATAACAACCGGCAGAGGGTGCTCCTTCATTATCAGCTTCAATACTTCCAAACCGTTTAGTTTCGGCATTTCGACGTCAAGTGTAATGACATCAGGTCGGAATTCCCGGCATTTCTTAATGGCATCCTCCCCATTACGAGCCATGCCAATAACCTCAATCTCCGGGTGTTCTGATAGAAAGTCGTTGATCAGCTTTCGCATGAAAGCTGAATCATCTACGATGAGAACTCTGGTTTTTGCCACTCGACCACTACCTTTCGAAAAGGAATTGCTTCAATCTAGCTGTAAAACTCCTGTTATCTCTCTTTTCGGCATTGTAGCCCGCATTATTGATATATTTTTCGATTATCGCTGCCATTCCTTTAGAAGCTTGTGACCGTTCATTGAACATTGTAAATGGAATCTGGCGTTTTACTGCTTCCTGGACAGTTTTATCATCCGGCAGCATTCCAAGCTTGATAGGTGTCCTTCCTAAAAATTTCCCAAGGACATCGTCCAGTCTAGCCATCGTATCATTCCCTTCTTTGACAGAACCAGCCCTGTTGACCACCAAATAGAAAGGCAATTCTGAATCTGAAAGGTGGATGTATTTCATAGTAGCGTATGCATCCATCAGGGAGGTAGGCTCTGTCGTAGTGATTACGAATATCTCGTTAACAGACAGAAGGATTGATAAAGTCTCCTCGTTCAAGCCGGCTCCCATATCAAAAATAAGATAATCATACTTTCTTAGAACTTCACTTAAACTAGAGATGAAGTAATCGACGCCTGCACGGTCCATCCTGACTAATTGGCTTAAGCCTGTCCCGCCCGAGATATACTCGACACCGTAAGGTCCCTGAAAAATTACCTCCTCCATCGATGATTTTCCTGAAAGAAAATCGGCAATGGAGAGTGAAGAACTTTTCCCCATCAAAATCTCGATATTCCCCATACCGATATCCAGATCAAACAGCAAGACCTTATAGCCTTTTTTGGCGAGGGAAATCGAGAAGTTGAGCGAGAAATTCGATTTCCCGACTCCGCCTTTCCCGCTGACCACTGCGAGTGTTTTCGCTTCCTTGGCGAAAGTGTTCGTTTTAAGTCGGTTTCTTAATTTTTCTGCCTGGTCATTCATAGGTGCTGACTCCAAGAATAGTATTTGCAATAATATTTGGCTTTGCCTCGATCAGGTCATCTGGCACATCTTGTCCATTGGTCAAATAGGCAATTCCAGTTGAGAATTTTGACGCCATATTGAGCATTGCACCGTATACCGAAGTTTCATCCATTTTTGTGAAAATGAATTTATCAATATGGATCAGCGAAAATTGCTGCCGGATTTCTTCCATATCTTTTTGTTTTGCCGTCAATGCCAGGACAAGATAAGTTTCCATATCCCTTCCGAAATCGATGACATCTTTTAAATCGTTGACATACTTTTGATTCCTGAAATTACGTCCTGCTGTATCGATGAAGACAAGGTCATAGTCCGCGAATTTATCTGTGGCAGTCTTGAAATCATCCTTGTTGTAGCAAACTTCTATTGGGACATCGAGAATTTTCGCATATGTTTTCAACTGCTCAATAGCAGCAATCCGATAGGTGTCTGTGGTGATAAAAGCAACTTTCTTCTGGTGCTTCAATACACAATCAGCAGCGATTTTCGCCAGTGTTGTCGTTTTTCCAACGCCCGTCGGTCCAATGACATTGACAAATTTTCTTTTAAAAGAAATTCCTTCGAATGGAAGAGGAGAAAGCTTTTGTTCAATTGCCAGCCCACTCCATTCAGTTATTTCTGCTTCACTTGCAGCCGCTCCGCCGAGATACCATTTTTCAAGAAGAACTGCAGCCAATTCATCAATGATTTCTTGATTTATATCCATATCCCTCAGGATTTGAATTTGCCTGCTGATTGGTTCGGGCAAAGAGACTCCTTCGATTTTCCCTGATTCCTTTAGCAATTCCTTCAGCTGTGAAATTTCTTTCAAAAGATCCTTGTCGGCTTTTACCGGTGTTTCCGTTACAGGTTTCACCTGAACAGTTGGTGTATCCTTTTTAGGTACTTCTCTCAGGATCACAGGGCGAGTAAACTTACCTGGTTGATCCACACTGGCTGCCTTTGAATTTAAGTCAGTGTCTGGGTCAATGGCAGCAATTACCTCAATGCTATTTTTCTTAAAAAAGCCCATGAATCCTCCTGTCTGGACGACACGGGAATTAAGAATCACTGCCTCACTGCCCAGCTCCCCCCTGACGAGTTTCATGGCTTCAGGCATGGATGAAGCTGTATACTTTTTCACTTTCATTCTACATTCACCACCCCGACACTTTGGACTTCAACATTTGCTTCAAGTTCGTTATACGACAATACGGGAATTTGTGCGAAATACCTTTCTGTCAGCTGGCGCACATACATCCTTACGGCAGGTGAGCAAAGTATAATCGGTGTTTGTTCCATTATGCTCAATTGCTCTACCTGGTTTGCCACCGATTCCAATATCCCCTGAGAAACTGCCGGGTCAAGTGACAGGTAGTTGCCGTGCTCTGTTTGCTGAACACCTTCCTCAATCACCTTCTCTACCCTTCCCGATAGAGTAATCACCTTCAGGGTTTCCCCATTGCGTGAATACTGGTTCGTGATTTGTCTTGCCAGCGCCTGGCGAACATATTCAGCAAGGATATCCGTATCTGTCGTCACTTTACCGTAATCAGCAAGAGTTTCGAAAATAATCGGCAAATTCCTGATTGATACATTTTCTCTTAGAAGCTTGCCAAGCACTTTTTGGATTTCCCCGACTGATAAAGGATTCGGCGTCGCTTCCTCAACCAGTATCGGATAGCTTTCACGAAGATGATCGATCAGCTGTTTAGTTTCCTGTCTGCCCAGCAGCTCGTGTGCATTAGCCTTGATTACTTCTGTAATGTGGGTCGAAACAACTGAAGGCGGATCGACTACTGTGTAGCCAAAGATTTCTGCCTGCTCCTTCATTTCTTCCGTGATCCATTTAGCAGGCAACCCGAAACTTGGTTCGATTGTATCGATGCCTTCAATAGAATCATCATCTATTCCTGGACTCATTGCCAGATAATGATCGAGAAGCAATTCTCCCCTGGCCATTTCGTTCCCTTTGATTTTCAGTCTGTATTCATTCGGCTGAAGCTGGATATTGTCCCGGATTCTGACTACTGGAATGACCAGTCCCAGCTCAATGGCCAGCTGCCTTCTGATCATGACAATCCGGTCCAGGAGATCTCCTCCCTGGTTAGCGTCAGCCAGAGGTATCAAACCATATCCGAACTCAAACTCAATCGGATCAACGTTCAATAGATTAACCACACTCTCAGGACTCTTCATTTCGTCCATCTGTATGTCTTCTTCCATTTCCTGCAGCTGCTGCTTATCCGGCTCAGGAACACGGGAGAAGGAGTAGCCGCCGAATGCCATCAATGCCGCAATCGGAATTGTCAGCAAATCGTGGATGGGCGTAAACAGTCCAAGCAGGAAAATCGTTCCTGCACCGACATACAGCATTTTAGGATAAGCCAGCAGCTGTGAAGTAATGTCAATTCCAAGATTCCCATCAGATGCAGCTCGAGTGACCACGATACCCGTCGCTGTCGAAATCAAAAGTGCCGGGATTTGACTGACAATCCCATCTCCAACTGTCAATAGTGAGAATTTTTCAGCTGATTCACCAACGCTTAACCCTAATTGAGTCATGCCGATAACAATCCCGAAAATCAAGTTGATCAGAACGATGATGATTCCGGCAATGGCATCTCCCTTTACGAATTTACTCGCACCATCCATCGCACCATAAAAATCTGCTTCTCTACTTACTTTTTCACGACGTTCGCGTGCCTGCTGTTCAGAAATCATCCCGGCATTCAAATCAGCATCAATACTCATTTGCTTACCAGGCATCGCATCAAGGGTAAACCTTGCTGCAACCTCTGATACACGCTCGGAACCTTTCGTGATGACTATGAACTGGATGATGATCAAGATCAGGAACACTACCATCCCGACAACAACATTCCCCCCAACAACGAATGTGCCGAAGGTCTCAACCACCCCTCCAGCTTCACCTTTTGAAAGGATGGAACGTGTTGTCGAAACATTCAAACCAAGCCTGAATAATGTTAACAACAGCAGCAGTGAAGGAAAAACAGAAAACTGGAGCGGTTCAGTCATATTCATTGTGTTCAACAGCACCAGAAGTGCAATTGAGATGTTTACCATGATTAGGACACTTAACAGCCATGGCGGAAAAGGAATGATCAACATGGCTACGATTAAGATGACACTAAGCAGGACGGACAGGTCTCTTGCTGACATACTACTTCTCTCCTAAACACTGCATACCTGAAGAATTACAGCACTTTATTTTTTGTTTGATACACATAGGCCAGGATTTCTGCCACCGCTTTGAAAAACTCCTCAGGGATGGCATCACCGATCTCAGCCTGGCTGTATAACGCCCTCGCCAACGGACGGTTCTCGACAGACATAATCTCATTTTCCTTGGCAATCAATTTAATCTTCTGTGCGACAAAGTCGACACCCTTCGCCACAACGATCGGAGCATCAGCCTTCTGGTCGTCATACTTTAATGCAATCGCGAAGTGTGTCGGGTTCGTAATGACCACATCCGCTTTTGGAACTTCTTGCATCATCCGCCGCATTGCCATCTCTCTTTGCTTCTGCTTAATCTTAGACTTGATAAGAGGGTCACCTTCGATGTTTTTATATTCATCTTTCAAGTCTTGTTTTGACATGCGGATACTTTTCTCATAATCATATTTTTGGTACAGATAATCCAATAATGATAAAAATAGCAATGCTCCGGAAGCAAAAAGGCCCATTTGCAGCGTCAGCCCGGCAATGGTTGCCAATGCAGCACCAACACTCTTATTAGCGAGGAGAAGTACCTCGTCCAATCGCAGCCAAAGGACTGAGAAAGCGATCACGCCTACGAAGGTGATTTTTAGGATCGATTTTAGCAATTCAACGATTGCCCTCATTGAAAAAATCCTCTTGAAGCCGCTGATTGGATTGATTTTCTCAAGTTTCATTTGGATTGCTTCAGTAGAAAACATATAACCGACTTGGATGTAGTTGGCAGCAACCCCTGCGATCAAAGCAACGATCATGACAGGACCCAGGAAGAAGACCAATTCAGCCAATATTTCAATCACAATAGATTCGATATTATTCGCAGTCAAATCCATAAACATATAGTTTTGCAAGGAATGGCGAAGGACCCCGATAAGTCTCTCCATCATCACACTGCCAAAAAACATCAAAAACAAAAACACAGCAAGAAGGACAATGGCAGTATTGACATCCTGGCTTTTGGCAACCTGTCCTTTTTTCCGCGCGTCCTGTCTCTTTTTGGGAGTCGCTTTTTCTGTTTTTTCACCGGCAAAATACTGCAGGTCTAACCTTAAAAAATCCATTTAAGCTCCTCCGATCAATTCCATCAAACCCCTCATGGTCAAAAGGGTAGTGGAAAACAGATCTGTTATAACCATGATCAGCACGCCCATAACCGCAATAAGTACGAGGAAGCTGACACCGATTTTAACTGGCAGCCCGACAACGAAAATATTCAATTGCGGGACGGTCCTTGCTACAATCCCAAGGGCAACATCAACCAAGAACAAGCTGCCGACCACCGGCAAGGACATCTGGAAGGCGATTATGAACATTTTATTGAAAGACAGGATGATGAATTCCGCAATATTTTCATTCCCAAACGGTATGGTCACCTGATCGATCGGGATAAAATCATAACTGTAAAATATACCATCCATCAAAAGGTGATGGCCGTTTACTGTCAGTAAAAACAAAAGAGCAATCGTATATAAATACTGTCCCATCAGCGGACTCTGTGCCCCCGTCTGGGGATCGATGACATTCGCAATCGCAAAACCCATCTGAAAATCAATAAATCCCCCGGCAATCTGGATGGCTGCCATCATCAATGCCGCAATGAAGCCTATGAATAAACCAACCATTGCCTCCTTGATGACCAGCAGGAAGTACGTGCTGTCTATGGCGATTTCAGGGGCTCCTATTGCTGTAAACATTATGATAGAAAGCATGAATCCAAGCCCTACTTTATGAGACGCGGGAATCGTCCGATATGAAAATAAAGGCATCATCAAGAAAAAGGATGTCACCCTTACAAAAATCAGCAGGAATGCCGGAAACGCTGGGATGAACTCTAACATTTCATCAGCCTACAAACCTAGTAAGATTCGAAAAAATCTCCGTCGCATAGCTCAGCATATAACTTAGCATCCATGGACCAAAGAAAACGACTCCGACCAGCACCGCCGCAATCTTTGGCACGAAAGCCAGAGTCTGTTCCTGGATTTGCGTAGTTGCCTGGAAAATACTGACGATCAAACCAACTACCAGTGCTAAAATCAACAGTGGCCCTGAAATCATTAAAACTGTATAAATTCCTCGTTCTGCTATCGAGATAACCGCTTCTGATGTCATTTTCATTCACCTGCTTAAAAACTTTGTAATAATGATTTCACGACTAAATACCATCCATCTACCATGACAAAAAGTAAAATCTTAAATGGAAGGGAAATCATAACGGGCGGAAGCATCATCATACCCATGGACATAAGGACACTAGCCACTACCATATCGATCACCAGAAAAGGGATGAAAATCATAAATCCAATCTGGAAAGCTGTTTTGATTTCACTGATGGCAAATGCAGGTACGAGGGCAGTCAAAGGGATATCCTGAATCGATTCAGGAGTTTCAGCCTTTGAATACTCCAGAAATAACGCCAAATCCTTCTGCCTCGTATGCGCGCTCATGAATTCCTTGAAGGGAACTGACGCCCGCTCATAGGCTTGCTCCAAATTGATTTCTTCATTAAATAAAGGCGTCAGAGCTTGTTCATTCACTTCATGGAAAGTAGGTGCCATGATAAAGAATGACAGGAACATCGCAAGCCCGACCAACACTTGGTTAGGCGGCATTTGCTGTGTTGCAAGCGCCGTTCTGACAAAGGAAAGAACGATGATGATCCTTGTAAAACTTGTCATTAAAATCAAGATGCCTGGCGCAATCGAAAGTACAGTCAGCAGGAGCATCAGCTTTACGGATGTTGATACACTCTCAGGAGTACTGCTGTTGAAAAACTCCATAAACTCATTCATTTTTTTCTGACCCTTTCTTCTGTATCTCCTCAAGCATTTTCTTTCTTCCGCTTGCCATATCATTCAGCTGGTCCTTCAGCAATGCAGAAAATTCGGAACGCTGATTGCCGCCATCTCTTTTCGCTCTTTTAAGCAACTTTGTCACAATATCGCTTGGCTGTACAAGCTGCTCCATTTTATTGTTATAGTCCTGGATGACTTGGCTGTACTCCTCCGGGTCGTCGATTTCTTTTAAAAGCTGTATATTTTCTCCCACACCAACAATAAGCAGCTTATTACCCGCTTTGACGATCTGTACCGACCTGTTGGCACCAAGGCTTGTGCCTCCAAGATTCTCAACAAGCTGCGAGCTTTTATAGGTCATGCTTTTCTTATTGATGAATTTGAGGAGGAAGTAGATTAATGCTGCCACAAAGGCGGTAGCAAGAATCATCCTGACGAAATCCAGGAAACTGACCCCTACCCGGGATTTTTCATCGTCTGATTGGTTTGTTGTATTATCTGCCTGTCCATCATCACAGGACTCAGGATTTTTCAAACAATCCTTCACACTTTTATTTAGCTGCTCTGCGCTCGCCAAGCCAATTGGACTGAACAGAGCAGCTAATATGAAAAGAATTGTCGAGGCAGTTCGGATTAATCTTAACAATTTGCCGCACCCTCTAAATGATAAAAGTTCACTAGCTTAGTGTTTTGGAAATAGCTTCAATAACACGGTCTGCCTGGAATGGTTTTACGATGAAATCTTTAGCTCCTGCCTGGATTGCATCAATGACCATCGCTTGCTGGCCCATTGCTGAACACATGATGACCTTTGCGTTCGGATTGATTTTTTTGATTTCCTTTAATGAAGTGATACCATCCATTTCCGGCATGGTAATATCCATTGTGACAAGGTCAGGCTGGAATTCTTTATATTTTTCAAGTGCCTGTGCACCGTCTGCTGCTTCTGCGACAACCTCAAAGCCGTTTTTTGTCAAAATGTCCTTAATCATCATTCTCATGAAAGCCGCATCGTCTACGACTAAAATCTTGTTCGCCATTGAAATTCCCCCTGAAGATTATTTTAATTTTTTAATGCGATCGCTCTGGCTGATTATATCAGTAACACGGACACCAAAATTCTCATCAATCACTACTACTTCTCCCTGGGCAATCAATCGATTGTTAACCAGGATATCGACTGGTTCTCCAGCGAGCTTGTCCAGTTCGATAATTGAACCTGATCCGAGCTCAAGGATGTCTCTTACTGAGCGCTTCGTCCTGCCCAGTTCAACTGTCACCTGCAGCGGGATATCAAGCAGCATATCCAGGTTCTTTGTTTCCGCCGGCTGCGGCTGTGATGATTCAAAGCTGGAAAATACTGCTGGCTGAACCGTAGGCTGTGCGCCAGTCATCACATTGCCAAAGTGCTGTGATCCCGCAGGCATCGGCTGAGAATAGCCTTGTTGTTGCGGAACGTTTTGATAGGCTGGCTGCTGATAATAAGCCGGCTCCTGATGTCCTTGATATTCCGGCTGTTGCACTGGCTGATAATGGGCATTATTTTGGTTTTCCTGGATAGGATTAACTTTGCTTTGTTCAACCGGATGACTTTGCGGGATAGCTGGTGCCGGTTTTTCCGGTACTGCCTCCTGGGCTGCTCCTGGATTCAAGAGTTCGTCAACCAGACTTTTAGCGAATGTGACTGGCAAAAGCTGCATAATATTTGAATCTATTAAATTGCCGATTTTTAACGAGAAAGATACCTTCACCAAAATATCATCCTCAGGAATCGATTCAGTGCCTTCACCTTCAATGACATTCAACAGATTGATATTGGGAGGTGAAATATCCACTCTTTTGCTAAAGACTGTCGACATGGAGGTAGCCGCAGATCCCATCATCTGATTCATTGCCTCTTGTACGGCACTCAGCTGGATTTCGTCCAGTAAATCCCTTGGGTTTAATCCATCACCGCCCAGCATTAAATCTGCTATGATTGCCGCGTCATTCTGCTGGATGACAAGCATATTGCTGCCGGTAAAACCTTCTGTGTAATGAACCTGTACGGCCACATAAGGATCTGGAAATGCATCTTCCAATTTTGATTTATGCACCAATGAAACCGTAGGAGTATTAATTTCCACCTTCTGGTTCAATAAAGTTGATAGTGCAGTGGCTGAACTGCCGAATGATATATTGCCTATTTCTCCTAACGCATCTCTTTCCATGAAAGAAAAATAGTCATCCACGTTTATTGCACTTTCTGTTTCTTCTGCTTCCTCAGAGGTTCCTCTTAGAAGCGCATCAATTTCATCTTGAGATAACATGTCATCGCTCACCATCATCGTCTCCCCCCTTGAATGTATCAAACACTTGAATGGCTAACTTTTTGTTCAATTTCCCTGGCTGTCCAACAAATTTAGGGATCTCTCCGACTTTTATCAGTAAAGGCTGGTCTATTTGCTGATTCAGTTCAATTACATCGCCGATATCAAGCATCAGGAAGTCCTGGATCGAGATTTCAGACGAGCCCATTTCCGCTGTAATTGAAACATCAGCCTTTTGGATTTCACTCTGCAGTACTGAATTTTCGATTGGCAAGCTTTGTTTCTTATCGGACTGCATCCAATATTTCACTGACAATTTAGGAATGATCGGCTCCAGTACTACATGCGGTATGCATATATTAATCATTCCGCTTGCTTCTCCGATCGTAGTGTTCAAAGAAATCACCACGACGGTTTCATTTGGCGAAACCATCTGCAAAAATTGCGGATTGATTTCAAATTCCGAAAGCTGCGGATCGATATCGGAAATCGAACCCCATGCTTCCTGGAAATTTTCAAATGCTTTCTCAAACATATTGGACATGATCCTGGTTTCGATTTCTGTCAAGCTATCGACTTTATTATGGCTTGCCCCTTTTCCTCCAAGCAGCCTGTCCATCATAGCGTATGCAATGTTAGGGTTGACCTCCATCAGGATCCTGCCCTCCAGTGGTTCTACATCAAATACATTCAAAATCGTCATCTTGGGAATGGACCGGATGAATTCCTCATAGGGGATCTGGTCAGCAGACGCGACACTGATGTTTACATATGTCCTTAACTGGGCGGAGAAAAAAGTAGTCAATAACCTGGCAAAGTTTTCATGGATTCGGGTAAGGCTGCGGATTTGATCTTTCGAGAAACGTAAAGCTCTTCTAAAATCATAAACTTTAACCCTTTTTTCTACTTGTTCTTTCTTTAATTCATCCGCATCCATTTCTCCTGTTGATAATGCTGATAACAAAGCATCAATTTCGCTTTGCGACAATACATCTCCCGACATGCTCCTCACCTCCATATAGTTACGGTAATTTAATTCAATCTGTTATTGGAGGAGAGAACCTGTTATGTAGACCTTTTTGACCTTTCCGTCAAGCATCAGGTCATTTATCTTCGTTTTCAGGACTTCTTCAAGGTTCATCTTGCCTTCCTTGCCTTGCAGCTCTTCTGCCTTTTTCTCGGATAGTTCATAAATAATCAGGTTTTTCACCTGAAAATCTCTCTTTTCCAGCTCTTCCTTCGCCTTTTTGCCGTCTGTTTCAATTTTAAAAGAAATTTTTATAAAATCATTTGATGCAAGGTTCGTTGTTACCTCGGGAATGTCTACGGAAGCCTCCAGCACCTCATCGATGCTTGGCTCTTTTTCACCATCTTCAGCTGTAAGCTTCATAACCGCTACAACTGCGATCGTCCCTACAAGCAATATGGCTACCAGCATGACCGACATAATCATTACCAGTTTATTATTCTTCATGATTCAGTTCCTCCAACATTCGCCCTCCAAGAAGGCCGACACTCTGATAAAATTCCTGGATCAATTTGCTCACTTCGTCTTCACTTTCCCTTACGACATACTTTCGTCCATTGGTTAAGGTAATTGTTGTGTCCGGAAAAGCTTCTACTACTTCGATAAATAATGAATTAATCCTAAATGATTTACCGTTTAATTTCGTTACTTTAATCACAATAATTCACAGGGGCTAAAAGGATCTCCCTTTCAGCCCTGCTCCTCTCCTAGTCTATCGTTTTAGGTTAATCAATTCTTGAAGAATTTCATCAGAGGTTGTAATGATTCTTGTATTTGCCTGGAAACCACGCTGAGCCGTGATCATTTCCGTGAATTCTTCTGATAGATCTACGTTAGACATTTCGAGTGCTCCGGATGCTATATTTCCATACCCATCCCCTGGAGTACCAATATTTGCTGTACCTGAGTTAACTGAGTCCTGAAACATATTATTACCTACTTTACTAAGCCCTGCTGCATTACTGAATTTGGCTAGAGCTAGAACACCCAGAGTTTCTACTCGTCCGTTTGAGAAGACACCGCTGATTTCACCTGTTTGACCAATGCTGAAGCTTTCTATTGCACCTTGGGTGGTTCCGTTAGGTGAGAATAGAGCATTCAGGTTCCCAGCATTTGAAGTAACGTTTCCAAGTAAAATATCTAGGGGAATTGGCTCACCAAGGGCTGTTCCATCATCAACAGCTAATGTACCATTTTCATTAGTAATCGCCCCATCCTTTATTGTAATGACCAAATCAGTTAAAGAACTTTTAGATCTATCTTGAAGTGTAATTTTCCATTCACCTGAAGTTCCTGTTGATTTAACACTTAACTCAATTGTATGTTCCTCACCATCACTATCAACTACCTTTATTTGTTGAAGCTGCTCAGTGTCACCAGCAACTCCAGTTGGGAAGTTCCCATCAATTTTCAACTCGGTTGACTTCTGGGCTGGCAAAATAGAATTTACATCCACTTTAATATCCTCAAGAACCCCATTATTGTTCGATTGAACTTTATATCCATCACCATTAACAAGTGTCCCTTCCTCATCAAGATAGAAGTTACCTGCCCGAGTGTAGAACTGTGCATTTCCTTGCTTAACAACAAAATAACCATCACCTGAAATTGCCAGGTCAAGAGATCTTCCTGTTGTCTGCAAGCTTGATTGTGTATCAATCGTATCTATTGTTGCAATAGTGGAACCTAGTCCTACCTGCATAGGATTTTTTCCACCCTTTCCGTTTTGTGCAGCACTAGCACCGGAAATGGTTTGATTCATTGTGTCCTTAAAAGTAACACGGCCCTTTTTGAAACCGTAGGTATTTACATTGGCAATATTGTTGCCGATTACGTCGAGTTTTGTTTGGAAGTTTTTCATTCCACTGATTCCTGAGTACATTGAACGAAGCATTATTTAAAACTCCTTTCGATTTGGGGGCTGCTTCAATCGGTCCACAGCCCAGGCCTCCGTAAAGGTCCAGCCTATTTATTTTAATTTTCCATGACGATCGTTCCATTTATATTGGTGAATATTTGTTCTGCTGCTTCCTGCCTGCCCATGGCTGTAATGACCGTGTTGTTTTTCGCGCTGACAATCAGCGCCGCGTCTTTCAGCAGAACAAGTGAATCACTCACGCCTTTGGCTTTAGCCTGACTAACTTTTTCCTCAATCCTGTTCCAGCGCTCCTGGGATATGTTAATTCCTCGCTGCTCCAATCGTTCAGTTGCATGCTTGCTTATGGTCAGTCCATTCTTTGATTCGATTGCACTCTGCAATTGCAAGGAAAAAGGTGTTTGTGTTAACTTGTTAGCATTCGCTGGTTTTTGGTGATTCCTGTTAACAGGCAGTGAATGAATTGGACGGAACTGCGTCTTATCCATTACATCACTTCCTTATGTTATTGAATTTTTGTAATCTGTGAAGAAATGATGCTTGTGTTATTCTCATCGTCCAGCAAATAAGATGTCTTTCCATTTTTAAATGAAACAGACAGGACATTAGCAGATTTCTCTTGGTTATTTTCATCAAGATAGGTAATGGTCTTTCCAATCAACATGCTCGCCTGCAGCATATGATTTTCGCTTGATAACTCATTGATCTGCGAAATATTCGCTGGTTCCAGGGTCGTGCCGTCCTCAAGTACAAAAGAAACGGTATCTTCCTTGAACTGGACTGTGGCAACTTTTCCATTTCCTTGTTTAACGGTTTCCTCACCATTTGCACTTTCAATCTTGTGCCAGGTAATATCCTTGCCCACAAACTGGCTATAGGAAATCATTTTGTTTTGCTGTTCAGCCTGCACAAAACGGTCGATTGATTTTCCCATATTCGTGATTTGCTCAAGTGTCGAAAATGTTGCCATTTGTGCTATGAAATCTTTATCCTGCATCGGATTCAAAGGATCCTGATTCTGCAGCTGGGTCATCAGGATTTTCAAAAAATCATCTTTTCCGAGAATATCCGAACCAGCTTTCCTGTCCTTTTGAAGATTGGACAGCAGATAAGTAGAATTGATTGTATTCACCATTGTCTATCTCCTAAGCTTCAGTATTTAGCAGTGCCTCTTCAAAGGAGAGATTAAAATCCCCCTTTTCGTCTTTCTTTTCTTGCTGCCCTCTGTCTGACTGTCTTTGCTGCTGCTCTGAATCCTTGTTCAGGAACCGTTCTTGCTGGGCCTGCTGCTGAGTCACTTCAATCCTGTCAACCGAAAGGTTCTGCGCAGCAAATGCCTGTTTCAGCCCATTAATCTGTGATTCGAGCGTTTCCTTTGCCGTACCAGAGGTGGTTATGATTCTTGCCATCATTGTTTGGTCCCTCTGGAAAAGTTCGATCCGGATGCTGCCCAGGTGCTCAGGGAATAACTTGATGAATAATTTTTGTGTTCCACCACTGTTCATAAAATGCGATTTTGAAAGGATTGATTCAAACTGCTTCATTAATTGATCAGCTGAAACTGGCCTTTCTGGGCTGTTCATCGTTAACACCAGCTGTTCAGCCTTGGTCATTTGTGGCAGGAAACCAAGTGTTCCTGTTGGACCGTCCGTCTTTAAAACTGAGCTATGGTCAACTAAACTATTACCCTCCGAAAAGATTTTTTTCGAACCAAGGTTTAGGTCGCCAGCTAACTGGGTAAATCGTTTTTGTAAATAATCGGTAGTTGAATTGGTGTTGTTTGTTCCCAAAAGGTTCTTTAATGCTTCACCGAGACTTTTCAAAGATTCCTTTATAGAATCAGAGTTTTTAAAACCTTGACCATCAGCATATCTGGACATTAATTCATATAGCTTCAGTGCCTTTAAGGCTTGTACATCACTTTGGTCTAACTTCACCAATAGTTCATCCGCAGGCTGATTGGCTATCCCTGTTAATAACACCGAAATGGAAGCCAGCAGCTCTTCATCAGAGGCATTCGCCAATTTTTCTCCATCAGCACCGGACCACTTTTGAATAAAAATTTTCAATTCTTCATTATTGATCCCAAGTTGTGACAGCACCTTGTTTAATAGACCTCCAGAATCTGAATTCAGCATATCCAGAAGCTTCATCCCATCTTCCAGCTCTAAAAGGTCCGATACGTTGATTAATTCTGCCAGCGAACTTAGTTTCTCAAGCATTTCTCCATCTTTATCTGCTTCAGTTGCTGCGGCTTGATTGGTTTTCCCCGATAAAACTGTTAACATCAACCCGGCAAAACTCCCATTTTTTTCTGTCTTATCAGGTACTTGCTGCTTTCCCGCGGCAATGGTATTAAAAAAACCAAGACCACCAATTTCCATTTTTTTCACCTCCTCTCAAGTTTCGTGGAATTAACTAATTTCAGTTCGTTTCGTTCGTCAGTAATTCTGTATACTTAGCTGCTTCTTCGGCTGGGAGTTTTTCCATAATGGCAGCTAGTGATTCCGGCTTGATATTTGTCAGAATCTTAACTGCTTCGTCCGTGTCCATATTGGAGATAATCGGTGCCGCACTCTTTGCTGACATCGTTTCATACGTTTTGACGATTTCCCGGAATGCTCGCTTGTTTTCTTCCTGGATCGCAGTCAATTCCTCTATTTGTGCCTGCAGCTGTGCTTTTTCCAGTTCCATACGTTTCAGCTGTGTATCCTTGCTGTCGATTTTCGACTCCAGTTGTTCCATTTTTGCTTCCCGGTCTTTAATTTCTGCTTCAAGGCTGATGATATTCTTTTCAAATTCCTCGGTGGACGGCTGGTTCTCTTCACTCACATACTGAGAAATGAATGGTACTTTTCCGCCAATGTCCTTCGCAGTTTCAAAAATATTGATCCCCAGTATCGAAAGAGCAACCAGAGCAATAACAACTGCAAACATGCTTGGGATGGCAACCACCATCAAAAACCAATGGAACTTATTTTCTTCTTGACTTTCCTTTTCCTCCACTTTCTGCGCCATTCGATCACCTAATTTCCCGGTTCATGTATTGCTGAATCGAGACTTCGTCCATCATCCTGCTCTCTGCATATTTTTCAGCTGCAAGAAATTGAAGATGGTCTTTCTCTTTGATTTTTTCGTACTTTTTTACTTCTTGATTTTTTTCCATCAGCTTCACTTGTTGATAGTTCATGATATTTCTAGCGTTCATCACGACTTTTTGATAGTGAGCAATCGATTTTTCCAGATTCCCGATAAATTGTTGATGGTGTCGTATTTCCTGAACTGGCAAACCATCCAGCAGCCGGTCTGATTGGAAACACTCAATGTCCTCTTTTTTCTTCAGCAGATGATAGAGTCGGTCAGCAGCCTCTTCGAATTTTTTGACTGAATCCTGGTAAACGACTTGAGCTTCGTCCACTTCTCTCGTTTTGAGTGAAAGGATCTTATCAAACTTGAATTGATATCTCATTGAACCATCAACCTTTCCTTACCAGTTGCAATAGAGCCTGGACACTCTCATTTATTGAAACTTTTTCATTGGTTCCTTGTTTTAAGAAATTAAGGATTTGTGGATATCTCATAATTGCTTCGTCTATTTCCACAGATGTGCCTTTTTTATATGCGCCGATATTAATCAGATCCTCAGCATTGATATAGGTACTTAATAATTCCCTCAATCTTTCTGCTGCTTTGACATGATCATCGGAGACAATATTATTCATGATTCGGCTTATGCTTTTTAACACGTTCACTGCCGGGTATTGGCCTTTATTGGCTAAGTCCCTGTCCAATACAAAGTGGCCATCAAGAATTCCCCGCACCGTGTCGGCGATCGGCTCATTCATGTCATCACCATCTACAAGCACAGTATAAAAGCCTGTTATTGATCCAAATTCATTTGTCCCTGTCCTTTCGAGGAGCCTCGAAAGGATGGCGAAGACGGAAGGAGTATAGCCTTTCGTGGTAGGTGGTTCGCCAACTGCCAGTCCTACTTCCCGCTGGGCCATCGCTACCCGTGTAACAGAATCCATCATCAGCATGACATTCAAACCTTTGTCGCGAAAATACTCTGCGATGGCTGTTGCCGTATAGGCACCTTTAATCCGCATCAATGCAGGCTGGTCAGAAGTTGCGACAACCACAATTGAACGTTTTAACCCTTCCGGCCCCAAATCACGTTCTATGAATTCCCTGACTTCCCGGCCACGCTCACCAATAAGTCCAATAACATTCAGGTCTGCGTTAGTATTTCTCGCAATCATTCCCAGCAACGTACTCTTCCCGACACCACTTCCGGCAAAAATCCCAACACGCTGGCCGCTGCCGACTGTGAGCAGGCTGTCAATCATCCGGACTCCAACTTCGATTGGTTCTGAGATTGGCGGCCTGCTCAAAGGGTTGGGCGGATCTTGTTCTGTTGGAACGGATGCCAATCCTTTTGGCAGGCTTGATTGGTCGAGCGGAACCCCCAGAGAATCAACTACTTTCCCGATCAAACCAGGCCCAGCTTTGATTTCAAGCGGTTTCATTGTCGTTTCAACCAGACTTCCAGGTGATATATCATGAATGGATGTATACGGCATCAAAATGACATTTTCATCTTGAAAGCCGACAACCTCGGCCTGTATTTTCCGCTTTTTCTTAGTGCCAACATGGATAAAGCACACATCACCTATTGAACTTTCAGGACCTTGGGATTCAATCATCAAGCCGATAACTCTTTTTACACGTCCGTAACGTTTAAAACTATCCACAAAGTCGACATGTTCCAATAAATCCTCGGCCTTCATCATTGTTCACTCTCCAGCATTTCAAACAGCTTAATTTTGATTTCCTCCAATTGGCTGTCTACACTTGCGTCAATCCTGCCATTTTCTGATTCTATGATGCACGAAGTCTCCTCAAGCTCATCATCCGGGTAGATATAAAAATCAATATCCTTTGGAAAGATGGCAATCAGTTCTTCTTTTTGAGAAAGCAGGTCCTGGTAATGTTTTGGATGTACATGCAGCTGAATATCCTTATAATCTCTGGAGTTTTTTAATGCTCTTTTTACCAGGGTAAGGAAACCTTCAGCTGCTGCTAGTTTTTCACCAAGTATCTTCCCTGCAATTTTCACTCCGAGATCAAGAATGACCTTTTCTGCTGATTCAATATGATTCTGGTAATCCCGTTTCGCCGCTTCAACTGTTTCCTGAGCAAACAGGATTGTTTGACGATATTCTGCATAACCCTGGTTTTTGCCTTCTTGATAGCCTTGCTCAAAACCAAGCTGCCTGGATTCTTCGGCTAAGAGGGAACTTTGCTGCTCCCATTCTTGCTTCTCCAGGTAGATTTGCTGACGGATCTGCTCTGCTTCTTCAATGGCCCTGGACACAATGTTATCTGCTTCTGCTGCCGCATTATCCAGGATCCTCCTTCTTTCATCTTCTGTATGAGTGAATACCTGTGGATCCTCATGTTGATTTGATGCTTCCAACATCCGGATGGAAATGACCTTTTTTTCTGCAGGCAAGGTACTGGTGTATTGAGATTTGATGAGCCTAGACAATAATATCATCTCCCCCGCCACGGGCAATGACGATTTCACCGGCTTCTTCCAGACGTCGAATAATTGCTACAATCCTGGACTGGGCTTCTTCGACATCCCGCAGTCTTACAGGACCCATGAATTCCATTTCATCCTGGAAGGTTTCAACCATCCGCTTAGACATATTTTTAAAGACAATTTCTTTCACTTCATCACTTGATACTTTAAGAGCAAGCATGAGATCTTCATTTTCACAGTCTCTGATAACACGCTGGATTGCCCGGTTATCAAGTGTGACAATATCTTCGAACACGAACATCCGCTTCTTGATTTCCTCTGCAAGCTCTGGATCCTGGATTTCCAGGGCATCAAGAATCGTGCGCTCGGTTGCACGGTCCACTCCATTCAATACATCAACAACAGCCTCAATACCGCCAGTTTGCGTATAGTCCTGAGTAACAGTTGCAGAGAGCTTCCTTTCAAGAATCTGCTCCACCTCATTGATGATTTCTGGTGATGTGCTGTCCATCACGGCTATGCGCCTGGCGATATCAGCCTGGACATCCTGTGGCAGTTCAGATAAAATCTGGCCTGCTTGTGCCGAGTCTAAATAAGAAAGTATAAGAGCAATTGTTTGCGGATGCTCATTTTGAATGAAATTGAGAATTTGTCCGGCATCCGCTTTTCGCGCAAAATCAAATGGCCTCACTTGCAGTGATGAGGTCAATCTATTGATAATCACTGCGGCCTGATCGGTTCCCAGTGCTTTTTCCAATACCGTTTTAGCGTAGCCAATTCCACCTTGTGTGATATAATCCTGTGCCAGCGCGATACTGTGGAACTCTTCCAGAATTTCTTCCTTTGCCATCGAGTCCACCTTCTTCACACCAGAGATTTCAAGTGTAAGTTTCTCGATTTCTTCTTCACTTAAATGCTTATAAACTGAAGCCGAAACATCTGGCCCTAGCGAGATCAGGAGGATTGCAGCCTTCTGTTTTCCTGTTAATTCTTTTTGGTCTTTCCTCACCATTGGTCCTCCTCCTAATCCTCAGAAATCCATGTTCGCAATAATTTCGCGAAATCCTCTGGCTTTTCTTTCGCCATTTTTTCCAGCTGCTTTTTCTTCATTGTCCCCTCTGTCTCAAATTCCTTGTTCACATCAGGAACACGGATTTGCTCATACTTTTCTTCCATTACATATTCTTCTTCTTCAACTGCATTCTTCCTGGATCTCATGAATAGAAGCAGCAGGATTACGATTGCGGCGAGCAACAAACCTCCTACAAGATATATCCACCAAGGCAGTTTTTCTACAACGTTATTCTCGAATGTAACCTTTCCATTGAACGGCTGCACAGATACAACGACCTTGTCTTCTATTAACTCATCGGTCAGCTCCGTTCCAAGAGCATCCTTATCAATCGTTGTCCTGACAATCGTGCCAAGGATTCTTGTAATATCTTCTACTCTTTCCTGCGGCAGTGAACTTTCGTCATCCGGTGTCGGCGGTTCTACCATGACCTGGATGCCGAGGTCTCTCACCTTGTATGGGCTTTCGGTAATTTCCTTGCGGATCCGGCTGACTTCATTATTTATTGTTTCTTCGACTCTTTCATAATCGCCATTACCATTTGCACCCTCCAAGTATTGGGATCCGGTCGTTTCACCGGGATTGCCTCCCTCAGGAATCCCACCGGCCTGGCCGGCGTTCCCTGTGAAAGTTTCAGTAATCCGCTGGGCGCTGATTGCGATTCCTTCCATATTTTCTTGATCAACAGGCTCTACGATGTTTTCTTCTCTGTTTTCCTGGGTAAAGTCTATATCGGCAGTTACTGAAACGACTACTTTGTCGTGACCCATAAGGGTTCCCAGCATATTTTGCACTTGTCTTTGGACGTCTCTTTCAATCTGCTGTTTAATCTGATGCTGGGACGCAAAAGATGCCCCACTGGAATTATTTTCATTTTTTAGATCAAAGTACTCAAAAAACTGATTCATGATGACGATATTATCTGTAGGAAGGTTCGGTACACTTTTAGCCACTAAGTGATACAGTGCGCTTATTTGGTCTTCCTTGAATTGATAGCCTGGGCTTGTATTTAGTACGATGGAAGCCGATGCAGGCTGCTCATTATCGCTAACAAAAATCCCTTTTTCAGGAAGGTTAATCATTACCTTAGCATCGTTTACTCCATCGATCCCCTTCATCAAATTCGCCAATTCTGTCTGCATTGCTTCAAGCTTCAGAACAAAGAACTCATTGTCTGTCATACCCATTCCAGCATTTTGGCTAAAAAAGGTATAATCGATGCTGCCCGACTTAGGAATCCCTTCAGCCGCAAGCTCGACTTTTAAGCTGTCAACTGACTCTGCCGGTACCAGGATCGTTTTCCCGCCATCGGCAATCTCGGATGGTATGCCTCTGGCATCAAGGCTCTCTTTGATGCTCCCTGTCTCAGCAGGTGATAGATTGCTGTAAAGTGGCTCAAGAGAGGTCCTGGTAGTGAAATAAGCTGTAAGGACGGCAACTATTAGAACAAAGAAAATAGACGCACCAAGACCGATTTTTTGCTTTCTGGTGCGCCCTTGCCAGAAATCCTTCATTGTATGTATATACTTTTGAACGGTTTCTTTCATTTCAATCCCCCGGTTATTAAGTCTCTTCTTTTTATACAGCTAATAACCGATCTAATCTTAGTTTTTAGCTAATTATTAAACTTGCATTCTCATCATTTCCTGATATGCTTCAACCACTTTATTCCTGACTTCCATTGTAGCCTGCAGTGTAATGCTCGCCTTTTGGCTTGCAATCATTACCTGATGAAGGTCAACATTTTCCCCACGAGCCAATTTATTTGTCATCGCATCTGACTGAAGCTGTGTGTTATTTAAATTTTCAATAGATTGCTTAAGTACGGACGAAAAACTTTTTTGTGCTTCGTATGGTGTATGTGTGGGAGTAGACACTTTTGTTTGAAATGGTTGGACCATTTGGCTGACAGAATTAATCCCAGCTGAGTTCATTTAGTTATCTCCTTATTTACCGATCTCAAGGGCTTTCATCATCATACCCTTGGAAGCGTTAAAAACTGTGACATTGGCTTCATAAGAACGAGTAGCGCTTATCAAATCCACCATTTCCCTTAAAGGATCTACATTCGGGTAAGCAACGTATCCTTCTTGATCAGCATCAGGGTGTTCAGGATCATATACCGTCTTAAGCGGATTTTCTCTGTCCTCTACAATTCTTGATACTTTAACCCCATTTCCTGCCCCGGCTCCTTCTGTTTTCCCCATTGCTCTATTAAGGAATGAAGAAAAGTTTCCTTCTTTAGGTTCAAGGACAACCATTTTCCTCCGGTATGGCTCTCCATTTACCCCTCTTGTCGAATCGACGTTCGCCATATTCGAAGAGATGACATCCATCCTGAGGCGCTGGGCAGTCAACGCAGAAGATGTTGTGTTCATGCTATGAAACATGCTCATTCTTACTTACCTCCCCTAATGACTGTTTGGAGAGAGTTGAATTTCCCATTAATCCTCTCAGTCAGCGCATTATAGTAAATTTGGTTCGTAGCCAGGTCGGCCATTTCTTTATCCAAATCAACACTGTTCCCATTTTCGTTATAATTCACATACGGCTTATTAACGACTCCAGGCAAACGGCTCGCCCTGCTGCTGAATTCATAATGCCGGGCGTCAGATCTATTTGCTTGAAAGGATTGCCCCATAACATCCCCGAACACAGCCTTAAAGGAGACATCCTTCGCTTTATAATTCGGTGTATCAACATTCGCGATATTCTGCGAAATGACTTTCTGCTTCGCCGAAGAATAGTTCAACGCATGTTCGAGGGTTGATACTGTATTTGAAAACAACTTCAATTTTTGCACCTCGCAATTGCCACACTGGATTATTTTGCTGGATTTTGTAATTCTTTGCTGAATTTCGTCATTATATTCCTAATTGTAAAGAATCTGAAATAATCTGTCTATGTACTTTCGGTTAATTTTTATCATGCATAATGCTCATTTTTCAAAATAGGCTAAAAGACCTATCAGTTTACTATTTTTTATATTTTTATTAATTCACACCAGATTTTTGTAAAGTTTTAAAAAAAAGATGGGAATAACGATGTAAAAATTGGTTGGTTTCTAAATTGCTTAAGGGTTAAAATACCTAGATTTCTTTATCCTTTTTCCATTATTTTCTTTATCGAAATCATTAGTTTTCGTGTGATAGAAGGAGGGGTGTAAAAGAATCGCAATAAATTTGTAACATTGTGCAGTTGACTCCTTTTGCTTTTGGTTGTTTATTACGTGTATCCAGATGGTCTTTAACATAAAAAAAAATCCGCTGAAGATCAGCGGACTTTTTTATTCTTTATTTAGTTGCTCTTAAGCTTTTCAAGTTCAAACAGGAACTTGTCATTTAAAACCTTGATATAAGTTCCTTTCATTCCAAGGGAACGGGACTCGATAACGCCTGCGCTTTCCAGCTTGCGCAGTGCGTTGACGATTACAGAACGAGTGATGCCGACTCTGTCAGCGATTTTTGAAGCTACAAGCAAGCCTTCTTTTCCGTTCAGTTCTTCGAAGATGTGCTCAATCGCTTCAAGTTCACTATAGGATAGAGAACTGATTGCCATTTGTACTACAGCTTTGCTGCGAGCCTCATCTTCAATCTCTTCAGCCTTTTCACGAAGGATTTCCATCCCTACCACGGTTGCGCCATATTCTGCAAGAATAAGGTCATCATCGTGGAATTGTTCCTCAAGACGGGCAAGTATCAGTGTACCCAGGCGCTCACCGCCGCCGATGATCGGCACGATCGTTGTTAACCCGTTTTTGAAAAGTTCTTTGTTTTCAACAGGGAATGCTGTATATTCACTGTCCACATCCAGGTTAGGTGATGTCTCCTGGATATTGAAAAGATTCTTTGTGTATTCTTCAGGGAATTGGCGGTCTTCAAGCATTTTTACCATGCGCTCGTTTTCAATCTGCTGATTGATTCCTACGCCTAAAAGTTTCCCTCTGCGGCTGACAACAAAGATATTCGCTTCGATGACTTCGCTTAGCGTCTCTGACATTTCTTTAAAGTTTACCGGTTTGCCGGCAGCTTTTTGGAGCAGGGCATTAATTTTTCTAGTTTTTGATAGTAAGTCCATTGATTCTTCCTCCTATTTGCGTCAAACAATATTACATTTATTTTAATTTCTGGCTAGTTTCAATACTTCAGCACAATAGGCAGCCTTTATTTGTCTACCCTATTGAGTATGCATTAAAACGATACCATTATAATATGAACTGGCTTAAATCTTTGTTTCTTGAGATAGCGCCTAGTTTTTCTTCTACATATTGCGGAGTGATCGCTACCTTCTCCAGATTGATGTCTGGAGCTTCAAAGCTGAGGTCTTCCAGCAGCTTCTCAAGGATCGTCTGCAGCCTTCTGGCTCCGATATTATCCGTATTCTGGTTTACATCATAAGCGACTTCTGCTATCTTACGAATAGCATCGTCAGAAAATTCAATTTGTATACCTTCAGTTTCCAATAAAGCTTCGTATTGCTTTGTAAGCGCGTTATCAGGCTCAACAAGAATCCTGTAAAAGTCTTCAACTGTCAGCTTAGTCAGCTCTACCCTGATTGGGAAACGCCCCTGCAATTCAGGTATCAGATCAGAAGGCTTTGCCATATGGAATGCACCAGCAGCGACGAATAAGATATGGTCTGTTTTTACAGGACCGTATTTCGTGTTAACAGTCGACCCTTCCACAACAGGCAGTATGTCCCTCTGAACACCTTCACGCGAAACATCAGCACTGGATCCTCCAGAATTCTTGCTGGCAATCTTGTCAATCTCATCAATGAATATAATGCCTGCCTGCTCTGCACGAAATGTAGCTTCCTGAGTTACCTCATCCATATCAATCAGCTTTTGGGCCTCTTCATTGATTAATACCTTCCTCGCTTCACGAACAGGAAGCTTTCGTTTCTTGAGCTTCTTCGGAACTAAGCCACTTAAAGCATCCTGCATGTTCATTCCCATCTGTTCCATTCCCGAGCCCTGGAGCATGTCAAACATGGAAGGTGCTTGTTCCTCGACTTCGACCGTTATCAGCTCATCCTCAAGCTCACCATGATCGAGCTTTTGCTTGATAATTTTACGCTTTTCAAATAACCCTAAGTCTTCTGATTGAGTAGACTCTTGTTCGGGCTGCTGCTGGCTGCCACCGAATAACATTTCTAGCGGATTTTTGTAATTGACGGATTTTTTCGCTGAAGGGACCAGCAGTTCAACGAGACGGCGATTTGCGTTTTCTTCTGCCGGTTCCTTTACACGCTCCATTTTTTCCTCTTTCACTAGCCTGATTGAGGTTTCAACAAGATCTCTTACCATTGACTCGACATCACGGCCAACATAGCCGACTTCAGTGAACTTTGTCGCTTCGACCTTGACGAAAGGAGCGCCTACCAACTTAGCCATTCTTCTGGCAATCTCTGTTTTACCTACACCAGTCGGACCAATCATCAGGATATTTTTCGGGATGATTTCATCACGGATATTTTCAGCGAGCAAGCCGCGGCGATATCTATTTCTGAGAGCAACTGCAACAGCTTTTTTAGCATCCTTTTGGCCGATAATATACTGATCCAGCTTTTCCACGATCTGCCTTGGAGTTAAACTTGTCGTTTGTTTCACACTCAACACTCCTTTTCCGTTACAGTTCTTCCACGATAATATTGTGGTTTGTGTAAACACAAATGTCAGCAGCAATTTCCAATGAAGACTTCGCGATTTCTTTCGCTGTTAAATGTTCCCCAGCATATTGTTTTAATGCACGGCCTGCAGATAAAGCATAATTCCCTCCAGAACCAATCGCAAGAATGCCATCATCAGGCTCAATGACTTCCCCTGTTCCGGAAATAAGAAGCATATCAGTTTCATTCAATACAATCAACATTGCTTCAAGTTTCCTGAGGACTTTATCACTTCTCCATTGCTTAGCTAGTTCGACTGCAGCTCTTTGGAGATTTCCGTTGTATTCCTCGAGCTTGCCTTCAAACATTTCAAACAGGGTGAATGCATCTGCAACTGAACCGGCAAATCCTGCAATTACTTTACCATTAAACAACTTTCGAACCTTCTTAGCTGTGTGTTTCATCACTACAGCATTCCCAAAGGTCACCTGGCCATCGCCTGACATTGCGCATTGGCCCTTATGTTGAACAGCAAATATCGTTGTGGCATGGAACTCTGACATTCCTTCGTCCTCCTTTTGGCTTACGCCCTCGGATGATGTGACATATAAATATTGCGCAAGTGCTCTTTCGTAACATGGGTATATACTTGCGTTGAAGACAGGAATGCATGACCCATTAGTTCCTGTACTGTCCTCATGTCTGCTCCATTGCTCATCATATGTGTAGCGAAAGAATGGCGCAGTTTATGGGGATGGATTTTCCCTGTCAGGGCAGACTTTTCAATCAGTTTATTCAAAATTTCCCTGATTCCTCTGTCCGTAAGAGGGCCGCCACGGAAATTTACAAATAAATGGCCATGATCGTCCTTATCCTTCAGAAGGTCTGGTCTTCCATTTTTTATGTAGTCTTCAATCGCATCCTGAGCAAAACTTCCGAAAGGCACATATCTATCCTTTTTCCTTTTTCCATGGATTAAAACTGTAGAAAGAGATAAATCTATATCCTTCAGAATGATTTTACAGCACTCACCTACACGGATTCCTGTAGCGTAAAGCAGTTCCAAAAGGGCTTTGTTCCTCTTTCCGATCGCGGTTTCGGTTTCACAAACTTTAAATAGCTGGGAAAGTTCCTCTTCATAAAAAAAGTCTGGCAGCCGTTTTTCCAGTTTCGGGATGGATACGAGGGAAAATGGGTTATCCCCGGCTATTTTTTCACGAAGCAAGAACTTGTAAAAGCTGCGCATACACGAAATCCTTCGGGCGACTGACTTCCTGGAAAGCTGCTGGTCAAATAATTTTGTCAGGTAAATCCTTGTATCAGCATACTCAACTTCATCCAGGCTGGTCAGGCCTTGTTCAGACATGAACAAAAAAAATTCCCTAATATCATGTTGATAATGTTCAATTGTATATTGTGAGTAATTTTTTTCAATTTGTAAATATTCAATAAATAAGTTTAAAGAATTGTTCACATTTGCTTCCATCTTGTCACCTCACAAGGGCTACTAAATAGTATCATATTTATATAGCCCTAGCAATAGAAATTACAAATTTTTCACAAATTTCTGAATTGTTTCCAGTGCTCTGGAAGCATGCTTCTCATTGCGTTCCTGCTTAGCCTTGATTCTTTCGGGAAGATCAGGGAAAAGCCCGAAGTTTGCATTCATAGGCTGGAAGTTTTTCGCGTTAGTCGTTGTTATATACCTGGCCATGCTGCCCATTGCTGTTTCATGAGGGAATTCCACTGGCTCATCACCATTTACAAGACGGGCAGCATTAATTCCAGCAATCAGTCCGCTTGCCGCTGATTCAACATAACCTTCAACACCTGTCATTTGTCCCGCAAAGAATAAGTCTTCTCTATTCCTGAATTGATATGTTGCTTTTAATACCTTAGGTGAGTTGATAAAGGTATTACGATGCATGACACCGTAACGGACGATTTCAGCGTTTTCCAGTCCTGGAATCAGTTGAATTACTTCCTTTTGTGGTCCCCATTTCAAATGAGTCTGGAAGCCCACAATATTATAAAGTGTTCCAGCTGCATCATCCTGGCGGAGCTGTACGACTGCATAAGGGCGTTTTCCAGTTCTAGGGTCCTCGAGCCCAACCGGCTTCATCGGTCCGAAAAGCATTGTCTTTCTTCCTCTTTGACCCATGACCTCTATTGGCATACAACCCTCAAAAAAGATCTCTTTTTCAAATTCCTTAAGAGGAACTGTTTCAGCAGAAATCAACGCTTCATAAAAACGGTCAAATTCCTCCTCTGTCATCGGACAATTTAGATAAGCTGCTTCGCCTTTGTCATATCGGGATTTAAGATAGACCTTGTCCATGTCGATGCTGTCTTTCTCGATAATTGGGGCTGCCGCGTCATAAAAATATAGATATTCTTCCCCTGTCAGCTCCTTAAGCTGCTGGGAAAGCGCCTGGCTTGTCAGTGGCCCCGTCGCAATAATGGTTGGACCTTGGGGAATTTCAGTGATTTCTTCATTAAATACTGTAACATTGGGATGTTCCTTCACGCGGCTTGTTACATGCGCAGCGAACTCGTGCCGGTCTACTGCCAAAGCTCCCCCTGCCGGAACAGCACATGCGTCCGCTGCTGAGATGATGACAGAATTCATGTTCCTCATTTCTTCCTTTAGAACACCAACAGCGTTAGTTAAAGTATTAGCTCTCAAAGAGTTGCTGCAAACCAGCTCAGCGAATTTATCAGTATGGTGTGCCGGGGTCTGTTTAACCGGTCTCATCTCGTATAAGTTCACCTTGATGCCTCTTTCAGCAAGCTGCCATGCAGCTTCACTTCCGGCCAAACCGGCACCAACGACATTTACAGTAGCTTCAGTCATTTCAATTTCCTCCAGTAGCTATTAGAAATATTGTTTGTTGAAAATCCAATTGCCTTGTCTGATCCATATCTAAACAGGCAAAGTAAAAGCATCAGCCTTTTCAAAATAATTATTATAACACTTGCCTTGACATAAAGCTTCTATTATATACTCAACCTTATTTACTTTACCCTGATACTTGTATCATTTTGCACTTACATTTAC
Source organism: Bacillus sp. ISL-39 (assembly GCF_018613295.1). Classification (NCBI taxonomy): domain Bacteria; kingdom Bacillati; phylum Bacillota; class Bacilli; order Caryophanales; family Bacillaceae; genus Bacillus; species Bacillus sp. ISL-39. The sequence goes on from NZ_JAGGQM010000002.1 coordinate 498,298, forward strand.
GAAAAGAAAAGAAAAAAGTTTCAAAAAAGAAAAGCGGAAGCGTCTTGGTCAGCCCCGGTAACACCTTTACAAAGATAAAGAGTGAGCCATTGGCTCACTCTAGCTTTGTGGTTCCTCTTTATAGTCGCATTCCGTACACTGAACCTGAACACCCTTTTTGAGCTTCTTTTCAACTAGCATATTTTCGCATTTAGGGCATTTCCTTGCAAGTGGTTTATCCCATGATAGGAAATCGCACTCCGGGAAACGGTCGCAGCCGTAAAAAATCCGGCGTTTTTTGCTCTTGCGCTCAATGATATTGCCTTCTTCACATTTGGGGCATTTAACCCCGATTTCCTTAACGATCGCCTTCGTATTCCTGCATTCCGGGAAATTACTGCAGGCCATGAATTTGCCGTAACGGCCCATTTTAAATACCATAGCGGAACCGCATTGATCACAATCTTCTCCGGCGGGTTCATCCTTGATTTCGATTTCCTGCATTTCCTTTTCTGCTACTTGGAGATGCTTTTCAAAATCACGGTAAAATTCGTCAATGACGTTGACCCAATGGATTTTTCCATCTTCAATATTATCGAGGTTCTGCTCCATTTTGGCGGTGAACTCGAGATCCAGGATTTCCGGGAAGAATTCCAGCATCAGCTCATGGATTACTTCACCAAGCTCAGTCGGCACGAACCGTTTATTATCAAGTGATACATAGCCTCTCTTCTGGATTGTATCCAGTGTTGGCGCATATGTTGATGGTCGGCCAATCCCCATTTCCTCTAGCGTCCTGACAAGCCTTGCTTCTGTGTATCTTGGAGGAGGCTGGGTAAAGTGCTGCTTCGGTTCGATCTCTTTCTTCGTGACCTCGTCACCTTCCCTCAGGTCAGGAAGGAACTTATCCTTTTCTTCCACCTGGTCATCCGAACCTTCTACATAAACCTTCATGAACCCCGGGAATTTGACCTTTGAGCCTGTCGCGCGGAAAGTAACCTCTCCATTCTTCAAATCAACGCTCATCGTATCCATGATCGCAGGAGCCATCTGGCTTGCGACGAACCGTTCCCAAATAAGTTTATAAAGCCTGTACTGATCCCTTGAGAGGAATTCCTTTATCTTCTCAGGAACCTTCATTGTGCTGGTTGGCCGGATTGCTTCGTGAGCATCTTGAGCATTGGATTGCTTCTTCTCTTTCCTGGCCTCTGTCTGTATGAAATTTTCTCCATACTCACTTGTGATATATTCCCTTGCTTCTCCTTGTGCAACTTCAGAAATTCGCGTGGAGTCCGTTCTCATATACGTAATCAAACCGACTGTTCCTTCTTTTCCGAGATCGATTCCTTCATAAAGCTGCTGGGCAAGCATCATTGTCTTTTTGGCTCTGAAGTTGAGCTTTCGGGCTGCCTCCTGCTGCAATGAAGAAGTGATGAAAGGCGGTGCAGGATTACGCTTTCGTTCTTTCTTCGTCACCGACTCAACAGTGAATTTATTCCCCTTCACTTGCTTAAGGATATTTTTGACATCTTCTTCAGATTTCAACTCAGCTTTTACTTTGCCAATTCCATAAAAAGAAGCTTCAAATGAATTTTTGCCTTTCAGGAATTCAGCACCGATTGTCCAATATTCTTCTGGAACAAACGCAGCGATTTCCTTCTCACGGTCAATGATCATCCTTAAAGCAACTGATTGCACTCGCCCTGCACTCAGTCCCTTCTTGACCTTCTTCCAAAGCAGCGGGCTGATATTATATCCTACTAGTCTGTCCAGAGCTCGGCGTGCCTGCTGGGCATCTACGAGGTCCATATTGATTGCCCGTGGATGTTTAAAAGATTCCTTGATGGCATCCTTTGTAATTTCATTGAATACAACCCTGCAGTCCGAATGGACATCCACGTCGAGACTGTTGGCCAAATGCCAGGCAATCGCTTCCCCTTCTCTGTCGGGGTCAGCCGCGAGGTAGACTTTCTTTGCCTTTTTAGCGGCAGTTTTCAATTCCTTCAGTACGGGCCCCTTGCCTCTGATCGTAATGTACTTAGGATTATAATTATTTTCTGTATCGATTCCCATCTGGCTCTTAGGCAAATCTATCAAATGCCCCATAGAGGCTTTCACTTTATATTTTTTTCCCAGGTAACGCTCAATCGTCTTTGCCTTTGCAGGCGATTCAACGATGACTAAAAAATCCGACATCCAATTGTCCTCCTTAGAGGTATAAAATTACATTAATTATTATCAAGTTATCCTAAAGTTGTCAAATCAACCATTGTAAGTAAACGGTTTCATCTCTTTTAGAAATTTTAAAATACCTGATGCAAAATGTATACTAGATTGAAAATTATTTCAACCTTTTTGATGTAAAATTTCATTCAAATATAAAAATAACTTGCTGAAATTGTATATTTCCGAAACTTTTTCTTACTTTTTCTATCATATCCATCCTTTACAATTATTGCTGCAGCCTAGCACTATATCATTCTTTGTCCGTCTCTCTCTTTGATAAACCTCATACTTAAAAAATTTAAAATTGGCTTTTTTTGCATTTTATACGATTATCCCCCATTACATACCAAGTTCCTCTAAAATATCCTCAGAACATTTGACCAGTTTAGCTCCTTGCTGGATTAAATAATGGACTCCATCGGAATCAGGAGTCAAAATACTTCCAGGGACAGCAAAAACATCCCTGCCCTCATTCAATGCAAAATCCGCTGTAATCAGTGAGCCGCTCTTTTTTCTTGCTTCAATAACAAGTGTCCCCCCTGAAAGACCGCTGATAATCCTGTTTCGCATCGGAAATTGCCATTTCGCCGGGATTGTTGCTGGTGGATATTCGGACAGTACGAGTTGTTTTTCCATCATGTACTCTGCCAATTTAACATTTTCCTTAGGATAAAGATTGTTAAATCCTCCAGCTATGACACCTATTGTTTTCCCGCCCAGTTTTATGGCTGCTTTATGAGCATGGGCATCGATCCCCCTTGCAAGACCACTTACAATCTGTATGTTCTTCTCTATTAATGAGGGAAATAAATAATCGATCGCTTCTATGCCATATGATGAGGCGTTCCTTGAACCAACAACAGCAAGGCTCATCGGGTTCTTTAACAAAGATAAATCTCCCCTGGCAAAGAGAATCCAGGGTGGCTGATAGATTGTCTTAAGCTTAATAGGATATTCGGGGTCAAAAATAGTGATCAGGTGAATTTTCTTTGAGGTGTAGTCATTGAGCAGTTTATCGATGGAAATAAATTGATGGTCTCTGTTGACTTGTTGCGCTTGAGGATTGATAGAGGAATACATTGAAGTATTATAATCAGCTAGTACAGTATTTGCTTTAAGTGCAGAATAAATAGTTTTCCAACTCGCATTTCTGCTATGGACAAGACGGATTAGTTTCATTTTCAATTCATCCATTTGCTTCCCCCTGGGATTAATAAACAGCCCCTCTGTAGGGAGGGACTGTCTGGTTTTATATTCTAGTGTGTTTTGCACTGATCGTAAAGGTCTTGTTCCTTCAAAACCTTGATCAGAGTTTCACCCATTACGGATGGCGTTTCAGCAACCTGGATGCCGCACTCGTTCATTACACGGATCTTTTCGTCTGCTGTACCCTTTCCGCCTGAAATGATCGCACCAGCATGGCCCATGCGCTTTCCAGGAGGTGCAGTTCTTCCGCCGATGAAGCCGACAACAGGCTTAGTCATGTTTGCCTTGACCCATTCAGCTGCTTCTTCTTCAGCTGTACCGCCGATTTCACCGATCATGATAACCGCATATGTGTCCGGATCTTCATTGAATGCCTTCAGGACATCGATGAAGTTTGTTCCGTTAACTGGGTCTCCGCCGATACCTACAGCTGTAGACTGTCCGATTCCAGCTTGTGTTAATTGGTGTACTGCTTCGTAAGTCAACGTTCCAGAACGTGATACAACGCCGACATGGCCTTTTGTATGGATATATCCAGGCATGATTCCAATCTTGCACTCATCAGGAGTGATGACACCCGGGCAGTTAGGTCCTACAAGGCGAGTCTTCTTGCCTTCCATGTAACGCTTCACCTTTACCATATCCAATACCGGAATATGCTCAGTGATACAGATTGCCAAATCAAGCTCGGCATCAACAGCTTCAACGATCGCATCCGCAGCAAATGGAGCCGGAACATAGATTACAGACGCATTAGCACCTGTTGCATCAACAGCTTCATGTACAGTATTGAATACAGGCACGCCTTCAACTTCTGTACCGCCCTTGCCTGGAGATGTTCCTCCAACAATTTTTGTACCATATTCAAGCATTTGTTTTGTATGGAAAAGGGCAGTAGAACCCGTAATCCCTTGAACAATGACCTTTGTATCTTTATTAATGAATACGCTCACGTCAAATTCTCTCCTTTCGATCCTACTTAACTAATGAAACGATTTTTTCAGCGCCGTCTGCCATTGATTCAGCAGCAATGATATTCAAGCCAGACTCATTAAGAATCTGTTTTCCAAGATCAACGTTCGTACCTTCAAGGCGAACGACAAGCGGAACCTCAAGTCCAACCTGCTTGGCAGCTTCCACGACACCAGTAGCGATTACATCACACTTCATGATGCCGCCGAAGATATTAACAAAGATTCCTTTTACGTTAGGATCTGAAAGGATGATTTTGAATGCTTCCGTTACTTTCTCAGCAGTAGCGCCGCCCCCAACATCAAGGAAGTTTGCAGGGTCTCCGCCATAATGCTTCACGATATCCATCGTTGCCATCGCAAGACCGGCACCGTTAACCATGCAGCCAATGTTTCCATCTAAAGAAATATAGCTCAGGTCATACTTCGATGCTTCGATTTCTTTTGGATCTTCTTCTTCAAGGTCGCGGTACTCAAGGACATCCTTCTGGCGGTATAGCGCGTTTGAATCAAAGTTCAACTTAGCGTCAAGTGCCATTACCTGTCCGTCACCAGTCACAACCAATGGGTTGATTTCAGCGATTGAGCAATCCTTTTCGACATAAGCGTTATATAAGCCCATCATGAACTTTACAGCCTGGCTGACTAGTTCTTTAGGGATGTTGATGTTGAAAGCGATACGGCGAGCCTGGTATGGCATAAGGCCTAATACAGGATCGATTTCTTCTTTGAAGATTTTTTCAGGAGTTGCTTCAGCAACCTCTTCGATCTCCGTTCCGCCTTCTTCAGAAGCCATCAGGACAACACGTGAAGTAGCACGGTCAAGCACAAGGCCTATATAGTACTCCTTCTTGATGTCACAGCCTTCCTCAATCAACAGGCGTTTTACTTCCTTGCCTTCCGGACCAGTCTGGTGAGTAACCAGCGTCTTGCCCAGAATCTCAGATGCATATGTACGTACTTCATCAAGGTTCTTTGCAACCTTGACACCGCCGGCTTTACCCCTTCCGCCAGCATGGATTTGGGCTTTTACGACAACTACTGATGACCCAAGCTCTTTAGCTGCTTCAACAGCTTCATCGACTGTAAAAGCAACCTTTCCATTCGGTACTTTTACCCCATATTTTCTGAGGATTTCTTTTCCTTGATACTCATGGACATTCATTTCCCATCCTCCTATCTATTAGGAAAACTCAATATTTCCAGAAACCTGAAAATACAATTTCCTAAGTAGAAAATATAATTCATTTAAATTTTTAAAAAATAGACTGCGCTTTCATTTTATATAATGAAATATTGATTGTCTACCATTATGATTTAAATATTTCCCCGTTATAAATATTGCAAAAAAACATCCGGGCAAATACCTGCCCAGACAAAAAGCCGGAAAGACTGTATTTCCCGGCTTTTGCTATGAAAAAACACGCTAAAAAAACTATACTGGATATTCTGGTTTGTGATATTATTATTTTTGTTTTCCTGCTTGTTTATCCAAATGATAGACAAAGGAAAATACTTCGGCTACTGCTTGATATAGCTCCTCTGGTATCCGCTCATTTAATTCAAGCTGACTCAACACTTCAACTAGTGATGGATCTTCCTGGATGGGAATATCATGGTCCTTCGCCTTTTCTATGATTTGTTCAGCCAGGATTCCTTTCCCCTTCGCCATCACTTTGGGTGCGTCCATACTTCCAGCATTATATCCCAGGGCAACTGCTGATTTCCTTGTATGCTTTGGTGGTTTCATATTTTAATATCCACTCCGCTATATTCTTTTTGGCTGTAAAAGTCGGACAGACTGCGCTGGTTTTTCCCTGACTGTGATTTTCCAGGGACATGGAAATGAACCGAGGACAAATGATAATTAATTTCCGCTAATTTTGATTTCAACACCGGCATCATTTGTTCTGACATTTTTTTCAGTGCTGCATTTTCGTTGAAAATCTGGACACTCATGACGCGATTCTGCACTTGCATATCAACAATTAGATCATTTAGATTTTCAAGCTTTAGGTAAAAGAGTACACGGCAAAAATCAGCGTCTATTTTTCCATCGCTGGTTTTTTTTCCGCTCCATTGCATTGTAAGCTCTGTCATTTTTTCACCTAATACAAAGGGGATTTGCACGACAAGCTGCTGGATCGGTCCAGCTTCCTGCGAAAGCAGCTGGAACCCTGTTAGTTTGTTCAAAAGCAGCTCTGAAGCCTCTTTGACAGCAGGTGGGGGATTCTCGTTCAATAGGCGAAGCACCAGGGATTTAAGTGTCTCCGATACTTGTGCCCTGCCAGTCTCTCCATCTTTTAAAACTTCGCCAAGCTGGTATTCGTAAGACAGGCCAAGTGATGACAGGAATTTTTTTATCTTCGTATCAGCGAGCAGCGCCGTGCCTGCTTCCTGCAGTGGCGGTGGCTGTTCTGCCTTGCTGATTGCTTCTGAAAGCAGCTGTGCATGCAAGCCTGTTAAATTGCCAGATTGAGGCTGGCCCGCGGCCTTAAGCATGTCCATTCCAGCTTGTCTCCACCCATCCTTTCCTCCCAGCAGGATGGACAGAGATTCTCCATCACTCACCATCGACAATATCTGTTTGAAAGCCTGGAGTCCTTGCTGAAACTCCGATTCTTTTCCCGGCGCTCGGTAGAATAGCATTTTAAGTGATTCTACAAGCTCATTGACAGAAAGGTTTTTTTCAGGAATCAAGCTTGAAATCATTTGTATGGCTAAGGACCTTTCTCCATTGTTAATATGGGTAATGATATTTTTAACATAATTCAGCCCTTCTGGAAGTTCATCTCCGGATGTGCCATAGCTTTGAAGCTTCGCAAGCATCTGTTGCAAAACAAGGCTTTCACTGCCTCTTGAACTAATCGCCCCAAGCTGTTTTAGCAGTTCGAGAGCACCTTGACTCTCCTTGCCGTCCTGTTTAAGCCAGATTGCTGCTAAATTATTCAGGGCTGCTTCAGAAGTCAGTATTTTATTGGACGGAAGCATTTCATTCAGTAGTTTTTTGAGACTTGCACCTGCATCTGAATTCAACGCTGGATCTAAGGCCTTTTCAAGCTTGTCCATCAAGAGGACAAGTGATTGTTCTTTTGTGGTGGTATACACGGCCTCAAACGCCGCCTGTGTAACTGGAATGCCCCTCGTCAGGATCAACTTCATGGCATCCTGGCCGGCACTGCGTGAATCCACCGAACTTAACCACTCTGATGCCTGCTTTAAAAGTTCACGGTTTACCGGTAGCTGCTCCTTAATAAAAAAGCGTACCAGCTCAATGTTTTCCTTTGTCGGCTGGATTGAAAATTCTCCAAGGATCTTTGCCAGGCTTCCCGGCTGGCCCTTATCCTCAGTACCTGAACCAATCACCTTTAAATGGACCTTCCCATCTCCAGGCTGTACCTGGAACCAATAACGTTGATTTGCTGACAATGGCGCTTCTAATTGGGCAATCATTTTTTGGTTCCCGATCTGCACTTCAGCTACCTGCTCAGGGTACAGCTTCAGGATTTTTCCATTGATAATTTGTCCGGGCCGGAATTCAGCTGTTGTTATTTGTTGTGTTGTTTTCTGGTTAAATAGGCCTTGAAGCGCTCCAGTTTCCATGGTCCACCTGCTTTGCAAGTTTTACTGAATGCACTCTCTTACAGGAGCGAAAGTCTTCCTGTGGTGCTCCGTCACACCATACTCTCTGAGGGCATTCAAGTGTTCAGCGGTTCCATACCCCATATTTGCCCCGAATCCATATTGGGGATAATCCAAACTTAGTTCTTTCATCAGCCTGTCCCTTGTTACTTTGGCAATAATGGAAGCTGCCGCGATGGATATGCTTCTGGAATCACCTTTAATCAATGCTTCATACGGATAAGGTGTGTCCAGCTTTACGGCATCTATCAATAAATAATCGGGAGTGACCCCTAATTGGTTGACAGCAGTAAGCATCGCTTTTTTGCTGGCCTGGAGAATATTGATTTCATCTATCTCCCCGGCACTGATTATTCCGACTCCGACAGCAAGAGCTTCAGCCATGATGACCTCAAAATATTCATCCCTTTTTGATTCTGACAGTTTTTTAGAATCATTGAGACCTGGAAGATAAAAACTCTCCGGCAGGATGACGGCACCTGCAACGACTGGCCCGGCTAACGGTCCCCGTCCGGCCTCATCGATTCCAGCAATATTCCGGAAACCTTCGGATCGGTATTTCCTTTCAAAGGAAGTCATGTTGATGAATTGCTCATGGACTTGCTTCTTCAACTCTTCCTGTTTTTCCCATTTTAAGACAAGTTTTTGCACGCCTTTGCGGCTGTCTTTTTTTAAGCTTTTCAGGAATTCCTTGTTTATTTCCTCTTCCCCGAATAGCTGATGTTCAATTTCACCAATTGTATATTTCTCCATGAAAATTTTCTCCTAAAATACTTCTTTATTATGTATCGGCAGTTTAAACCAAAAATAAAGGCCCTGAGCTCAGGACCTTTATTTTTGGGGTTTAACTTTCTATCTCATCCACAGAGTTTAAATCCTCAGGTCGTTCAAAGGATAGCGGACCTAGTTTTTCTGTTCGTATTTCCCTGATCACAAGCTCTGCGACTTTGTCATAATCAACGTATCCCCCGGGCATCCTGCAGCCGCGGAAATCGCCAATCTGATCAAAGAGCTCCACAATCTCCTCGGGGAGCTCGGAAAGCTTATATCTCTCCTGGAGGCGTTCTGGATAATGCTTTTCCAGGAATCTTAAAGCATATACGGCCAAATCCTGAAGATTAAGGATTGTATCCTTGATTGCTCCTGTTACTGCAAGCTTTGCACCTACTTCCTGGTCCTCAAACTTCGGCCAAAGAATTCCCGGAGTATCGAGCAGTTCCAGCTCCTTGCCCACTTTGATCCATTGCTGTGATTTTGTGACGCCAGGCCTGTTACCGGTCTGGGCAATATTTTTTCCGGCAAGCCTGTTGATCAGCGTCGATTTCCCAGCGTTAGGGATTCCGACAATCATCGCCCGAATTGCCCTCGGATTGACCCCTTTTGACTTCAGGCGGTCAAACTTGTCCTTCAGGAGGACCTTGGACTCCTGGACGATTTGCTTAAGCCCAGTACCGGCCTGAGAGTTGATCGCAAGAGCCGTGATACCTTTTTTACGGTAATACCGCAGCCATTGTTCTGTAACAGCTTTATCGGCCATATCCGCTTTATTCAGTAAAACGATTCTTGGTTTGTGCTGTATGATTTCATCAATCATAGGATTTCTGGACGAATACGGGATCCGCGCATCCACCAATTCATAAATGACATCCACGAGCTTTAATTTTTCCGTGACCTCTCTGCGAGCCTTCGCCATATGGCCTGGAAACCATTGGATCGTCAAAGCAGTCACCTCCCATCTATTATGTAAACTTTCGTATGCCTTTTGGAGTGCTATTATTCCCTAGTCTATCGTACGTATATCCTCAATTGGCCAGTAGATGATGCTAGTCTTGCCCAGCACCTCATCAAATGGTACAGTGCCAATGTGGCGGCTATCCTTGCTGAAACGGCGATTATCGCCCATGACGAAAAGATGGCCTTCAGGAACAGTCTCCCTGCCGATCTTCTCTTCCAGTGTGAATGGATCTGTCAGCGGTCCATCAATCACTTGTTCTTTATATTCTTCCAAGTATGGTTCTTCGTATGCTTTCCCATTCACATACAGCGTATCATTTTTATATTCTACTTTATCGCCTGGAAGGCCGATTACTCTTTTTATGTAATCTTTGTTCTCGGGTGCATGAAAGACGATGATATCGAATCTTTCTGGCTCCCCAATTTTATAGCTGAGCTTGTTAACGATCATCCGGTCCTGGTCATGGAGCGTAGGCATCATGGATAATCCGTCTACCACTATTGGAGCAAATAAAAAGTATCGAATAACTGCTGCCAGCACGACAGCAATCAGGAGTGCCTTCGTCCATTCCCATAGTTCATTCTTCTTTTTCTCGGCCATTCTTTTCCCACCATTCCGATATAAATGTTGTTTGAGTACATAACTTTATTTTACATAAGTCAGACAAGATAAACACGATGGGCGATAATTTTTTAAAATAAATTTAATAAAGCTCTTTTTCGAAAACTTTGTTCTAGGTACGACCAAAGTAAAAACCGGCACCTGGTTTTTACGAGTATGTATGCCACACTAATTTAAACGCTCCTTGAAAAGAGCCCATATGCGGTTTCATTTTATTAGCATTTCGCCAGGAAAAGAAACTGAATGAAAAAGGAGCTTGGCTAGGCAAGCTCCTTTTTGACATTCATTCTTATCGAATTTCTTTGATACGAGCTTTCTTACCACGCAGGTTACGCAGGTAGTAAAGTTTCGCACGGCGGACTTTACCGCGGCGGATAACTTCAAGCTTCGCAATTTTTGGTGTGTGAACAGGGAAAGTACGCTCTACGCCTACTCCGTAAGAAACTTTACGTACTGTAAAAGTTTCGCTGATTCCACCGCCACGACGCTTAATCACTACACCTTCAAACAACTGGATACGTTCGCGAGTTCCTTCAACAACCTTAACGTGTACACGTACAGTGTCACCAGGACGGAAAGATGGAAGATCAGTGCGAAGTTGTGCTTTTGTGATTTCTTCGATTAATTGTTGCATCGTATTCAACTCCTCCCACGAATGCTCTTGCACACTTTCATTGCAGCGGAACATTGTTATAAGTGGCATTCAGCACGTTTGCTTTTAGCCACAAGAAGTATCTTAACATAAACAGGGCCTGACTGCAATATTATTCAATCATTTTTATCAGTTCATCAAGCCATTTTTTTTGCTGTTCTGTCAGCTCTGCCTCATCAAAAAGATCTGGCCTGCGCTGCAGGGTTCTTCTTAAGCTCTCCTTTGTCCGCCACTCATCGATCAACTTATGGTTGCCAGAGACCAGAACATCCGGGACCTTCAATCCGCGGAAGTCTGCCGGTCTTGTATAATGGGGGTGCTCAAGCAGACCAGTGCTGAAAGAATCCTGGATATGGGACTCTTCGCTGCCAAGTACACCTGGAAGCAGGCGCACGACACTGTCGATGACAACCATCGCGCCAAGCTCCCCGCCGGTCAGGACATAATCTCCGATTGAAATCTCGTCAGTGATGACATGTTCCCGAATTCGCTCATCATACCCCTCATAATGGCCGCAAATAAAAATCAAATGATCTTCCTTTGCCAGCTCTTCCGCTTTCCTCTGCGTATACCGTTCACCCTGAGGGCACATAAGGATTACCCTTGGGGAAGTGCTTTTTGCGCGCTCCTTTAAATTGGATACGGCATCGAAAATCGGCTGAGGCTTTAACACCATGCCAGCACCGCCGCCATATGGATAGTCATCCACTGTCTGGTGCTTGTTATCGGCAAAGTCACGGAAATTGACGACATTGTACCCGGCAGCTCCTTTTTCAGCAGCCTTTTTCAAGATTGAAGAGCCAAACACACCCTCAAACATTTCTGGAAAAATAGACAGGACATCGATGTTTATCATGAAAGCAGCCCTTCCATTGGCTCAATTTCAATAATCTTTTCCTTGATGTTTACCTTTTTCACGATGTCCTCGATATATGGAATCAGGAGTTCCTTGCCATTTGCTCCCTTAACAACCCAGACGTCATTGGCACCCGGAGTGAGGATTTCAATTACCTTGCCAAGTTCTTCACCGTCAGTCGTTACCATGTTGCAGCCAATAATATCCTGGAAATAAAATTCGCCTTCCGCAAGGATGCCGCGCTGTGTCTCTGGAACCTTAAGGATGCCGCCCTTCATTTTCTCTACCTGATTGACATTGTCGAAGCCTTCAAATGTCAGCAGGTTGAAATTCTTATGGGTCCTATGGCTTTTCACTACCAATTCCTCCGGCTCCTTTGAACCGGGCATGAATAAGAATAGAGTATTCCCTATCTTATACCGTTCCTCCGGAAAGTCAGTCCTTGATATCACTCTAACTTCCCCGCGGATGCCATGTGTATTAACAATCTTTCCGACATTAAAATACTTTTCCATTATCCAATCACCTCTCGCGTATTTCGGCCACGATACCATCTTTCACAATAATAGTCTTTCCTGAAAGAAACTCATCCCATTGGTCGCCAACACCAACCTCGACAATCCCTTGCAGCTCCGTTTCTTTAATTTCACTCCCAAGCGGAAGAATATGTAGTTGTTCTATTTGAAAATCCAGGAGCTTGATTTTTTCTTTATGGACTTTAATTTCTTGCTCAAAATGCTTCTTCAATGTTTCAGGCGGAAACTTCCTGGATTTTTCGAGCTTCTTCAATTCAAATCTCAATTGATCGCATTCCTTCTGCAGCTGGAGCTTTCTGGAGTGATATTTTTGGTGGATTCTTTCCTTGCTCTCTTCTGTCAGTACCTGTTTGACAACGATTGTTTGCAGTACCTTCAAAGCATTTCCTCCTTAAAGCCAAGCTGGCAAAGCATTTTCCTTTATGGCTGCGCCAATGCTTTTATCCTTATGACTTGTTCCGGACACTCGGTTTATTAAGAAGCATGAAGTTATTGGGGCACCATTTTCGTTCTTCTTAGAACGGTTATTTTGGTTTCGTGTTCATACAGGCTTTATTGAGACACTTTTTTCGACCAGCCATTTGGTTTCGTGTTCCAATAACCCGTATTAAGACACTTTTTTCAAACGGACATCTAGTTTCGTGTTCCAATTACCTGTATTGAGACACTTTTTTCGACCAGCCATTTGATTTTGTGTTCCAATAACCCGTATTGAGACACTTTTTTCAAACGGTCATCTAGTTTCGTGTTCCAATTACCTGTATTAAGACACTTTTTTCAAACGGTCATCTAGTTTCGTGTTCCAATTACCTGTATTAAGACACCTTTTTCGACCAGCCCTTTGATTTTGTGTTCCAATAACCCGTATTGAGACACATTTTCTATCCTAGTATTCTCTTTCATGTTGCAATAACTCATTCTCCTATTGAATCACTCGCTCTAATGAATAAGTCGTTAACTAAATCTGCCCGGACACCAATATAACTCTGTGCTCTACGGTAATTCATTATACCTTAATTCTCTGGAAATAGAAAAAAGGAGGGTTACCCCTCCCTTTTTAGTACAATCAACTATAGAATTTTCTATACCCTGCTTGCGCAGATGATTGTTATTCGACGATTTCCAAGAAAATCTTCTTTTGCTGTGATGAGCCTGCTGCATAGACTACTGTTCGAATCGCCTTTGCAACGCGTCCCTGCTTACCAATTACTTTGCCCATATCACTTTTGTTAACGGAAAGCTTATAGGTAACGCGCTGATCCTCTTCATGTTCATTTACATGGACATCTTCAGGAAAATCAACAAGTGGCTTCACGATCGTCTCGATTAATTCTTTCATGGGCATGTCCACAATTACTTGCTAAGCTTTGAGTTGTGGAATTTTTCCATGATACCTTGCTTAGAGAACAAGTTACGCACTGTATCAGATGGTTTTGCACCGTCGTTCAACCACTTAAGAACCAACTCTTCGTTAAGTTCAACCTTTGCTGGTTGTTCAACCGGGTTGTAAGTTCCTACAGACTCGATGAAACGGCCGTCACGTGGTGAACGTGAATCAGCTACTACGATACGATAGAAAGGAGACTTTTTAGCTCCCATACGCTTTAAACGAATTTTTACTGCCATTTTAAATAAGCACCTCCGAATAGTTTCACACAAGATAGAATAATACCAAATTGAAAACAGCTTGTAAAGGGTTTTTTCTTTACAGACTGAAAATACCTGAAATTACAAGTTAAAAAGGGTTGAACGGCATCTTGAAACCGCCCTTTTTCTTGCCTTTTTGCTGCATGTTCGTCATCTGCTTCATCATCTTTTTCATGTCTTCGAATTGCTTGAGCAGGCGGTTAACTTCCTGGATGGATGTACCGCTACCCTTCGCGATCCGTTTCCGCCTGTTGGCGTTGATGATTTCCGGATGAGTCTTTTCGTTGGCCGTCATTGACTGAATGATCGCCTCAACATGCGAGATTTGCTTCTCATCGATTTGAAGATTGTTCATGCCCTTGATCTTATTCGCACCCGGCATCATTTTCAGGATTTCATCCAATGGCCCCATCTTCTTCACCTGACCAAGCTGGTCCAGGAAGTCATCAAGGGTAAATGATGCTGTGCGCATTTTTTTCTCGAGCTCTTTCGCTTTTTCTTCATCGACGTTTGCCTGAGCTTTTTCAATCAGCGTCAGGACGTCACCCATGCCCAGGATCCTTGAAGCCATCCTTTCTGGGTGGAATGCTTCGAGAGCATCAAGCTTTTCACCAAGACCAACAAACTTGATAGGAGTATTGGTAACAGCGCGGATTGACAGCGCGGCACCACCTCGTGTATCACCGTCAAGCTTTGTCAGGACGACACCAGTCAAGCCTAGCTGTTCATTGAAGCTCTGGGCAACATTGACGGCATCCTGACCTGTCATCGCATCGACGACAAGGAAGATTTCATCTGGCTTTGAAAGCTCTTTGATCTGCTTAAGCTCATCCATCAAGTTTTCGTCCACATGAAGACGGCCCGCAGTATCGATCAGGACATAATCATTGTGGTCTTCCTTCGCCTTGGCAATTGCCTGCTTAGCGATTTCAACTGGGCTGACCTGGTCTCCAAGTGAGAAAACCGGCATGCTCAATTGCTTGCCAAGCGTTTCCAGCTGCTTGATGGCAGCAGGACGATAGATATCCGCCGCTACAAGCAAAGGCTTTCGGTTATATTTTTTGCGCAGAAGATTGGCAAGCTTTCCAGTTGTAGTTGTCTTACCTGCACCTTGAAGTCCGACCATCATGATGACTGTCGGCGGTCGATTGGAGGCAGCGATCTTGCTTTGCTCTCCGCCCATCAGCTCGGTAAGTTCTTCTTTAACAACCTTAATGACCTGCTGTCCTGGAGTCAGACTCTTAACAACTTCTTGGCCGATTGCCCTTTCAGTGACTTTTTTGACAAAGTCTTTAACAACTTTAAAGTTAACGTCAGCCTCTAGAAGAGCCAGACGGACCTCTCGCATCATTTCTTTTACATCCGCTTCGGAGACCTTGCCTTTTCCGCGGATCTTTTGCATCGTATTTTGCAGTCGGTCGGCCAATCCTTCAAATGCCATATCATGTGCCTCCCTAGTCTAATTTCTCAAGCTCGGCTATCATTTCAATTAAAGTACGGCTGTTCTCTTCATTGCCCGCAAGCTCTTTCATTTTAGAAATCAGCTCGATTCTTCTCTGGAATTTTTCGAACAACAACAGCTTCTTTTCATACTCCTCGAGCATCGCTTCCGTACGTTTGATGTTGTCGTATACAGCCTGCCGGCTAACATCATACTCTTCAGCAATCTCCCCGAGGGAATAGTCATCAAGATAGTATAAAGCCATATAACTGCTTTGTTTTGGAGTCAGCAATGCCTGATAAAAGTCATACAAATAATTCATGCGGTTCGTTTTCTCAAGCATTTCGATTCCCCCATGTTAAGTGAAATACCTTTACATTAAGAGTTTACACACGATCATCTTCCCTGTCAAGAAAAGTTCTTTACACCAATTTGCTGGTATATCAAGATTCTTCCGCAGCTTCCTCTTCCTCGATCAGGTCAGCAAACAGTCCATAAACATACCTTTCAGCATCAAATTCCTGAAGGTCATCCATTTTTTCTCCCAGCCCTACAAATTTTACCGGAATGTTCAGCTCATTGCGGATTGCAAGTACAATTCCGCCCTTAGCCGTTCCATCAAGTTTTGTAAGGACAATACCGCTTACGTCAGTTGCTTCTTTGAATGTTTTAGCCTGGATCAACGCGTTCTGTCCAGTAGTGGCATCAAGCACTAGAAGTACTTCATGAGGAGCTCCCGGCACCTCACGTTCTATGACACGCTTTACCTTTTCAAGCTCTTTCATTAGGTTTACCTTGTTTTGCAATCTGCCGGCTGTATCACAGATCAGGATATCAGCCTTTCTTGACTTCGCAGACTGGACGGCATCATACATGACAGCTGCCGGATCAGACCCTTCAGCCTGCTTGATGACATCGACACCAACGCGCTCACCCCAGACTTCAAGCTGCTCGATTGCACCTGCACGGAATGTATCTCCTGCAGCAAGCAGGACATTCTTCCCTTCATTCTTGAATTTATGGGCTAATTTGCCGATGGTTGTAGTTTTGCCGACACCATTGACACCTACGAACAAAATGACTGTCAACTCGTCTTCCTGAATGTTGAGCTGGAAAGAGTCATCATCAGACCCGTTCTCATAGATCTCAACGAGCTTCTCGGAGATAACCCCCTGGACTTCTTTTGTGTCCTGGATGTTTCGGCGCTTGACCTCTTTTTTCAGCTCCTCGATTAATTCCATTACTGTTTCAAAGCCAACGTCTGCCTGAATCAAAATTTCTTCAAGCTCTTCGAAAAATTCCTCATCTACTTTACGATAGCGCGAAACAAGGTCATTTACTTTATTGGAGAAGTTATCCCTTGTTTTGGTCAAGCCATCTTTAAATTTCTCTGTGACAGTCTCAGTCTGTGTCGTGAACTTTTCTTTTAATTTCTTAAAAAAACTCATGGTTCCATCGCCTTCCTGCTTTATTTCAATTAAAACCCTGCTCCGCTACGAGAATTTACCAGATGCAGCCTCTACCTCCTCGAGCCCGGAACAAGGTGCTTGCAATTTTTAACTTTTCACTAGTTCTTTCGAATCTTCAAGCCTTACGGATACCAGCTTGGAGACTCCTGACTCCTGCATGGTTACACCATAAAGGACATCCGCTTCCTCCATGGTACCTTTACGGTGAGTAATGACGATAAATTGAGTTTCTTCACGGTATTTCTTCAGGTATTGAGCGAAACGGTATACATTGGCTTCATCCAATGCAGCTTCCACCTCATCCAGGATACAGAATGGTACAGGACGAACCTTCAAAATGGAGAACAGCAGGGCAATCGCAGTCAACGCCCGCTCACCGCCAGATAATAATCCAAGGTTTTGCAGCTTCTTTCCAGGTGGCTGGGCAACTATTTCAACCCCGGTGTTCAGCAGGTCATCTGGCTGTGTCAGCCGCAGGTCCGCTCGGCCGCCCCCGAATAAAGCCTGGAACACAGACTCGAAGTGTGAGCGGATCGCAGTGAAAGTCTGTTCAAAGCGCTTTTTCATTTCATGGTCCATTTCCCCGATGACAAGGAATAATGTGTCCTTTGCTTCCTGGAGATCATTCTTCTGCTCCAGAAGGAATTCATAACGCTCTGAGACACGGTCGTATTCTTCAATTGCGCCAAGGTTCACCGTTCCCAGTTCCTCAATCGCCATTTTGATCAGCTTTACTTTTCTCCTTGCCTCATCGGCCGGGATTGTCAGCGGATATTGTTCCTTCGCCGCTTCATATGAAAGCAGATATTCCTCTCTTAGATGAGCAAGCTTATTATCCAGTTCGACATCAAGCCTGTTCAGTTTTACCTCCTCATCCTTAAGCACTTCGTTAATGCCCTTGAGAAGTCTCCTTAGCTCCTTTGACTCCAACTCCTGGTCCTCTAGCTTATTTTGAAGCTCAAGGCGCTCATTCCTGCGTGAAGAAATCAGCTTAAGCGTTTCATTTTTGTCCTGCAGCTTTCTTTTTGCCGCTTCTTCCAGTTGGGTTTCCCCGGATGAACTATCGGTCATTTCGGAGGAAAGAAGAGATAGATCTTCTTTCAGGATATCCAATTTTCTGGATTGGTCATCTGACTGTAAAACTGCAGAACCCAGCTTTTCCTTTACATGGGAGAGCTGTTCTTTCTTGGATGCCAGGTTGATTTTCAGATCACTGATTTCAGAAATCAGCGTATCCTTGGAAGTTGAGTTAGAGTTCTTCAGCTTCGTCAGGCGTTCTATTTCTTTATCGAATTGAACAAGATCCTGATGGAACTTAGCCAATAAACCATCGAGTTCAACCAATCTGGATTCTAGCTTTTCCTTGTCTGAGTCGAGCTGGGTCTTTTCAGAATCGTATACCGATAAACGTTCATTGATATTTTTCTGCTCCAGCTCCACTTCCCGCAGGTCACCCTTCAAGCTCTGCTGCTTAAAGCGAAGCTCTTCCCCTGCTTTCCGCAGTGCCTCCAGCCTTATTTCACTGTTTTGTGTTTCAGCCTTCAATGATTTCACTTTCGATTCAAGCAGGCTTGTCTTTTCTTCCATTTCGGCTAGCTTATTTGTTAAATCCTCTAATTCGCCCTTACGGCTGAGCAATGAACTCGATTTCTGTTTTACTGCTCCCCCAGTCATCGACCCACCGGTGTTCACCACATCTCCATCAAGTGTGACGATTCGGCTGCGGTATTGAAGCAGTTTGGCAATTTCATTTGCGCCTTTTAAATCCCTGGCAATCACTACATTGCCAAGCAAGCTTTTTACGACTTCAGCATACTTTTGATCATATTGAATCAGATCGGCAGCAGTGCCAATATATGCACTGTTATCCGCAAGAAGTGCGAGCTGTGAAGAAGCCAGATATTTCCCTTTGATGATGCTTAGCGGGAGGAATGTAGCCCTGCCGAATGATTTTTGCTTCAGGAACTGGATTGCAGCTCTCGCATTCTCTTCATTCTGGACAACAATATGCTGCATCGCCCCGCCAAGAGCTGTTTCAATCGCCGTTTCATATTGTTTAGGAACATGGATTAATTCAGCAATCGCACCTTCTATACCATGAAGACGGGTATCCCTGGCCTTCAGCACTTCCTTTACGCCTTGGAAAAAGCCCGAATAATCCTCTTCCATTTCTTCAAGCATTTCTTTTTTTGATTTAGCTTGCTGCAAGTACTGATATGCCTGATACAGTGTTTTCTCTTGCTTCTCGTAGTTATTCCTTAAGGATTCAAGCTTCTTCTGTTCTTCAAAAAAGATTCTAGCCTGCTCCTCCAACTCCTGCTGTGAAGACGCGACCTTTTTCTCTATTTCCGCTTTTCTCTCATTGATTTCATCTCGAATTGAGACAAAGCGATCATTGTCATTGTCCAGCCTCGAACCTTTGGCTGCTTGCTGCTGCAGCTGTTGCTCAATATAAATCTTCTCATTTTTGGCGCCGGCCTGTTCGTTCAGCACCTCGATGTAGTCACTTTTTATTGAATCGATTTTATGCTCGACATCTTCGCTGTAAAGCTTTAACTGCTCCTGCTTCTGTTGAAGCTCTTTCTGGAGAGCAGAAGCTTCTTCCGCTAATACAGAAACAGATTCTTCATACTCGGCCTTCTGGTTTTCCAGCAGTGCAACAGAAGAGGTCAGCTCCTCAATATTCTTTTCGAGCTGCCCTTTGTTTTGCGATGCATTCTTTTTTCGTTCCTTGAGAACCTCTCTTCTGCCTTCCAGCTTTTCAAGCTCCTCGCTGGCATGCAGGAGCACGTTCTGCAAATCGCTGACCGATTCATCCAGCGCGGCAAGCTGGTCCCTCATTTTTTCTATTTCCGCTTCTTTTTTCTGCAGGACGGCAGATTGTTTGATTTCATCTTCTTTATGCTGTTCAAGCTGCCTGGACAGCTGCTCCCATCGGCCATGGAGGTCTTCAATCTCAAAAGCAGTCAGCGCTACTTCTATCTGTTCTAGCTCTTCTTTTTGCTGTAGATAATCCTTTGCAATCGAAGCCTGGATTTTCAGCGGCTCTACCTGACCTTCTAGTTCATGGATGATGTCCGTTACCCGATTTAAATTCTCCTGCGTTTCAAAAAGCTTGCTTTCCGCTTTCTTCTTGCGGGATTTATATTTAAGAACACCCGCAGCTTCCTCAAATATCGTCCTGCGGTCCTCAGGCTTGCTGTTGAGGATTTCCTCAACCCTGCCCTGGCTGATAATGGAGAAAGCTTCACGGCCAAGGCCGGAATCCATGAACAAATCAACAATATCCTTAAGTCGGCAATTCTGTTTGTTGATTAAATATTCACTGTCACCTGAACGGTAGACACGACGGGTTACGCTCACTTCATTGTAATCCAGCGGCAAGGATTGATCTTCGTTATCGAGAGTTAATGTTACTTCTGCAAAATTCAGCGGCTTCCGCGAATCACTTCCGGCAAAGATGATATCTTCCATTTTTGCCCCGCGGAGCGACTTGGCTGATTGTTCCCCCAGAACCCAGCGGATGGAATCAGTAATATTGCTTTTCCCACTTCCATTGGGCCCTACCACAGCAGTCACACCTGGAACGAATTCTACTGAAATCCTCTCGGCAAACGATTTAAATCCGACCACATCTAATCGTTTTAAAAACAATATGGCTCTCCCTTTCCAGTTAAACTATTTCTCTAAGATGACATTCGAAAAGCGTAAGCGCCTTGTCCAGCCCCGACAAGCGCTGGAGGGCCGACCATAGAAGTCGTTCTTTGACTTCATTGGGCGGACCGAAGCGCTCGAGGGGCTAGGCGCTGGAGCTAGACAGTTTTGGATTATTGGACGTATCTTCTATAAAAAAACGTTCTACTTATCTTCCTTTTTATCGTCCGTTTCCAAATTGGCTTCCATATGGGACTTCAATTTTTCCAGTGCCATCTGGGCAGCATGCTGCTCTGCTTCCTTCTTAGAGCGTCCTGTTCCTGTCCCTAATTCTTGCCCATTAAGGTAGACACGTGATTCGAATTCCCGGCTGTGCGCAGGACCAATCTCTTTCATAATCCGGTATTCAAGCGAGCCGACACCGTCCCGCTGTACGAGTTCCTGAAGCTGGCTTTTAAAATCCATCACATGAGAAAAAGCACCGGTATTGATTTTTGGAAACACAATTTCTTCTAGGAATGTCGTGACTGTTTCAATTCCTTTATCAAGATATAAGGCACCGATGAAAGCCTCGAATACATCTGCCAAAAGGGCAGGCCTTGTTCTTCCGCCTGTCATTTCTTCTCCCTTGCCAAGCAAAACAAGTTCACCAAAGGATAGCTCATTCGCAAAGGCCACAAGCGATGGCTCACAAACTACAGCCGCTCGCAGCTTAGTAAGCTCTCCCTCGCTCATCATCGGATACTTCTTATATAAGAATTGGGATACAGTCAGTTCCAAAACAGCGTCACCAAGAAACTCCAGCCTCTCATTATCTTCATGAGGCTTTCTGCGATGCTCATTCACATAGGATGAATGTGTAAATGCCTGTTTTAACAGTTTATCACTATCAAATTGAATCCCAATTTTGTCCTGGAATTCTTTGAACTTCTGCTCCTTTGCGCGGATATTCTTTTTGTCTCTTTCTCTTCCATTGTTGCGCATGATTTATTCCACCTTGCTCATAATTTAAAGCTGTTATTAAATGATTCGCAGGCATTATTGCTCGTGCCGTTTGCAAATCAATACAGACTACTAACAGTTTACAAAAAATAACGCCAATAAAGCAAAAAAACTTGGCCAATTCCAGCAGATTACTTTTTAGGATTACTATCCTAAAGCTTAAATAACTTTTCAAGAGCCTAATTTACACCGGTATAAATTGAACAAGACCTTTTTTACAGAAGAAAGCCCCGTTTATAAAAACGGAGCTTCTCAGTAAATCGAACAATTACTTTTGGCTATTTATGTAGTTAACAGCGTCACCAACTGTACCGATTTTTTCAGCATCATCATCAGAAATTTCCATGTCGAACTCATCTTCTAATTCCATTACCAATTCAACAACATCAAGGGAATCAGCACCAAGATCATCTTTAAAAGATGCTTCTAAAGTTACTTGAGATTCATCTACTCCCAAACGGTCAACAATAATTTTTGTTACGCGTTCTAAAACGTCTGCCATGCTTGTTCACCTCCCCTCAAGCTATTATAGTTGATTTTAATTAATTAATAAATGGCTGTAATCATTTTTTAATCTTAGACCCTCTTATATTGGACTTGATTATAACAGAGCCTGTTTTTCAGGGCAAAATTGTAGAATCCTATTGGATTGGAATTCCCTGAAAGCTTAATCCTACATCACCATACCGCCGTCTATGTGCAGGGTTTGCCCTGTCATATAAGCGCTGTCTTCGGATGCGAGGAAGACGACGGTTCTTGCAATATCTTTTGGCTCACCGAAACGTGCCAGCGGTATCTGCTTGAGCATTTCTGTTTTCACATCCTCGTTCAGCTTATCCGTCATGTCTGTCGTGATAAAGCCCGGTGCCACAGCGTTCACTGTGATGCCTCTGGATGATAGCTCCTTCGCCGTTGTTTTGGTCAGCCCGATCACTCCGGATTTTGCAGCAACATAGTTAGCCTGCCCAGGATTTCCGCTTACGCCTACAATAGAGGAAATATTGATGATTCTTCCGCTTCTCTGCTTCATCATTTGTCGAGCAACTGCTTTTGTACACAGGAAAACGCCTTTTAGGTTGATGTTGATTACATCATCCCATTCAGATTCTTTCATCCTCATCAACAGGTTATCTTTCGTTATTCCCGCATTGTTAACAAGTATGTCAAGCTTGCCGAAACGCTCGATCGTTTCTTTGGCCATATCATTTACCGATTCGGAGTTGGATACATCTGCCTGGATGGCAAAAGCACCCTGTCCCATCGCCTTGATTTCATCAACCACTTCCAGCGCTTTTGCTTCGCTGCCTGCATAATTGACAGCCACTGACGCACCTTCCCTGGCAAGTTCTAAAGCGATTTCTCGCCCAATCCCACGTGAGGCTCCAGTTACCAGCGCTACCTTACCTTCCAGTCTCATTCCTTCTCCTCCTTCAGAGCAGCTACAGCAGCTGCACAAGTTTCTGCATCATAAATGGCGAACGTCCTCGCTGAGCGGTCCACTTTCTTAACGAGTCCTGACAAAACCTTACCCGGTCCAATTTCTATAAAAGTATCGACACCGAGTTCCAGCATTTTTGAGACCGTATCCTCCCATAATACTGGAGAATACAGCTGTTCAACTAGTCTTCTTTTGAATTCCGAAGCTTCTGTCATCGGTTCGGCAGTTACATTTCCGATCACCGGTACTGCCGCATCCTTAATAGCGATGTTCTCCAGTACGGCTTCAAATCTTCCAGCAGCCGGCTTCATCAGCGAGGAATGGAACGGACCGCTGACATCGAGCGGAATAACCCGTTTGGCACCAGCTTCCTTTGCTTTCACAGAGGCTTCTTCCACACCAGCTCTAGAACCAGAGATTACGATTTGTCCAGGACAATTCAAGTTGGCCAGCTGAACAGGATTACCGCCAGCTGATACAGTTTCAGTCACATCCATGAGCTTTTCACGGTCCATGCCGAGAACTGCGGCCATTGTTCCTTCTCCATTAGGTACAGCCTCTTCCATGAGCTCTCCACGCTTGCGGACTGCATACACAGCGTCTTCAAACGAAATGGCTTCTGAAGCAACCAAGGCAGAATATTCACCCAGACTATGGCCGGCAGTAAAATCTGGCTTGATCCCGAACTGGCTGAAATAATTCAAAATCGCAATACTGGTTGTCAAAAGCGCAGGCTGGGCATTTGTCGTAAGCGTAAGCCTCTCTTGCGGTCCTTCAAAAATCAGTGTGCTTAAGCTTTCACCCAGGACCTCGTCCGCTTTTTTGAAAGTTTCTGAGACTGATTGCTCTGAATTTGCGAGGGCCTGTCCCATCCCTACTGTCTGCGACCCCTGTCCCGGGAACAAAAACGCGATTTTTCCCATGAAAGATTCCCCTTTAACTCGTATTTTTTGTTCGTTGTTCACTTTTCTATGGCAGTTTTGATAGTTCCGGAAACATCCTTCTCTACCATTTCCCTCGCCTGGCGGATGGAATTAAAAACAGCATTCGCGTCAGACGAACCATGAGCTTTGATTACTGGAGCTTTAAGGCCGAAGAGACCAGCACCGCCATATTCCGTGTAATCCATCTTATTTTTGAGTACGGTGAGGTCCGGCTTTAGAACAGCTGCAGCCATCTTGCTTTTAAAGCTGGAAGTCAAAGCAGTTTTCAGCATTTTAAAAACCGACATTGCTGTACCTTCAATGGTTTTCAGAACCATATTTCCGGTAAAACCATCTGCGACTACAACATCCGCGGCTCCCTCAAGCAAGTCCCTTGATTCAACGTTGCCGATGAAGTTGATATCTGCTTCCTTCAATAATTCATATGTGTTTCTTACAAGCTCGTTGCCTTTCTTCTCCTCTGTCCCAATATTCAACAAGCCCACACGGGGATTTGTGATTCCTCTTGCCTTCTCGCTGTATATCGAGCCCATGATGGCATATTGGACAAGGTGTTCAGGTTTTGCATCAGCATTGGCTCCGACATCCAGAAGCAGGAAGCCTTCTCCGCCAATTGTAGGGAGAGTCGGCGCCAGGGCCGGCCTTTCAATACCGTCTATTCTTCCTACCACAAACAATCCAGCAGCCATCAAAGCTCCTGTATTGCCGGCAGAAATACAGGCATCCGCATTTCCGTCAGCAACTTGCTGGGCTGCAAGAACCATTGAAGCTGTTTTTTTGCGGCGCACTGCCCTGACAGGTTCATCTGTACTAAGGATCACTTCTTCTGTATGCAGGATTTCAATCCTCTCTTCATTTGTGAGGTGCTCCCTTATTCTTTTCTCGTCGCCAACTAGCACGATATGTATGTCACTATATTTTTGAATTGCTTTCATTGCTCCGAGGACGATTTCTCTTGGTGCATTGTCTCCGCCCATCGCATCTACTGCTAGCCTCATCGCTTTTCATCCCTTACTTTTCATTTTTTGACCTGTACATTTCAAACTCGCCTTTAAAAACACTTTCACTGTTCACAAAACTGATCACTTCTACAAGTGTCCGTCCATTTTCGTTATCGATTTTTTTGACTCTCGCTTTAGCGATAACCCGTTCACCTTCTTTTACCGATCTTGTGAAATGGATATTTGCTTTAGCTGTCAATGCAAGCTCATCATTTATAACGGCAACGGCCAGTGAGTTAGCCTGGGCAAACAAATGGTGCCCCCTGGCGATTTTATTTCGTTTAAATACATGTTCTCTCTTTATATCCAGAATAGATATGGCACTATGGTCAAGTTCAATATCAATGATTTCACCAATTACTTCTTCCAGCGGCAAGGAACGGACCTCATCTTCGAATCGTTTTTCGGCCACGTTCTTAATTCTTTCCCTTAGTTCAGGAATTGATAATTCCAGTCTGTCCAGTCTTATTGTCTGGATGCTGACGGAAAATTTTTCGGCCAGTTCCTCATCCGTTATGAAAGGATTTTCTTTAATCGTCTCAGTCAACATAGACTGACGTTCTCTTTTGTTGCGTTTCATTTACTAAACACCGCCCGAGCTATTAAGACTAGGTACTAATAGTAGTATATATATAATAAAAAAAGATTGCAAGAAGAAAAATCGAAATGCGCCGGGGACTGAATCAGCCCCAAGTATCGGCGTCAAGGTATAGATAAACCTTGTGACTTACATGGCTGTAGCCCAGTGCATAACAAAAGCAGACTCACAACTGAATCTGCTTTCGTCCATACTATGAATCTTTTAATCGTTAATAGATTCAATCAGGTCAATCCAGTTTCTCATTGGCAAGAGCACCTGTTTCCGCTAGATACTGCCGTAATAATCTATATTTCCCGCTTTGCCAGAAAGTTTCTGATTGGACTAGCAAGGCTGCGTCATTTCTTGCCGTTTCTAACGCACGATAATCATGGACCATATCTGCTACCTTGAATTCCGGCAGGCCGCTTTGTTTTTTTCCAAAGAAGTCACCTGGGCCCCTCAACTCTAAATCTTTTTCACTGAGAACAAACCCGTCATTCGTTTCGGACATTATTTTCATTCGCTCTTTGCCGACTTCACTTTTCGGGTCTGCAAGCAAAATGCAGTACGATTGGTCACTGCCGCGGCCAACCCTGCCTCTTAATTGGTGAAGCTGTGCCAGGCCAAATCGCTCAGCGTCATAAATCAGCATGACTGTCGCATTCGGGACATTGACCCCAACCTCTACCACAGTGGTCGAAACGAGAACTTGCACCTCGTTTTCACTGAATGCTTTCATGACCTGGTCTTTCTCATCGGAATGGAGGCGTCCATGCATAAGTCCAACCTTGTAACGGTCTTTAAAATAGAAGCTTAATGTGCTGTGCACATCGATGGCGTTCTGGACGTCCAGCTTATCAGACTCCTCGATAAGAGGACAAATCACATAGGCTTGTCTTCCTTTCGAAAGCTCTTTCTCCATGAAGGCAAGCACTCGCTCAAGCATTTCATGTTTGGCCCAATAGGTTTCGATCGTTTTACGACCAGCTGGCATCTCATCAATGACAGAGACATCCATTTCACCAAATACAGTAATGGCAAGAGTTCTTGGTATTGGAGTCGCGGTCATGAACAGCACATCAGGATTTTCCCCTTTTTCCCTAAGCACCCGTCTTTGTTCCACGCCAAAACGGTGCTGTTCATCCGTGATCACCAGTCCCAGGTTGTGAAAATCCACTTCATCCTGGATCAAAGCATGTGTTCCAATCAGCACGTCAATTTCACCAAGCTTAAGCTGTTCAAGCATCTCTCTTCTGCGCTTCCCTTTGACAGAGCTTGTCAACAGAGCCACTGTTATCCCGAATGGCTCAAGCAACTGTGTCAATGATTGCGAGTGCTGTTCGGCCAGTATTTCGGTCGGCACCATCAATGCCCCTTGATAACCGGCGGTCTTTGCCGAATAAAGGGCGATCGCCGCAACAACTGTTTTACCCGAGCCAACATCCCCCTGAAGGAGACGATTCATGCGGTAAGGCGACTTCATGTCCCCAAGGATTTCATTTACCACTCGTTTCTGTGCTCCCGTAAGCGGGAAAGGCAATCCCGCGATGAAAGTCTTCAGCTTGTCCAATTCATATGAAATCGCAATTCCAGGACTCTGTTCCCGTTCAAGTTTTCTCAATGACTGCATCTTTAGCTGGAACAAAAGAAATTCCTCGTATACAAATCTCCTTCTCGCCTGCTTCATCTCCTCTGAATCTGACGGGAGATGCATGACCCTCAGAGCATCCCTGCGATTAAGCAGTTTGTATTTCTGCAGAAGTTCTGCTGGCAAAATTTCTCCGATTTCATGACCGAACTGAGAAAATGCCTGCTTGATCAGCCTTCTGATCGTTTTCACGGTCATTTTTCCTTTTACAGCATAAACAGGTTCAAAATCCTGGCTCTTTCCATGCTCGCCCAACGACATTTGAGTTGCGGTGATTGTCTGCCTGTGCTGATCCCATTTCCCGGTAACAGAGATGGTTTCCCCGACAGTTATTTTTTGCTTAAGATATGGCTGGTTAAAGAATGTAGCGATGATTAAATAACGGCCAACAAGCAGCCTTACTGTCAGCCGGTTCTTTTTGCGGCCATAATATACAACAGAAGGCTCACTGTGAACTGTCCCTTCCACCGTGACTCTCTCGTCATGCTTGACTTCCGCCAGGTCCTTCAAGCGATAATCCTCGTAACGATACGGGAAGTATTCAAGCAAGTCACCGACAGTCCTGATTTGCATATCTGCCAGAGTCTCCGCCATTTCATTGCCGATTCCTTTAACTGCTGTTACTGGTTGTTTTAATTGTTCATTCAAGATTATCAAGCGGTATACCGAAAATTCTGACCTCCAGCTCCCGGCCAATCGGTGCTGCCGCTCCCCCCTCCTCACGCTGTTTCTGGAGTTCTGCTTTTACCGTTTTCGATTGCGCTGCTACTTTTCAGGCAATGCAGCGGCTGTTACGTTTATCTTTTCACATAAAATAATGCAATCAACGATTAAACCTCTTTATATACAAAACGAAATAGAAGGGGTGTCCCCTTCTATTTCTTAGTACCATATTACAATTTTATTTGTCCAGCGGAAGATTCTCCAATGCTGGATGAATTTATTCAATCGCGAAGATGAAGGCGTATAATGGCTGTTCACCATTGTGGACTTCTACTTCTACATCGCCGTAATTGCTTTCAACAAACTCGAGGATTGAATCGACATCTTCATCGGAAGCATCTTCGCCCTTTAAGATTGTCAGGATTTCTGAGTCTTCGTCAAGCATCTGATCCAATAGTTCCTTGGCTGCCTTGACTTTGTCCGGATCCTTCAGGACGATCTTTCCATCGGCAAGGCCCATGAAATCTCCTGTTGAAATTTCAAGGCCGTCTATACTCGTATCACGGACAGCATATGTCAGCTGGCCCGTTTTCACATGCTGCATTGCCTCAGTCATTGCTTCTTTGTTGTCACCAGGTTCAGCTGATGGGTTAAATGAAAGCAATGCTGTCATACCCTGAGGCACAGTTTTAGAAGGGATGACGACCACCTCTTCCTCCGCTACCTCTGCAGCCTGCTCAGCGGCCATGATGATGTTTTTATTGTTCGGCAGGATGATGACCTTGCGCGCATTCACTTCTTTGATCGCCTTAATGATATCCTCTGTACTCGGATTCATTGTCTGGCCGCCTTCGATCACCGCGTTGGCACCAATGCTGCGGAAAAGCTCAGCGATTCCGGAACCCATTGAGACTGCGACGATTCCGTACTCCCGTCTTTCCTTCTTTGACTCAGCAGCCTGAGTTCGAAGTGGGGTAGATGATTCGCCGACAATATCAGTGTGCTGCTGGCGCATATTTTCAATTTTCATATTGATGAGGTTTCCGTATCTTTGTCCATACGTCAATACCTCGCCGGGCTGTTCTGAGTGGATATGTACCTTTACAACTTCGTCATCGGAAATTACCAGAAGTGAATCTCCATAATTACTCAAGTCCTGGCGGAAGTTTTCCTCAGAAAATGCTTCTTTTCCTTCAAGCCTAACCATGAATTCAGTACAATAGCCGAATTCGATATCTTCAGTGTTCATGTGGCTCTGGACGCTCTTATGATGCTCAGCGCTGACAAGCTCATTCATATTCGGCATTGCAGATGGGGAATCAGGAAGCTTTTCACCCTTCAATTCTGCAAGGAAGCCTTCATAAACGAACACAAGACCCTGTCCGCCACTATCTACTACTCCTACTTCCTTTAGGACGGGAAGTAAATCAGGTGTGCGGTTTAATGATGCCTTCGCTTCTTTCAGCACTTCTTCCATCAAGCCAATAAGGCTTTCATGGTTCTTGGCAACAGCTACAGCATGCCTTGCAGCATCCTTTGCTACTGTTAAAATCGTGCCTTCCACAGGTTTCATGACAGCTTTATAAGCTGTTTCAACACCTGCATTCAACGCAGCGGCAAACTCTACAGAGTTCACAGTTGGCTTAGTTTCGATTGCTTTTGCAAAACCGCGGAATAACTGGGAAAGGATAACCCCAGAGTTACCTCTCGCTCCCATAAGCAAGCCTTTGGCAAGCGCAGAACCAACCTTCCCGATATGTTCCTGTACATTGTTCTTAACTTCCTTGGCACCGGAAGTCATGGATAAATTCATATTCGTTCCCGTATCACCATCAGGAACAGGGAAGACGTTCAGTGCGTCGACATACTTGGCATTCGCCGCCAAATGGTTGGCACCCTGAATCACCATCTCCGCAAAACGTTTTCCGTCTAGAACATTAATAGACACAAATCTTTCCTCCTCTTACGGGTTCGTTACACGAACTCCCTGAACGTAAATATTCACCGAGTCAACTGCCAGCCCTACAGTTTTATCAAGAGTGTATTTTACCTTTGACTGGACATTGTGGGCAACCTCGGAAATTTTCGTCCCATAGCTCACAATAATATACATATCAATATGTACTTCCTCGTTTTCCTGGCGAACGATTACTCCGCGAGTGAAATTCTCCCTGCGCAAAATATCTGTCAATCCGTCCTTGATCTGGTTCTTTGAAGCCATCCCGACAATACCATAACAATCAACCGCTGCGCCGCCCGCAATCGTTGCAATGACATCATTTGATATATCAATTTGTCCGTACTTCGTTTTTAGCTCGATGGACATGATTCGTTCCCCCTTTGGAAAAATAGCATTATGCTACAGTTATTTTACTATAAGCCAAGCAATTTTTAAAGTTATTCTGCCCTACCCTTTATTATTCAGCAAGAATCTCAACTATATGTCAAGGTTTTTTTCTTTATAGCTTTCGTCAGAAGTATTGCAAATGCGAAATTTCTATGATAAATTATTAAAGTATGTCAGAGAAGAGGTTATCCTGTTTAATTCGCAGTTCTGACGATATGCAAATAATTGCAGCAAAAAATAGTATCAGCTTTTGTCAGTTAGGAGGGAAATCATATGCCACGTAAATGTGTAGTAACTGGTAAATCAACTCGTTCTGGTAACGCACGCTCTCACGCAATGAACGCTAACAAGCGTACATGGGGTGCTAACCTTCAAAAAGTACGTATTCTTGTAGACGGTAAGCCTAAGCGTGTTTGGGTATCTGCAAGAGCTCTAAGATCAGGTAAAGTTGAACGCGTATAATTAAAAAAGTCGCAGATATTCTGCCTGGCTCCAGCAGCCGGCAGGAAACTGCACGGCATCCAAGAGGGTGCCTTTTTTATTTTTCTTTAACCTTTGACTTACAAAAGCATCCTCAAGACCATTCTTCCCAATTGACGGCAAAATAATAGCACCCCGTTTCCAGGGTGCCAATGGAGCTTCCATACTCTCTCTTCACTTCACTTTTATTGGTTCTATTCCTTTTTGAATGCACCTAACATCGCCCGTACGAGGCCCCCTAAAAATTTAGGCAGTTTGATTGTATAGAATCTCATACCGTCCCTCCTCACCATCTCTCGAAAACCAGTCTTCTTTCTGCATCCGTACAGTATATTCGCTGGTATGCAAAAATTGCTCCTTTCATGTGAATCCTTGAATTCAATTACATGAATAGAGCTCCAGGGAAGACTTTTCAATCCTTGCTTCTTACAACTAATAATATGCCTTCAGAAAATGAAAAAGTACCATGACCTCTAATAAGTTCATTACTAATACATAGTGTCGATCCCATAGGAATATGACAGTCATTTAATGGGTATTTAAAATTTTCTAGCGTCATGCCAGAGACTGCTGGTGTTACAGGGAGGAAGGAAACATACTTAAAATCATCGAGCTTGCTGACTGTGTAAGCGCCTGGTCCTTTAATATACAAGATATTTTTTTTATCAATTATTTCGATATGGATGGAAGATCCGTCCTGAAGGGGCTTGACCAGCAGCTGGATATTTGCCATTAGATGGTCCAGCCTTCCACCAGTTGCGCCAAATACTTTTATGGATTCTGGTTCCTGCTCAAGTGCCCAGTTTAAAGCTAGTTCCATATCTGTCTCATCTTTTTCAGGCTTGAATTTATTCATGTCGGAAACAGCTTCTTCAATCTCTGCCAACTCTGATTCTGAAACGGAGTCAAAATCCCCGAAGGCTGCTGATGGCTTGATACCAGCCTTCAATAAATAAAATACACCTCTATCAATCCCAATCCAGATAACATTCCTATCATCATATAAATGGAAATCTGGTATCAGGTCGGGCGGTCCTCCTGCTACTAAATTTATTATCATAAAAACTATCTCCTTTTGAACGTTTAAAGAATGGATTTGTAAAAATACAATAAGCTAAATAAAGCCAGCCGCATGTAACGGCTGGCTTTATTTACGGTCTCAGGCTTGAGATAGCTGCTCCTCTGTCTTCCTTATTAAAGACGGCTGAACCGGCCACAAGCACGTTAGCCCCTGCTTCAATACAAAGTCTGGCTGTCTCTTCGTTCACTCCGCCATCGACTTCGATTTCAAGTTCGGGATTCAATGCATCAGCTAGTTCTTTAACCTCCCTAATCTTTGGCAGTACTGAGGAGATGAATTTCTGGCCGCCGAAGCCCGGATTGACAGACATAAGCAGCACCATGTCGACATCCTCAATTATATGCTTCAGGCTATCCACAGGAGTTGCAGGATTCAGGACAACCCCTGCTTTTACACCGGTAGATTTAATTAGCTGAATCGTCCTGTGAAGATGCCTGCTCGCTTCCACATGGACCGTAATGTAATCCGCTCCGGCCTTTGCGAAAGCTTCAATATATTGATCAGGATTTTCGATCATCAAGTGAACATCAAGCGGAAGATTCGTTACCGGCCTGATTGCTTCGACAATCAATGGCCCAATTGTAATATTAGGGACAAAATGTCCATCCATTACATCCACATGAATATAATCAGCTCCACCCCGCTCGACATCTTTGATTTCTTCCCCCAGGCGGGCAAAGTCTGCTGATAAAATGGAAGGTGCAATTTTCACCATGTTTCAGTACCTCGGCTTTCTATCTTTGATTTCTAACAAAAAGTCCTTATAATGCGAGTATCTGTATTCAGGCAAAGCTTCTGACTCGACTGCCGCTTTGACGGCACACTTGGGCTCAGCCATATGAAGGCAGCCGCGGAATTTGCAATCCTCACTGATCTCAGCTATGTCCGGGAAGCATGAGTTCAACTCTTCAGCCTCAATCTCTGTAAATTCCAGCGAACTGAAACCAGGAGTGTCAGCAACCAGACCATTATTGATGGTAATCAGCTCAACATGCCTTGTTGTATGCTTACCCCTGCCCAGATGGGAGGATATGTCATCGGTCTTCAACTCCAGATCTGGTCGGATTGCATTCAGCAGAGAAGATTTTCCAACTCCGGATTGACCGGCAAAAACAGATATCTTGCCCTCAATATGAGGTTTTAATTTTTCCAGACCTTCTGAAGTTTCGGATGAAGTAAAAATCACCTCATAGCCTGCTTTCCGATAGTCCTCCGCGAATTCCTCGAGCCGGGACTTTTGTTCTTCATTGGTTAGATCCATTTTCGTAATGCAGATGAGTGGCTCGATTTGGTTATATTCAACAAGTACCAAAAACCTGTCGAGCAAAGCAGTACTGAAGTCAGGTTCTACAGCTGAAAATACAAGGATGGCCTGGTCTACATTCGCGATTGGCGGGCGGACCAACTCATTCTTCCGGCTTTTGACTTCCAGGATATAGCCTTCCTTATCATTCTCAGCCTGGAAAACGACCTCGTCACCTACGAGCGGCGTAACCTTGTTTTTGCGAAAAACACCGCGGCCGCGGCACTGGACAACTCCCTCGCCATTCGCAACATAATAAAAACCGCTCAGCGCCTTAATAATTTTGCCCTCAGGCATAGCAACACTCCCTGTCTGTTAGTCTTCTGGATAATCAACGCTGCCACTAGCAAAGACTTCTCCATCCCGCATAATTCTATAATGAGCCTTTTTTCCAGGCGCAATTAAAAATTCGAGACTTACAATTGTGTCCTCTGTAATTTCAATGATGTCGTATGGAGTTCCGTCTGTATGGTTTACGTCATTCATATATATTGTGAGTTCTTGCGGTAGCCCTTCTTCTTTAGGCTGATATGGCACGGTAATTTCAAGTGTTTTTTCTTTAGGTACTGGCTCAGGTCCTTTTGAAATGACAACCCTTACCTTACTGCCTGGTGGCAGCTCAGTTCCTGCTTCAGGTTTTTGGGAAATGACCGATCCGCCGGTTATCGTATCATGATACGCTTCTTCCGTGCTATCAATGTTGAGGCCGCTGGTGTCAGCATACACCTCCAGATTTCTTTGGTTGTATCCTGTTAAATCCTGCAGAGTTACCAATTCAGGCCCCTTGCTTACCTTAAACTCTACTGTTGTTTCTTCTGGGATGACGGATTCACCACCAGATGGATTCTGTTCAAGAATGGTACCTGGATCATTATCGTCATGCTCTTCGGTTTTGTTGACCTTGAAGCCTTTTTCCTCAAGCAGGCTGACGACATCCTCGTAATTCCTGCCCCTATAATCCGATAATTCCACTGTTTCTTTGCCGGTACTGATATACAAGTCGATTTCATTGCCTTCTTTAATCATTTTTCCAGCTTTCGGATTAGTTCGGATGACATTTCCTTCTTCGACTTCCTCATCACTGATTTCATTTATATCCCCGGTAACAAAGCCAGCTGACATGAGTTTAGCGACTGCTTCCTCAACTTCCATGCCGCTTACATCAGGCACTTCTTTTTCCTTTGGCCCGAATAAGTCAGGTCCCATCGTTACCATTACTATTCCCGCAGTCAAGATCAATAAAAACATAACCGTCAGTATGATCGGCCATTTCTTTTTCTTCTTTTTTTCAGGCTTTGCCTTAGGAGCTTGTTCCTGTGAAGCAGGAGCGTCTTTCCGTACGATTGTTTCGTCAAGATTATGATAAGGCCGGTCATTCGTTATAATTGGTATTGCTTTTGTCGCTTCATCGTCTTCTGGTATGGCGAACTTCCCTTCATTCAAACGATTGGCATCAAGTGCCGTACCCAGGTCCTCTTCCATTTCATCGACTGTATCATAGCGATGGAAAGGATCCTTCGCAGTCGCCTTGAGAACGACATTCTCTACGCTCTGAGGGATTTGCGGATTCCACCTTTTTAGGGATGGTGTCTCGGACTGTAAATGTTTCAGTGCTATGGAAACAGCAGATTCACCTGAGAACGGCAGTCTTCCTGTAAGCAATTCAAACATGACAATCCCAATCGAATAAATATCCGATTTTTTGTTCGCCATGCCTCCTCTTGCTTGTTCAGGAGAAAGATAATGAACAGACCCCAGCACTGAATTCGTTTGCGTGATACTGGTTGCGCTTAAAGCCATCGCTATTCCGAAATCGGTAATTTTCACTGTACCGCTGCTGTCGATCAGGATGTTGTGCGGCTTGATATCCCGGTGGACAATATGATTATGATGGGCATGTGAAATCGCGGAAGTAAGCTGCTTCATAATGTCCAGGGCTTCTTCTACCGGAACAGGCGCGTGCTGCTGTATGTACTGCTTCAATGTCTGACCATCGACATATTCCATCACAATATAGTATAGCCCGTCCTCTTCACCCACATCATATATACTGACGATATTGGGGTGGGCAAGACTGGTTGCGGATTGCGCTTCTCTATGGAACCTGCGGATGAATTCATCATCATTGGCAAAATCGAGACGAAGCATTTTGACCGCTACATCCCTGTCAAGAATCATGTCATGGGCAAGGTAGACATTCGCCATGCCTCCGCCGCCGATCATGCCCTTGATTTTATAACGCCCGCTGATTCTTTTTCCGATAATCATATTCTTCACCTGCCCTCGTTGAATTCCTGGTATTCGACGATAGCAAGAGTTATATTATCTTCGCCGCCGTACTCGTTTGCCCTTTTGATAAATTCTGCCGCCTTATCTTCAAGGGACATTTCTTTGTTTCTAACGATGCTTTCCATTTCTTCCTGGCTTACCTTATTGGAAAGGCCGTCGGAACAAAGGAGCAGAGCATCTTCCTCTTCAAAGATGATCGTTTTCACATCCATATCGACCGACTCTTCAGTCCCAAGTGCCCTTAGAAGGACATTTTTCCGCGGATGGTGTTCTGCGTCTTCCTTAGAGATTTGTCCCGAACGAACGAGTTCGTTGACAAGAGAATGATCCTCCGTCAATTGCTTGAATCCCGACTCGTTCAATAAGTAACAACGGCTGTCACCTATGTTAACGATGGTCGCGAACAGGTTCGTACAAATGGCCGCCACGATCGTTGTTCCCATACCTTCACATTCTGTGTTTTTCATGGAATGCTCGAAAATATCTTTATTGGCCTGTAAAACCGCTTCTTCCATCCATTTTTCTGCTTCTTCTGCTGTATGTATCTCGGTTGAACTTTCCCAAAGATCCTTCAGATGCTTGATCGTCATTTCACTGGCAACATCACCCGCACGGTGGCCGCCCATGCCATCTGCTACGATGGCAAGGCGCTGACCGTGAGAGTTAACAAAAATGCCGCCATTGTCTTCATTATGCAGGCGGACCTTTCCCCTGTCTGTCATGAAAACAGCCTTCATTTTGTCACCTCGTCTCTTCTTTTCTTTCTTTTGCCCGAAGTTGTCCGCAAGCTGCTTCAATGTCATGCCCTTGTTCTCTTCTGATTGTCACATTCACTCCACGGTCTCGAAGTGTCCGTTCGAATTTGAAGATCTGGCTCTTTGGTGTCCTTACGTAATCACGCTCAGGTACATAGTTGACCGGAATTAAATTGATATGGCACTTCAAACCTTTAACAAGTTCTGCGAGCTCTTCAGCGTGCTCAACCTGATCATTTACGCCCCCAAACAGCCCATATTCAAAGCTGATTCTCCGGCCAGTTTTGTTCACATAATAACGAACGGAGTCCATCAGATCAGGAAGCTTGTAAGCCCTGTTGATTGGCATCAGCCTGCTGCGCAATTCAGTGTTTGGCGCGTGCAGAGAAATCGCAAAATTTATTTGCATATTTTCATCCGCAAATTGATAGATCTTAGGGATAATCCCGCTTGTAGATACGGTAATATGGCGTGCACCAATGTTCATACCCTTTTCATGGTTCATAATTTTCAGGAATGAAAGCATATTGTCATAGTTATC
Organism: Bacillus sp. ISL-39; assembly: GCF_018613295.1. Classification (NCBI taxonomy): domain Bacteria; kingdom Bacillati; phylum Bacillota; class Bacilli; order Caryophanales; family Bacillaceae; genus Bacillus; species Bacillus sp. ISL-39. Next base: position 535,005 of record NZ_JAGGQM010000002.1, read on the forward strand.
AAACGGTTCTCCGATACCCATGATGACAATTGAACTTACTCTCTCATCCGTCTCATCAAGTGCCTGTTGTACTTTTACGACCTGGGCCACGATTTCTCCTGCTTCCAGATTCCTTTTTAAGCCGCCAAGTGTAGATGCGCAAAAAGTACAGCCGATCCTGCAGCCAACCTGTGTAGTTACACAGACAGAGTTTCCATACTCATGCCGCATGAGGACTGTTTCAATGGATACACCGTCCTGCAGTTCAAATAAAAATTTAATTGTTCCGTCAGATGATGTCTGCTGGATGATTGTACTCAATGTTGTCAGGACAAAATGTTCGTCCAGCTTGTCCCGCAAAGGCTTTGCCAAATTGGACATATCCTCAAAAGAGGTGGCTCTTTTTTTGTAGAGCCAGTCAAAGATTTGTTCTGCCCTAAATGGTTTTTCTCCTTGTTCCTTCAGCCAGTCCTTCAGTTCATCAAGCTGAAGTGAATAAATGGACTTTTTCGCTGTATCCTCGGTTGCTGCATTTCTTGTTGTTTTTTCTTGTTCCATGTTATTCCACCTTCTTTCTTAAACAAGCAATATAAAACCCATCAGAGCCAAAGTCCTGCGGAAGAATCTGCACATCAAATCCATTGATCACTGGTTTGATTGTCTCAGGCATTCTTTCTGCAAATGTTGTATCTCCTTCGAATTCAGGATGCTCGCTTAAAAATTTTTCAATTACTTCCTGGTTTTCTTCACGGTCAACCGTGCATGTACTATATACAAGTGTCCCTCCAGATTTTAAAAGAGGGCCCACTGATTCGAGCAGGCTTAGCTGTATGGTTTGCAGCTGTGATAAATCCTGTTCCTTCTTAGTATACTTCATATCCGGCTTTCGTCTCATCACTCCCAGCCCAGAGCATGGTGCATCAAGCAAAACCCGGTCGATAGATTCTTTTTCAAATTGGTCGGCGGCCTCGCGGCTGTCCATTTTTTGAGCATCAATATTTTCGAGACCCAAGCGCTCCGCATTCTCGGAGATTAGCTTCACTTTGTGCTCATGCAGGTCAAGAGAAATCACCTTCCCGCTATTTCCCAGCTTCTCGGCGATATGAGTAGTTTTCCCGCCCGGTGCTGCACATGCATCAAGAATCACTTCTTCTTCTTTGATGCCCAGAGCATGGGCAACCAGCATTGAGCTCTCATCCTGGATGGTTAACAAGCCATACTTGAATGCTTTGGATGAAGCCAGATTGCCCCGGAGACACTTGATTGCTTCTGGGAGAATCGGACTTGGTTCTACATCAAATCCTTCTTCCTCAAGAAGGTCAAGACACTCATCCCGGGAGATTCTCGTCAAATTGACCCTGCCTGTCTGGAGCGGAGCAGTTAAATTCACTTCACACATTTCCTGTGTCTTTTCGACACCGAATTGGTTGACCCACCTTCTTACGAGCCACAATGGATGGCTAGTCTCGATGGAAATTCTTTCAGCAGGATCTGTGATGGCATCAAGTGAAGGCAGTCCATTTCTCTGGATGCTTCTCAACACACCATTCACTAGACTGGCAATACCTTTATGTCCCCTGCGTTTTGCAATTTCCACTGCTTCATATATAGCCGCTCTTTCCGGAATTTTATCCAAGTAGACCATCTGGTACAGTGTCATACGAAGCAGATTGATGACCCAGCTTTGAAGCTTTTTATTTTTTTCGATAAATGGCTTAAGGTAAAAATCGATGGTCATTTTCCGCTGAAGCGTGCCATATACCAATTCTGTCAGCAAGCCTACGTCAATCGGGCTGATTTCATTTTTTTCAATCGCATTGTTCAAGAGCAGATTGCTGTAGGCCAGGTTCTTCTCTATTGTTTCAAGTAGCTGCAATGCTGTATCCCTGACATTTTTCTTTTTACTCATGGATGTCTCCTAACTTAACGCCTGGCTGTAAGTTTGCCCCTGCCCCCAGCAAGAATTGCATCGCATCCATCTTTTTCTTGCCGGCTGGCTGAAGTTCTGTGATTTTTATTGCGGTTTCATCACCAGTCGAAACAACAAAACCATCCTCTTCAACTTTGACAATCGTACCAGGCTGGTCGTTTCCTGTATAACTTACCTTTTCGGCGGTCCATATCTTCATCACCGATCCATCCATAGTCGTATAGGCAACGGGCCACGGATTCATGCCGCGGATATGGTTATAAATTTCGGCGCCAGCTCGGTTCCAATCAATTTTTTCCTGTTCGCGCTTGATATTCCATGCGAAGGTAGCATCTTCATCGTTTTGGTGAATCGGAGTGATCTCCCCTTTTAACAGCTTGGGAATTGTCTCTGACAAGAGATCAGCACCAGCTGAGCTCATTTTATCATGCAAAGATCCAACTGTATCTGTATCGGTAATTGGTACTTCAACCTGTGTCAGGATATCGCCAGCGTCCAGCTTTTCTACCATATACATAATCGTTATACCTGTTTTTTCTTTGCCGCGGATGATGGCGTAGTGAATTGGAGCACCGCCTCGCAGCTCTGGCAAAAGGGATGCATGGACATTTATGCAGCCAAACTTTGGTGCCTCAAGGAGTTTGTTTGGCAAGATTTGTCCAAACGCAGCAGTGACAATTAATTCTGGTTCAAGGGCCAGAATTTTATCGAGTTCCTCCTCCTGGCGTATTTTCTCCGGCTGATAAACAGTAATGCCATGTTTCAGCGCTTCTGCTTTTACCGGAGGCGGAGTCATGACCCGTTTTCTTCCAACTGGGCGGTCAGGCTGGGTAACAACTCCGACTACGTCATAGCCTTCATCGACCAATCTCTTCAAAACCGGGACAGAAAAATCCGGAGTCCCCATAAATACGATTCTTGTCATTCCTGGTTCAACTCCTCTAACTCAGCTTCTTCAATATATCTAGACACCTTGGTGGTGAATAGCACTCCGTGTAAATGGTCAATCTCATGGAGGATTGCTCTTGCTAAAAACTCCTCTGCTACTAGTTCATAGCTTTTCCCTTTGCGATTCTGGGCCTTTACCTTCACATAATGCGGACGTGAGACCTCCCCGTATAATCCCGGGAAACTCAAGCACCCTTCAGGTCCAGTTTGCTCACCGCGAGATTCCATGATAACAGGGTTGATCAATTCAATCGTACCGTGCTCATCATCGATATCGACAATCGCAATTTGTTTCTTTATATCTATTTGAGGAGCGGCCAGGCCGACGCCATCAAATTCAATCATTGTATCATACATGTCATCCAGCAGCTTTGCCAGTTTTTTATCGAAAACTGTGACCTTTTCGCATTCCTGCTCCAAAATGTCCGCTGGATAAGTTACTATTTTTCTTACTGCCAAAATAAATCCTCCAATAAATCCATTTAAATATTAGTATTAGCTTGTTCATTCAACTTTTTTCATAAACTTTACTGAAAACTTGTTTCGTAAACTTTGCTGCTTCATATGGCCTCACAATGCGTAGTTTCCTCGACAACTGGGTCCGGGCCGGCTTGTTGTATAAAAAAGATTTTCACTCGAAAAAAAACTGCTTAAAAAGGAATCATTACATCAAAATATAGGGGTTTAGGTCGACAGAAATCTGCAAACCCCCTGTCCCTGTTTCCTGCTGGTAATGGTCAAGTATGGTTTTTAGGGCGTTCTTCAGTTCTGGTTCCTTTTTGTATTTTATCAGACATTGATAGCGATATCTATCGTTGATCCGTGGTATTGGCGATGCTACAGGTCCCAGTACAACTGCTTCATTCGACAGCCTGGAAGAGATGAACTTCGCAATTTTTTCCGTAACTGACACTACTTTCATCAATTCTTGATGGCTGACTGTCACAAGTGAAAGATAGTAAAACGGCGGGTACTGGTGAACCTTCCGCATCAGCATCTCTTGCTGGTAAAACCTGTCATAGTCCTGTGTCCCGGCAAGCTCAACACTGTAATGCTCGGGTGTATAAGTCTGGATGACTACCTCTCCGGGAAGCTTGTGTCTTCCAGCCCTCCCGCTTACTTGTGTTAATAGCTGGAAGGTCTTTTCCGAAGACCGGAAATCGGGCAGGTTCAACATAGTGTCTGCTGAAAGGACACCTACTAATGTAATGTTTGGAAAATCCAACCCTTTTGCGATCATTTGCGTACCGAGTAAAATATCCGCCTGACCCTCCTGAAATGCCGTGAGCAGCTTTTCATGTGAACCTTTCCTGCCAGTTGTATCGACATCCATCCTGATGATCCTCGCCTCAGGGATCAATTTCAACAGTTCTTCCTCAACCTTTTGTGTCCCGGTCCCGAAATAGCGGATATGCTCACTATTGCATTCAGGACAAATAGTCGGCACCCTGTCTTCGTAACCGCAATAATGGCATTTCATCTGCTCATTATATCGGTGGTATGTCAGTGTGATATCGCAATGCGGACAGTTCATGACATATCCGCAATCACGGCACATCACAAACGACGAATGCCCGCGTTTATTTAAAAACAGGACGGTCTGCTCTTTTTTCTCAAGCCTGTCTTTTATCTTTTCAAAAAGCTTTACCGAAAACATCGATCGGTTTCCTGTTCGTAATTCCTCTCGCATATCGACGATTTCAACGGTTGGCAGCGCCTGATTATTCATCCGCTTGGGGAGAGAGAGCAAAGTATACCTTCCTTTTTGTGCACGGGCAAATGATTCAAGTGAGGGAGTCGCACTGCCGAGGACGACTGGACAAGCATTTGTCTTAGCCCTCTGGATCGCTACGTCCCTTGCATGGTATCTTGGGTTCTCTTCTTGCTTATAGCTCGTTTCGTGCTCTTCATCGATGATAATGATTCCGATATTCTCGAATGGGGCAAAAATCGCCGACCTGGCTCCTACCACCACTTTTACTTCCTTGCGCTGGATTTTCCGCCATTCATCATACTTCTCACCCGCAGACAGACCGCTATGCATGACAGCCACCAGATCACCAAATCGCTCCTTGAAGCGCGTAACCATTTGCGGCGTCAATGAGATTTCCGGCACAAGCACAATCGCTTCCTTGCCTTTACTCAATACCTCCTGTATGGACTGCAAATAAATTTCAGTTTTACCGCTGCCTGTTACGCCATATAAAAGAAAGACTTCATGCAAGTCCTTTTCAATTGCAGAAAGGATGGGGCCAATCGCTTTTTCTTGTTCAACTGTCAGTTCGAGAGCCATTTTCCGTTCAAATTCCCGTTCTGAATATGGGTCCCTGTATACCTCCAGCTCTTCTACTTTCAGCATACCTTTCTTAGCTAGTGACTGTATTGACGCCTGGGAGATTCCAAGACTGGAGAGCAGCAGTCTCTGTTCCACAGGTTCTGGATGTTCCAGAAAGAAATCAAGTACAGATCGCTGTCCTGACGCCTGTGGTGAAAGTTTGTCCCTTGCCTCCCTGAGCTGAACAGGCTCAACTGAAGGTGAAACATGTTTGAGCAGCTTTTTGCGCACTCTGTCCTTCACCTGGTAAACTACCTCTACCCTGCCAGACGACGCCTCCTTTTGCAGCTGCTGTACAAGACCCTTGGTAACGGCATCCTCCCAGCTAATTTCATTATTTTCCCTGAACAACTCTATTAAATTTCCAGGCAGATCAGTTATATCTGTCCCTTTTGCAAGCACAATTTTCTTTTCGTATTTTGCCTTCAACGCTGCTGGAAGCATTGCCTGGTAAGAGGAGATTTTATAGCTTAGTGTATGTTCAGTCAGCCAGTCCCCCAGTTCGAGAAGTTCTACATTCAGTACGGGTGTCAAATCAAGTGGTTCGATGATTGAGCGCAGCTTAGAGAAGCTGGACTCTTTCTTAAGGTCCCTGACAAATCCCTGGATTTTTCTTGGACCAAACGGTACGATGACCCTTGTCCCAGGCTTGATTACATCTTTGAATTTTTCAGGTATTTTATAGTCAAAGGTTTTGTCAGTTTGCTTTGCAGGCACATCGACAATAACGCTTGCTATATTCATAAGCTTTCATCCTTTTTAAAACAGTGAATGACTTCGGCAAGGATCTTTCGGGCTACATCTGATTTTGACATCAAAGGCAGCTCGACGGACGTACCATCCTTTTTGTAAATGGTGACAATATTGGTGTCAGCACCAAAGCCCGCGCCTTCCTGTTTGACGTTATTCGCCACAATCATGTCTGCATTTTTTCTGGCAAGCTTGCCCTTCGCATGGTTTTCGACATCATTGGTTTCAGCTGCGAACCCTACAATCACCTGGCTCGTTTTCCTTTGTCCGAGTTCAAACAGTATATCCTTCGTCCTTTCAAGCTCAAGAGCCTGGTCGCCTTCTTTTTTCTTCATTTTCTCTTCATAGATATATTTCGGCCGGTAATCCGCGACGGCTGCGGTACCAATCATGACATCTGCTTTATCAAAATGCGCCAGGGCAGCCTGGTACATATCCTCTGCACTTTCCACTTTAATCAATTCGGTTCCGGTTGGAGGCTCGAGGTTGACCGGCCCCGAAACAAGGATAACCCTTGCCCCCATTTTCACAGCTTCCCCTGCGATTGCATAGCCCATCTTGCCAGTTGAATGGTTGGTCAGAAAGCGGACAGGATCGATTTTTTCTCTTGTAGGGCCCGCAGTAACCAAGACAGTTTGACCTGATAGATCGCCGCCCTTATTAGCAAAAAACTGGCCAGCAAGGTCCACGATTGTCTCAGGTTCCTCAAGACGGCCCTTGCCTGTGTAACCACATGCCAGATACCCTTCTCCGGGTTCGATAAATTCATAACCGAAGCTTCTTAAAATTTCCATGTTTTTCATGACAGCAGGATGCTGGTACATATGAACATTCATCGCTGGCGCCACCCACACAGGTGCTGTCGCGGCGAGAAGTGTAGTAGATATCATATTATCAGCAATCCCATTTGCAAGCTTGCCGATGATATTGGCAGTTGCCGGGGCTATTATGATCAAATCAGCCCAATCAGCTAAATGGATATGGGCGATATTTTCCGGATTTTTCTCATCGAATGTATATGTATAAACTTCACTTCTGGACAATGCCTGAAAAGTGAGCGGAGTAACGAATTTAGCTGCAGAATCACTAAGGATCACTTTCACTTCAGCGCCGGCCTGTGTCAACTTGCTCGTCAGCGCAGCACCCTTATATACAGCGATCCCACCGGTCACGCACAATAGAATTTTTTTACCGTTCAGCATGTCAGAGAACCCCCATTTTACAACAAACTATCATTATGATTGAACTATAACATTTTTTCACAGATTAAGCATGAAATAGGCAAGACAGCTGCTTTAATGTACTCGCTGTGACATGTATAGAGCCTTACGTTATGACCTACCTGGACTATGCCCATTTTTATTGGGTTTATAGATTGTATCTATGTGACCTTTTTTCAAGCAAAGTTCCCGTTTCGGGCTTATAGAACCATTCTATTTGCCAGTAACGTCTAAACAAAAAAATAACAACCCAATAAATAGGTTGTTATCGCGGTGTTATTCGTTGATATTTAACTCTTCATGGCTTCCTGCTGTCTTGAAATGAAGCTTTTCTGCGTTGATCTCTTCGAGTGCCTTGCCGACGAATTTGTGGGAAACATACTTATCTAACTTAGCATCCATATGGACCTGCATGCTGCGTGCGCGTTTTGCCGCAACCGATACCAATGAGTATTTTGAATCAATTTTTGTCATTAAAGAGTCAATAGAAGGGTTAAGCATTTATTCTACCTCCAGCATTTTTTTATAACGATGTTGAACTCGTTCCCTGCGGCAGTGTTCCGCAACAACGATTGATTTAACTCGCTGTGCCGCGTTTTCAACATGGTCGTTTTCAACAACATAATCGTATAATTCCATCATTTCGAGTTCTTCTCTAGCAGCTTTCATCCTGCCTTTGATGATATCTTCTGTTTCTGTGCCTCTTGTCACGATCCGGTTTTCAAGTTCTGAAAGGCTGGGCGGCGCTAGGAAAATGAAAAGTCCCTCAGGGAATTTCCTCCTTACCTGGCTTGCTCCCTGAACTTCAATTTCAAGGAAAACATCCCTTCCCGCATCGAGCGTTTCGCGGACGTACTCAACTGGGGTCCCATAATAATTGCCAACAAACTCTGCATACTCTAGCAATTGGTCCTGTTTGATCATTTCTTCAAATTCTTCCCTGGTTTTGAAGAAATAATCTACTCCATTTTGCTCTCCTTCACGCGGCAGCCTCGTTGTCGCGGACACGGAATACTCAAAAGCTGTATCGTGCTGGGAAAATAATTCTTTCCGGACCGTTCCTTTGCCAACACCTGATGGCCCTGAAAGAACAATCAACAATCCTTTTTCCTGCATTAAATAGTCCTACCCTTCATCAATAATATCATCACGGTCATTCAGGCGGTGTGCTACTGTTTCCGGCTGTACCGCAGAGAGGATGACATGGTCGCTGTCCATGACTATAACAGCCCTCGTCCTTCTTCCATATGTTGCGTCTATTAATGACCCACGGTCGCGTGCGTCCTGGATGATCCGTTTTATTGGAGCTGATTCAGGACTTACGATCGAGATGATCCTGTTAGCTGAAACAATATTGCCGAAGCCTATATTTATAAGCTTTATTGCCATGATGGTCCCCCAATCATCAGTTATTTATTTTGGCCTTTTTAGACCCTTTCTAAACGCTACTCTATATTTTGCACTTGTTCCTTAACCTTTTCCAAGAGGCTTTTCATCTCGACTACTTCCCTGGCAACTCTTGAATCATTCGCCTTGGAACCGATCGTGTTGACCTCGCGATTCATTTCCTGAAGCAGAAAATCGAGTTTCCTGCCAAGAGGCTCATTCGCCTTCAATATTTCTTTGAATTGACTTACATGGCTTTCAAGCCTGGCAATTTCTTCACTGATATCAGCTTTATCCGCAAAGAAGGCAACCTCGGTAAGGATTCTGTCTTCACCTGCCTGGCTATCCGTCAATTCAGCCATTTTCTTCTGAAGCCTTTCACGGTACTGCTCTACAACACTCGGCGCCAGCTTTTTCACACTCGTGATGTTTTCTTTTAACTGCTGGATATGCTGCAATACATCCTTTTCAAGTGCTGATCCTTCCAGCATACGCATTTGGACCAGTTGGCCCCCTGCATCCTCAACGGCTGAAAGGAGAAGAAGTTCAAGTTCTTCATTTTCAGCTTCTATTTCCTCAATATGGATGATTTCTTGCCTGCTGACAATATCACGGAGCTCAATATCCCCCGCAATGCTGTACCTGTTCTTGATTTCAGTTATGTGATGGACTAATTCGTCCAGGGCTTCCCAGTCAATATGTACACTTCGGCTAACTATGCCTTCGCCCTCCAAAGTTACAAATACTTCGACTCTCCCTCTTTTTATATGTGCGCCGAGTTTCTTTTTTATTTTTTCTTCCGTTTTCAGGAGCTGCCGGGGCATGCGAATATGGAATTCACAAAAACGGTGATTGACCGTTTTGACCTCGACTGTGACACTGAACCTGTCAGATTCAGTCCTGCTCCTTCCAAACCCAGTCATACTGACGACCATTTCAGACACATCCATTCTTTCTAAAAAGTCGAGTTTCCTGTAGACCCCGTGGAACAGGCTTATTCATTTATGTAAAATCTAATTTATGTTTTTCAACTCCGCTCCTTCCCTCGAAAGGAACTTCCAAGCTTAAGATTGTTAGCTGTAAATGCAGGAAAGATTACGAAAGTATTAGTAAAAAAAAGAAAGGCAATAGAGCCTTCTCTATTACCTAACGGATTATATCATATTTCTCTTTGTTTTTCTTGCAAAAAATGTTCCCGCAAGCAAAAATGTAGGAATTGCCGATAAACCAAGGATCAATAACCAATCCATCGCCATTATTGGAACAGTGTGGAATATTGGCTGCAGCACTGGCGAATAGATCACAACAAGGACCATGACCAAGGAAGAAATAACGGCCCAAACTAAATATTTGTTCTCAAAAGGGTTGCGGGCGAAGATTGATTTTTCACTCCTGCAGTCGAATACGTGAATCAACTGTGCCATCACGAGTGTAGTAAACGCAATGGTCTGTGCATATACCAAGTCGTCCGGATTTCTATTATAGACTATCATGAAGGCAATCAGAGTCATCAATCCAATCAGGAAACCTCTTGACACGACTTTCCAGCCTAACCCCCGGGCAAATACCCCTTCCTTAGGATGGCGAGGCTCCCTTTTCATCACATTATCCTCAGGCTGGTCAAGTCCTAATGCCATCGCAGGGAGGCCATCTGTCACTAGATTCACCCAGAGGATCTGGATCGGCACGAGTGGAAGAGGCAAACCAAGGATCATCGCGAACAGCATGACTAAAATCTCCCCAACATTGGAAGCCAGGAGGTATCTGATGAACTTCCTGATATTTTCATAGATGTTCCGGCCTTCCTTAATGGCTGCTTTAATTGTGGCGAAGTTATCATCCAGGAGTACGAGGGAAGATGCTTCTTTTGCTACATCTGTACCTGTTATCCCCATAGCCACCCCTATATCCGCAGCTTTAATCGCTGGCGCATCATTTACGCCATCACCAGTCATCGCAACAATATGTCCTCTATTTTGCAAAGCTTTTACAATCTTAAGTTTGTGTTCAGGCGAAACTCTCGCAAAAACCGAAACATCTTCGACGATATCCTCTAGCTCTGTAACAGACAACTCGGATAATGCCTTGCCATCCAAAACTTTGCTGCCTTTGGTTAATATTCCTAACTGACTAGCAATCGCCTTCGCTGTAATGACATGGTCACCAGTAATCATTACGGTTTTAATACCTGCGTCGCTGCATTCTTTTACAGCTGTTTTCACCTCAGGACGCGGCGGGTCGATCATACCCTGCAATCCTATGAAAACAAGGTCTTTCTCGGCTTCATTTTCATGAAGGACGACAGTGTTTTGCGGAATAGGTTTGAAGGCAATGGCAATTGTTCTTAATGCGTTTCCAGCCAGCTCGTCAATCGCCCCCTGGACTTTAGCAGTCAAATCTTTTGTCAGGCGCTGCTGCCTTTCATCCCATAGAATTGAATCACTTAACCCAATCAGGACATCCGGTGCACCTTTAACAACAGCAAATTTCCGTCCAGTTTTATCCTTCACGATCATACTCATCATTTTCCGTTTGGAATCGAAAGGGAACTCGTTAACAATTTCAAACTGGTCCAGCAGGCTTTCCCTTCTGTAACCCGCTTTCATTGCTGCTACCAGCAGAGCACCTTCAGTAGGGTCACCATCAATTGTGTACTCGCCATCTTTATCAATCATTTCAGCGTGATTGCAAAGCATTCCAAATGTCAGCAGTTGCTGCAATGACTTTTCACTATGCGGATCCACGCTTTTGTCTTTATAAAAGAATAATCCAGTTGGTGAGTATCCCACTCCATCCACAGTCCAGGTTTTATTGCCGCTCCACAGATGAGTAACGGTCATTTTGTTTTGAGTCATCGTTCCCGTTTTGTCAGAACAAATAACGGATGCGCAGCCCAGTGTCTCCACTGCCGGAAGCTTTCTGACGATCGCATTCTTTCTGATCATTCTCTGGACACCCAGTGACAGTGCAACAGTAACAATTGCCGGCAGACCTTCCGGGATGGCGGCAACCGCCAAACTGACCCCTGCCAGGAACATTGTATATAGGTCATGCCCCTGGAGCACTCCAATTCCTACTACCAATAAGGTTAAGAAAAGAGCTGCCGTAATCAGGATTTTACCTAGTTGTTCAAGCCTGCGCTGAAGTGGTGTTTCCTGTGCTTCAGCTGTTTGCAGCAAGTCAGCAATCTGGCCCATTGCAGTTTTCATGCCTGTAGCAACGACAACACCGGTTCCAGTTCCCCTTGTGACCATCGTGCCCATGAACGCCATATTTTCCATATCACCCAGTCCCGGATTAGGAATCCTCAGCGGACTTGTATTTTTCTGTACGGGGACAGACTCCCCCGTCAGGGCTGATTCTTCAATTTCCAAACTTCTGGATTCAATCAAGCGGATATCCGCCCCAATCCTGTCCCCGCTTATAAATTTAAGGATATCTCCAGGTACGACTTCCTTTGACGGAATCTTGGTCCACTCGCCATCACGCAAAGCATGGACTTGCGGAGCGGAAAGCTCTTTCAAGGCATCAAGTGATTTTTCCGCCTTTCTTTCCTGGAAAAACCCTAAAACACCATTTACAAGAACAATGGCAATGATAGCGATCGCATCGACCATTTCTCCGAGAAGTCCTGATATCAACGTAGCTACAAGGAGCACCAGTACCATGAAATCCTTAAACTGGCTGAAGAATAATAACAGGGCCGATTGCTTCTCCCCCTCGGCCAATGCGTTATATCCATGCTGATCACGTCTGCGTTTTACTTCCTTTTCTTCCAATCCTTCTGTAAAATCTGTTCTTAAGGCACTAGCTATTTCATTTTCATTCATCTCATGGAACTTCATGGGGCCATCACACTTCCTCCTTGTTTGTCCTACTCTAAAGAAAGCTTATTCAGCCCTGTCCAAAAAAATGATAAGATGTTTATAGAATAGAAAAGCGAAGGCGACTGCCCAACTCCGACAAGCGCTGCCCGCCTTTAACGCCACGTCCTGTGGCTGGCGGGTCTAGCACATCGTGTGCCACGGAGGGCCTGACAGTGAAGTCGTTCTTTGACTTCATTGGCAGGACCGAAACGTCTCAAGGAGTTAGGAGCCGCAGCTGGACAATATAAAAGCGGAAGCGCCTTGTTCAGCCCCGGCAAGGCTTCAGATAAATAGAAAAGGATGTATTTCACATGTCATTTGACGGATTGTTTACAAGAGCCATTACAAACGAACTTTCTACCCTTCTTAAAGGGGGACGAATCAATAAAATTCACCAGCCTTATAAAAATGAAATAATCCTGGCTGTGAGGGCAAACGGAATTAACCATAAACTCCTTTTGTCTGCTCATCCAAGCTACGCAAGAGTCCAAATCACAAACGAGCAATATGATAACCCTAATGAGCCGCCAATGTTCTGTATGCTTCTGCGTAAACACCTTGAAGGCTCCATTATTGAAGACATCAAACAGGCCGGCCTGGACCGTATGATTATTTTTGAAGTAAAAGGGAGAAACGAAATCGGCGATATCTCCTACAAACAGTTGATTGTCGAAATCATGGGACGCCACAGCAATATCATCATCGTCGATAAACAAAGAAACATGATTCTAGATAGCATCAAGCATGTTTCATTCGCTGTGAATACACACAGGGCGATCATGCCCGGGCAAGAGTACGTAATGCCTCCGCAGCAGAAAAAAATGAACCCGTTTGAGGCACAGGAAGAAGATGTCTTAAGGCTTATTGATTTTAACGCTGGGAAAATCGATAAGCAGCTAGTTTCCAATTTTGCGGGTGTGTCACCGGTGCTGGCCAGGGAAATAGTCTTTAAAGCAGGCCTTGCAAACCGAACCACGATTCCTAAGGCCTTCATCTCTGTGATGAGTGAACTAGGGAAACATAATTACAATCCTTCCATTACGATTGGCAGTACTAAAGAAGCCTTTTACCTGATGCCGCTGGAGCATTTGAACGGTGATGCAAAAACATTTGATTCGCTGAGCAGCCTTCTCGACCGTTTTTATTTTGGCAAGGCGGAACGTGACCGGGTCAAACAGCAGGGAAATGATCTTGAGCGGCTGATCGCAAATGAAAAGGAGAAAAATGAGAAGAAGATCAAAAAGCTGGAGATGACTCTTGAAGATGCGAAAAAGGCTGAGCAATATCAATTATATGGAGAGCTACTGACCGCTAACATCTTTATGGCCAAAAAAGGCATGAAGGAAATGACCGTTGTTAATTATTATGACGAGAACGGCTCTTCAATCACGATTCCGCTTGAGCCGCGAAAAACACCTTCTGAAAACGCCCAGAGATACTTCACCAAGTATCAAAAGGCCAAGAACTCCGTCAATATTGTAAAAGAACAAATAGAAATAGCAAAAGCAGAGGTTTTCTACTTCGATTCTCTCCTGCAGCAGGTTGAAGCGGCTTCACCAAAGGATATAGAGGAAATCAGGGAAGAATTGATAGAGGGCGGATACATCAGGGCCCGGCAAAAAAAAGGTAATAAAAATAAGCAAAACCTCAAGCCGCAGCTTGAAAAATACCGATCTTCAGATGATACAGAAATACTGGTCGGAAAAAATAATAAGCAAAATGATTACTTAACGAATAAGGTGGCAGCCAGGGATGAAATATGGCTTCACACAAAGGATATCCCGGGGTCTCACGTGGTCATCCGCAGCAAAGAGCCAGCTGAAGAAACCATTCTCGAAGCAGCGCAAATTGCGGCCTACTTCAGCAAAGCACGGAATTCCAGCTCTGTTCCTGTCGACTTCACCAAAGTGCGCCATGTGAAGAAGCCAGCCGGCGCAAAGCCTGGGTTCGTGATTTATGAACAGCAGCAGACCGTTTACGTCACACCAGATGAAGATATGATTCTAAAATTGAAACAGTAATATCAAGAACCCGCCTTGTTTTCAACAGGCGGGTTTTGATTATTACAATCGCTGCACTGATATATGTCAGGCCATCAGGCTACTGCTTCTTTCTTTTTTCTATATTGTTTTATGAAACCAATGATTGCAGGAATGAAGGCAGTAGAAGATACCATCAGCAGGGTGAGGAATAAGTTATTCTCTACCCAGGCAATATTCCCCAGTATAAAACCTGCTGATAACCAGAACGCAGTCCAGGTCATTCCGCCAATTAAATTGTAGCTTAAGAAGGTTCTAAATTCATATCCTGTGTATCCTGAAACAAATGGGACAGAGGTTCTCATGAGCGGGACAAACCTTGAGGAGGTGATGGCAACCCTCCCATAATTCGCTAAAAAGCTTTTGGCCTTTCCAATCGATTTATCTGATGTTAGACGGTATAGAAATTGGTTTTCGGAGTTCAATTTCCCAAGCTGCTTTCCAATAAAAAAATTCTGGCTGTCACCCAAAACAGTTGCGGCTGCAAAGAGGAAAAACAAGCTTTCTACATCTAAATCTCCGGTAGCCGCCAGATTACCGCTCGCGAAAACCATTGAATCCCCTGGCAAAAAGGTCAGAATAACAAAAGCCGTTTTAAAATAAACAATCAAAAACAATAGTATATAAATGGCTGCACCATACTCGTCAATATAGTAGTGGAGACTACTATCAATGTTTTTCATCAATTGAAGGATTTGATCCATTCGTCCATCCCCTCTACTAGATCCCCGGTGAATACTATTGGGTTATATTACTATTGAAACATATTCTTAAGGCATATTGCCAAACTGAAGGCCAGCTTATTTTCATTTGCAGAACATTAAAATCTGTTTTCGCATTGATTGTTACTTTTGAATTCTAGGAAATTCTTAAATTCGATTTACAGTTTCTCTTTACGAGCAGAAAAATGTTATTGGATAAAAAGGTATTTATCTCCGAATAATATAATGACGTCAAATTTGTAATCATAAAAATACATACGAACAAGTGATTGTGGATTTAAAGTTGGAGGTATTTTTCGTGGAAGATATTAACCATAAAGTTAGCCTGTCATCAGGAGAATTAGCAAATCTTTGGAATCAGTATATGAATGATTCGTTATCTATTTGCATACTAAACCATTCCATTAATACGGTTCAAGATGAAGACATTAAGGAAATCCTTCAATTTGCCCTTAGCCTTGCTGAACATCACATTGTAAAAGTCAAAGAGTTTCTAAAGCAAGAAAATTACCCGTGCCCAAAAGGTTTCACAATAGATCAGGATATTAACCTGAATGCTCCTCCTTTATTTTCAGATACCTTTATGTTGGTATATATGCATATCATGACATTGCATGGAATGACAGGTTATGCTGGAGCAGTGGGTACTTCTGTCCGCGCTGACCAAATCACCTATTTTATTGAATGCAATAAAGAAGCAATGGAATTATACGAAAGAACTGTACACTTAATGCTTAAAAAAGGCTTATACAGCAGAACACCACATATCAATAGTCCAGGAAAAGCAGACTTCGTACATGATAAAAGCTATCTAACTGGCTGGTTTGGAAAAAAGCGACCATTAAATGCGATGGAAATCAGCGGACTAAGTTTCAATATGCAAAAGACTGCAGTGAAAATTGTGTTAGAAATTGGATTTGCACAAGTGTGCAAATCTAAAGAACTTCAGAAATATTTTAACAAAGGAAGGGATATCTGTAAGAAACATTTCGAGACTTTCAGGTCCTTTTTGATTAAAGACAATTTATCCTCTCCAAATTTATGGATATCAGAAGTTACTAATTCAACTGTACCACCCTTTTCAGACAAACTGATGCTATTCCACATCGAAACATTAATTTCTGCCGCTATTGGGTTTTATTCCGCAGGTTTGTCAGTATCACAAAGGCGGGATCTTGCTTTGGAGTACACAGGCCTTGTTACAGAAATCGGGTTATATGCAGAAGATGGGGCCCAGCTTTTAATAAAAAACGGCTGGCTTGAGAGACCACCGATGGCAGATGATAAAGACGAGTTATCCAATAGCAAATAGGATTTGAACGATCATTACAATAAGCCAAGCCGTATATCATTTAGTCTCTTTTCTCAAACTTTGTTGCTATTGACTACTAAATAGGATTGTATGAAAACATGCAGCCTTTTGCTGGCTGCATGTCCTTTATTTATTCTTAGCTGCTCCCCATTCTGCAGGGTCCCTCCGCCATTCGGCCAGACTTTCCAGGCTCTCTTTGCTGATCAAACCTTTTTTCTCCGCTACGTTCGCAAGAGTTGAAAAGTCAGTCAGAGAGTACGCTTGGATATTCGCGGATTTAAGCTGCTGAGCACCTTTTTCCAATTCATATGTAAAAATCGAGACAACCCCTAGAACTTCGCAGCCTGCTTCTCGCAACGCCTCGACTGCTTCAATAACGCTTCCTCCTGTGGAGATTAAATCCTCGACAACGACGACCTTCTGGCCCTCATACACCTTCCCCTCAATCTGATTCCCTTTTCCATGTCCCTTTGCTTTCGAGCGAACATAGCTCATCGGCAATTCAAGCAGTTCACTGACCCAGGCGGCATGCGGAATTCCTGCCGTGGCCGTTCCCGAGATCATCTCAGCATCGGGAAAATACTCAACAATCAAACTCTTCAATCCTTCAGCCACTCTTCTGCGGATGGAAGGGAAAGACAGAGTCAGCCGGTTATCGCAGTAAATCGGTGATTTCAGTCCCGAAGACCATGTAAATGGATTGTCAGGCTGCAAGCTGACAGCTTCGATTTCAAGCAATGCTTCTGCTATTTCTCTTTTCATTGATTTACACCCTTCCATTCATTATTAATTGCCAGATAGCTCTCCAGGGGATTAGTTGCTCGTGTAATTGGCCTTCCGACCACGATTGCGGATACACCTTGTTTCCTCGCAAATTCAGGAGTAGCCGTGCGTTTCTGGTCCTGAAGCGCACTTTCAGCTGGGCGGATCCCCGGTGTTACGCTCAAGAATTCCTGACCCAATTGGCCATGAATGAAACTGGCTTCATGAGGGGAACAGACCACACCATCAAGCCCTGACTTTTGAGCCAGTGCCGCATAATTTAGTACGGACTCATGTAACGATACCCCAATCAGCTGTTCAGAATTGACCTGGATTTCAGATGTACTTGTCAATTGTGTGACCGCAATGCAATCAGGACGCTTAAGGCCCGCCGGAGTGCCTGCATCAAGGCCTTCGATCGCTGCTGCCATCATGTCCGAACCTCCAGCAGCATGGACATTCACAAGGTTACACCCCATTCCAGCGAGCACCTTCATCGCACTCTTTACTGTATTAGGAATGTCATGGAGCTTCAGGTCAAGGAAGATTTTATGATTCCGCTTCTTCAACTCCTCAATAATCGACGGCCCTTCGGCATAAAAAAGCTCCATTCCAACTTTTACAAAAAGCTGTTCATTTTCAAATGGTTCAAGGAACTCAAGCACGTGTCCCTTGTTCGGGAAATCAAGGGCGATAATAAGCGAGTCTCTCATTCTTTTTCCAGCTCCTCCCCGTTAATTCAGAAATATGGTCTGCCCCGAGCTTAGCCAGCCATTCCGGCAATTCCTCGATGATTTTCGGGCATACAAAAGGGTCCACGAAATTCTGGGTTCCTACCGCTGCCGCACTTGCACCGGCCAGGAAAAACTCGACCACGTCCTCAGCCGATTGGATCCCCCCCATTCCGATGATCGGGATGGATACGTGCTGACTGACTTCATAGATCATCCTGATCGCTACCGGCTTAACGGAAGGGCCGGACAAGCCGCCGGTTTTATTCGCAAGGATCGGCTGCCCTGTCATCAGGTCAATTCTCATGCCAAGCAAAGTGTTGATCATTGTTATCCCATCCGCTCCTCCATCCTCAACTGCCCTGGCGATCTTGACAATGTCAGATACATTAGGAGAAAGCTTTACATAAACAGGCACTTCAGACACATCTTTTACCTTCCGGGTCAGGGCCTTAGCCATATCCGGATCCGTGCCGAATGCGATCCCGCCTGTTTTTACATTTGGACATGATATATTTAGTTCAAGGGCATGGACATTCGGAGCCTTGGACAATTGTTCTGCTACTTTTACATAGTCATCCTCCGTTGAACCAGCGATATTCGCAATGATCGGCACATCAAACTGCTCAAGCCATGGAAGTTCTTCATTAAACACTTTCTCTAAGCCGGGGTTCTGGAGGCCGATGGCATTGAGCATTCCGCCTGGCGTCTCGGCAACCCTCGGCGTCGGGTTTCCAAAGCGCGGTTCTGGTGTCGTAGCCTTTATCATGATTGCCCCTAGAAGACTCAAGTCGTACAGCTGGCTGAACTCCCTGCCAAAGCCGAAGCAGCCTGAAGCAGGCATAACTGGATTTTTCAGATTTAACCCTGGCAGCTGGATTGATAGCGAACTCATATGACAACCTCCCCTGCTTGAAAAACTGGTCCATCGCTGCAGACCTTTTTATACGTGAAGCCCTGTGGATCATCCTTCGTATGGCAAACACATGCAAAGCAAGCACCGATTCCGCACCCCATCCGTTCTTCTAGTGAAAGGTAGGTTTTAGATGCATAATTACCATTTTCAACGGCTCTCAGCATGGGTGTCGGACCGCATGCAAAAATAATATCCGCTTCCAAACCGCTAAGAACATCAGTAACGAAACCTTTTCGGCCATATGTGCCATCAACAGTTGTAACATACACTTCACCAAAGTCGGACAGCTCTTTTTCGTAAAAAACTGCACTGGCTGTTTGGAATCCAATTATGCTTATGACTTTAACTCCATTTCGGGCAAGCTGCTTAGCCAGTTCATACATAGGCGGGACTCCAACTCCACCGCCAACAAGGATTGCCGTTTGCCCCTGTTTGGCTTCTCCTGCCGGAAAGCCATTACCCAGCGGTCCCAGGACATCGACTGACATCCCTGGGGTTTTTTCGGCTAGCAGGGCGGTTCCCCTTCCCTGCCTCCTGTAGATAATCGTGAATGTGCCATCATTGATCGAAGCAATGCTGATTGGCCGGCGCAAAAGCGGGTCGAAACCTTCCCCAACTTTAACATGGACGAATTGGCCTGGCTGAGACATAGCCGCAGAAAGTTCACCGCTTAGAACGAGCTCAAAAATATTTTCTGCAATCTGTCTGTTGCTCACTACTTTGCAGTTTTCCTGCACGATCATGAAAAAGCACCTTCTTTGGCTTGCTCCATCGGCTTTAGTGCATCTGCTGAAAATGTCATAGATTCAATGACTCGTAATATCGCTTTTGCTGTATCAAGCGAAGTCAGGCATGGCACACCATTTTCTACGGATTCTCGGCGGATCCTGAATCCATCACGTTCTGGCTGCTTGCCTTTTGTCAGCGTGTTGATGACCATCTGTGCTTCTCCCTTACGGATCACATCGATCAGGTTCGGTCCTTCAGCACCGATTTTTCCGACTGTTTTCACTTTAATGCCGGCAGTCTCCAAATATTTGGCTGTCCCCTCTGTAGCCATCAACTGATAGCCAATATTCGAGAATCTTTTTGCCAGTGCCAATGTTTCTTCTTTATCCTTATCTGCCACAGTTAGCAGGACTGTACCAAACTCTTTGATTTTCATGCCGGCAGCAATCATGCCCTTATACAAAGCTTTTTCCAGGGTTGTATCCTTGCCCATGACTTCTCCGGTAGACTTCATTTCCGGCCCTAGTGTAATGTCTACCCTACGCAATTTTTCTAACGAGAACACCGGTACCTTAACAAAAACTCCTTCTTGCTCAGGTACAAGACCGGTTTCATATCCTTGCGCACG
Source organism: Bacillus sp. ISL-39 (assembly GCF_018613295.1). Lineage (NCBI taxonomy): Bacteria > Bacillati > Bacillota > Bacilli > Caryophanales > Bacillaceae > Bacillus > Bacillus sp. ISL-39. Next base: position 555,258 of record NZ_JAGGQM010000002.1, read on the forward strand.
CAGGCTCTGGCCAAGGATAACCTTAGTTGCGATTTTTGCCATTGGAACATTCGTGATTTTGCTCAGGAATGGTACTGTACGGCTGGAGCGAGGGTTCACTTCGAGCACATAGACTTCTTCATTAGCAATGACATATTGAATATTCAGCAGACCGACAATGTTCAACCCTCTTGCAAGATCAATCGTATAGTTTACCAGCTTTTGTTTTACATCCTTACTAAGGCTTTGAGGCGGATAGACACCGATCGAATCTCCCGAATGGACACCGGCTCTTTCGATATGTTCCATAATGCCTGGTATCAATACGTTTTCTCCATCGGAAATCGCGTCAACCTCTACTTCTTTCCCAGTCAGATAACGATCGATCAGCACCGGATATTCCGGGTTGATCTTTACCGCGTTTTTCATATAATGAAGAAGTTCTTCTTCCTTATAGACAATCTCCATTGCCCTGCCGCCGAGTACATACGATGGACGCACAAGAACTGGGTAGCCGATTTCTGATGCAATCAACGCTGCTTCTTTTACTGATTTTGCTGTACTTCCCTTTGGAAGCGGGATTTGCATGCCGGATAGTGCCTGTTCAAACTTGTCACGGTCCTCAGCTCGATCCAGATCCTCAAGGCTTGTTCCGAGAATCTTCACTCCCCTGTCTACAAGCTTTGAGGCCAGGTTGATTGCAGTTTGCCCGCCAAATTGGACGACTGCTCCAATTGGTTTTTCAAGAGTGATAATGTTCATGACATCCTCAATGGTCAAAGGTTCGAAGTACAATTTATCCGAGATGCTAAAATCCGTAGAGACCGTTTCTGGATTGTTATTGACGATGATGGCCTCGTACCCAGCTTCTTTGATGGCCTTAACGGAATGGACAGTCGCGTAATCGAATTCGATTCCCTGTCCGATCCTGATCGGCCCGGACCCCAGTACAATGACGCTTTCCCTTTCTGTCACCACTGATTCATTTTCTTCCTCATATGTGCTATAGAAGTATGGAGTTTCTGATTCGAACTCAGCGGCACAAGTATCGACCGTTTTAAATACAGGGGTCAGGCTGTTCTCAATCCGCCACTGGTATACTTCCTGTTCTTCCACGTTCCACAGTTCAGCAATTACCTTATCTGAAAAGCCTTTGCGTTTTGCTGATCTGGCTGTTTCCGGGTCAAACTTCTTTTTTGCAAGCTCTTGCTCAAAAGCTATTAATCTCTCTAATTTATGAAGGAAGAATAAATCGATCTTGCTCCAGCTGTGTAAAGTTTCAATTGAAATGCCTCTTCTGATAGCCTCTGCAAGGTAAAATAATCTCTCGTCACCGGCCTTGCGAATTCTCTTCTCAAGCAATTCATCGTTGATTTCGCTTTGATTATTCAAAGAAAGGTGAATTACATCAGCTTCAAGAGAACGAATCGCTTTAAGCAGCGACTCTTCGAAAGTACGGCCGATTGCCATGACTTCACCAGTTGCTTTCATTTGGGTTCCAAGTGTCCGGTTCGCTGATTCGAACTTATCGAATGGCCAGCGCGGGATTTTTGTTACAACATAATCAAGCGCAGGTTCAAAGCAGGCATATGTTTTTCCCGTAACCGGATTCAGCATTTCATCGAGTGTCAAACCAACAGCGATTTTCGCTGCAAGCTTGGCAATTGGATAGCCCGTCGCTTTTGATGCCAGGGCAGAGGATCGGCTGACTCGCGGATTCACTTCGATTACATAGTAGTTAAAGCTATCAGGGTCAAGTGCGAGCTGGACATTGCAACCGCCTTCGATCTTCAGGGCCCTGATGATTTTCAGGCTGGCATTCCTCAGCAGCTGGTATTCACGGTCACTCAAAGTCTGGCTTGGCGCCACGACGATGGAATCCCCTGTATGGACTCCTACAGGATCAAAGTTTTCCATGTTGCAGACAACTATGGCATTATCATTGCTGTCACGCATCACTTCATATTCAATTTCCTTGAACCCGGCTATGCTCTTTTCAAGCAAGCATTGTCCTACAGGACTGTTTTTTATGCCGCTCGTCACGATCTCAATCAATTCTTTTTCGTTGCTGCAGATGCCGCCCCCAGTGCCTCCCATTGTAAAAGCAGGGCGGACAATCACTGGATACCCGACTCTCTCCACAAAGGTATAAGCCTCTTCTAGATTGTGAATGATGTCGCTGTCAGGGACCGGTTGTCCGAGCTCGTTCATCAAGTCCCTGAATAACTCCCTGTCCTCCGCCTGGTTGATCGCTTCTAGCTTTGTTCCGAGGATCTTCACGCCACATTCATCCAAAACACCTGATTTAGCCAGCTCAACTGCGAGGTTAAGTCCTGTCTGCCCCCCGAGTGTCGGCAGGATGGCATCCGGACGCTCCTTTCGGATGATCCTTGCCACAAACTCAAGAGTAAGCGGCTCTATGTATACGACGTCCGCAATTTCCGTGTCAGTCATGATGGTTGCAGGATTCGAATTGACGAGGATGACCTTATAGCCTTCTTCACGGAGTGCGATGCATGCCTGTGTGCCTGCATAATCGAATTCCGCTGCCTGGCCGATGATGATTGGGCCTGACCCAATGACTAATATACTGTTAACATCTTTACGCTTTGGCATTTGTGACTGCCTCCTTTTTTTCTGCTTCTACTAACTCGATGAATTGGTTGAATAATCCGTTCGCATCCTCCGGTCCTGGTGAAGCTTCAGGGTGATATTGGACAGTGAATGCTGCGGCATTTCTATGGGCCAGACCCTCAACCGTTCCATCATTTAATGCTATATGTGTAACCTCAAGCTCTGTCCCTGTGACAGAATCTTCAGTAACTGTATACCCATGGTTTTGCGAGGTCAGCGCTACTTTCCCAGTCCGTAAATCCTTCACAGGATGATTGGACCCCCGATGACCGAATTTCATTTTTTCCGTATTTGCACCGCAGGCAAGCGCAAACAACTGGTGGCCAAGACATATCCCAAATAGCGGTACCTTGCCTAGCAGACCCTTAATCATTTCGATTGCCTCCGGAACATCCTTTGGATCCCCAGGTCCATTTGAAAGCATGATGCCATCCGGACTCAAGCTGAGAATTTCTTCGGCAGTTGTATTGTAAGGTACTACGATTACATCACAGTTTCGGTCATTCAGTTCCCGTAGGATTCCGTGCTTTAAGCCGAAGTCAACCAGCACGACTCTATGGCCGCGTCCTGGGCTAGGATAAGGTGTTTTTGTTGAAACTTGCTTGACCTGGTCGTTCGGCAGGATTCTGCCTTTTAATGCCGCAATGACTTCATCCGGATTTTCTTCCATCCCGCAGATTGATCCTTTTAATGTTCCATGCTGACGAATGATTTTTGTCAGCTTCCTTGTATCGATTCCGGCTATGCCAGGTATGTTTTTCATTTTTAGATAAGCGTCCAAAGACAGTTCAGAGCGCCAGTTGGAAGGAAATTCAGCATTCTCCTTCACGACAAGACCTTGGACAGCTGGGTTGATTGATTCGAAATCATCCCGATTGATTCCATAATTACCGATTAGCGGGTATGTCAGCGTCACAATTTGTCCGCAGTATGATGGATCGGACAGGATTTCCTGATAGCCGGTCATACCTGTATTGAAAACAACCTCACCCATCGTCTCCGTTTCACTGCCAAAGCCTTCACCAACAAATACCGTGCCATCTTCCAAGATCAATTGCTTTTTCATACCCTCACAACTCCCTTTTCCCAGACAATTTTTCCTTCAGCAATCGTCAGTACTGGCCATCCCTTGCACTTCCAGCCTGCGAATGGTGTATTTATGCCTTTGGATAAAAATTCTTCTGGATTGATTTCTTTTTCTTCATCAAGATCAATCAATACAACATCTGCTGGTGCACCAGCCTTCAGTTCTCCATAAGGCAGTCCGAATGTATTTGCAGGTTTGACAGTCAAAAACTCTATCAACTGCTTTAAGCTAATAATGTTTGTTTTGACCATATGTGTATATAAGAGTGGGAATGCTGTCTCAAGGCCGACAATCCCAAATGGCGCCATTTCAATTCCCTCTGCTTTTTCCTCACTTGTATGCGGTGCATGGTCAGTCGCGATAAAATCGATCGTCCCGTCCAGCAGTCCTGCGACCAATGCCTCGTGGTCTGCCTGGCTTCTTAGCGGTGGATTCATTTTATAGTTGGCATCATTTCCGGTTATATCATCTTCATTCAAAAGCAAATGGTGCGGCGTTACCTCTGCTGTAACCTTTATGCCATATCGCTTCGCGTCCCGGACTGCTCTGACTGATTCTTTCGTGCTGATGTGGCAAACATGGTAATGGCATCCTGCCTCTTCCGCGAGCAGAATGTCTCTTGCTATATGTACAGATTCACATACTGACGGGATTCCGTTGATTCCCAGCTCAGCGGCTTTCCTGCCCTCATGGAGAGAACCCTTATTGATCAAAGTATTGTCTTCGCAATGTGCGACTATTGCCATATCAAGCTTTGCAGCTCTTCTCATTGCTTCAAGCATCATTCCTGCTGACTGGACACCAACGCCATCATCCGTTAATGCGAATGCACCTGCTTCTTTTAAACCTTCAAAATCGGTCAGTTCCTGGCCAAGCTCGCGCACAGTAATGGACGCATATGGCAAGACTCTTACGGAAGCTGTTTCCTGGATTCTCTTCTGAAGCCACTCCATCCGCTCTTTTGAATCGGGCACCGGCCTAGTGTTCGGCATTGCAGCAACAGTGGTAAATCCACCTTTTGCAGCAGCCAGTGTACCCGTAGCAATCGTTTCTTTTTTCTCCCCTCCCGGTTCGCGCAGATGCACATGCAGGTCTACAAATCCTGGTGCAACCAGCTTTCCTTTAGCATCAATAATTTGCTCAGCATCCGTAGAGATTCCAGATCCGATTGCAGCAATTTTTCCGTCCTCTATCAAAATATCTGTTAACTCAGTTCCTGTTTCAGTAAGCAATCTGCCATTTTTGATCAACATTGTCATTTTTCATTCCCCCATTCCTATTCTCAAGTGCTCTCTTTAACACTGCCATTCTGATGTACACGCCATTTTCCATTTGCTTAAAAATCCGTGACTTTGGACTTTCAACCAATTCATCTGCGATTTCGACGCCCCGATTGATTGGTGCAGGATGGAGGATGATGCTTCCCTTTTTCATAAGCCTTTCTCTCTCAATCGTTAAACCATAGTTTCGGTGGTACTCATTCTTATCAAACAGAAGTTTGCCATCATGCCGTTCATGCTGGACACGAAGGAGCATCACCACATCTGCCCACTTAATGGCCTCTTCTACTGACATATAGCAGCAGCCTGCGGGAAGGTTGTTTTGATCCACCCAATCTTCAGGACCCGAAAAAATAACTTTTGCTCCAAGTCTGACTAGTGCGTCTGCATTTGACCTCGCTACACGGCTATGGAGAATATCACCGATGATTGTAACTGTAAGGTCCTTAAAACTGCCGAACTCTTGCTGGATGGTCATTAGGTCCAGCAATGACTGTGTAGGATGATGCCCTTTTCCGTCACCGGCATTGATGATCGGAATCGATATCCCATTTTCGAGTTCAGAAAAATAATTATCTGCACTATGCCTGATTACAAGTGCGTCGGTGCCAATCGCTTCTAGTGTTTTAACGGTGTCATACAAAGTTTCGCCTTTTAGTACACTGGATGTCTGGACCTCAAACGGAATCACCTCGAGTCCAAGCTTGCGTTCAGCCATTTCAAAGCTGGACTTTGTCCTTGTGCTTGGCTCGTAGAATAAATTGCTGATGTACAGTTTTTCTTTTGGCTGCCATGTCTTCCCGCTGGCAAATTCACCCGCAGACAGAATAATTTCCTGTATTTCTTGTTCACTAAGCTGTGATGTCGTCAGTAAATCCCATTTCACCGCTGATCCCCCCTTCTTTTTTTGCAAGAAAAAAACACCCTGTTTTCTGTTCAACAGGGTGCTTGACTATGAGCTTGCCGGCATAAACCCCGAATTTTCGGGTTTGCGTGCATCTTGAATAAGCCGGTTCGCTCATAACACCCTTCTAAGCCTCTCTGGACTTCTTTAAAAGGTGGAACTATGCTACATCGTTCTTTTCCTCAGTTTTTTTTTCAGTTTCCATATCAAACATATCTTCTTCTAGTTCCGGGCGTCCAGGCAGGACCAGGTTAAGGATGACACCAATCAGGGCCGCTAAAGCCATGCCATGTATTTCGAAGTTTTCATTCAGCTTAATGAATGCTCCGCCAATCCCGATTACGAGGATGACTGATGAGACGACCAGGTTTCTTGTGTTGCCAAAGTCTATTTTGCTGTCCACAAGCATTCTCAAACCTGATGAAGCGATGATCCCGAACAGCAGGATTGAGACGCCGCCCATAACCGGTGTTGGAATTGAGCTGATCAATGCCGTAATTTTGCCGATGAATCCGAATACTGTCGCAATAATAGCTGCGCCAAGCAGGACATATACGCTGTACACTCTAGTAATCGCAAGGACACCGATGTTTTCGCCGTAAGTCGTCTTTGGCGGTCCGCCGATCAAACCGGAAATCATCGTCGCCATACCATCACCCATAATGGAGCGGTGAAGACCTGGTTCTTTGATATAGTCTCTGCCGACAACCTTGCTCAGTACTAGCTGGTGGCCGATATGCTCTGACAAAGTGACGATTGCAACTGGAACCATCAGCATGACGATCTCCCAGCTGATACTTACATTGTAATGAACGAATGGGAAGATAAAGTCTGGCATCTCGAAAAAGTCCGCTTCTTTAACTCCGCTGAAATCCACAATTCCTATTGCCATGGAGTATAAATACCCCACTATGATTCCGGCAAGAATGGGGACCATGCTGAGCATTCCCTTTCCGTAAATTGAGAAGACGATTGTTGCTGCAAGAGTTACTAAAGCTGCAGAGAAATGAATCAAGCTGTACTCCGTAGTCCCAGGGACATTCATTGCCATGCTGACCGCTGTTCCTGCCAGTGAGAGTCCAATGACAATGATGACTGGGCCCACGACGACCGGTGGCAGCAGACGCATGATCCAGCGGTAGCCTGCCTTCTTGATGATCAGGGCTACGATTCCGTATACCAGACCGGCAAGGAATGTTCCAATCATCGCTGCACCAGGTCCTCCGCCTGCTTTAGCAGCGATGACCGGAGCGATGAACGCGAAGGATGATCCAAGGTAAGCCGGAACCTGGAATTTAGTGATAATCAGGAAAGCGATCGTTCCAAGGCCGCTTGAAATCAAGGCGATGGCCGGACTTAAGCCGACAAGGTAAGGTACAAGAATTGTCGCGCCAAACATGGCGAATAAGTGCTGAAGGCTAAGTGTGAACCATTGAAATGGTGATGGTACATCTTTAATGTCTAAGATTGGTTTATTCATTTTTTTATCTCCTCTCTTTTGTACAAAAAAACCCTCTTTGCCAGTAGATACAAAGAGGGTATGGGTCTAAAAAAACCCGCACAAAGCCATCAGCCATGCGTTCCCCCTTTTCAGCCTCTCTGGACTGCATTTAAAAGGGCATTATTTATTTTTCAAAAATGCTTACGCGTTCTTCTTCATCTACTTCCTGCAGCTCAACGACGATTCTTTCCGCACTTGAGGTCGGGATGTTCTTGCCTACAAAGTCTGCCCTGATCGGCAGCTCCCTGTGTCCTCTGTCGACCAGCACAGCAAGCTGAATGGTCGCCGGCCGGCCAATGTCAATCAATGCATCCATCGCCGCTCGGACTGTCCTGCCTGTATAAAGAACATCATCAACCAGAATCACTTTTTTATTCGAGATGTCGACTGGGATATCCGATCCTTTAACCTCAGGCTCCTGATCATCCGTCTTCTTCGTCAAGTCATCGCGATACAGGGTGATATCAAGCTCACCCACCGGGATATCTGCTCCTTCGATCTCACGGATTCTTTCCGCCAGCCTTTTGGCGATATAAATTCCTCTGGTACGGATCCCGACAATGACGCTGTCTTCGATTCCTTTGTTTCTTTCGATGATTTCATGAGCAATCCTCGTCAGTGCCCTGCGGATTCCCTGGTTATCGAGCACAACCGCTTTTTCAGTCATTTGTTTTCACTCCTTCTCTTTCTATGGTTTGAAAACGGACAAGTAAAAAACCCTCTTGCCTGTTTCGGCAAGAGGGTAAACGTGTGGTGTTAGCATGCAGCAGAGCATACATCATATGCCTATTGCAAATCCGTTTCCTTCTCAGCCTCACGGGACTGTCTTTAAAGGACTTATTAAACTATAGTCATCTTAAAATAGATGTTGAACTTTGTCAACGATTTTCTCTTAAATCAATTAAGAGGTTTACGAAATACTCAGGGAGCTGAGCTTCAAATTCCAGATACTCCCCCGTCCTTGGGTGGTCAAATCCAAGCAGGCCAGCATGCAAAGCCTGTCCGCCAATATCAAGCGTCTTTTTCGGTCCGTATTTAGGGTCTCCGGCCAGCGGATAACCGATGTATTTCATATGGACACGAATCTGGTGCGTCCTGCCTGTTTCAAGCTGGCATTCCACATAAGTAAAGTCCTTGAAGCGTTCGAGAACATTAAAATGGGTGACCGCATTTTTGCCATTATCGACAACTGTCATGCTCTGGCGGTCCCTTTGATCGCGCCCAAGCGGAGCGTCAATTGTACCATGATCATGCTGGATAGTTCCATGTACGAGCGCCTTGTATTTGCGAGTAACAGATTTGGCCACCAGCTGGTTCACCAGGCTTTCGTGTGCCATATCATTTTTTGCCACCATCAAAAGTCCGGAGGTATCCTTATCAATCCGGTGGACGATTCCCGGTCGGAGCACGCCATTGATACCAGATAAATCCTTACAGTGCGCCATGAGCCCATTTACAAGAGTTCCAGTCATATGTCCAGGCGCTGGATGGACGACCATTCCTTTGGGCTTGTTCACAACAAGGACATCTGCATCCTCATAATAAATCTCAAGGTCCATTTCCTCTGCGATTACATCCAACGCTTCAGGCTCCGGGATGTTGATTTCCAGCTGATCATTCAAGCTGCATTTATAATTTGTTTTGATTTGAGCTCCATTGACAAGAACGTTCCCGTCCTTGATCCATTGCTGTACCTGGCTCCTCGACCATTCCGGATCAAGTGTAGATACCACTTTATCTATTCTGTCACCAGCCTGTTCCTCACTGATGATGTGTTCCATTTTCTCCATAAGCTTTTCTTTTCGCCTCTCTCTCTTCCCTGATCATGTCAATCATCAACAATCCTACACCGATCACCAGCGCAGAATCAGCAATATTGAAGATAGGGAAATCGTATCCAAAAATATAGGTGTTGATGAAATCAACAACTTCCTTTCGGTATACCCTGTCGATAAAGTTCCCAATTGCCCCGCCCAGCATAAAACCAAGCGAAACACCCAGCAGAAGTTTGCCTTTAGCTGCTTTTTGAATATAGACGACAAGGCCAATCACCACAATGATGGTAATGACATAAAAGAACCACATTTGCCCCTGCAGGATTCCCCATGCAGCACCACGGTTGCGGTGTGAAGTGATGTACAAGAAATTCTCTATGACCTTTATGCTTTCCCCAAGCTCCATGTTTTTGACAATAAACCATTTAGAAACCTGGTCAAGCAAAATAATAAACAGTGCAATTATGTAATAAAACACAAAGGTAACCTCCACATTCACAGCAATTCATTACCTTTGCATTTTAGCACATATTAAGAAAAGCGCAAGCGCCTGGTCACCCCCGACAAGCGCTGGAGGGCCTCGAAGCGTCTCGAGGGGGTAGGAGCTGGAGCTGGACAGTTCTCAAATTGATGAATATGCTTCTATTTTTTAAAAAACGACAGATTTTATAAGTTTTAGTTATGTTCCTGACTTTTAAAAAGTGGTAAATCAGCTTATAACCGAGAAATTTAAATTTAAACTGGTGATTTTGGCTAGTATTTTTACAGTGATTGTACTGGTCTTGTTTTATTGGCGATTTTAACTTTTTATTGGCGATTTCCGATTTATATTGGCGAAAAACTCATTTTATTGGCGATAACGAACTGGTTATTGGCGAAAATCCATTTTTATTGGCGACTTGGAAATTTTTTAAAGATTTTTCCAGTGACAACTAATTTTTTAATCCACTCTTCTCATTCCGAAAATTCAATCACATTTTAAATGCCATATCAAGAATGAATCTCACGAATAGATCGGCTTACGGTAGTATTGTTCAATTTGGTCTAACTCCACAGCTGATTTAGCTGTTGGAATGGTCTGCAAAACTTCGTATGGCAGGTATTCTCCAGATACTTCACATTTCCCATATTCGCCATTTTCCATTTTTTCCAGCGCTGCTTCGATATCGTGAAGTTCATCATTTATATAATGCAAAATCCTTTCGTCTTTCTGGCCGTCATTCAGGTACGCTAACAATTCTGTTCTCGTTTCGCGGAGCTCTTTGTAAATGTAATCGAGATTACCTTCCATGTATCTGCCCCCGTTCCTGTTTACAGCTATTATTTCCACAGGCGTCATGCTGACTCAACTTAACTTTTTACATGTACTGCAGGATTTCCCAAGCAGGAAGATATTTGGCAAAAAAAAACTCCGGATAAATATCCGGAGTCCACAAATCAATTAGTAATTTTCTTTTACAACCGTTGCACATCGTTCACATAGTGTTGGATGTTCTTCGACTTTGCCGACATCTGGTGTGACAACCCAGCATCTTTCGCAAGTTTCACCTTCAGCCTTTGTAACCACAATCGCTGCATTTTCTAGCTTGATCGCATTGTCAGGCGCCTGATCGTAGCTTCCGGGTACCTCGAATCCTGAAACAATGAACAGCTGGCTTAAGTTTTCAGAGATTGAATCCAGAAGCTCTCTTGTGCTGTCGTTTACGTATAAAGAAACCTTTGCTGTCAGCGATTTACCGATCACTTTTGAGTTCCTTGCTTCTTCAAGTGCCTTTAGAACATCGTCACGAAGTTTCATAAATGCATTCCATTTTTTTTCAAGCGCTTCCGCATCTGCGATTTCCTTCGCTTCCGGCATATCTGTCAGCTGGACGCTGTCTGCCTTCGCTGTTGGGATGAATCCCCATACCTCATCTGCTGTGTGGGAAAGAATCGGTGCAGTAAGCTTAACCAATGCAATCAGACTCTCGTGCAACACCGTCTGGATTGCGCGGCGCTCAGCGTTGCCTGAAGCTTCAATGTAAAGAACATCCTTGGCAAAATCAAGGTAGAATGCACTCAAATCAAGCGTACAGAAGTTGTTGACCGCATGGTAGACGCCTGCAAATTCATAATTGTCATATGCATTGCGCACATACTTGATCAATTTGTTCAACTTCACGAGCATGAACTGGTCAACCTCGCGCAGCTGCTCGAATGGCACAGCATCTGTTTCAGGGTTGAAATCCGAAAGGTTGCCAAGCAAGAATCTGAATGTATTACGGATTTTACGGTACACTTCAGCAACCTGCTTCAGGATCGCGTCAGAAACACGGACGTCGGATTGATAATCGACGGATGCAACCCAGAGACGCAGGATATCGGCACCCAACTGGTTCATAACCTTCGCAGGCACGACTACATTACCAATAGATTTACTCATCTTGCGGCCTTCACCATCAAGGGCGAAACCGTGGCTTAGGACACCCTTGTAAGGTGCTTTTCCTGTTACGGCAACTGCTGTTGATAATGATGAGTTGAACCAGCCTCGGTATTGATCAGATCCTTCCAAATAAAGATCCGCCGGGCGCTGGAGATCATCACGCTCTACAAGAACTGCCTGATGGGATGAACCTGAATCGAACCAAACATCCATGATGTCCGTTTCTTTTGTAAATTGGCCATTAGGGCTGCCAGGGTGGCTGAATCCCTCAGGGAGCAATTCCTTCGCTTCTTTTTCAAACCAGATATTAGAACCATGCTTACGGAACAGGTTTGAAACATGTTCGATCGTTTCATCCGTGATGATTTCCTGGCCGTTTTCTGCATAGAATACCGGAATTGGTACGCCCCATGCACGCTGACGGGAAATACACCAGTCACCCCGGTCACGGACCATATTGAATAATCTTGTCTCGCCCCATGCCGGAACCCATTTTGTTTCTTCTACAGCTTTTAGCAATTCACCACGGAAGTCTTTGATGGACGCAAACCACTGTGCCGTAGCACGGAAGATAACAGGTTTTTTCGTTCTCCAGTCATGCGGGTATGAGTGTGTGATAAAGCTTAGCTTCAGCAAAGCACCAGCTTCTTCAAGTTTTTCTGTGATTGGCTTGTTTGCCTGATCATAGAATAGACCTTCAAAGCCTTCTGCTTCAGCTGTCATTACACCCTTATCATCTACAGGGCATAAAACTTCAAGGCCGTACTTCTGGCCAACATGGAAGTCATCCTCCCCGTGTCCAGGTGCAGTGTGGACACATCCAGTACCGGCATCTGTTGTAACGTGCTCGCCTAGCATGACAAGTGAATCTCGGCCGTATAATGGATGCTGTGCAAGAACGCCTTCAAGCTCTTTTCCAGCAACCTTCTTAACTGTTGCAGCATCTTCCCAACCAATTTCATTCGTTACTGCTTCAAGAAGATCTTCAGCTACAAGGAATTTCCTGCCGTCAGCTTTTACCACAACGTATGTCAAATCAGGATGTACGGAAATTCCAAGGTTAGCAGGGATCGTCCATGGAGTTGTTGTCCAGATGATGATTTCAACATCCTGGTCCAGTACGCCTTTGCCGTCTTTTACCCGGAAGCCAACATAGATGGATGCAGAACGCTTATCCTGGTATTCAATCTCGGCTTCTGCAAGTGCAGATTCACTTGACGGTGACCAGTAGACAGGCTTTTTGCCTTTGTAGATGTAACCTTTTTTTGCCATTTCGCCGAATACTTTAATTTGCTGTGCTTCATATTCAGGCTTCAAAGTGATATAAGGGTTTTCCCAGTCGCCTCTAACTCCCAGACGTTTGAACTGTTCACGCTGATTTTCAATCTGCTGGTAAGCATATTCTTCACACAGCTTCCTGAACTCGGCAACCGTCATTTCCTTGCGTTTTACGCCCTTATTCGTCAGCGCCTGCTCGATTGGCAAGCCGTGAGTATCCCAGCCTGGTACATAAGGCGAGCTGAAACCGCTCATTGATTTATAGCGGACGATAAAATCCTTGAGGATCTTATTTAGTGCGTGCCCCATATGGATATCTCCATTGGCATAGGGAGGTCCATCATGCAGGATAAACAGCGGACGCCCTTCGGTGTGTTTTTGAACCTTTTCATAGATATTCATTTCTTCCCATTTTGCCTGGATTTCTGGTTCCCTGTTCGGAAGGTTTCCGCGCATTGGAAACTCGGTCTTCGGCATGAGTAAAGTATCTTTGTACTCCATTAATTGTTCCTCCTATTTTTCCGTTGCAATCATGAAAGAAAACGATTTTTGGAAAATAAAAAAAACCCCTCATCCCTGAAAAGGGACGAGAAGGTTTTATTCCCGCGGTACCACCCTAAATAGACAAGTATTCATCATACTGTCCTCTTAGCATTCTTAACGCGAATGTCACGCCTGTGCTTACTGGTCCTAATAGGATGTTCAGCTCGGAACTATCGGGTGATTTTCTGGCTATCCGCTTGCAATGGGCTCCCACCTTCCCCATTTCGCTGAAAAGCAAGCAACTGGAACGCCATACTGTCCCTGTCATCGTTTCTGTCATGTAATTGCACTTTGTTATGAAATTATATGCGAAATAACTCCCCCGCGTCAAGCCAGTGAATCTTCTTCTTCCCGCGCAGTTGACTTTAATTCTGTTGAATCCAATTCATATTCGAGCAGGTGATCCCAGTCATCTGTGTTCAGCATATCAAGCTGCGCTTCGATCAGCATCTTGAATCTTGTCCTGAACACTTTAGACTGCTTTTTTAACTCTTCGATTTCCAAAGCGATTTTACGTGCCTTGGATAAGGATTCGTTGATGATTCTGTCAGCGTTCTTTTCAGCTTCCTTAATGATCAGCTTCGCTTCTTTTTGTGCGTTGCGGCGAACTTCTTCTCCCGCTTCCTGGGCGATCACGATTGATTTATTCAATGTTTCTTCAATGTTGGTAAAGTGTCCAAGCCTTGAATTCATTTCATTCAATTTTTCTTCCAGCTCTTTTTTCTCTCGGATTATTAGTTCGTAGTCCTTGATAACTTGATCAAGGAACTCATTCACTTCATCTTCATCATACCCGCGAAATCCCTTATTGAATTCTTTGTTGTGTATATCTAACGGCGTTAAAGGCATTACGCCACCTCCCATAAAGTTATGATCCTATATGTACTTAAAGCAATGATTCGACAAAAACACTAAAAATCCTTCTTCTATAACTATATAATTATTTTTTTCTTCCGGCAATAACTCGATATTTATCTTTTTTTGTTTTTCCTTCGATTGTGATGATTTTCGCACGCCCGTATCCTCGTGCAGATATAACATCCCCCTCGCCGCATTCAAATGCTGTATTTTCAATACCTGTCCAATTAACCTTTGCTTGTCCATGCTGGATAAGCAGCTGGGATTTCTGCCTAGAGAGATTGAATAAAGCCGACATGACGGTGTCCAGACGCAATGATGAAACGGTCGTGCTTATTTCATTCCATTCCTCAGCAATAGCCGCAGCCTTTTCAAGCGGAAGCTCTGACAACCCAATCGATGCCCTGCCAATCGATTCTAATTGCAGCCGGATGTAATCGGCGATTTCCTCAGCCGCAAAAAATTGCACGTCATCTCCATCAATCAGGATATCTCCAAATTTCCCTCGCTTCAAGCCGAGGGACATCAAGCTGCCCAAAACTTGCCGGTGTTCGATATTCACAAACTTTTTTGCATAATCAATTCGGAAAAGCTTCACCTGGAAATCCTCTTCTTTAGCTTCCAAGTACTCAGGAAATAGATATGCACGTTTTCTTTCAGTCCCAGGAGCACCGCCAAATAGCTCCCATTTTACATCAGGATGCTTGCCTATGACCGTTGAAAGTATCTGCTGCTCTCTTGGATCCAAAAAATCAGTCAGTTTCGGAGCATAATTTTGCTCAACATATTCTTTCCAGTTAATGACCTGATCGATAAATTCCCTTTCCTCAGGACGAAAATGCTGGTAAATAGACATTTATGTACTCCTTTTATTACCTTGATAGAAAATAAGCAGGGCCTGATTCAGACCCTGCAAGACAAGAATATCCTTATTAAAACCATGCAGCCAGCTGATACAAGCCGCTGACAGCAAAACGCAATACAAGGAAAGCGACGATTGGTGATATATCAATCATGCCAATTGAAGGAACAATCCGGCGGAAAGGCTCCAGGAATGGTTCGCAAATACGCGCCAAAAATTGTCCGATTGCCGTTTCTCTTGCGTTAGGGAACCATGACATGAAAATATAAATAATCAGGGCCCACTGATAAAGACTAACTAACTGAGCTATTATACTTATTACTAAATCCATTTAATCTACCACCTCGACTCTTGGTAATCCCGCTCCTGCATCAGCTCAGAAATATTTCCTGTGACTTCCACATTATCCGGGGTACATAAAAATATATTCATGCCGATCCGCTGGATATCACCGCTGATTGCATAAACTGTTCCGCTAAGGAAGTCCACTATGCGCCTTGCCTGATCCTGTTCGATACGCTGCAGGTTCACAACGACCGCCCGGCGATTTTTTAAATGGTCAGCGATTTCCTGGGCTTCAGCGTACATCCTCGGTTCCATGAGGATAACCTTGGAGGATTTTTGCACACTTTGCAGGCTTACCACATTCTGCTTTTGCTGGACAGGCTGTTTATTGGGCTTGAAAGGCTCCGCTTCTTCCTCGAGCATTTCCTCATCATTATAGTCATATTCATCTTCCAGGAAAAAAAATGTCTTAATTTTTGATTTTAAGCTCATATTATTGCACCTCCGATTCGTTCCCTACCAATGCAGTGCCAATGCGCACCATTGTGGATCCCTCTTCAACAGCTATTTGAAAATCATTTGACATTCCCATTGACAATTCATCACATGGTGCATTTTCAAGTTGAAGCGACTGTATTTCAGCCTGGAGACTCTTCAGTGTCCTGAAACAATCCCTGATCACTTGCTGGTCCTCAGTGAGGGGAGCCATCGTCATCAATCCGCTGATCTGGATGTTATCAAACTGCTTCAGGTCTTGTACAAAACCAATGACTTCATCCGGTCCCAACCCATGCTTGCTCTCTTCACCGGATGCGTTGACCTGAATAAGACAATTCACTTTTGAATCGGACCGCTTGTTTATTTCCTTCGCAAGCGAAAGCCTGTCCAATGAATGAATATATGTAACATGTTCAATTATGTTTTTCACTTTTCTCGTTTGCAGTGTCCCGATAAAATGCCATACAGGCTTGTCCTCTAAGTGGCCAATTTTGTGAAGCAGTCCTTCATCCCGGTTTTCACCAAGATGGGTGACACCTGCATCAATTGCTTCCTGGGTCCTTTCTGGTGAAACATATTTAGTAACCGCAATGATCTTGACCTCTTCTGGATTGCGCCCGCCTTTTTTACAGGCATCTGCTATTTGACTCTGGATAACCTCCAGATTTTCTCTGACATTCATTATGGATGGCTATCCTCCTTCCAGCCGATATAAGCCAACATTCGCCCAGCACTGCCGTTATCCCGTCTATGCGAATAGAAATGCTCACTGTGGCAGCTTGTGCAATAATCGGTAACCTGTATATTCCCGTCTTCCACGCCTGCTTTTAACAGAATCTGACGGTTCACTTCCTTTAAATCGAGAGAATATTGGCCTTCACTGACTTGATTATATGGTAATATATCGACACCATCTAGTATATTTTTCACTAAATTGACGACTCTCTCATCAACAATATAACATTTTTTGCATATTGATGGGCCAATTATGGCAGAAATTTTTTCCGTTTTTGCGCCATTTTGCTGAAATTTGCTGATCATCTCGGCTGCAATGCCATGAACAGTTCCTTTCCAGCCAGCATGAGCGACTCCAATCAACCTCGTCTCTGGTTCTATAAAATATACCGGCACACAATCTGCAAAACAAAGTGTCAGAAGGATTCCCTGCTCATCTGTCATAAAGCCATCCGTCCCTGAAAAAGAAGAATCATAAGTTACAGAGCCTCTTCCTTGAGCAGATTGTCCGACCATTGCAATCTGGATATCATGGGTTTGTTCCGCTCCGACCCAGCTGGAGAGAGGAAATGCAATCTTATCGGCCATCAGAAGACGATTTTGGCAAACCGCATTCTGCTCGTCTCCAACATGAAAACCGAAGTTCAGACCTGTAAAAGCATCCTGCTTGCTCACACCACCATTCTTTGTCGTGAACCCTGCTTCAAGTCCTGGATAACGTTCCATCCACTCTTTTATGACAAAATATTCTTCACTTTTTAAGATGAATGGCTCCATTTTCTTTACCTCACACGTTTTTGTCTAGTTTATCACATACAAGCCGCAATACAACAGTATTACGACCTTACTCACCACTGTCATTTTGCTGCAGATATTCACCGCTGTCTTTATACCGGACTAAAATGACATCCTCACCTATTTTCAGGATGTTTCTCCAGGGAATCACAACTTCTTCTTCCTTTCCGAAGAATCCAAGCACCTTTCCAGAACTCCCTATTACAACCGCTTCGATTTTACCTGAATTTAAATTGATTTCAAAATCCTCTATATTACCAAGCCTTTTGCCATCCGAAACATTCACGACATCCTTAACTTGAAATTCTGTCACCTTAACCATACAGATCCCTCCGGATTTCACTTTGGCGTTTGTCAGCCCTTTTTTAAATTATATGAAGGTAATACAGATGTATGAATTAGTTCAGTCAATACTGATTAGATTGGATGTCCAGTCATTCTTTTATTTCAGCCTTACCCTATGAAAATGAAAAAGCTGCCCAAAAGGCAGCTTAGCTTTGTATATTTTTATTCATTTGTTTAATGGCTGCTTTCTCAAGGCGGGAGACCTGGGCTTGTGAGATGCCGATTTCATCGGCTACCTCCATTTGTGTCTTACCCTGGAAGAATCTTTTCCTTAAAATTAATTTTTCCCTCTCATTCAGCCGTCTCATGCCTTCTTTCAGGGCGATTTCCTCTATCCAGTTTGTATCCTTGTTCCGTTCATCACTTAGCTGATCCATTACATAGATTGGATCTCCGCCATCATTATAAATCGGCTCAAATAAGGAGACTGGATCCTGGATGGCATCAAGGGCGAAAACAATCTCTTCATGCGGTACTTCAAGCACCTTGGCAATTTCCTCTGCAGTCGGCTCCCTGGATGCCTCACTCATCAGCTTTTCTCGCACTTGCAGGGCCTTATAGGCTATATCCCTTAGCGACCGGGAGACTCTAATTGGATTATTATCTCTTAAATACCTTCTGATTTCGCCGATGATCATGGGGACAGCATAGGTCGAAAACTTAACATTCTGTCCGAGATCAAAATTATCAATGGACTTCATAAGGCCTATACATCCGACCTGAAACAGGTCATCAACAAACTCGCCCCGGTTGTTAAAACGCTGGATCACACTCAAAACAAGCCTCAGGTTCCCATTCACAAGTTTCTCTCTTGCTGTGATGTCACCGCTTTGCATTTCTCTGAAAAGTTTTCTCATTTCCTCGTTTTTAAGAACGGGAAGCTTTGATGTATCAACACCGCAAATTTCAACTTTGTTTCGTGTCAATCTTTTCCCTCCTCACAGGAGCTGCTGTCAAAAATCAGTATCTCCGCAAGAAGGAAAAATATGCACTATTTACCTGAAGCCTGGACTGGTTTCAGGAAGAATTGTCCAGTAAAACCGTTGTTTTATCACGGTTATCACCATTAAAAATATTTTGCTGAAAATTTTTCTGCTATACCATTTTATTGAATTCTTTACGCAAACGTTTGATGATTCTTTTTTCAAGACGTGAAATGTAGGACTGTGAAATTCCCAGCATATCCGCGACATCCTTTTGGGTCTTTTCCTCACCGCTTCCAAGTCCGAAACGCAATTCCATGATTTGCTTTTCGCGGTCAGAAAGCTGCTGCAGCGCTTTAACCAGCAACTTTTTATCAACATTGGACTCGAGATCCTTCGTGATAATATCATCATCTGTACCAAGAACATCGGACAGCAGCAGTTCATTTCCATCCCAATCAATATTCAGCGGCTCATCAAAGGAAACTTCTGACCGAAGTTTATTATTCCTGCGCAAATACATGAGGATTTCATTTTCAATACATCTGGATGCATAGGTCGCCAGCTTGATTTTCTTCTCTGGATTAAAGGTATTGACCGCTTTGATTAAACCGATTGTTCCAATACTGATTAAGTCTTCTATATTGATGCCTGTGTTTTCGAATTTCCGTGCGATGTAGACAACGAGTCTCAAATTCCTTTCAATCAGGATCGACCGAGCTGCTTTATCCCCTTTTGGCAGTTTATGCAACAGCACTTCTTCCTCTTCTTTCGTTAAAGGAGGTGGCAACGCTTCGCTACCGCCGATATAATATATTTCATCTGTTTTCAAGCCTAGTTTAATTAATAATTTATACCAGTAATAGGATAACCGAAGCCGCAAATTTTTCATTGATTGTCCTCCTTCTAAATTATGTATTTCTGAGTATAGTAATATTAACTTACCTTCTCCGCCCGGTCTGACTTTGCCATCCCTGCCAGCATTTTAGGGTGGATAATGCATTGAAAACTGCCATCTGCCGATAATTCTTGTACAGTAAAGGATATTAAACCCTTTTCAGCAATAAAAGTACCTTCGTTTGTGGTGATCTTAATGCTGTCAGGATGAAAAGCAATAATTAACTGATGCTCTTGTCCGACAACCTTGCATGGAATGATTCTCATCCGATTTTCCAACTGAATCGAAAAATTCCCATCTCCTGACAAAACACAATCAGGATCCTCCGCAATCCTTTTAAGTTCACTTGGCATATTATCCAAATAATTTGCAATGGATAAAATCATGACTGGCAATTTAGAAATAGGGTCATAAAGCTGGTTGCCGCTGTCAATTAATCCTTTTACGCTGAACTCCATCTCCATGAACTTCGCATTTACTTCTGCCAGTGAATCATATTGAATCTTTGTCATTTCAAATTGTTCAATATTCCGCCTCGAAAAATGCCATGCGAGCGGGAACCCGAGCAATACAAACAGCCAGCTGATTGGATCACCAAACCCTTTGATATGATTCATAGCAACACTCGATGCCAGGTTCATATCAAATTGGATAAAGTAATGTACTCCTGTCAGGGTACCTCCAAGCAGAAAGGTCGTTACATAAAAAGTCATGAGCGCCTTTAAGAAAAATCGGAATCTTTTATATCCAAAGGCTGCCAGGACCATCATGATCGAAAAGAACAATTTCCCTGCTGGGTGCCCCGCTGCAGCATGAAAAGGAGTAATTGCTAATATAATGAGCAATGAACCGATAGCCCCTCCCAAACCTAATCTCCAAAGCTTAACCTGTCTCTTCAGGATGATGGCAGTCAGGTACAGAAGGAATGTATCAAATAATAGATTCAGAGCCCAGATGACATCCAGATATACCTTCACCTCTCATCCCCCTAAGAAAAGCGCAAGCGCCTTGGTCAGCCAGCCCCGACAAGCGTTGCCCGCCTATAACGCCACATCAGGTGGCTGGCGGGTCTGCACGTCCTGTGCATCAGAGAGCCGACCAGTGAAGTCGTTCTTTGACTGCACTGGGCAGACCCGAAAATTAAATGTGTAGCCGACTGCCCAGAAACACAGAAACTGGAGACTCCGACCCTGCCGGCGGAGTTGAAGTTTAGGAGTTTCTAGGAGGCGAAACTAGACAATTCGAAAAGCGTAGGCGACTGTCCAACTCCGACAAGCGCTGGAGGGCCTGACAGTGAAGTCGCTCTTTGACTTCATTGGCAGGATCGAAGCGTTTCGAGGAGTTAGGAGCCGCAGCTAGACAAACGTCTCGAGCTGCTCAAAGCTAACGCTTCTCGCAAGGTACTCGAAGAAGCACTCTCTGGATGAAAACTGGCTATGCGCTGGAGCTAGACACTAATCTAAGTGTATAAACTCTATACGCTTATACAGGTACAGAATCCGCAAGCGCCTTTTCTGCCCTTATGTGCAGAGCCCAACTCCAGCTTCCACTTGCTAAAATGTGCAAGCATACCATTTTCAAACTGGCTAACCCTATTAAATTCCGATTTCGTTTGTAACCAAGCTGGCGTCGGGTAATGTAAGCAGCCACATGGCAAGCACTTATTAAACGGTTTGCTTTTGCTCTATCATTCCGTTACGGAAAAGTATATCGTCATTGGCCTATGAAGTGTGTCATATTCTGGCAACAAAACAACAGAGATTTTCACTTTTACCTTCGGATTTTGTCAATTTTCAGATTATTATCCCTGAGAGCAAAAGAATCCTGGATTTAATAGGAAACCACTATACTTTTCTTGGACTGCCTAAGGAATGTTATGTGATAGATTTTTGGGAACACCAAAAAGGACATAGCCATTTTGGCTATGCCCTTCTGCAATAATATTAGCGTCTTCTGTTGCGGTTACGCAGGAATGTTGGGATATCAAGAGCATCCTCACCCTGTGGTGACTGGTTGCTTCTTGGTGCTTCCTGCTGGATTTCTTCACGTTTTGGCTGTTCGCGCTTGATCGCGCCCATACCTGGCTTTTGCTGTCCGCCAAAACCTGGTCTTGTCGGCTTAGGCTGGACGACTTCCTCATTGAAGCCAGTTGCAATCACCGTAACAATAATTTCATCTTTTAGGTTATCATTGATAACCGAACCAAAGATCATGTTCACATCCTGATCTGAAGCAGAAGCAACAATATCTGCAGCTTCCTGAACTTCATAAAGGCTCAAATTCGTTCCGCCAGTAATGTTCATAAGGACACCCTGTGCTCCATCAAGTGATGTTTCAAGCAATGGAGAGGAAATAGCTTTTTTGGCTGCTTCTGTAGCACGGTTTTCACCTGATGCTACCCCAATGCCCATCAAGGCTGAACCTTTATTTGACATGATTGTTTTTACGTCAGCGAAGTCAAGGTTGATCAAACCAGGTGTAGCGATCAGGTCTGAAATACCCTGGACACCCTGGCGCAGGACATTATCCGCTTCGCGGAATGCTTCCAGCATCGGAGTGCTCTTGTCAACAATCTCAAGCAAACGATCGTTAGGAATGACAATCAATGTATCTACTGCTTCCTTCATCGAGGAGATACCGCCGCCGGCCTGTCCAGCACGCTTGCGTCCCTCAAAAGTAAATGGACGAGTCACAACACCCACTGTTAACGCTCCAAGATCTTTGGCGATCTGAGCGATAACCGGGGCTGCACCAGTACCGGTGCCTCCGCCCATACCAGCAGTAACAAATACCATATCTGCGCCTTTTAGCACTTCTTCAATTTGTTCTTTGCTTTCCTCGGCAGCTTTTTTGCCTACCTCAGGATTTGCTCCTGCACCAAGTCCGCGCGTCAATTTCGCGCCGATTTGCATTCTGATTTCAGCTTTGGAAAGGTTAAGTGCTTGTGCGTCTGTATTGACCGCGATGAATTCCACACCCTGGACACCGTGTTCGATCATTCGGTTAACCGCATTATTTCCGCCGCCGCCAACACCGATAACTTTTATAGTAGCAAGTGAATCTAAATTCGTATCAAATTCCAACATGACAAATCCTCCTAATTCGCCGAATTCCTGTTAGCTCTGATTATTCAAAAAAGTAGCCAAGAAATTTCTTCATTCTTGTGGTGACTTTTTCTTCAGGCTGTTTCTCAGGCTTCGATTTTGGATGCGGCTGTTTTTGAACTCTCTTTTCTTTTGGTTCCATTTCACTAAAAGCTGCTTCCATTTTCTTTCCTTTTAATTTTGCGTTTTTATATGCAAATTGGATTAAGCCTACTGCTGTAGTGTACTGGGGTTCCCTTACACCAATATAATCCGGAATAGCGATTCTTACCCTGCTTTGGAAAATATCCTGGGCAAGCTCCAGAACACCCTGCATATTGGCTGTTCCACCTGTCAGGACAAATCCGCCTGGCAGGTCCCTTATGTTCATATGTTTCAATTCATCCTGGACAAGGGAGAAAATTTCTTCCATTCTGGCCTCGATGATATCGGCCACTTCCAGCTGGTTGAACTGCTGCTGCTGGTCGCTGCCGATAATTGAAACCTCGAATACTTCCTCTTCCGATGCATGGTCATAAAAGGCATGTCCATGCTTCAATTTTAAATTATCCGCTTCTTCAGTTGTAGTACGCAAACCGATTGATAAGTCCTTAGTGATATGGTCTCCTCCAACCGGAATGACTGATGTACCTCTTAGGTGCCCGTTTTCAAAAACAGCGACCGTTGATGAACCGCCGCCGATATCAATCATTGCGACACCCATATTCTTTTCATCCTTTGAAAGCGCGAATGCTCCAGCCGCAAGCGGCTGCAGGCCAATATCCACGATCTCAAGTCCAGCCCGCTCAACACAACGAAGAGTATTATGTAAGATAGTCTTTGATCCAGTAATAATCGTTCCTTCCATTTCAAGCCTGACACCGATCATTCCCCTTGGATCATTGATCTCATCTAGACCATCCACGATAAATTGCTTAGGAATAACGTCTATTATCTCTCGCTCTGGCGGAATCGATACCACCTGTGCAGCATCAATGACTCTCGCAACGTCCTCGATCGTGATCTCGCGATTGTCGCTGGAAACTGCAACCACGCCATGGCATGGCAACAGGGAAACATGATTGCCGGTGACACCAACAATCACCTGGTTAATCTTTAAACCTATCATTCTTTCAGCTTGTTCGATTGCCCTTTTAATAGAATGAACGGTTTCATCTATATCAACAATGGAGCCCTTCCTTAACCCTTCGGACTTAACATTGCCAACACCAATTATATTTAATGTGTCATTGACCATTTCTCCAATGATTACCTTCACACTGGATGTACCGATGTCAAGACTGACGTATATATCATTGCTGTTCATTCTGTGGCACCTCCTTCATCAATTCCTAGTGTTCGAACAACAATTTCTAACTACTATCTAATTGCGTTTTATTTTTTAATTACAATACTTTATTCGTCACAATTAAATATTTCCCTTTTAAAATATCATTTTTTTTTCTACTTTTCACTTGTCGTTGACCATTTCGTCAATATTATTCTCCTGATGACGGCAATATTCTGGAACAGCCTTACCCCAAAGGCAAAAACTGCTGCTAAATACAAGTCTACACCAAGATGGACACCTAGAAAAGCTAAACTTGCTGCTAATACTATATTAAAAAAGAAACCTGATACGAAAACTTTTTCATCATAAATATTTTGCAGCTGGGCGCGAATCCCGCCAAACAAAGTATCGAGGGCAGCAAGGATCGCGATTGATAAATAATTGGAATACTCTTCCGGAATTCGGATATCGGTCAATAACCCAATGATGACACCGATGACCAATCCCATGATTGGAAGCCACATTACCCGTTGCCTCCCTCTTTTTCTGTTTTAGCAGATTCCATGTATCTGATCCTGATTGTGTCCAGATACGCAGGTACAACCAGATCGCCAACAGGCCTGTTCACCTTGACTTCCAAATTATCAATGAAGAAGTCCTCGGCAACCGCGGAAACCTTCATACGATTGTATAGCTTTTCGGCTGCGTCACCATTTTCTGTTATCACTTTTACTTCTATTGGGAAACGATTCAAGGAATGGCCATTAATTTTTGTCACCCTGTTTATATCCCGGATGACCGTTGTATTAATTACTCTTTCACCATCTACGGAGACATGCTTTGCGCCATATAAGTTCAATTCATTCAACAGCCTTTTGAGCATGTCCGGAGAAACTGAAGGTGGATTGCCACCTTCGACAATAAGACTGAAAGCAGGTTCTATCGAAAGCGTGATGCCAGGTCCGGTGACCTCTGTCAATCCTGCCTCTTCCTTTAATTCAGAGAGTGTTTCCCGAAGCACTTCTTCCTTGCTTTGCTGCCTCTCAGTTTCATACTTAGCAATTTTCTCTTCATTTGACCTGATTTCGAGAAGCAGCTTGGACTGTAATTCCTTCTCCTTCATTAAATCTTCCCGAAGCTGCCAAGTGTCACGTGTATCCCTGACTTCCGGTTCCTTCACGGTTTGAAACTGAATGGCGACCATTAATCCAATGATAGCAGCTATAACGCTGAAGCTAAGATTCCTTGGTCCGCCCAATGCTTTCACCTTGCTTTCTATAAAGCCTTTTCTTACATGGTCTAATCCATAATAAAAATGCCTTGCCAAAATATTTATGGCTTTCCTAATTGGGAAGTCAAAAATTGATCATTTGCCCAAAATTGGATCGATATGAATGTCTTCCTTTTCTTCTAAGGAAAAAACAATCTGATCATTCACAAGCTGATCTTTTACCCCACCGGTAATATTAAGAGCGGAGGAAAGAACATCGGGGTCGCCAATCGCAGTGATTTCAAATGGGGCAGGATGCTGGTAGCCATCAACAGTAATAACAGGGCCTGTACACAATATATAGGAATTGTGTGAGATCCGCTGACCATTTACAGCAATAGCTGCTGCACCTGAAATGTACAGTTCATTGATCACCTTGAATACATGATGCTCATGGACAAGATAATTATTGATATTCTTCTCATCAGGGTCGTACTCTCCATCAGCCAGTGTTACTTTTACACCTTTTCCGCTGACCTTTACCTTTCCAAGATACATACGGTATTTTTCAGCGTCCTCAGCCATGTTAAAGAAAACTTGAGCCTCTTTGGAAAGACTGGCTTCTATTTCCCTCACCTTTTCCTGCTTGGCATTCAACTCTTTCTGGAGCTCTCGGTTTTTTTCCTCCTGCTCTATTAAATCATTCCTCAAACTTAAGTGCTTCTCCCACTGTCTGTCCGTAAGGCCCTGGCTTTTTTCTCCCTCATCCTGCGTGACACGGAATGAAAAAGCGACCATGAAGCCCAAGACCAGGAAAACGATCGAAAGAATTACACGGTTACTGTTCACTTTCTTTTTCAATTTCAACTTCCTCAGCTTCCTCTGCTTCATATGCTTTAAAATAAGATCCAACCTCAAGGTCGATCACACCCTTCTTGGAAGGGTCAAGCTGGCTGACGATTGATGGGTAATGGGCCATTTTATCAGAAAAAGTCCTGAGCGAAGCATTCACCTCAAAACCGTCATTCATATACAGCTTAATGAGATATTGGTCCGTTTTGATTGGCTGTGAGTGGATTTCAGAAATTGAATTCATTACTACTTCTGGAAGTTCCTCCAATGCAGCGATCATTTCATCCAGGACTTTCCCTTCCTTAAATCCAATTAAAATGGGTGCATTAACAGGTATTTCATCCATCTGTTTTTCACCAAGGATATTCCCATTTTCAAGGACCGGGTAAAAATTCTTCCCCTTTGAAATATAGGCTAGCCTGCTATATTCTTCAAGCACGATGTCGACTGTATTTGGAAGCTTTATGTTCACATTAGCTTGCTTGATTTCCTGGATTTTTTCCAGTTCCCCTTCGATTTCACCCTTGCTGATTTTCCACACATTCGTGTCGAGGGAGATTCCGCTTTTTCCAACGATATGTTCATAAGAATAGGATTCATTTCCTGAAACAGTAATATCCTTCACCTTGCTAAGCGGCGATTGAAAATAGATAACACCGGCTATTAATATAAAAAACATAGCCAGCAGCATGATAAGCCTGCGATTGGCTTTCTTGCGCCTTTGATGTTTTAACTTTGGAATCCGGTCTTCAATCGAGACGATTTTCCTCTTGTCCATTTCAATCCCCTCTTTATCGGCTGAACCCCTTCTCTGAAGAAAACTCCTTTTTCTTGCCCATGCAGGTTATAGCCATCTTTATATAATAATTATAGATCAGGAGCCACCCCATAAATTCAAATTAATTAAGGTATGTACAGCAGCACACTAAGAAAAGAAGAACCAACGGCATGAAAATTTGGCCATGCCGTTTCTATCAGGTAAGCATCCTAATCTAATGAATTATTATATCACAGAAATTGACAGCCTGAACCTCTTTCCTGCTATTTCCGGCCGATAATTTCTACCTCTGTCTCCATTTTCACACCATGTAAATCGAGGACTGTGTCCTTTACATGCTGTATCAGACCGAGAACATCCTCCGCCCTGGCATTTCCTTTGTTTACAATGAAATTCGCATGAAGCTCGGAGATTTGCGCTCCGCCGATTTGATGGCCTTTTAAGCCTGATTTTTCGATTAAATTACCAGCATAGTTTGGCAGGGGATTCCTGAAGACACTGCCGCAGCTTGGAAAATTATATGGCTGTGTTTCTTTTCGATAATCCTTGTTTTTTTGCAGCTCAGCGACAATTTCATCCTTATTTCCTTCCTTAAGCTGGAAAATGGCTCCTACAACAATCCCTGGTCTTTCTTTCTGAAGGACTGATGTCCGATATGAGAATTTCATCTCTTTGTTAGAGAGCCATTCAAGAGAGCCATCTTCAAAGAGTACATAGGCTTTCTCGAGGATTTGTGAGATATCCGATCCGTGGGCTCCGGCGTTCATATAAACCGCACCGCCGATCGACCCTGGAATACCGCCAGCGAATTCCAGTCCTGAAAGCCCTTTCCGGCTAATGGTGATTGCAAAATTGACCAGCGAAAGGCCTCCGCCAGCTGTCACTCTTGTGCCATCAATCTCCAAATCATCAAGCCCGGAACCCAGCTTAATGACAACACCTTCAATTCCTTTATCTGAAACGAGGAGATTCGATCCTCTGCCGATTACGGTCCATTTAACACCAGAATCCTTAATGACTTCAACCGCTTTTCTTAGATTTTCTATTGATGAAGGTTCAATAAGTATGTCCGCAGGTCCGCCTATTTTCATCGATGTGTGGTTTGCGAGCGGTTCATTTTCCTTTATCGAACCGATGCTCAAATCTCTAAGTTTGCTAGCTAGATCCTTCATAATACCCTTCCTTTCACGATACAGCTTTTGAACAGTTTATGCAGCTGCATGCCTATAGGCTACTTTTTCGCCAATTCCTCCATGAGACGGTACAGTCTCTGGGCAGCGTCAGGGATGCCTAGTTTTTTCGCGGCCTTCTTCATTTCTGCCAGTTTCTCTTC
Source organism: Bacillus sp. ISL-39 (assembly GCF_018613295.1). Taxonomy (NCBI): domain Bacteria; kingdom Bacillati; phylum Bacillota; class Bacilli; order Caryophanales; family Bacillaceae; genus Bacillus; species Bacillus sp. ISL-39. The sequence continues at coordinate 583,407 of NZ_JAGGQM010000002.1, forward strand.
ACGGCCCAAAATATGGTCAATGCTTTCTACCAGTTTAGGACCTGTGAGATCTTTTTCAAGCAGCAATCTGGCAGCTCCATTTTCACTTAATGCCCGGGCGTTTTTTTCTTGATGATTGTCGGTTACATAAGGGCTTGGAATCAATATGCTGGGAATCCCCAATGAAGTGAGTTCAGCCAACGTAGTCGCCCCTGCTCTTGCTACTGTTAAATCTACCCCGGATAACACCTCTGGCATATTGTGTATGAAAGGTTTGATAATGACGTTTTCCGGATTTCCTACAAGCTCAACTTCCTTCCGGACATCTTCAAAATGAACATCACCCGTTACATATAAAACCTGATAGGGTTTGCCGCTTAATTCAGTCAGGCTTTTTACGACTGCCTCATTAATGGGCCTTGCACCCCTGCTCCCGCCAAAAATGAGAACTGTCGGGATTTTTAGCTTCAGGCCGGCAGACAACCTGCCTTTGATTCCATCCTGCCCCAACACCTCTGACGCCCTCGGGTTACCAGTCAGCACAACCTTTTGCTCAGGGAAGAATTCCCTTGCTTCCTCGAAGCAAATGGCGATTTTATCAACATAACGGCTCAGGAATTTATTTGTCAAACCAGGAACGCTATTTTGTTCATGGACAATTGTAGGTATGCCCATTTTCGCAGCTGCATAGACCACAGGCCCGCAAACATAGCCGCCGGTACCAATGACCACATCTGGTTTGAATTCCTTGAGCATTTTTTTACTGTCCCGAACTCCTTTAAGAAACCTTAGGACCGTCTTTACGTTTTCAAATGAAATTTTTCGTTTGAACCCTGTGATATGTATGGATTTGAACGGGATGTTTTCCCTGGGCACAAGCTTGCTTTCAAGACCTTTCTCTGTCCCTATGTAAAGAAACTCAACATTTTCATCCTGTTTTTGAATTTCCCTTATGAGTGCGAGCGCAGGGTAAATATGCCCTCCTGTACCGCCGCCGCTAACTGCAATCTTCATTTTCCACACCTCAGTAACTTATCTCTTTTTTAAGACTCTATCGCTAACTTTGTTACTCTCTCAACAAATAGTAAAAACCGGCACCTGTACTTTTACGAGTATAAAGCATTGCTTGTTCTTAAGCCTCCTCGAAAAGCGCCCGATACCTTTACTATTCCGAATACGAGTACTCGTCTAAAAGCAACAATCAATGCGAGAACAGCCTTTTTTAATCACGTCCATCACGCTTGCATTTACACACCAGTTTTTTTCCGGATTGCGTGATGTCAATTATGACTGTGAAAAAGGAGCCTCTAAAAAAGGCACTCCCCGGTTTTACCCTATTCTACTATATTCTAAACTTCAGAACAGTTTTTAAAGATATTGTTATTTAAATGTAATATAGCATGAACATAGCCATATTCCTAACATATTCATAGAAGATGTCCGAATTTCCGGCTCCTTTTTAAATCATAATTTACAGGAGGAAAAGTATTCAAAAACAAAAGACCCTGATGGCAGGGTCTTTTGTTTTTGTAAAAGTTTAATATCTCGAGTGGCGGCTGATATTCAGCAGCACCCCTACAGCCATCAGCATCAATGTCAGGGATGAACCACCGTAACTCAGGAATGGGAGCGTAATACCGGTAACAGGCATAAGCCCGGTTACAACACCGATATTGATCATTACCTGAATCGCAATCATCGCGATGATCCCAGTCGCGAGGAAGGTTCCGAATAAATCGGGAGCTCCCAGCGCGATTCTTATCCCCCTCCAAAGCAGTAATGAAAATAATAGAAGAATCAGGGAACCGCCGATGAACCCGAGCTCCTCAGCAAGAATCGCAAAGATAAAATCCGTTTGCGGTTCAGGCAGGTAAAAGAATTTTTGCCTGCTCTGACCAAGGCCAAGGCCGAATAATCCTCCTGGTCCGATTGCGTACAGCGATTGAATCATTTGGAAGCCGCTTCCTAGCGGATCCTGCCAGGGGTCGAGGAAGGATGTAATCCGTTTCATCCTGTATGGAGCGGAAATGATCAATCCGACAAAGCCGGCCACCCCTAACAGTCCAAGTCCGACAAAATGACTGATCCTGGCACCTGCAATAAAGATGATGACCACAGAAGTGCCAACCATGACGGTTCCTGTACCTAAATCCGGCTGCAGCATAATTAGCCCAAATGCCAAAAATACAAGCCCTAATGAAGGAAACAGTCCCTGCTTAAATGAAGTGATCGCCTTCTGGTTCTCTGACAGAAACTTCGCGAGGAAGGCAATCATCGCGATTTTCATGAACTCGGATGGCTGTACTGAGAAGGCTCCTACTCCTATCCAGCTCCTGGATCCATTCCGCACATTGCCGATTCCAGGGATCAGCACAAGGATCAGCAGAATGAAACAGATGATCAATATGACTTTTGCCCATGTCCTCCATGTCCAGTAGTCAATATTCATGATAAAGAACATCGCGACGATCCCGACGCCTGCAAACAGCATTTGCCGTTTCGCAAAGAAGAAGGAATCATTGAACTTATAGTCCGCCCAGACAGCACTTGCACTGTAAACCATGATTAAACCTACTGCCAAAAGCGTAAATGTTACAATCATTAGGAATATGTCTGGAGTCGTTTTTTTTGTTGGCAAAGCAATACACCTCGGCTGTATGATTTAGGGCTCATATGCCGCTTCCCATCCAGCCTGCAATGAGGCCAAGTATCGGTGAGTCTGTTGTTCAAGACAAGCCCTTACTTAAGCTTATGCACGGCCTCGATAAACATGTCTCCCCTGACCTCAAAAGTTTTGTACTGATCCCAGCTTGCGCAAGCAGGAGACAGCAGGATAACATCACCGGGTTCTGAATGTTCAAATGCCACGGGAACGGCCTTTTCCACATTATCGGCCCGCAGAATCGTTTTTATTCCTGCATCATGTCCAGCCTGTCCAACTTTTTCAGCTGTTTCTCCAAAGGTGATCAAGGTCTTTACATTTTTCAGTGAAGGAACAAGCTCACCAAAAGAATTGCCTCTGTCAAGACCGCCGGCCAGCAATACAATCGGAGCTTCGAACGCCGCCAGGGCATTTTCAGTTGCTAAAATATTGGTTGCTTTAGAGTCATTATAAAATTTACGTTCATCGATAGTAGCCACATACTGGAGCCTGTGGCGAACGCCTGCAAAGGTAGTAAGCACCTTATTGATGGCTTCTTTATCTCCACCTGAAAGCAGCGTCGCCGCTACGGCCGATAGTATATTCTCCAGATTATGCTTGCCCGGCAGGACGATATCCTTGGTTTCAATAATCTGCTCCCCGTTAAAGCAAACCCAGCCATCCTTCACATAAGCCCCACTTTCAAGCACCTTCCTTGTTGAAAAAGGAACGATGTGCGCTCTTGAATTTCGGGCAATTTCCATGCATTCCTGCTGGTCGGCATTGATAATCAGGAAGTCTTCTTCACTCTGGTTCTGTGTTATCCGAGCCTTGGCTCCCATATACTCTTTCCTCGTGCCGTGATAGTCAAGGTGAGCATCATACAGATTTGTAATAATGGCGATACGTGGTTTAAACTGATCGATCCCCATCAATTGAAATGATGACAATTCGATCACGATTGTATTTTCAGAAGTTGCTTCCTGGGCAACACCTGATGCAACAGTTCCGATATTGCCTGCAATCACCGGATGCTTATCCCCCGATTCAAGCATTTCGAAAATCAGCGTGGTAGTAGTCGTCTTTCCGTTCGTGCCTGTTATGCCAATCAGGGGTGCATCAGAAATCTGGTAAGCCAGTTCAACCTCTGTAATAACCGGAATTCCTTTTTCAATCGCTTTTTGAATCATAGGGTTATAGTATGGGATTCCAGGGTTCTTGACGACCAGTTCAAAACCTTCGTCCATCAATTCGATTGGGTGGCTTCCACAAACAACCTTGATTCCCTGCTCAAGCAACCCTTGCGCTTCTGGATTTTCAGCAAGAGGCTTGCTGTCGTTGACCGTTACAAAAGCCCCTAATTTATGTAGAAGAGCCGCTGCGCTGACTCCACTCTTGGCAAGGCCAAGTACAAGTATTTTTTTATGTTGGTATGTTTTGATATATTTCATTTAGATCCACACCTCAATATAAATTCCTAGGATTGCGAAAAGCAGGCCGACAGTCCAGAATGTGACAACGACACGCCATTCTGACCAGCCAATCAACTCATAGTGATGGTGAAGAGGACTCATCCTGAAAATTCTCTTCCCTGTGGTTTTGAATGAGATAACCTGAAGGATAACAGATAATGTTTCAATCACGAAAATACCGCCAATGATGATTAGGATTATCTCAAGCTTTGCAAGGATGGCGACAGTTGCGATCGCCCCACCCAGAGCAAGCGAACCCGTATCTCCCATGAACACTTTCGCCGGATGCGCATTAAATACCAGGAATCCCAAAACAGCGCCCACGACCGCTACCGAAAAAATCGACAGCTCGTATTGAGACTGGCTCCATGCAAGTACAGCGAATGCACCAAACGCAATGGCTGCAGTACCGGAAACCAGCCCGTCAAGCCCGTCCGTCAGGTTAACAGCATTGGAAAACCCGACCATCCAGAAAATAATGAACAGGGCATATCCCCATCCAAGATCAAAAGAGATGTCAGTTAATGGGATGCTGACTTCTGTTGAAAAATCACTCTGCATGAATATGAAATAAAAAATGACGGAAATAATAATCTGACCAAGCAGCTTTTGTTTTGAAGTCAAGCCAAGATTTCGCTTCATAACCACCTTGATGAAGTCATCCATAAAGCCAAGCAGACCAAATCCTAAAGTAACAAATAACAACAGATACGTTTCCACTGAAGGTTGAGAGAACTTCCCTGTCATCACAAGTGTCGTAATTGTGATGGAGATTAAGATCATCACGCCGCCCATTGTTGGTGTACCTGTTTTTTTCTGATGCGATTTCGGCCCTTCTTCTCTGATGCTCTGGCCAAATTTAAGCCTTCTCAAAAAAGGAATAAACACTGGAGAAAGCAGAACAGTGATCAGGAATCCCATCAATATTGTGAAAAAGATAACTTGCTCCAGCATTCTATTCCTCACCTGCCTTATTCTTATTGCTGCCAAGACCATTGATGTTTTCAGCCATCACAGCTATATCATATGATTCATCAGCTTCATTAAGAAGTGCTTTGTTCAGGAAAATGAATTTAGTTCTTTCCTTGATCTCTTCGTGTTGTGATAAGTAATCGTAGTATGAGTTCATAATTTTCTCTAAGCCTTTCAAATTATCTTTTGTGTAAAAAACCGGGAAGTGATTAGGCGCATATGCCGGCACCTGCTCGCCTTCAGGCCAGACAGCTGCCACAGCGCCATTCGATATCGCTTCCTGCAGGGTACCTGAATCATTCGATACAGGGACAAACAGCCCTTTAGGCTGTTTGGCTTCAGCGAGACTGCTTACAGTATGAAAGCGGATATTCTCACCCTTTATTCCAGTTGTTCTTGAAAATAGACTTGAAACATCCTGGTATGTCAGCATTTTACCTCTCCTCTATCGCCTCGCGTGCCACAATCCGGTCATCAAAATCAAATGTTCTGTCACCAATTTGCTGATACGTTTCGTGGCCCTTGCCAGCAATCAGGATGACATCTCCTGACTTCGCATTTTTCACGGCATGCTGGATAGCTTCTTTCCGATCAATGATTGAAGTATAAACTTCACTCTTTACTCCTTCTTCCATATCCTTGATGATTTCTGCCGGATCCTCGCTTCGGGGATTATCCGATGTGAAGATAGCATCTGTAGAATATTCACAGGCGATTTTCGCCATAAGCGGACGCTTTGTGCGATCACGGTCACCACCACAGCCTACTATACAAAATACCCTTTTCTGGGCAAATTGCTGTATGGTCTTCAGTACATTCTCAAGGCTATCCGGTGTATGGGCATAGTCAACAATCACAGAGAAATCCTGTCCCGCATCGACTACTTCAAATCTTCCCGAAACTCCCTTGACACCTTCCACAGAGGCGATAATATCATCTAAAGATAAGCCGGAAACTACGGCAGCTCCGATACTGGCGAGTACATTATAGATGCTGAACTTGCCGATCAACTGGATGTTTACCTTTTTCACGCCAATAGGACTGACCAAATCAAATGATGTACCGCTTGCTGTCATTGCGATGTTGACCGCCTGCAGGTCAGCATGGTTATCAATGCCGTAAGTTAATATATGGGCAGTTGTCAGCATGGCGAATTCGTCACTTGCCGGATCATCTGCATTCAGGACAGCAAATTTAGGTTTCTCATGGTTGAAGGCATTTCCGAGCTGTGAAAACAGAAGCCCCTTCGCTTTTCTGTATTCTTCCATTGTCTTGTGGTAGTCCAAATGGTCCTGCGTCAGGTTTGTGAAAACAGCAACATTGTAATCCGTACCATGGACACGTCCATAAACGAGCGCATGCGATGATACCTCCATTACTGCTGACTTCACCTGTTCGTCAACCATCCTCTTGAATGTCTTTTGCAAAGTCAGGCTTTCAGGAGTTGTATTCTTGACTTCAAAGATTTGCTCGCCGATTTTTGTGTACATCGTTCCAATCAGACCGGTCTTCTGGCCAGCATCCTTGAAAATCTGTTCAATAATATGGCTGGTCGTTGTCTTTCCATTGGTACCCGTTATCCCTACCATATGAAGCTTCTGGCTGGGCTGGCCGTAAAAAGCATCAGCAAGCACTGCCATTGCCCGGACAGTGTCCTTGACAACAATTACCGGGACATTCACAGGTAATTCTCGTTCAGCGAGAACGGCTGCAGCTCCATTTTTCACTGCTGAACCAGCAAAATCATGACCATCAACTGTATAACCTTTTATGCATATGAATAAACTTCCAGGAGTCACTCTGCGGTTATCATTCTCAATTGAAGTAATTTCGGGATTTTCTCCCTTGTAATCCACGAACGGGCGCAAGTAACCAATCAATTCGTGTAATTTCATAAATATCAAATCCTCTCAAACAACATGGCGACTCTTATTTTACATGATTAGGCTGAAATTAGCCATTGTGGAGATGAAAAGAACAAGCCCTTTTTACGTGAGTAAGTGCAGAAATAGCCGGCAGCCTAAAACAGGCGGCGGATGATTATCCTGCCGCCGCCTGCTCACGTTAAGCTTTTGTTTCTAGCATATCTTCGTTAATCGTTCATATAAACCCTGATGGTTGACCCTTCCTTGATTTTCACTCCTGGTGAAGGAAGCTGTTTAACAACCTTCTCGCCATCGCCTGCAATATCTAATTTGAAATTGATCAATTGCTGTCTGAGTTCTTGTTTGGTTAAGCCGATCAGGTCAGGGACCTCCACCATTGGTGTATCCATCCACGTCAATTCTTTTTCAATCTGTTCCTTCCGCGGAGGAACCTCCATCGCGCGCAGGCTATCTTCCATCATATCGCCAACGATAGGAGCTGCCACCACCCCACCGAATTGTACTGTACCTTTTGGGTTATCTACGGCTACATAGATAACAATTTGCGGGTCATCCGCAGGGGCAAAGCCTATGAACGATACGATATGGTTATTTTCGAGATATCGCCCATCCTTCGCCTTTTGGGCTGTACCAGTTTTGCCGCCAACCCTGTAAGAGTCTACATAAGCATTTTTACCTGAACCCTTAGCTACGACACTTTCAAGCGCATGCCTTATCTCTTTTGAAGTCTCTTCAGAGATTACTCTTCTTTTGGCCTGCGGGGATTTCTTCATGACAACCTCCCCTGTAACAGGGTCAATCAACTCTTTAGCAATATAAGGTGTATAAAGGATTCCACCATTTACTGCTGCTGAAACGGCAGCGACCTGCTGAATCGGTGTGACTGAAACACCCTGCCCAAAAGCCGTTGTTGCCTGTTCGATTGGACCGACCCTGTCCAGGTTGAAAAGGATTCCTTTCCCTTCCCCTTGAAGGTCAATGCCTGTTTTCTCACCAAACCCGAAATCCTTCACATATTTGAACAGTTTTTCTTTTCCAAGTCTGTCCCCGAGCTCGACAAACCCTGGGTTGCAGGAATTCTCGACTACTTCAAGGAAGGATTGGCTTCCGTGTCCGCCCTTTTTCCAGCAGCGTACCCTTGCCCCGGCTACTTCTACTGAACCAGAATCGTGAAAATGGTCTTTTTCCAAATCAACCTTACCTTCCTGAAGGGCTGCTGCCAAGGTTACGATTTTAAAAGTGGAACCTGGCTCATATGTGCTCCAAATCGGCAAGTTGCGGTTATAGACTTCCGGAGCAACATTACGGAAGTTAGCCGGGTCGAAGTCTGGCCTGCTCGACATTGCCAGGATCTCACCGTTATTCGGATTCATAGCAATGGCAATGATGCCATCAGGATTGTATTTGGCCTGGGCAATATCCAGCTCCCTCTCTACGATGGTCTGTACCCTGCTGTCAATTGTCAGCTTCAGATCCAGCCCGTCCACCGGCGGCTCATAATCATCCGCCATATTGTTCATCCGCTGCTGTTTCGCATCCGCATAAAATTGAACCGAGCCCTTTTGCCCTTGCAATTCCTTATCATAATAGAGCTCAAGCCCCATCAATCCTTGATTATCGACTCCCGCAAAACCGAGGACATGCGATAGATAGCTGCCGTATGGATAATGGCGCTTTGAATCCTCGCCGATGTAAACGCCTTTGATATCCAGCGCCCTTATTTCCTTTGCTTTCTCATGGGAAATTTTCCTTCCCTCTGGAATTCTCTCAATCATTGCTTTTTTCGTAATATGTTGATAGGCCTTCTCCTTAGACATATTTAGTGCTTTCGCCAATATTTCAGCAGCCGCTTCAGGATCTTTTACCTGGCGCGGCACTACGTAAACAGTCGGCGCACTAATATTCGTTGCCAGCGCTATCCCGTTCCTGTCCGTAATCTCTCCACGCTGCGGTTCAAACGGTACATTCCTGCTCCATGAATCCTTTGCTTTTCCCGTCAAGAAATCTCCTAGCATAAATTGCACATAGCCAAGACGGACATCTATGATAAAAAACACCAAAATCCCGATTACCAAAACGAGCGCCAGCCTCTTTCTGACCGTCACATTTGATACACGCATATATTAAACAAACCTCCCCCATAGTCGTTCCAATAGTAGATTAAGATACTCTCAGACACTCGTTCAAATATATGCTTGTACGAATTCAAATATAACAAGAAGTAGAGACAGGCTGAGGTTTATTAGAACCTGCGGCCGCGCCTGATTAGGTCAACTTTTGATGAAAATCTCGTGCACTGGTTAGACCTGGAACTACTTCAGACAAAACGAGCGGCTCCGACTGCGTTTTTGTCCGAACCTGAGGCTACTTCAGACAAAATGAGGGGCTCCGACTGCGTTTTTGTCCGAACCTGAGGCTACTTCAGACAAAATGAGGGGCTCCGACTGCGTTTTTGTCCGAACCTGAGGCTACTTCAGACAAAACGAGGGGCTCCGACTGCGATTTTGTCCGAACCTGGGGCTACTTCAGACAAAGTGAGCTGCTCCTACGCTGATTTTGTCCGAACTTTAGGCTACTTCAGACAAAGTGAGGGGCTCCCACGCTGGTTTTGTCCGAACTTTAGGCTACTTCGGACAAAATGAGCTCCTCCGACTGCGTTTTTGTCCCAACCTGGGGCTACTTCAGACAAAATGAGGGGCTCCTACGCTGGTTTTGTCCGAACCTGAGGCTACTTCGGACAAAGTGAGCGGCTCCTACGCTGGTTTTGTCCGAACCTGAGGCTACTTCGGACAAAATGAGGGGCTCCCACGCTGGTTTTGTCCGAACTTTAGGCTACTTCAGACAAAGTGAGCGGCTCCCACGCTGGTTTTGTCCGAACCTGAGGCTACTTCAGACAAAATGAGCGGCTCCGACTGCGTTTTTGTCCGACCTGAGGCTACTTCAGACAAAGCGAGCTCCTCCGACTGCGTTTTGTCCGAAGCTGGAACTGCTATTGCATACGCTTCTACCGGGCACCACACAAAAAAAAAACAGAGGAAGGGCTCAACCGCCCACTTCCTCTGTTTCTTCATTATCTTCCTCAGTCTTCAAGGATTTCTCAAATTGCTGAAGCGGGGTTTCCAGCTCGACAATCAGGTTCTCCCCTTCATTGATTGGTACTCCAGGCTTAAGGCTTTGTTTTGTGACGTAACCGCTGCCGGCTTTATTTAGCTTAATCTCTGCAATCTGCGCCAGTTTCATGACATCCCGGAGTGACCAGTCTGTCATGTCTGGGTAAGTCATGACTCCGGATGATCTGATAAAGACCTTTTCTCCTTCGAGTGCCATTATATCAGCCTTAGGCAACTGCTCCTCGACCTGGTTTCCGTCCCCTATAACAACTGTTTCAAACCCTTTGGATTCAAGCAAGCTCTTCGCTTCTGCGGCACTCATACCGGTTACATCCGGAACGAGGCTGGAATCAGCCTTTTCCATAGAGGCAGGTTTAATATTTAAATACTGCAGGCTGCTTTTCATCACTGATTTAAAAATCATGGAGGTTGGGATAGAACCTTTATAATAATGGTCAATTTCCGGCTGCTGGACAGCGACATAGACGATTAATTTAGGATCATCTTTTGGTGCCATCCCAAGGAAAGAGAACAGATAATCGCTTGCACCATCTAAATAACTGCCGTTCGCTGTTATGTTTGCAGTACCTGTTTTCCCAGCAACCTCGTACCCATCGATGGCGTACGATTTCCCTGTACCATGCTCACCAGTGACAACAGTCCCTAAAACATCCCTAACTGCCTTGGCAGTTTCAGCAGAAATAGGCTGGCCAACAGACTTTGGTTCCTCTTGCTTGATCACATCACCAGTGTTTGGATCGACTATCTTATCAATAACTCGCGGTTTCATCATATTTCCGTCATTCGCCACTGCTGTCGCTGCCTGGATCAGCTGGATCGGCGTTATAGTGGTTCCCTGTCCATATGATGTCGTAATCTTCTCAATCGGCCATTTATAGACAATTGTTCCAGATGTTTCGTTAGGGAGGTCAATGCCCGTAGGCTGGTCAAAGCCAAAATCAGTCAAGTACTCACGGAATTTTTCCGTACCGATTTTTTCATTTACCAGCTTTGCAACTGCTACGTTAGAGGAACGCTGGATACCTTCCAAAAAAGATATTGTTCCCCAACCACTGCCGTTGTGGTCGCGAATTGCCCTGGAGTTTTCGGTAACTTTATAGGAACCTGATTTATAAAGTTCATTCGGATTCCATTTATTTTCCTCAATTGCTGCTGCAAGCGTGAAAATCTTCATCGTAGATCCTGGCTCGATCGGTGTCTCGACCACCTCATTGTGCCAGCTATTATCCAGCCCCTCCCTTGTCGTCGGGTGGAAGCTCGGACGCTGGGCCATCGCAAGGATATCACCAGTCTTCGGATCAGCGACGACTGCAATGATCTTCTTTGGCTTATATTCCTCCACAACACGATCGACGGCATCCTCTACGAATGTTTGGATTTTTTTATCAATCGTTAAAAATACATTGCTGCCATCCTTGGCAGGCGTAACTTTTTTCTCTCCGTCAGGTAAGAGAAAGCCCCATAAATCACTTTCAAATGAGAGAGAACCATTTTTACCAGTCAATTCGTCATTAAGCGTTTTTTCAATCCCCAGCTGACCGGAAGTAACTGTTTTCTTATCTTTTGTTTCTTCCTTCTCAACAAATCCGATTAAATGGGAAGAAAATACACCGTTCGGATAGAACCTCTTTGAATCTCGTAAAAAAGTAATTCCTGGCAGCTTCTCCTCTTCGATTTTCCGCTTGGTCTGATGAGAAATATCGCGGCCGGCTTTTCCAAACTCAACCTGCCATGCTTTTTCTTTGGTAAGTCGTTTATAAATTTCCGATTCGCTCATATCGATATATTTAGCCAGCACGGCCGCTGTCTTCGCAGGGTCGCTTACATGCTTCGGCTTCTTCTTATTCGTTGTTACTGAATCGTTAAGGATTGCGACAAGTGTGTAGGCAGTCGTATCCTCCGCGACCACTTCACCTTTGCGGTCAAAGATCGTTCCTCTTGTAGCCTCGATTACTTTTTCATTCGTGTACTTTTGCTGTGCCCTTGCAGCCAGTGCTTGCCCGTGTACTTCTCCCGTAACCTGGATGGTTACGAACCTGAAAATCAAGATAAAAAAGAGCAGGCTGAATATTACGAATAATACCGCTGCTCCTGCATTCATATTTGGCTGTTTCTTAATCATCAGTTTTCAACACCTTTAACATTGTCTTCGTTCAATGTTAAACCGAGCTTCTCTGTTACCTTTTTGATTCTTTCATAGGTACTTAATTCGCTAATCTGGACTTCAAGGTCACTGTTAATCTTTTGCTGCTCCTGAATGCTGCCTTCAATGATTTGGATTTCTTTGTTTACTTCGTAAATGGCTGCCTGTTTTGAAACCATGAATGTCGCGCCGAAGCAAACCATTGCCCCAAAAACAAACATCAGGATTTTTTCGCCGGGCGTCATTATCGAATTGCGTCTTGCCGGCGCTTTTGCCGGTGCCTGAACAGTGCGCTGCTGCTGTTCTTGCTGCAATTTTCTAGCCAGATTGCTCATCATTTTCCCTCCTGAAATTATATTTTATATTTTATTTTTTTACTTTTTCAGCGATACGCAGCTTTGCGGATCTTGCCCGGTTATTGAATTCCAGCTCTTCCTCTGACGGAAGGATCGGTTTCCTCGTAATCAGCTTCAATTTTGGCTGGTATTCCTCAGGTATGATCGGCAAACCTGGCGGTAGCGGCGGTGTTTCACTCGCTTTTTTCAAGGTAACCTTGCAAATCCTGTCTTCCAGCGAATGGAAGGTGATGACACTGATCCTTCCTCCTACGGACAGGAGATCAATTGCTTGCTCCAGTGATTTTTCAAATACACCAAGCTCATCATTAACCGCGATCCTGACTGCCTGAAAAACCCGTTTAGCCGGGTGGCCGCCTTTTCTCCTTGCAGGTGCAGGAATTGCATCCTTGATCAACTCGACAAGTTCACCAGTCGTTCCAATCGGTTTACTTTCCCTTGCAGCCTCAATCTTGCGGGCAATTTGTTTTGAAAACTTCTCTTCCCCGTACCGGAAAAAGATTTTGACCAATTTTTCATATGGCCATTCATTAATCACATCATAAGCGGACAATGGCGCGTCCTGGTCCATCCGCATATCGAGCGGAGCATCATGGTGATAACTGAACCCGCGTTCCGGTGTATCCAGCTGCGGTGAGGAAACTCCCAAATCATACAGAATCCCATCCACTTCTGTTACACCCAACTTTTCAAGCTCTTCCTGTAAATAAAGGAAATTGCTCCTGATGATCGTCAGCCTGTCGCCATAAGCAGCAAGCTTCTCTTTTGCATTCGCAATTGCAATATCGTCCTGGTCAAAAGCGTATAGCTTTCCTTTTTCCGAAAGCTTGGACAAAATCAATTCACTGTGGCCTGCGCCACCGAGAGTGCAATCCACATATGTACCGTCAGGCTTGATATCTAGCCCGTCTACTGTTTCTTCCAGTAAAACTGTTGTATGTTTGAACATCATGATCCACCTTTCCAATCGAGGAGCAGGTAATATTATATCAGAATAATGTTACCCTTAAATATCAAATCCAATCATATTTTCCGCAATTTCAGCAAAAGATTCCTCAGATTCTGCGAAATATTCTTCCCAGATGGCTTTGCTCCAAATTTCAATTCGATTGGAAACACCTAAAATCACACATTCTTTCTCAAGCTTGGCGTATTGCAACAGCGGGGAAGGGATATTGACTCTCCCCTGTTTGTCAATTTCACTCTCGGTAGCACCCGAAAAGAAAAAACGGGTAAATGCACGTGCATCTTTTTTTGTCAGCGGAAGTCCTTTAAGTTTCTCTTCGATCACCGACCATTCAGAAACAGGGTAACCAAATAAACATTGGTCAAGTCCACGGGTAAGAATGAACATTTCTCCCAGGTTTTCACGGACCTTGGCAGGGATGATCAATCGGCCTTTGCTATCAACATTATGATGGTATTCACCCATGAACATGCCACTACCCCCACTTTCTAAATACAATGTACCACATTCCCCCACTTTTCACCACCTTATTTTAATTATTCTCCCCACGCCTTTAAAATCCTTCTGTAAATATTCATTTCCATGAATTTCTTTCATTACAAAAAAGTTGCTTTTACTGTTTTTTGCCTTTCCTCTTCTTTTCAGGTAATGCAGAGGCGCCGCTTTTATCGTAAATCCTTTTTCCCCTTCATTCGGGGCAATGCAGAGGGCTTGCTTTTACCAAAAAATCTTCTCCCTTTACTTCGGGCAATGCAGAGGGTTTGCTTTTACCGAAAAATATCTTCTCCCTTGTACTTCGGGCAAAGCAGCCGTTGCTTTTACCGCAATTTGTTTTTCCCCCTGCATTTCGGGCAATTCATAGTGCGTCATTTATTTTTGAAATAAAAAAGCTCCACCCACATAGGGTGAAGCCTGAAGTTACAGCTTAATAACTTTGTGTGTTCCATCGAATTCATAATCCAGCTTTAGTAAATCCGGTATTAAATCCAATCCGAACTTATTTAAATAGTAGAATGGGTTCCAGACTCTTTCCTGCGGTGAACCGCCTGGCCTTAACGCGTTTTCTACTCTTGTGAATTTGCGCAGGATATGATCATGCTTTCGGCAAATTGCCTCTACTATTTTATCCTCCATGAATTCAACCTGCTTAAGCAGGATGGATTCGTTCTTCTGGAGCATAGGCATCAATACGGGGTCGATTCCGTTGGATTTTTCACGGATGACTTTATATTGATCTGCCAGCATCGTTTTTACATTCTCGAAAAGTTCTTCTACTTCACGATCCTTTAGAGAATCGATAAATTTCAGCTCATGCCCATTTGTACCAGAAATTAAAACCTCTTTCAAATCAAGGTTCAATTCGTCAAGGTCAGACTCAATCGACCCTTCGAGCAATGTTATGTTAAGTCTTGGAACAAGCGGCGGCATTTTTAGACTAAAATGTTCAAAAGCAAGTTTCAGCTCAGCCCAATAGGCAATTTCTCCAGGTCCGCCTATGAACGCTAGCGTCGGGAACAGCCACTCCTGCATTAACGGACGAGTAACGACATTATTGCTCAGCTTTTCAGGATATTCGTTCGCAATCTCCACCAGCTCTTCATATGTGAAGCTAACTTCCCCATTTTTACCTGAAAACCCTCCACTTTGTGGGTCAAACTGGAGCAAAATCCGCTCATTTACTTTTTCATCGTAAAAGAAAAGATTGGCAGCATACTCGCTAATATCGATCATATTCGCAAACCCAGCACCATCTGTCCTTTCTTGCTGCCCTAGAACCGCGGACGTAATTTCACGATGATTTTGGATTTGCTTGATAAAACATTCCTTTTCCAGCCTGCGCAACTCTTTATTTCCGGAATCAACAATCAGCAAGCCTGAATCCTTGAATAGCTCCATGATGATCCTTGCGAAAAAATCAACAAAGGATTCCGCAGTCTTCAACGATTCAAGGGCAAATGCCAATACCTCTTTCGTGTGCTTTGTCTCTCCGTAAGTTTCCATAATCTCTTCAACCCAGGAATAGCAAAGGTCCCTGTTTATACACACTTCTGAAATCATTTTCTTCTCTAGATTCTTCTCAGGATAAACCCACTTTTCCTGCTTATTGTCCTTCATGACGTACACATGGTTAACTTCCTGGTAGTCATGGTCTTCCCCGGCAATCCAAAATACGGGTACGACAGGAACGCCAAGCTCAGCCTCTTTTTGTTCAGCAAGCTTGATAATTGAAATCACTTTATGAATTGTATATAGCGGACCAGTCAGAATACCGGCTTGCTGCCCTCCGATGACAGCAACGCTATTTTCTTTTCTCAGCTTATTGATATTATCAGTGATTTTTTCAGAGTTCGCATAACGGGACATAAAGGACTGGATATGGTCTGCAAGCTCATTCCTCATAAAGCTTCTATTTTTCAATTCATCCAGGCGGTGAATATAAGCGTTTTTATCGTTAAAATTATAATGAAAGAAGCTCTGCAGCCCAGGGCTTCCAGTTAGATAATCTGTCGCAAACCGGTTCGCAGCCGGAAGAGAGAGATTTAACATCTCCATTAACTTGTACTTCCTTTCTCGTAAGCAATTTTCACTGTTATGAGTATAGCATTGTTTGAATTGAAAAGAAAAAAACTTTGCCTTCCGAAATTTATAAAATCAAGATTCTTTTTAATCAAGCTTAGGATAAGCTAAAAAAAATGCTGGACCCTCTATTAAGACGGTCCAACACTAGATTAAGCAAACAGAAATGTCAGGCGTTTAAACAAACCATACAGCACAAGGACGATGTACGCAGAAAAGAAAAGCAGGAAATTGAACCGCCAAAAGCCCTTAAATACCTTCGGCAACAATATTTCCTCTTTGTACTTCCAGTGAATCAATACAAATATAGCCGCAAGTGCAAACAAGATGATTAAGATCAGCCATAGGAACGACTTTTCCCAGATGGTGACAATCAAAAAATGGACAGACAGCACCAGCAAAAAGGTGCTGAAGTCTAGAGCCATATTTACAGACCTTCGATGGTTGCCTGTAATTTGCTTACTGATAATGAACACAGTGAGGTAGCCAATCATTGGAACTGTGATCAATGTGGCCACAAGTGCGGAGAAGAATCCCGGCATCACGCTCCCTCCCTTTCGTGCTCCTTCCCCTTGATGCAGTGATAATAATTATGTATTATTGGAGCTTTTTTATTTTTGCTTCTGGCTAATTCGAGCAAATATCCAAGGATGGCATCAATTTCTGTTTGTCTGCCATTTTCAATATCCTTATACATGGATGAATGGTTATTTGCTGTTTTTTCACAAACTGCCTTAAGGTTATTGAAGTACTGTTCCCAATTAGGCAGTTCAAGTATATAAGCACATTCTTCAAACATTTGCTTAAAGATCTCAAAATAATATGTATTCTGGACCAGTTCACCATTTTTCACTTTAAGGATCGCCGTCAATGGATTGATCACCGCATTGACTACCAGCTTTTTTATAAGCATCTCCTTGTAGTCTGGCTCCAGGATAAACGGAAAACCTGATGGAGCTATAGTAGATAATTCTTTAAGTACCCCCGCATTTCCTCTAAATATCGCAGTTCTGGTCACGCCCATCCCATTATGTTGAACTGTAAATCCGTTCACTCTAACAGCTCCGTGTTCAACAGAACCAACATAAATTTCATCTGCTGCCAACTCAGAAAGTAATTTGATATGAGCATAGCCATTTTGAAGGAAAAGGATGCTTCCCTTGGCCTGATCTTTTAAATCAGATAGTAAACCAGAGAGCTGGTACTGTTTTACGGCAACAACTGTTAAATCTTCGTTTCCCCTCCAAGCATGGATTGGGGCAGCAGTTATCTGGCATGAATCCTGCTCTATTCCACCTTGAACAAGACGCAGACCGTGTTCGTTAATTAAGTCTGCTTGTTCCTCTGTCCTTGTGTAGACGGTGACCTGATTGTGCAAGCCTAGGTAATAAGAGAATAACAAACCTATTGACCCGCCGCCGATTATTCCTATTTTCATAAGTATCCCTCATTTTGCCCTTACACTAGATTAGGGCATTTCTTGCTTCTATCCCTGAAAAATAATAATTTTTATGATCTTTCCTTAAATGATTGCTTTTTTCAAGTAGATGCTGGAGAGCAAAAACAGCCGTTATTTAAGTACTTTAATGACTTTAGTCATATTTTAGCAGAAACAATTGCTTCTTAGGAAGAAGGGATTATGTTATTTCAATTAAATTTAATAGAGTATTCGCTTTTGTTCCTAAAAAATGAAACGGAGATCCAGAAGGGATCTCCGTTTTGCTTTTATACGGGGTATACAGGATGCTTCCTGACACTGAATTCCATATCTTTTGATTCGTATAGTTTAAATCGATCAATGAGTGCATTCCTCAGGTCGTTGGCAGCGACTATATCATCAACGATCAATTCGGAAGCAAGCTTATAGATATCGATACTTTCTTTATATTCCTGGTGTTTTTCCTGGACAAATGCAATTTTTTCTTTAGGGTCTTCAATTTGATTGATTTTATTGGAGTAGACTGCATTGACAGCAGCTTCCGGACCCATTACCGCGATTTGGGCAGTCGGCAGGGCGATGCAGCAATCTGGCTCAAAAGCTGGTCCTGCCATCGCATACAGGCCTGCTCCATATGCCTTACGGACAACTACAGATATTTTTGGTACAGTAGCTGAACTCATCGCAGCAATCAGCTTCGCACCATGGCGGATAATGCCGGCTCTCTCCACTTTCGTACCAATCATGAATCCTGGTACGTCAGCAAGGAACAGCAATGGGATATGGAAGGCATCACAGAGCGTGATGAATTTAGCAGCCTTATCGGCAGAGTCCACGAACAATACTCCGCCCTTCACCTTTGGCTGGTTGGCAATGATTCCAACTGCCCTTCCATCTATACGGGCAAGCCCCGTGATGATTTCAGGCGCGAACAGCTTTTTGATTTCAAAGAAACTTCCATCGTCGATCAGCGCATCAATGCCTTCATACATATCAAATGGAGCGTTCTGATTCACTGGAACAATCTCTTCAAGACTTCTTCCATCCTTGGGAGCCACTCCTTCGACCAAATCTGTCTTCGACTGGAAATTAGCAGGGAAATAACTTAAATAGCGCTTCGCTGATTCAATGGCTTCTTCCTCGCTATAAACGAGCATATCGCCTACACCACTGACAGAGCAATGCATCCGGGCGCCGCCCATTTCCTCAAGCGTTACCTTTTCGCCGATTACCTTTTCCGCCATCCTTGGTGATCCAAGATACATCGAAGCATTCTGGTCAACCATGATCACGATATCGCAGAAAGCAGGAATATATGCTCCGCCAGCTGCAGAAGGCCCGAAAAGAAGGCAGATTTGCGGGATTACTCCAGACAATTTCACCTGATTATAAAAAATCTTTCCTGCTCCCCGTCTGTTCGGAAACATATCAAGCTGATCGGTAATTCGGGCGCCAGCCGAATCGACCAGATACAATAAAGGCACCTTTAATTTTTCAGCTGTTTCCTGGATTCTGATGATCTTCTCAACAGTCCTGGCGCCCCAAGAGCCGGCTTTTATTGTTGAATCGTTCGCCATAACACAAACTGTTTGCCCGCCGATTTTGCCGATAGCCGTTACGACACCATCTGCCGGAAGGTCACCAGCCTGGAAATTAGCGAATTTGCCATCTTCCTCATAGACACCGTCGTCAAATAATAGATTCAAACGCTCACGCACAAATAATTTATTTTGTTCAGCCAGCTTTTCATGATACTTAGGTTGTCCGCCAGCCTCGATTTGTTGAACTTTTTCCTGTAATGAATCAGTTAAAGTTTTCGCGGTAGTCATCCTTCTCCTCCTTAAAATCTATTATTCTAGTACAAGCAGGACATCGCCTTCGTTCACAAAGTCCCCGATGTTCACTTTTACTTCTGCAACGTTTCCAGCGCCCTGGCTTTCAACTGGGATTTCCATCTTCATCGATTCAAGCATCAGGACTTCCTGCCCTTCTGATACCGTATCTCCTGCTGCAACCATTACATTAAGTACTGTCCCTGCCATATTTGCTGTAATTTCCTTCATGTTCTTTTCCTCCTTTATTTGGATGCCATTTTTCTTTCCGTTAAATAGGCTGTCGTATAATTGCCTGATTTGAAGCCTTCTTCGCTCAAAATTTCCGCAAACAACGGAGCATTTGATTTAATTCCTTCTAGTTTCAGGGTCGCAAAAAATTCCTGAGCTAGCTGGATCGCTTCTTCGCGGCTATCGCCCCCTACTATGCACTTAGCAACCATAGGGTCATAAAAAGGAGTTACAGTCGAACCGGACTCATATCCAGAATCAACTCGGACGCCTTCCGCCTCCAGCCATGAAAAATCGCTGATTTTACCAGGTGAAGGCAGGAACCTTACCGGATCTTCCGCATACAAACGGAATTCGATGGCCCATCCCTTCTTCACGATTTCATCCTGGAGCAGCGGCAGTTTTTCACCGCGTGCCACAAGGATTTGCCACTTAACAAGATCCAGGCCTGTAATGGTTTCTGTGACTGGATGTTCAACCTGCAGTCTGGTGTTCATTTCGAGGAAGTAGAAGTTCTCATCCTCGTCGACAATGAATTCCACCGTTCCTGCGTTCACATAATCCACTGCCTTGGCAGCTTTAACAGCCGTTTCATACATCTTTTGCCTTGCTTCATCCTTCAGGAATGGCGACGGTGCCTCCTCAATCACCTTTTGGTGGCGGCGCTGTACAGAGCAATCACGTTCAAACATATGTACATGGTTGCCATGGGTATCGCCAAAGATTTGCACCTCGACATGCCGGGCATTTTTGATGTATTTCTCAATGAATACTTCATCGGAGCCAAAGTAAGCCTTTGCCCTGCCCTTTGTTGAATCATAATTCTTAGCGAGCGCTTGCTCATTTTCACAGAGGACCATGCCAATGCCGCCCCCGCCGCCGCTCGCCTTCAGCATGACAGGGTAGCCGATTTCATCTGCGAGCCTAATGGCATCCTCTAGTGTTTTCAAACCTTGGTCACTTCCAGGCACGACTGGTACACCGGCTGATTCCATCGTCGATCTAGCAATGATTTTATCGCCCATTTTTTCAATCGTATCCGGAGCCGGACCGATAAAAGTCAAGCCGGCTTCCTTTACCTTACGGGCAAATCCTGCGTTTTCTGATAAAAAGCCATAACCAGGGTGGATTCCGTCGACATTTTCTTCCTTTGCGATTCTTAAGATTTCATCTGCATTGAGATATGATTTTTGAACAGGCGGCTCACCAACCCGGTAAGCGCTGTCAGCTTCTTTTACAAAAGGCATCTCTTTATCCGCATCTGAATAGACAGCCACAGTTTGGACCCCCAGTTCGCGGCAAGTACGGATAATGCGAAGCGCAATTTCTCCTCTGTTTGCAATCAATATTTTTTGCACGTTCTTTCCCCTTTCCCGTAAAAAATTCGCTTACTCTATAAAATTCTACAATATTCTGTTTATTTCCTGCAAAAATTGGAACCGCTTTCTAAAATTCAAATGCAGAATTTTTCATGTTTTTATAATATAATAAAAATAGGCTATAAAAAACAAATATATTCAGCTGCCTTTAAATATACCAAATTTCAGGTATATATATATTGCCGATTTCGAAAGCATGATGTCTTTAAATCTCTTCTCAGCCTTGAAAGATTTTATCATCCGGCCATGGAGGAGCAAGCTTTCAATGAGAGCAGTATACAATGAATTTTTTGGCGGCTTGATTGGGGGATTGTTTTATGGTGAATAAAGTGGAAAAACTGAAAATCAATTATAAGACTTTAGAAGAATTCAAAAAGTTCAAGGAGTATGGCCACCAGGAGCTTTCAATGCTTGAGGATTTGGAAGCAAACATTGTGGAAAATGATAGCGATTCTCCGTTCTACGGAATCTACTTCGGCGACAAGCTCGTGGCCCGTATGAGCCTTTACCAGGTCAAGAAGCAGTTTGACCGCTATTTTGAGCCACCACAGGACTACCTGGAGCTTTGGAAGTTAGAGGTACTTCCAAATTACCAGGGCAAGGGCTATGGCAAAGCACTCGTTGAATTCGCGAAGGGTTTCGGTCTGCCGATCAAAACGAACCCTCGGGTAAAATCCCAGGACTTCTGGGAAAAGATGGGCTTTACGCCAGTCCATTATGATGTAGAGAGAGACCGTGGGGAGAATCCGCTTGTCTGGTACCCAGCTGGTGTAACTGAACAGCTTCAATAATTTCAGTTCAACTGCGATATGCGCAGGAGCAAATATTTTTTTTCCATAACCGTACAATAATAGCGCCTGCCATGACCGGCAGGCGCTTTTTATTGCCTATTTTTCTATTTTTTCCAGATTTCCTTTACCCTCAACCTGGAAGTTTATTCTTTGTTGTTGGTCCTCACTTTTAGGGCCTACTCTTTTTTTTGCTCGGTCCATGATGTCAATCAAGGCACGATAGTCTTCTTCCATAGAACGCAGTTGGGTTTCCAATTTTTCGTTTTCGGCAGACAAGTAATAGATTTGCTTTTCAAGCCCGCGGATTTGATCTTTTTGCACATCCTGGCTGTGTGCAGCTGCCGCTTTTTCATAGAGGTCATCGAGGTATTGTTTTACGGCTTCGATGCTAAGGCTGGATTGCTTTTCCTCTTGTTCTGTAGGACTGGTAGGCACTTCGCTCACTGGCGCCGCAGGCTCCTCTGCTCTCTCCTGTGTTTTCGCCTGTTTTTTCGCTTCTTTTCGCTGTTTTTTCGCCAGCTCAATACCAGATTTATATTGCTTTCTCACATACGAATTCCAGCGGAAACCGCAAGCTGCAGCAGTCCTCGAAAGCTGTTTTCCTACTTCATCAAATGCTTTTAATTGGGTGCCGCCTTCTCGGATATTGCGCAATACTACTTCAGCCAGCAATAAGTCTTCATCCTGTGACCAGGCATCCTGACGGGTTAATGGCATCAATAAATCCCTCCTATTGTTTTTTATTCATTCATATGCATCTAATAGGAAAGATAGACTGATATCACCTAATACCCTGCTAATTATTTTTATTTTTTTTATTCATGAATTCGTCCACTTTATTATGATGGGCTTCATGCTCCCACAGTACAGCACATCTCGCAGCTTCCTCTTCCATCCTTTCTCTCATTGATAAGTGCTCCCATTTTTTATTCAATAAAGTTTTATAGGCTTCTAAAACAGTTGTCTCTTTTTTCAAGCTGCCTTCCATAAATGAGAGACAGGCATCTATCGGATGTTCTTTATAAATATGGTGGATGAATCCAATGTCCCTGAGTTCTTCTGCAGTATATATTTTCGCATCAAGCAGCATTTTCATCGCGATATTCTGCGGAAGTTTCTCCAAGAGGATCGAGCCTCCTCCCCAGCCAGTCGTAATGGCGAGGTTCCCCTGGACAAAGCCCGCTTTCATCCCTTCTCTTCCAATCCGGAAGTCGCAGGCTGAAGCAATTTCGCAACCGCCTCCTACAGCAGAACCATTTAGAATGGCAATAGTCGGTTTTGGAAGGACAAGGAGCTTGTATAAAATACTAGCCATCCTTGAAAGCATCCCATACGCCTGCGACTCTGTTTTTAAACGATGAAAGGCCGATAAATCGCCTCCGGAACAAAATGCCTGGCCGCCTGCCCCCGTAATAGCAAATACTTTAACATCGTTTCCAGCAGCCATTTCGATTGCTTTTTCCAGTCCGGCCATCACATCATAATCAATGGCATTTCTCCTGTCAGGCCTGTTGATTGTAAATAGCAGTACTCCATCTTTTTCTTTAGATATTATGTATGGATTCATTGTGTTCCTCCTATGATTCTCGTCCCCTAAATTTTATCAATATTCAGTACAATTAAAAAGTGCTTGAGTCTCGGAGGTGATTAAATTTAAATCTAATAAGGATAGAGAAGAAATTTTTCCGATGAGGATTAGTTGATTCATTTCAACATCAGTTAATTGAGTAAAATAAAAGTAGTCTGAAGCATTAAAAAAATTTATTAGAACATGAATTCATATGCCACGTCAGAAAAAGTGGCTCAATAAGGGGGATTGGAGCACGAATTCCAATGCCGCATCAGAAAAAGTGTCTCAATAAGGGGGATTGGAACATGAATTCATATGCCACATCAAAAAAAGTGTCTCAATAAGGGAGATTGGAACACGAATTCCAATGCCACATCAGAAAAAATGTCTCAATAAAGGAGATTGGAGCACGAATTCCAATGCTACATCAAAAAAAGTGTCTCAATAAGAGGGATTGGAGCACGAATTCCAATGCTACATCAAAAAAAGTGTCTCAATAAGGGGATTGGAGCACGAATTCCAATGCCACGTCAGAAAAAGTGGCTCAAAAAGGGGGATTGGAACATGAATTCATATGCCACATCAGAAAAAATGTCTCAATAGAGGGGATTGGAGCACGAATTCCAATGCTACATCAAAAAAAGTGTCTCAATAAGAGGGATTGGAGCACGAATTCATATGCCACATCAAAAAAAGTGTCTCAATAAGAGGGATTGGAGCACGAAATCCAATGCCACATCATCAAAAAAAGTGGCTCAATAAGAGGGATTGGAACATGAATTCATATGCCACATCAGAAAAAATGTCTCAATAAGAGGGATTGGAGCACGAATTCATATGCCACATCAAAAAAAGTGTCTCAATAAGAGGGATTGGAGCACGAATTCATATGCCACGTCAGAAAAAGTGGCTCAATAATAGGAATCTAAAGCTGCTTAAAATGTCGGTAATCGGGGGAAACCGTCAGCAGCATTTATATGGATTAAAGCAGAAGTGATGCTCCAATGTCCCACTTCTTTAAAATAGATGACTTTTTCAAGTCTGCTTAAATGAAAAAAAGCACAGGGACGCAGTTGCATCCTGTGCTTTTTCACGAGAAAATTAGTCGTTTACAACTTCTTTCCCTTTGTATGTTCCGCAAGCTTTGCACACACGGTGAGCAAGTTTCATTTCACCGCAGTTAGGGCATGCTACCATACCCGGAACTTGTAATTTAAAATGAGTACGGCGTTTTCTTTTCGCAGTTTTAGACGTTCTTCTAAATGGTACAGCCATTCTTCCCACCTCCTTAAAAGGAATAAGAAAGTTTATGAAGGCCAGTCCTTTTCTGGACCTCCACGCTCTTTTTTAATCGATTAGTCAGAGGAACCCTTAGAGTCCTCAAAGAATTTTGCAAGTCCGGCAAGTCGGGGATCAAGTTTTTCGGATTTCTCCTGTTCCTCGATTACTTCCCAATCCTTACCTGACTGGGGTGCGCCTTCTTGACCAGCGCTATCATCACAGAATACCTGCATGGGAACTTCCACTAGCAAGATTTCCCTGATGATGGGTTCAAGATCAATGACATCGCCTGTTACTTGATGAACTTCCTCTTCAGCCTCATATTCGTGGCTGTTTAGCATGAAAGTTTCAGTTGTTTCCACATCAATTGGATATTTTACATCAACCAGTGTCCGTGAACAAGGCAGGATCAGATGTCCATCAACCCGGATATGGAATGTCACTCTTGTGGCACTGATATCTGCCCTTCCCGTTAGATGGATGGGAGATACCTTACGGATTGTCGGATCTGTTTCCTTAATCGAGTCCATTGGGACAAACTCGTCAATCAGAAAGTCCTTGTTTCGATGTTTTTGTATCTGACTTATTGTCCATTTCATAGAATCACCCCAAGGCAACAAAGGTAATTATAGACCTTCGCGTAATCATTTGTCAATATTTTTTCTTTACACTATAATTTACATAAATACTTTAAATTAAACTTCAAGACAATGCAATATCCATCTTAACATGAAGGAGTGCAAGAATGAAAGCAGTTGGAGTTGTTGTAGAGTATAATCCTTTCCATAATGGCCACTTATTCCACTTGCAACAGGCGAAGGAACAAACTGATGCAGATCTTTCGATTGCGGCAATGAGCGGGAACTTCCTGCAGCGCGGGGAGCCTGCACTTGTCTCGAAATGGGCAAGGACAAAGATGGCTCTCGAGGCAGGCGTTGACATCGTCTTTGAGCTTCCTTACCGTTTTGCGACACAGCATGCGGAGACTTTTGCAGAAGGGGCAGTTTCGATTCTCTCTGGTGCTGGCTGCGACACTCTTTGTTTTGGCAGCGAATCCGGTGATTTGGAATCATTCACTAATACGATTTCCTTTCTTGAGGAAAACAATGATGAATTCCAGGAAAAAATAAAATTTTATACAGGGGAAGGCTATAGTTACCCTAAATCAATCGCTCTTAGCTTCCATTCGCTTGCTCCATCTGAAAGCTTCATCGATATTTCAAAGCCGAATAACATTCTCGGACTTCATTACATACAGGCGATCATCAGGCAAGAAAGCTCAATGAAAGCTGAAACGATCACCAGGAAGAATGCCGGCTACCATGACGAGCATTTTGCATCAGCGACGATAGCCAGCGCGACAAGTATACGTAAGGCATTATTTGGATCGGCAGGAGAGATTGAAACGATCAAGCAATACGTACCAGAAACAACATATGCTCAGCTAATAAACTACAGAGATCAATATGGCGAATTCCATTCATGGGAAAATTACTGGCCTTTATTGAAATATAAACTGACCCAAAGCAATCCATCAGAATTAAGGGAGTTCTATGAAGTCGAAGAAGGACTGGAGAATAGATTACTTGCCGCTGCATCTTCCTCAGGCTCTTTTCAGCAATTCATGGAATCAATCAAAACCAAGCGTTATACATGGACAAGGCTGCAGAGAGTATGCCTGCATATTTTAACTAATACACGAAAAGACACCATGAAAACGAGCCAAAAAACAGTGAATTATTTGAGGTTATTAGGTGCAACGGAAAAAGGCCGTTCCTACCTGAATTCCAAAAAAAAGGATTTCAGTCTGCCGCTCGTTTCGAAGCTGTCTGCTTTTTCTGACCCTGACATCGAACTGGATATCAAAGCGTCAAAGATTTATGCTCTTGGCCAGAAGGATCATGGCCAGGAACAGCTGCTTGCGGAAGAATTCAGCCGGCCGCCAATCATGTTGAAAAATAGCCGTCAATGAATCTACAGGAAATCTTTAAGATAAAAAAAATCAAGCTGGATTCAGCTTGATTTTTCTTTTAAATTTTCCAGATACGATACAGCTTCATCAAAAGTATCCACAGGAACTATTTTCATTTTTGTATCAATATCTTCAGCCGCTATAAGTGCTTCTTCGTAGTTCGATCCCTTTGCACCTTTTTCAAACGGAGCAAAGAAGATTTCTGCACCTGCCTTATCCGCAGCTACGACTTTCTGCTGAATTCCGCCGATTCTTCCTACCGTTCCGCCGGGACTCATTGTGCCTGTACCAGCTATTTCATAACCTTTTGTCAAATCTTCCTCGGTCAATTGGTTGTAGATTTCCAAAGAAAACATAAGTCCAGCCGATGGTCCGCCGATTTCCTCGGATTGTACTGTTACGTCAGGCTCAACGTCAATTTCTTTGTCATCCACAAGCTGGATGCCTACTACCGGCCGATTGCTGCCATCATCCAGTGCCTTTAGTGGAATTTTCACTGAATTTGTTTTCCCATTCCGTTTATATGAAAGCTCCACCGTATCTCCTGGCTTTTTGGAACTTACATAATCAATGAATTCATCAGATGATTCAAACTCATTCCCATCAACCTTGAAAACCAGATCGCCAGGCATAAGCTTGCCTTCAGCAGGCATTCCATCCATTATCCTTAAAACATAAACTCCCTTATAGTTGTAGCCAACTGGTTTTCCCGCTTTTTTATAGGCGACCTCTATTGCCGATGTCTTCGAGTTATCCATCATGTGCAGCTGGCGAATATTATATTCTTCATCCGATTCATTCTCCGCCCTTATATCTTCTACTGGAAAAATTTCCTGGTATTTGCTCAGCTTGGCAATGACATAGGCATATATATTCGCTCTTCCCATCCTGACTGTCGTCAGCATGAAACTTCCTTGCTCATCGTAACCGTCTTCAACCTCGATAATCGGCTCCAGCTCCTTTGCCATTCCCGGTTTTGTGACATAGTAAGGCAGGTAAAAAAGAGCGCTAGCCATTATTAATATAGCTGCCAATATAGACAGACCTAAAGACTTTTTTCTGCTCATTCTGTTTGTGGCTCCTTCCATTGTTCAATGCACTTTCTGATCTTATCGATATGCTTTTTAGCTTCTTCTTCACCGATTGCGATGATTTCTTCAATATTAGTAAATGCTTTTGAATTAAACATTTCAACTGGCGGCCTCAGCATTACATCCGAAGCGACCTCTCGATTTGCGACCAGCTCCATTTGCATGATATCAATACTCTGCATGATCACATCGAAAATCGAGGTAACATCCTCGTTCATCTTCACGCTGGATACATCCACTGCGATCACAATATCTGCTCCCATCTCCTTAGCGACAGAAACGGGGATCCGGTCAACAACTCCGCCATCAACGAACAATCTTCCGTCCAGCTTTTCCGGAACAAAAATGCCCGGGATCGCGATGCTTGCCCTTACAGCTTCCGCCACAGGTCCTTTTTTAAAGACGACCTTCTCCCCTGACATCAGGTCTGTTGCAACAATCCCAATCGGGATATCCAGCTCCTCGATCATTTTGCCATGGGTAAAAATCCTGATGAGCTCCTTCACCCTTTTGCCGGCGATAAAGCCCATCTTAGGGACCGTAAAATCGAGATAATACTTCCGTTTGAACACACGCGATAGTTTATAAAGCCGGTCGACGTCAAGGCCAGCACCGTAAAATGAAGCCACTAGTGCCCCCATACTGCTTCCGGCAATCAAATCGATTGGGATGCCTTCATCTCTTAATACTTTTATGACACCCAGATGGGCAAATCCCCGTGCCCCACCGGATCCAAGAGCTAAACCAATCTTTGGACTTGCCAAAGCTTTTTCCTCCCTTAAAACCATGAATTTTTCGATACAGACTAAACTTGGTCTAATTTGGAGTTCAGCGAGTATATTGATTTATATGAGGACAAGAGTGACAACTAATCATTATTTATGTATTCTCTGGCTCTTTACGCAAACTATTTTGCTCAGACAACAAAATATATTATGAGTTTTAAATGATCTCCAGGAAGTGGCCTCATTTAAACACAGCCCGATACATATATGAATGCTAAAAGCAAAAGTCAACGCGAACACTGCCAGCTATCAAAAGAAGCAACAAGTTTCAACTCCTTTTGCATACGGTCCGGTAAGTACATATACTTGGATCTTTAAAGGAAAACGATCCCTCTGGTGAGTTTCCTCTATTTTACCATTGATTAATACAGTTTCACAGCAAGACCGCAGGAAGGAGGATTTTAGGTGCTAAAATCAAGAATGAAAACACTTTTCCTAGCAGCCTCCGTCACTTTACTGGCTGCTTCACTCATTTCTTTTCCCCAGCAATCCTTTGATGCATCGATTAGAGGCTTGAATATGTGGTGGGAAATTGTCTTCCCCTCACTCCTTCCTTTTTTCATTGTTTCCGAAATGCTGATTGGATTTGGTGTCGTTCGTTTTATTGGTGTCTTGCTGGAACCACTGATGAGGCCTCTGTTCAAGGTACCAGGTGTTGGCGGATTTGTTTGGGCGATGGGCATGGCTTCCGGCTTTCCTGCCGGTGCAAAGCTGACGGCCAGAATGCGCCAGGAAGGGCAGCTGTCAAAAATCGAGGCAGAAAGACTTGTATCTTTTACTAATTCATCTAACCCGCTATTCATTTTTGGCGCAGTATCAGTTGGGTTCTTTTATAATGTCCAGCTTGGTGTTATTCTTGCACTGGCCCACTACCTGGGAAACATCAGTGTAGGGTTGGTAATGAGGTTCTACGGCAGGAGCGAAGAAAATGCCACAAAGGAAAAGGAACGAAACCTTACGATCAGGGATGCATTTGCCGCCTTGCACAGGACAAGGATAAAAGATAATCGCCCGATAGGAAAATTGCTGGGTGACGCCGTGATGTCCTCGATTCAGACGTTGTTGATGATTGGCGGATTCATTATCTTATTCTCGGTTATTAATAAACTATTATTCCATCTTCACATCACCGCATTCCTGGCTGAATTTCTTGAAATATTGCTGGTGATGCTTGGGATGACAGAAAGCTTGAGCCTGCCTTTCATTTCAGGCCTATTCGAAATCACTCTCGGCAGCCAGATGACCAGCCAGATCCAGGAAGCTACTTTGATGCATCAGGCAGTAATAACTAGCTTCATTCTTGCATTCAGCGGGTTTAGTGTCCAGGCTCAGGTTGCCAGTATTCTTGCCCAGACAGACATACGATTTCAGCCTTTCTTTTTTGCAAGAATCCTTCATGGGTTCTTTGCGGCATTCTATGCTTTCATTTTATGGAAGCCGGTTTATGAGCGCTACTTTGAAGATGGCCAGCCATCGAATGCTTTGCCGGTTATGGAATACCTTACTTCGGAGGGCAGCCGCCTGGCACATGCACATAATATGCTCACCACGGCAGGCCCTCTGATTACGATCGCCAGTTTGCTCGTTTATGTTTGGTTACTTGGAAACCGCATATTAAAAGAGAAATAACGGGCATCTCTGCCCGTTATTTCGTCTCTTCATTCTTGAATTTTTTTAACAAAGCCTCTTCGACCTCAGGCGGAACCAATTCGGAGATTTTTCCATCATACTTCGCAACCTCTTTAACGATACTAGAACTCAAGAACGAATACTGATTGTTTGTCATAATGAAAAAAGTCTCGATTTTATCACTCAGCACTCTATTCATAGATGTGATTTGCATTTCATACTCAAAATCCGAAACAGCTCGCAAGCCCCTGATAATGGCATCGGCGTTAACGCTCTCTGCATAATCAACTAGCAAGCCCTGGAATGAATCTACTTTTACATTTGCAATTCCCTTCGTCACCTGTTCAATAAGTTCGATTCTTTCCTCTACAGTAAACAAAGGTTTCTTTGAAGAATTATTCAAAACAACTACATACAGCTCATCGAATACCTTTGCTGCTCTAGTAATGATATCCAAATGCCCCAATGTAATGGGATCGAAACTACCTGGACATACTGCCACTCTTGCCACTTAAATTTCCCCCTCAGCATCTGCATCAACTTTATAAAGAGTAATTCCGATTATTCCATATTTTTCGCTTCTTGACTGTACAAGAGCCCCTACCTTATCTGGCAAGGTGATATCAGAAGCATGCTCACAGACGATCAACCCATCATGATGAATAAGCCTTTCTTTCTCAATCAATTCCAACAGCTTGACCAGCTGTTGTTTTTTATATGGCGGATCCAAGAATATATAATTGAAAATAAGGTCTCTTTTTTGAATGGCCTTCAAAGCCCTGACAGCATCATTTCGGTATACTTCTGCCTTTTCTTCCAAACCGCAGGATCTAAGGTTTTCATTGATGATATGTATTGACTTGCCTTCACGGTCGACAAAAATAACTTTATCCAGGCCTCTGCTTAGAGCTTCAATTCCAAGCCCGCCGCTTCCTGCGAATAAATCCAGGCCCAGTCCTCCTGTAAAATAAGGCCCAATCATATTGAACAGCGATTCCTTCACTTTATCAGTAGTAGGCCTTGTGGACGTTCCGGGTACCGCTTTCAAAACGCGGCCTTTCAAATCACCTGATACAACTCTCATATTTTATTACTCCTCAATCATTTAAGCATTTTCATTTTATCTTATCGCTATTTTCGCTTTGATCGTTACTTTTGAACACATACAGAGATCCGCATTCTTCGGTTTTCGTGCTCTTTCCGAAGATGCTTCCGAAACGAATATGCGAAGATGGGTTAAAAAGCAACAAAGTTTACGAAAAGAACTTATGTAAATTACTCCCTTATCCTACCACACATATAAAAAATTAACCAAATAAGTGTATATCCCTTCCTATTGTGGAAATAATGATGATTAACAACATCAATTTGAGGATGTTGTTGCCAACCGCGGAGAAGACTTACGTTTCCCCATAAGTTCTTCCTCCGGTTTCTCCTCTCCCTTTGCCTTCTATCCTGTTGACAGGATATAGAAGGACCCTGCAGAAACTGCAGGGCTTTTTTTTCGCCATAAAAAAGGCTACAAAAACAAATTATGTTTCAAGAAATAACCGGTCATCAGTTTCCGAAAATTCCACCTTAAAAATCGCATGAAGCCAGCGCTTTTCCACGTACCATTCTCCATTCAGATACTGGAATGGATTTTCAAGAAGCCCGAAGCTTTGGCCATCCAGAATGAATGTTTTATTCTTTAGGTTGAAGGAGTACTGGCTGCTGTCTGATGAGAGTTCCATTACCGTAAAATCAGTTCCTGTTTTTGCTTTATACCCTAGAGCAGCCATAGTCGGCACTAATGGAAATAGGTGTTCCTCGCCTTTGATCACAACCTCCAGTTCATCCTTTTCATTTCCATTCACGATGATGCTCCTTGTGTCTGTGAAAAACATTGGAAATCCTGCTTGACCTTTTTGGCTGTTCTTCAAGAAGAACTTGGTGTTCATCCCTTTGATTGATGACAAGTACTCATCGAGCGATCTGACATCAAGTTGTCTCTCTTTGG
Organism: Bacillus sp. ISL-39; assembly: GCF_018613295.1. NCBI lineage: Bacteria > Bacillati > Bacillota > Bacilli > Caryophanales > Bacillaceae > Bacillus > Bacillus sp. ISL-39. The sequence continues at coordinate 615,529 of NZ_JAGGQM010000002.1, forward strand.
AAAAATAGGTGATGAAAGCAGCGGTTTCTTCCGCTGTCAAAGTATTCGCCAGCTCTCTGACCATCGCTTTGCTTTTGGCAGTTTCCGGTTCCTGTTTTGTAACCAGTGACGTGAGTGCCTCTAGAGTCCAGCCTTCTGTGCCCCTGTCTGTTCCAAACTTGGATGCAAGTAAGGCCATAGCCAATTGCCGCTCAAGTTCCTTGTTAGTCAGCTTGTTTCCAACCAGCAGGAGACCGGTTCCATGGGTAGTCCTTTGACCCTCTGTGATGACTACAGATAAATGATTGTCGGAAAAGGTTCCAAGACTGTCGAATTCGTAAATGATCTGGTCCTTCTTACTAATATAATAATCGATACCCTTTTGTCCATTTAGTTTAAAAAGGGGCTTTTCCTGCCAATATAGTGAAGGAGTTGAATTTACTCCTTCAAACACATAATAGTTCAGTAATTCCGTTTTCTTAAAACCCTTCAATGGGAGCCCGGCAGCCCATGTCCCTTTGCTGTTATATTGGTCTATTATCTCTATTCTCGTCTTATTGACCGCCGCTTCCTTCAGTACAATCATCCACTCATTTAAAAGAAGCGAAAGCCCGGGGCCAGTTTTTAAAATGTACTCAAACTGAATTTTCTCTCCTTTTGGCAACGATCCATCCTCGCAAGGATTCTCTTCTGAATCGGTACATTTGACCTCGACAGCCTGTGACGGGATGACTGCCTGGTATTGCCGGTTCGCCTCCAGACCATAAAAAATCTGCTTTACTAGAAGCTGGTTCGACTCCACCTTCACCGAAGCAACGATAGAGGGTTCTTCCTTTCGTTCAGCTGGTTTGCCGCTGTGTTCTGAAAAAGCATTCCATTGCAAAAAAACAGCTGCGCAAATAACTATGAATAATCCTGAGGTCATCAGGATAGACATCTTTTTCATTGTTTACTCCCCACTCCTCTACTACTATTAAAATAGCAAAAACAACGGATGAGCGTAAGATAAAGTTTTCATTTTTTTAAAAAGGATCAAGTCTGACAAACGCTTCAATTTTCTGATCACAAATGGTAAAGTATGATGGAATGATAAGTTGGAAGGGGTAATTCAGATTGATTCAGCGTTTTATTGAGCTTGGTGAAGGATATTCTGATCTTTACGAACTAATAGAAACTGCCAGGGCAAACCAGCATCGATTGATGCATTTGATGGCGATCCATACAAAAATAAACGAAAAAGAAGTAAGCTCCCTTGTCGTTGTGCTAAGGCCAACCGACCCTGGGAAATTCCAGGCGCTATATGTCTGCAGGGAAGGCATTCCAAACCCACATGTCCTTAAGAACAAACGCTTTGACATGTTTGCAGAAATGGCTGCTGAACTTGGCAAAACCATCATTGAATTTGATGCCAAGCCATCGACGATGTTCGCCGAAAAAGAATTGTACTATCAACACCTCATCGGCATTTTAAGGCTGAACCACTATATTCCGCCGCTGCAATAGAAGAACAAAAAGCGCAAGCGCCTTGGTCAGCCCCGACAAGCGCTGCCCGCCTTAATGCGCCACGTCCTGTGGCTGGCGGGTCTAGCACATCGTGTGCCACGGAAGGCCGACCGGTGAAGTCGTTCTTTGACTTCATTGGGCGGACTGAAGCGACTCGAGGGGCTAGGCGCTGGCGCTAGACACTAATCAAAGTGTAAAAGTCTATACTTTCTGATACAAAAATAAAAAGGTGAGGGGCTCCCCCTCACCTTTTACTACTAATCATTCGCTATATAAGTACGGTTCTATATTCCCATCTTATAATCATATTCTTTTGCTTTATCAGGGGAAGAGTTTTCGAATTCCATCTTTAAGAATGGTTTATAGGAAGGTTCCACCTTTTTAACAAACGAATATGAATTGATTTTTTCCATCAGCGACTCTGCCTCATCCAGATTGCAATATATTACTGCATATTTCAATTTTTTCGAGACAAAATGAACATTGCCAAATCTTCTGAGCATCTTGGCCTGTTTTAATGAATACAGCCAGACGATGATTCCCTGCCTCTGTCCTATCATATTCTTTTCCCCTTTGGTAAACGTTTGCTTTGTACTAGTCTAGCATACAAAAACCAGTTTTTTCAATAATCAATCCTATTTAACCATCTATTGCAGTCAAACAAAGTTAATTAAAAGAAAAAAGCATGGATAATCCATGCTTTTGGCAACGATTTATGCAGAGCACCCGCAGCTTCCTCCGCTGCCGCAGCCGCCTCCGCAAGAGCTTTCGAAAAATGGATTCCCGGTAGGAACTTTCACGCTCTCCGAAACGGATCTGCCGATGATCACGCTAACCTCATCAAGCAGGCTTTGCAGGTCATTTTCCGCTCTCTTGAATTCGGCGATTACCTCATCCATGTCCAGCTCTCTTTTCACAATCCTGATCTGGCCCATGACTTCCTTATAGTCAGGATGGTACTTTCCGAAACGCTGAACCTCTTCATAACGTTCCTTCATGTCCACAAATTCACGAACCTTCTTCTGTGTCTCCGGATTGTTTTTAACATTATATAAACATTCCCGATAATTCTCGGCAATATCAGATTGTAAAATCATGCTGACTAACTGTTCAGCTTCTTCCATCAATAATACTCTTTCTGATGTAACAGCAAGCAATGCTGGCTCACCTCCGAACCTCATTTTACCATGAAACTGCCAGAAAAGCGAAACTTTCCGGACCGGCGACTGAAAGCCGTCATATGCCAGCTTAATTCACTTACATAAAATAATCAAAGCTTTCCTCATTCAGAAGAAAGCTTTGTCAGGATGGGGAATTCATGCTCGAGAACATATGCATCATCATTGAGGCCATCTGGACATTGTTGGAGAATTTTTGAACCTTATGCGGGATCGTTTTTTCAAAATGATGAAGTGCGGCGATCTCTGCAGAATAAATATCCCTTGGATCCCTGCTCAGCTTCCTGTACCAGTGTGGCTGGGATCGGACAAACTCGATCAATTCTTTATTCGATCGTAATTGCTCCATGACATCTTTACGCATTTTTAGCCTCCATTCTAATCCTGTCTGAATGAAAAAGGATGTGCAGGCCCCGAACCTTTAGATGGCTGTTGTCCACCTTTATTGCCCTGAAACTGGGATAGCACCCCCTGAATCGCACCGAGCGCCTGGCTTATATTATGGATTTGCCCTTGCACCTGCTCAGGATCCATATTTTTTACAGCACCCATTATCGTCCCTAACCAATCCGTTTTCTTTTCCTTTTCTTCGCTTTTTTCATCCTTTTCATTCATGCTTTTGTTCCATTTAGGATCATCATCACCTAGCAGGTACCAATCTTCATACATTTCCTGCCAGGTTGTATTTCCCTTCCTGACCTCCTGCACGAGCTCTGGGTGTTTTTTTACAAATTCCTTGAACTTTTCTACAGAGGGATGCAGTTTTTTTTTGGCCATAGCTTTCACCTCACAGTGTAACAAATGCCTATAATAGCATATGAAAATCATCGGTATTGGTGAAGGACCTTTATGAGAAATTGTTGTTTTAAGAGAAAGCTTTGGTTATTCGGTGTTTTCCTGGCAATTTTATGGTCGCCCACAACTTTAAAACTTCATCAAACTTTTTTTAAGTGTTAAAATAAAAAACAGATTAGAAAATGGCTTTTTTAAAATAATGATTTTTATTCGAAATTAAAGGAACAGAGCCATAAAGAAAGAGGTAATAATATAGTGGAAAAAGAATTGCAAAAGCTTTTAGACGAATGCATCTCGTTATCGGGCGAGCAGGAACTTGAAGCCCTCAGAACGGTACTGGCCGGGGTTAAAAATAAACTTAGCGGAAAAAACAGTACGTATATCGACGGCCTTCTGCATATGGACAGGCGACTCGATCATGAAACTTGCGAAATTGATATTCCGATTACAAATGTGCTCGATAATACCCTTGGCATAGTCCATGGCGGTTTTACTGCCACGATACTCGACACAGCGATGGGCACACTTGCCAACAAACTGCTGCCAGAAGGTTACGCCGCTGTCACATCTCAAATTAACATCCATTACCTTGCGCCAGGTATCGGTGACAATCTCCATTGTAAAGCTACGCTGATTCATAAAGGAAGAAGCACCGTCGTCCTTGAAGCCGATGTTTTCAGATCCGATGGCAAAAAAATCGCTCATTCATCAGGCAGTTTTTTTGTTGTAGAAAAACAGCATAAATAAGGTGATCAATAATGGTTACAGCAATTGCAATTCCGATTGTCCTGGCCTATTTTTTCTGGCTGACGAAGAAAGAAATGCAGGCGAATTTCCAGGAATGGATCGAACTTGAAAATATTCCTGAAGAAGCGATCGTAAGCGGAAAAATCATCGAGGTTACTGCATATAAAGAACGTTTCTATTATCATCGGTATAATCATATAACAGTTTTAAAAATCAACACAGGAATAAAGGAGTTGACCGTAAAAAAAGTGACGCCATTGAGGAAAGGGGCTGTTACACCTATATTCCATGAGGGGGATATGGTACATCTTTACGGCAGCTGGAAACAAGGTTTCTTTTCAATCAACAGGGCCATCAAGCAAAACGAAGGAGCATGACCTCATGGGTCATGCTCCTTCGCTACAGTTAAAGAATGAATGTAAAATAGCAATTACTGTGGTTCTTCCCACGTTTTCAAGAAGTTCTGGGTATAATGCCTTTGATACACGCCTACACCAAGATGCGTGAATTCTTCGTTCAATAATGCCTCACGGTGGGTTTCACTATTCAGCCAGCCTTCAACTACCGCTGGTCCATCTGTATAGTTAGCTGCAATGTTTTCCCCAGCCAATTGATACAAGATCTCTGCTGCTTTTAGCCTTTCCGATAAATCCCCGTGTTTTTCAGATTCATGTGAAAAATAGTCCTCAATGGCCATATCCTTGCTATGGGCATATGCAACTTCTGCTGTTTTTTCATCCCATTCAAGCGTTTGAAGCTCATGCCTTAATCTGATCGCATTTGTAATGTCGAGGATTTGTTTTTCGAGACCGGCTTCAATCCTGATCCAATCCCCTTCCGATAATACAGGCGGTTCAATCAGCGTTCCTCTGTAGACCATTTCATATGGTCGCTGTTTGACGAGCGTCTCCTTATCCATATAACGGATGCTCGAAACAGAACTAGTGAATTTATCAATATAGAGCTGAACAAAATACTCCCCCATTTTTATAATGGGACGTGTGTTCATATCCTGCTCGGACAGCTCAAACTTATAGGAGCTTCCATTATATTCAAATGTTACATCAGGTTCAATGACATTCATAGAGAAAACTTCTTCAATCGGCTGGCCAATTTTAAATGGCTGCACATTTACAGAAGGACCAATGCCGTAAGCCGTCACGACCTTGCCATTCAAGACACCAGCCTGGATATATTCTTCAGGGTCATTGTTAAAGATCCACCAGTGGAAGCCATAGGCTGAAAGGTCAACCCTTGATGGTTCACCTAAGGTCGCCTTAAGAGAGTCAATATCCTTCCCTAACAAGGAACCAACACCTTGTGAGGGCTGATCAATACCCTCGCTGATACTTTGTTCACTGATGTCCTTTTCGAGGGATTCATCTACTTTAGGAGTGGACTTCTGTTCGATAACCATTTCCTCATTATCTTCCTTGTTATATCCCATGTATAAACCAATAAGTAAAAAAATTGCGGCAAAAACTAATATCCTTGCAATAGTTCTCAGGTAGATCCCCCCTTTTTGACTGTTGCCAGCTACACTAATGTGAGTCAAAAGACACTATGATCTCTCTCTATCACTATATGAGTGATTTTTGAAATTATTATATCATTTATAGTGTTCGTTTTAATAGAAGTGTTCGATAGGACTCAAAAAATTATTGAACTTTAACACGATTGACACTACTACTTGCAATATCGCTGGTTAACCTACTTTTAACATATCGCTTGCCCGATGTAAAATCAAACAACCCCATACTGAAAAGGAGTGGACACTTTCCGAAGAAATGATGGTAAAAGGCACCCATTATGAGTGCCTTAGTCTATTGCATATGGTTTCCAGGCTCTGAGATTTCAGATAAGGCGTGCTGGGCTTGTTCATCTGTCAGTTCGTTCACAGCAAAGTCTCCTAACGCTACGATTCCTACTAGTTTTTCGCCTTCAACTACAGGCAGCCTTCTTATTTGATGATCAGCCATCAGTTGGGTTGCTTCTTTAGTGGACATATCCGCCGTTGCTGTAACGAGGTGATCACTCATGACACTTTCAACCTTTGATGACGGCGGATGTTTTTCCGCTATCCCTCTAATGACAATGTCCCGGTCGGTAATCATGCCTACAAGTTTATCCTCGTCTACGATTGGAATGGAGCCAACATTCCATTCCTTCATTTTGACTGCCACTTCGAATACATTGTCCAACAAAGTACAGGTTTCAACATCGCTAGTCATAATATCACGGATTTTTCGCATTTTCTTTTCCTCCTTATGAATCAAAGCTTGGCCTGCTCACTGTTAGGGTAGCCCGTATGGTGCTAATTATGCCCTCAGTTAGATAATTCTTATTTCTCCATCCTTCCTTTGATAAGCAGAAGGTGAGAGCAAAGAATTTCGCTTTTATATTCATTGCAACTTAAGCATATTTTTACTATTATTAAATTTGAGATATAATCTATTTTAGGCGATATTACTGCAGTGTGTTTTTAGGAGGGAAAAGGATGAAATTCGAAAATACAGGTATTGAGAACCTGAAGGCGGATTTGAACCGTCTTGATGAGGTTATGTTAGAGCACGGTCTGGTACGTGAAGGACAATGGGACTATGAAAGAGTAACCTATGACAAAAAAATCGTGGTCAAAGAAGGAACATTTTATTTGCGTGTACAGGGCTATGCTCATGAAGGTGATATCGGCGCACACAAAGCGATCATTCAGTTGATGACTCCTTTGCTGGGAAAACACTACTACCCGCATGGCGTTGAATATGGTGAAGGTGAGCAATTCCCGAAAGCACTTGTCAGCCAGTGTGAAAAGCTTTTAAACGATGTGAAAACAGAAGTAGAAAAATTTGCAATTTAACATAAAAAAGACGCAATCATTGCGTCTTTTTTATTGGCTCTTTTCTCAAACTTTGTTGTTATTGACTACAAAATAGGATACCTAAGTTTCTTTACAAGATTACCGCTTATTATGTGAAAAGAGCTTGCAAACTAAGTACCTACATACAAAATGACTTTTATCACGTTAAAATCGGCTTAAGGATTTTAACAGACTTATTTATTTAAGTCCCGTTATGATTACATCAATTTTCTTCGGCAAGATAGAAATCAGCAGCACAATCTCCTCTTCTAAATTCTTCTGAAGCTCCCTTGCAGTATTAAGGATTGAGTAATTCCCTACCACTGTGTCAACGTATACTTTGATTTTCACGTTACCCTCGTCTAGTTCAACAATTACTCCATTATCAGCAAAGGAATTTCTTCGTATCCGGGAAATCCTGTTTTTTAACTTCGACTGGTGGAAAAAGTGGTTTTCATTTATATTGGCATGCACAATCGCACAGACTGCACGACATACCTCTCTATATTGCGGAGGCATGATTTTTATTGACTCCTTCATTTCCTCACCCCTCGCTGTTAAGGTTGCGGAACTTGATTTACATCGGGAGAGATAGAGATGGAATACCTTTCTATCGTTCAACTAAGCGAGCTCACTTGCTAAAAATCAACAAAGTTTACAAAAACACATGGATAAAAGCTGATTTTTGTTGTTTCTTATATTAAATGCGTACTATAATTTAATTGTTAAGGAATTTTTTGCGGTTTTTGCTTAAGTGCCCTTAATACATTGCTTTTTAGAGGTATATACTCTTTAGGAGTATAGAAAGGAGCTTCACTTGTCCGGTATTTTCACTAAACGAACGATCATTATTGCATTAATCACCATCGTAGTTGCAGCCATTCTTTACATTATCCTGCCGGTATCCATCCCGTTGATTGCTGCATTGATCACCGCTCTTTTTCTCGAGCCTGCAGTTGTTTACTTCCAAAAAAGATTCAAAAGAGGGCGGCGCCTTGCAGTCTTGGCGATTTTCCTCCTGTTCGTATTGCTCATTATGGTTTCAGGCTATTTCCTGACTACGACGGCAGTCACCGAGGCAATTGACCTGATAGATAATACTCCAGTTTATATAAATGAAATTACAAATGCCTGGTATAAGGCCGAAAATAGCTTTGTTGAGGCTGCCAATGACCTTCCAAGGGAAGTGGTAACCGAAATCAGCAACCGGGCTGAGGACTTTCTCAATAAACTCAAAAACGACATGATTGCATTTATCAATATAGATAATTTGAAGGCATTGCTGACCTACATTCCGAATTTCTTGATCAGCTTCCTGGTCTATTTGATTGCGCTGTTTCTTTTCTTGCTGGAGCTGCCGTCTTTAAGGCAAAGTGTGTACAGCCATTTGACAGAGAGAACTGCAGATAAGGTCCATTTCATGACTTCACGACTTTCTTACGTTGTATTTGGTTTCTTGAAAGCACAATTTCTAGTGAGCGTGATTATTTTTATCGTTGCACTCATCGGGTTGCTTTTCATTACGCCAGAATATGCAATTGTCATGTCGGCGATTATCTGGCTGATTGATTTCATCCCGCTAATTGGCTCAATCGTTATATTGGCGCCATGGTCAATCTTCCACCTGGCCACGGGCAATATCGCCCTTGGAACCCAGCTGGCTGTGCTGGCTGTCATTTTGTTGATCATCAGGCGAACGGTAGAACCTAAAGTGATGGGCAGCCATATTGGCCTTTCTCCATTATCCACCCTGATTGCCATGTATCTTGGCTTGAAGCTATTCGGCTTCATGGGCTTTGTAATTGGACCATTGCTCCTTATTGGGTTCAATTCAGCCAAAGAAGCTGGAATCATTAAATTGAAATTCAAAATTTAAACCAAAAGAAACCCGGGTGAAATAATCACCCGGGTTTTGTGTTTGCTAATGGCTGTTTTCGTAAAGAATTTGTACGTGATAAAAAGCTATTTTGTAGGTCGGTATGAAGTGTGCAAAGTCTTTTCTCATAATATGGCTTTAATTTTGTGAAGAAAGATAGGTCATTCAATCCTATTTTTTGTAGTCAATAGCAACAAGAAAAGAGCCTTACTAATTAAAAGAAATCATAGAAAAATGGCTTGAATGCTGGGATTGCCTGCTCCAGCTCCTCGACTTCATTGATGTCTCCCTTGAGCAGATCTAATTTAAATAATTCAAGAGGACGTTTATAACCGAATAACATGGCTGTCAGTGTATTGATGTTCATGTGCATCCCGCGCTTAGGAGCTGTTACGCATGTGCCTCCCTCTTTGACAGGATGAAACCTAACCCCTTCCCGCCCTATTATATATGTCCCTGTATTCCATGGAGCATCAGTATCATCGAGATGAAGGAACACATTCTTCCCATCCGTGCTGGTGATGAAAGGATAGGAAGAAAATGCTTTTTCAGCATTCACAATCCTGCCCATGAAATATGGATAAACTTCTGTCTTGAGCTTAGGCTCCTTTAAAAAGAATGGGAATGGGTCATGGACTGATGTCAGCACCTCTGCTCGCTCTACCATTGAATCATGCTGGCAAATGAAATTCCATAAGCCTTTTCTTGCTTCATGTGTTAAAGAGACGTATTCCTCAACCTTCATAACATTATTTTTAATCTCGTATATCAGATATCCTGCCGCTTCTTTTTTCGAGTCATAATAAACAGCAGCTGTTTGTTCGCCGTATATGCTCGTGCGCCACCATTCCGAATCCCTTGCGAGCATCGCACTGTGCATTTCTGCATATCGATCATACACCCTCTCGATATCATTGGAGTGTCTTTTCTCTGTATGCCGCTTAATTATTCCCTCCTGTCTTTCTACAGGTTTTAGATCGATTTTTTCAATCGTGATTTTTCTTTTGTCAGAAATGATCTCCCAGCCAAACCTTCTATAGAAATCAATCTGGAAAGGATGCAGAAAGGAAACTATATTCCCGTCTTGATTCATATCCATCAGTGCCCTTTTCATAAGTGCGTTTACATGTCCTTTACGCCTGTGCTCTGGATAGGTAGCAACTCCCGCAATACCCCCCATTTTCCATTCAAGATGACCAAGCTTCACTTTCAAAGAAAGAATATGTAATTTGGACGCAAGCTCTTCTCCTTCAAATATCCCAAGCAAGTGATGTTTCTTTAGGGTTTCCAAACGTTTAGGAATATCACTTTCCGGTACTTGATATTGAAAAGCATACATTGATAAATTCATTGACTCCAGATAATGTTATTCAGATAGAACCTTAATATCCAAGCAAATACAACCCCCTTATACAATCTAATAGATTCGCCTGTTAAAGCGGGAATACCTTCTTAAAATAAAAAAACATTGCTAAAAGCAATGTTTTTAGAGTCTGCTATGTTCCGAGTATGGCCTTGATGACTGATGTTGTTTCTCCGCCTTTATAGAACACATAAAGAAGCAGGTATACTGCAACCCCCGTGATACCTGTAAAGAACCAGGTAACACTTGTAACAGGTCCAAGTTTGCGATGACGCTCTAATCTGTTTTTATATCCTGTGTAAAGTGAGATGATTCCAAGGACCGCTCCAATTGTAGCAAGTGTAATATGGAAAATTAGGAACACGGTGTAATAAATCTTGATATCATCAGGTCCTCCAAAGGAAGTATTTCCGATGAAGATTGTCCTTGATGCATAAATGACAAAGAATATGATCGCGAATATCCCAGCCAGCGTCATGGTCTTGCGATGCTGATCAATCTTTCTTTGTTTTATTTGGGCCCAGCCAATTGCTACAGTAATCGCACTTAAAACAATAAATGTTGTGCTGATCGTGGGCAGGATCGGTAAGTTAGACATGTACGTTTACCTCTCAATCATTATTTCTCCATAAGGTTAATTGTAGGTGACCTGTCACTTTTTTTCAATATTTGAATGCATATAACTGATAAATTTTCTCTGGGATAATAAAGACAAATGAGAAAAAATAAAGCTCCCTTTAAGGAAGCTTTTACAACTCAATTTATTTTACTGGCTGTGGAGCGCTCGCAAGATTGATTGCATCCTGCTCAGCCTGGTGATCTTCTTCATTACGGAACCATTGGAAGAACGCATAACCCAGGAAAATACCATATACAATTTCCTGAATAACCTTCATGATTACTCCGCCAAGCTGCTGGTCATGCAGGAGCGAAATAGAACTGAAGGTTTCCGGACCGCTAAGATCCAGTGTCGAGAGCATCGTAGGCGGTACACATAATTTCAAAGCCTCACCCCATGCATTCGGGTCTGAGAAAGTTGCATACATTGGTGTATCAGCAAAGATGATCAAAGCGCATGCTGGTGTGATTAGCACACCATCAGCAAAGATATACCCCATTTTCTTAACGCCCGATAATGTCTGATATTCTTCCAATTTATTGATCAGCGGCCACCACATGAACATCGCTAGTATAAATAGCACCGATGTGTACCCTGCATGCAGCCACATGTCAGTTTTTACGATATCAAAAATCAGCGGGATATGGTAAATAGAGAAAATTCCATTGAACATAATCAAAGCAATAAGAGGCTTTGTGAAAAAGCGGAACAACGGGTCAACTACCGGCAGCGACAAGAACGATCTCCAAAGCCAGTCAGGCAGGCCAAAAATCAAAAGAGGCGGAACAACAAGGTATAGGACTGCCATCTGGATCATGTGCATGTAAAAAGTGATATGTGCCATCAAATCGACAGGCGACCCTTTGATGATATATAGCACGATGATAGCAGATGTAAAGTAAACAGCCTGTTTTCGTGTCGCAGGTACACCTTCCTTGAAACGGTCATAGTACTTGAAGACAACCAGATAATAAGCAACTAATATAGCTGCCATTAACAGAAAATATACCGGACTCCATAGTGCTCTGAACCCAAATATATCTAGTGTAAGCATCGTATTTTCACCCCGTCCTGTTTAAGAACTTTACTTTCATTATACTTCCAAAGGTATGTCACTTCAATAAAACGGCCCTTCCATTAATTGTTAGTACACTTCCATACATAGAAAAAATCGGCTTTTAGCCGATTTTTTCTTTAAGTCATATTACCACCAGATAATAGTTGTGAAAGCCAGTACTGTTACTGCTCCTACAACAACACCAGAATATAGGAACAAAGCAGGTGCTTCGTGTCCCTTATGGCTCATGTGCATGAAATAGTAGAGCTGGAAGATTACCTGGATGACAGCGAGCAGAAGGATGAATGGAACTGTAAACCAGCCTGAGAATCCTTCATATCCAACTGCAACAAAGGCAACAAGTGTCAAGAAAATCATCAATGCAAAGGAAACGATTTGGTATCTCATCTCTTCGGCGCTTTTTTTGCGACGATATTCGACGTCTACTCTTGGGTTCCCTGAACTTGGTTGTTGATTAGCCATCAGTTTATCCCACCATTCCCATTAGATATACAACCGTGAAGATGAATACCCATACAACGTCGATGAAGTGCCAGTAAAGGCTGGCAACATAAAACTTAGGAGCGTTGTAAAGGTTCAAACCACGTTTGGAGTTACGGACCATCAAGGTAATGATCCAAGCAAGACCGAATGCAACGTGACCACCATGGAATCCTACTAAGGTATAGAAAGCTGATCCAAACGCACTGCTAGTGAAAGTGTGCCCGAATTCATGTACATAGTGATTGAACTCATAAATCTCAAGTGCAAGGAAAGCCGCACCCAGAGCTACTGTCAATCCAAGCCACAGCTGCATCTTTTTAAAGTTGAAGTTCTTCATATGGTACATTGCATATACACTTGTCAAAGAACTTGTTAATAGAAGCATTGTCGCTGCAAAAGCCAGCGGTATTTCAAAGATATCTTTGGCTAGTGCATGGTCAGCATTTGGAACCTTATCCTTCAAGGCAAGATAAGTTGCGAACAGCGTCGCAAACAATACTGTCTCTCCACCAAGGAAGAACCAGAAGCCTAAAAACTTGTTCTTTGCTTCGAGGGTTGCTTTTTCAGGCTCCGCAGGCCATGTTTCATAAGTGAATTTTTCTTCAGCTTGCATTATGCCTTTGCCCCCTTATCATTATCATCGTCCATTAAGTCTTCTTTATGAATATGGAATCCATGATCATCTTTAATTGAACGCACGAACATGGCTCCTAGTGTTACAGCCATGCCGAGGATCAGCACTATTAGTCCCCAGCTTGTATCAGCACGGTACATTGCACCGAATGCTGCGATGAAAAGACCAAGTGAGATAACGAAAGGAATGAAAGAGTTGTTTGGCATATGGATATCGCCGAGCGGTTCTGCAGGCGTCATGCCATTCTTGCCTTCCATTTTCTCAAGCCAGTAAGCATCAAGTCCGCGAACAAGCGGAAGCTGCTTGAAGTTGTAGAATGGCGGTGGAGATGCAATCGCCCACTCTAGTGTGCGACCGTCACCCCATGGGTCATTCCCAACTTTTTCATTTTTAACTTGTGTCATGATTACGTTAATTAATAGAACGATTGTCGCAATAGCCATGAAGATGGCTCCAATTGAACTGATCAAGTTTCCAGTTTCCAGTCCCTGTCCAGGCAGGAAAGTGAAGATACGGCGTGGCATACCCATCAATCCAAGGAAGTGCTGGATGAAGAACGTCAGGTGGAATCCAAACAGGAACAGCCAGAACGTGATCTTACCTAGAGTTTCATTCAGCATTGTACCGAACATTTTTGGCCAGTAAAGGTGTGCACCTGCAAATAGTGCGAATACTACACCACCAACGATAACGTAATGGAAGTGAGCTACTACGAAATAGCTGTCATGGTACTGATAGTCAGCTGCAGCTGATGCCAGCATGACTCCAGTTACACCACCCGCAACGAATGAAGGAATGAAGGCTACTGCCCAAAGCATCGGAGTTGTGAACTTGATGCTTCCACCCCACATCGTGAACATCCAGTTAAAAATCTTGATACCTGTAGGAACGGCGATTGCCATTGTCGCTACTGCGAAAATCGCGTTTGCGATCGGTCCAAGACCAGTTGTGAACATATGGTGAGCCCATACCATGAATCCAAGGAAACCGATCAATACAGTTGCGAATACCATGGATGAGTAACCGAATAGACGCTTTCTAGAGAAAATAGCAAAAATCTCAGAGAAAATACCGAAAGCCGGCAAAATTAAGATATAAACTTCTGGGTGACCAAAGATCCAGAATAGGTGTTCCCAGATAATTGTGTTACCACCATTTGTTACATCAAAGAAATTAGAACCAAACATACGGTCAAAAATCATTAAGAAAAGACCAACAGTCAGTGGAGGGAACGCAAACAGGATAAGAGCTGATGTTACAAATGTTGCCCAAGTGAACATCGGCATTCTCATATAAGTCATTCCCGGGGCGCGCATGTTAATGATTGTTACGAGGAAGTTAATCCCCCCGATTAGTGTACCCGCACCTGAAATCTGCAATCCTAGAGCATAAAAGTCGATACCATGTGTTTCAGACGCAATTGCAAGTGAAGCGTAAGAAGTCCAACCAGCATCAGGAGCTCCACCAAGGAACCATGAAAGGTTAAGGAATACTCCACCAAAGAAGAATAACCAAAATCCTAAAGAGTTCAAGAATGGGAACGCAACGTCACGCGCACCAATTTGGAGTGGCATGACAGCATTCATAAATGCGAACACTAGCGGCATCGCTGCAAGGAAAATCATGGTTGTTCCGTGCATCGTCAGGATTTCATTATAGAAACCTGCGCTTACAAAATCATTGTTAGGTACAGCGAGCTGGATACGGATGAATAGAGCTTCAAGTCCGCCAAGGATGAAGAAAAATCCGCCAGCGATAAGATAAAGGATCGCGATTTTCTTATGGTCAACCGTTGTCAGGTAGTCCCACAAAGTTGCGCCGAATCCTTTTTTCTGAGCATAGGTACTCACAGTTTTACCTCCCTTTCAAACAAATCCCCTTTTATTTCTGGACTTTCAAGCCCATCAGATATTCTGTTAATGCATCAAGTTCTTCTGTAGAAAGCTCAGGATACTTGCCAGTCATTTTGTTTGCTGGCTTGTATGCTTCTGGGTCTTCCAGCCATTTCTTGATATTTTCTTCTGACATATCCAAGACACCAGCAACACGAGAACGATCTCCGAAGTTTGTCAGGTTAGGGCCAACACGAGCTTTTTCTGGAGCCGTGTTTGCCGGAGTAACGGCGTGACATCCAATACAGCTGTTGTTGAAGATTTCCTGTCCCTGCTGTGCAGTTGCAGTTTCAGCCTTAACAGGTTCTTTAACACCTTGCATATCTGCTACCCATTGATCGAATTCAGCGCGTGGCAAAGCTTTTACTTTGAAGTCCATCAATGCGTGTGAAGGTCCGCAAAGCTCAGCACATTTTCCGAAGAAAAGTCCGCCAGCTTCATCAGCTCCTTTACTGTCAAACTCAAGCCAGAATTTGTTGATGTTGTCTGTATTCGTATCCATCTTTCCACCAACAGATGGAATCCAGAAAGAGTGCTTTACATCAGAAGCCTTAAGATTAAAGTAAACCTTTTCATCAGTAGGGACTACTAAATCCTGGCTGGTGATGATCTCTTCATTTGGATACTCAAATTCCCACCAGTAAAGATTCGCGCGCACGTTGACTACAAGCGCATCAGTCTTTCCTTCAGCGTTCTTCTTTTCCATTGGGGAAACATCCGCCAACTTAAATGTTGCAGCAACTGTAGGAACAGCAAGAATTAGAAGCAATAAGATCGGAATAACAGTCCAAAGGATCTCAAGCTTGTGGCTTCCCTCGACCTGCTTTGGAATTTCTTTGTCATTCTTCCTGCGGAATTTCATAATGACATAGATAAAAATGATTGTGACGACAGCAATTACTCCCACCATAATCGCCGTGCTCAACAACATAAGTTCATACTGGGATTGAGCAACTTCACCTGCAGGTCTTAATGTTGACAGGTATGGCTCACCACAGCCGGACAAGACTAATGCCATCAATGTGAACAGTGACAGCAGACGCCATTTAGCAAGCATCTTCATAGCTTAATTAAACCCCTCTTTCGTAAAAAATCTTATAAATTTGGTTGTAAAAAAATATATGGAAAAATCCTCTCTAAACAAAGAGTGAATCTCCTAACAAAGGTTATATAAGTGTGACAATTACCATAGCGACAAACATGACAGTTAAGTATTGTAAAGAATATACAAACATCAGTTTTGCCCATTTCATATCATCTTTAAGCTTTTCGAGGTAGATTCCCAAAACAAGCCATCCAATATTCAGGATTGTTGCCAGAATCATGAATGATAGGCCAAGCTCCTGAAGGAAGAAAGGCAGCGGCAACAAAGCTGCAATCCACATATAGATCGACTTTTTCGTCGCTTTGAAACCCTTTACGACAGGCAGCATCGGGATACCAGCTGCACGGTATTCCTCTACTCTTCTCATTGCAAGAGCGTAAAAATGAGGCGGCTGCCAAACAAAAACAATGGCAAAAAGCATCCATGCCATTATATCCAGATTAGCATCCACTGCAGCCCAGCCGATAAGCGGAGGAACTGCTCCGGATATGCTGCCGACAATTGTATTGGAAACATGTTGTCGTTTTGACCATAATGTATACAGAACAACATAACTAAAAACTCCGAAAAGACCGATTATAGCAGCCGTGACAGTAGTCGTAAGCAAAAACGCGGTGCCAATCCCAATCAAAAGGAAGCTCATCAATGCAACTTTTCCAGGCTGGACTCTTCCTGTGACGGTCGGCCTGTCTTTCGTCCGCTCCATTAAATGGTCTATATCCCGGTCGATGTAGTTATTCAGGCTGCATGAACCAGCGACGATCAGCGAAGAACCGATCAAGGTCGCAAGAATTAAATCAATATTGTCCAGGAACCGTGCTCCGCTAAAATGAAGCGCGAGCCATAATCCAGTAAAAGTGGTCATGGCATTGGAATTCACAATTCCTACTTTAATGAGTGCAAGAAAGTCTTTCATCATCGTCTTCTCCACGACTGCAGGCTGTCCGTTCTCTAATACAGCTTCTGTTAAAGCTTTTGAATTAGACATCCATATCCTCCTTCATCCCTTTTCCATCAAAATTCCAGAGACGAAATTTTTACAAAAAAAAGAAGAGTATTTGTACTTTATATTCCGGAAAGTTTTCACTATTCTTAACGTATTAAGGCTGTTAAATGTTTGTGTAGAAAAATAAAGCCTACGTTGTATATTAAATCACACTTCACAACTTTTTTGTGAATTTTTTTTGAACAAAATTTGACTAATTTGTGTCTTACCGCCATTATCCATAAAGTTCATTTTTATTGCAAGGAATTTTAACTTGATATTAATAGATTGTTTGAAGAGCTTCTTTTATTCGAATATACATATTCTTGGATAATATTTTCATGTTTGTAAAATTGCTGGTATGTAATCCCATAATTTATAGCAACTCGTTATTGCCAAGTGCATTTTACCGATAAACCTGTTTGTTGTCCATGTATAATAGTAAGTATTGAAATATTGACTATTATTGTGTAGTATCTTAAGTATTGTTTTCTATCCTTTTTCGTCAAAATTCGTTATTATAGGGGTAGAATTTTTTCTTTTCTACAAGCTTCTTCTATTATACATGTCAAGTTTATTATTTGACAACTTATCGAACTATGAATAAGCAGGTGATGATCATGAATCGTTCCCTTAAGTGGCTGGCTGTTTTAACCACAATTGGGATGCTTTTTGTTTTGCTCGGAGGAGCTTTGGTTACCAAAACTGAATCAGGTATGGGGTGCGGCAAATCCTGGCCCCTTTGTAACGGGGAATTCGTTCCTACTGATATAACCCCGGAATTGGTAATTGAACTTGCCCACCGATTAGTGTCGGGCAGCGTAGGCATTATGGTGCTTATTTTGTCCATTTGGACATGGAAGGCTATTGGGCACATTCGCGAAACGAAGTTTTTAGCAGTTTTATCTTTTTTCTTCCTTGTTCTTCAGGCATTGATCGGCGCAGCCGCTGTGGTTTGGGGACAATCTGATTTTGTCCTTGCACTTCACTTCGGAATTTCGCTGATCTCTTTTGCGGCTGTACTTTTATTGACCATGCTTATTTTTGAAGTCGATCAAAAGTTTCAGGCTGAAAAACTGGTGATCGATAAAAGGATGAGGTTCCATATTATCGGGCTTTCCGTTTACAGCTATATTGTCGTATATACTGGCGCTCTGGTCCGGCATATGAATGCCAGCCTGGTTTGCAAAGACTGGCCTTTATGTACAAATGGCGGTGCCTTCCTTCCTACCAACATTTACGAATGGGTACAGATGGGGCACAGGGCTGCTGCAGGTTTCATTTTCATTTGGATTGCATATGTCACCTACATTGCCGTCAAACATTACAAACATGAAAGAGTATTATACTGGGGATGGATCATTTCAATGATCCTTGTGTCACTGCAAGTCATTGCCGGCGCATTGATCATCTTCACAAGACTCAATCTGTACATTGCCCTGGGACACGCTTTCTTCATTTCTGTTCTGTTCGGAGTATTCAGCTACTTTATCCTTTTAGTTTCGAGGAGCAAGAAGAATGCTGCCAGAGTCGAAAACCCTAAACCCGTTGAACTTTCCCCGGCAACGGTAAAATAAAAAGCTGCAGCGTATGCTGCAGCTTTTTATTACTATCTCAATGACTACGACCTGACTTATAAGAATTTTGATTTACTGCAGCTTTTGCAGGTATAGACTGAGCAGTCCTGTCCTTCTTATACTTCTCTTCATATTTAACAAACATCGAAACATTTACCAATATCCCCATCGATAGTGCGAGCTGCAGCAAGGAGGAACCTCCATAGCTTACAAACGGCAGCGGTACTCCTGTCAGTGGAATGACCCCGGAAGCCCCCCCAAGATTAACGAATGACTGAATCCCAATCATACTGGAAATCCCAATTGCCAGCAAACTGCCAAAGGGATCCTTGCACTTAAGCCCGATATGAATCCCTTTCAGAACGATGAAGGCTAGACTCAGCAACACAAAGCCTACACCAAAAATCCCCAACTCCTCAGAGATGACTGCAATGATGAAATCCGTGTGTGCTTCAGGCAAATACCCAAGCTTTTGATTACTTTGTCCTAATCCCAGTCCTGTCAGCCCGCCTGAACCAATTGCATAATAGGCATTAGCCAGTTGATATCCGGATTTTTGTTCATCATCGAAAGGGTTGCTATATGAGGTAAGACGTTCCAAGCGCCGCTCCGAAAATACTTCATCTTTCAATATTAGCGAAACAGGTACCAATAATATCACTACAATCATTACCAGCTTCAAGATATTTTTAAAATTCATGCCTGAAGACATAATGATTGATGCTGCAATCAGCATGATAATACCTGCTGTCCCGAAGTCAGGCTGAACAGCGATAAGGAAAAACACCATGACCAGAAATAGCAGAGGCGGGAGCACACCTTTATTGAATTCATTTATGTATGATTGTTTATTTGCATACACAGCTGATAGATAGATAATGACACTTAATTTAGCAAGCTCCGATGGCTGGATGCTCCTGGCTCCAACTTCTATCCAGCTAAGGGCATTACCCGCTACTTTACCTACGACGAACAGGATGAGTAAGCCTAATAGAGTAACGATCACCATAGGAAGTAAGATCCTGGTGCTTCGCATTGCTTTGTAGGGAAATAAGGCCGCTAAAATAAATACAAACAGAGCTGTTATTAAATTGAATTTTTGTTTGTCATAAAAGAAATCACTGTCTACTCCATGCCAGGTGACCATGCTGGCACTATAAACCATGACAAGTCCGAACAAGCTCAACAGAGCAACAACAATGATCAATGAATAGTCATAGGATTTCAGTATTTTTTTAAACATCGTCTCTTCCCCATCTTCTAAGTTGTTTAATCTATTCTACTATAAGTTGAAATATCCTGCCTTTGTCAAAGGAAAAGTTATGGAATTCTTAATATATTGTCATCAAAGTGTAATGCAGTTTACGAGAAAAAACTTAAAAACTTATGTAAAGAGCAACATCCCAAAGTACCTCACAAAAAAACTCAAACAATCGTTAAGGACTGTTTGAGTTTTTAGGAATTTTATTTTTTTAACGAAGCTTCATGCAATATGGAAAGCTCTTGTTCCAATTGGTCGAGAATGACTTTCCCATCTGATTCTTCGATTAAGCCGAGTCTTACTGCAAAATCTATCTCTCTCGATAATCCAAACATTTGCGTATCTAAAACCTCTTCATAAAGAGGGCAT
Organism: Bacillus sp. ISL-39; assembly: GCF_018613295.1. Classification (NCBI taxonomy): domain Bacteria; kingdom Bacillati; phylum Bacillota; class Bacilli; order Caryophanales; family Bacillaceae; genus Bacillus; species Bacillus sp. ISL-39. The sequence continues at coordinate 635,830 of NZ_JAGGQM010000002.1, forward strand.
TGAGGCATTGTCAGGTTATCCATTTGCACTTTGATCAGCTTTAAAATTTTATCAGCGTCAGCCTTTAATAAGGCATGTGCTTTTTCCTGATGATTGATTATCATATCAGACGCCAACTTGATCCCCCCGTTTCCGAGCGATTACCTAATCCTATCTTTAAATTTTACCCTTAAGTGGACAAAAAAGCAAGAATATTAGGGATGCAGAATTTAATGGTTAGCGTGCTTTAGGGGAGTTGAAATGACAGCTTGCCAAAATATCGTTATACTGAATAAATAATATATGTAAAAATGCAGGAGGAAATTATGGAGACAATCATCCCTATCGGAGGAAGAGTTAAATACAAGATTACTTTGGATCCTGGTGTCTGGATTTTCGACGACCGCAAAGTAGATTTGAATACATATTTCAACGAAGACCAAAAAACCGATGATGCCCTAGAGGAGTATACTAAATCTGTCTCAAAGCATTGGGACCGTGAAATTATGGAAGGTGCCGTTTATCCGCCTACACTTAAAACAGAAGTTAAGTTTGAAAAGGAAAAAGTCCTGACAGGCACTTTCGGCATTCCCTTTAAACCATTTCTTGATAATGCCGAGCCAGATCAGACTGCTGGGACTGTTGTAATTGAATACGGCGATAATGATCAGATAGCTCTTTCCCTCAAAGAAGCTTCTGGTATTATCCTCGGGTTTTCCAAGGACGGCAAACCATTAAAAGAAGACGGACCACTGCATGTATATTTCAAGGATGGCTCCAATAAAGACAGTCCAATCAAAAATGTTACCGGATTCCTAGTGGAATAAGCTATAAGGCACTGCCAACGGGCATCATATGGATGCCCGTTTTATTATTGCCTCTTCCCGAATATTAAGTACAGAATATCAATTCAACAGATCGGCTGCGAGCTGGGCAAGAGGTGATCTTTCTCCTTTTACGAGCCGGACGTGACCGGCAATCTGCTGATCTTTGAATTTTTCCACCACATACGTCAGGCCATTATTGTAAGCGTCCAGGTATGGATGGTCAATCTGGTCGGGGTCACCCATCAAGACGATTTTACTACGTTCCCCAACCCTTGTCAGGATGGTCTTCACTTCATGCTTTGTCAGGTTCTGTGCTTCGTCAATAATAATGAATTGATCCGGAATGCTCCTACCCCTTATATACGTTAATGCTTCTACCTCGATTGAACCCATTCCTGCCAGTATGGCATCAAGCTCTCCAGGTTTTTTTGTATTGAAAAGGAATTCGAGGTTATCATAAATAGGCTGCATCCATGGTCTGAGCTTTTCCTGTTTTTCACCAGGCAAGAAGCCTAAATCCTTCCCTACTGGCACGATTGGCCTTGCTACAAGCAGCTTTTTAAAAATGCCCAAGTCCTCGGTCTGCAGAAGGCCTGATGCCAATGCGAGCAAGGTTTTCCCTGTGCCTGCCCTCCCTATCAAGGTGATCAGAGGCATGTCTTGCCGTAAAAGCAGTTCCATCGCCATGATCTGCTGTACATTCCTCGGCTTGATTCCCCAGATGTGTTTACCCTCATGTTCAAAAACAAGTTTTTTCACTTTTTTACTTTTGGTATCGATCATACCTATTGCGGACGCTGAACTGCCGAGAATATCCTTCATGATCACAAACTGATTTGGGTAAAAAAAGTTTTGCCCTTTTAAATCAGAGATATTCAGTTCTCCTCTTTCATAAAAGCGATTAAGCTCTTCTATTTCCAAGTACACTTCTGCATAGCCCGAATACAGATGGTTAATTTCCACAACCCTGTCACTTAAAAAGTCTTCAGCGATCAGGCCGATGGCATCTGCTTTGACACGGACAAGCGCGTCCTTACTCACAAGGATTACTGGACGCCCATCTTCCTTCGTTTCCTCTTCAAGGCTCAGGTTTTTAGCTACCGCCAGTATTCGATTGTCATTTGTTTTTTCAACGAAGATTTCCTGCAGTTGGTGGAAGGATCGATGGTTCAGCTCTATCCGAAGCGTCCCACCGCCCTCAAGGTTGATTTTCTCATGCAGCTTACCTGTTTCCCTCATGCCGTCTATGAGCCTTGAAACCTGGCGTGCATTGCGCCCAATCTCATCCATATATCTTTTCTTTGAATCCACTTCCTCCAGAACTACAGCAGGTATGACAACTTCATTGTCTTGAAAAGAAAAAATTGCGTGCGGATCCTGTAGTAAGACGTTTGTATCCAGTACGTATATTTTACTCAAATTGATGCCTCCCGCCTTATTAATCTCGACTTTGGCCAACTTGGCAGCCTTGGCCGGGACTTTGGTAAAATATATGACTTTTTGAATAAAGATAGAAGATATTTTGCACAATAACCTTTGAGCATTTATTTTTTACAGCTCCTGTTGGAAACTTTGTTGCCTGCTTTATTCCCACTTCAGGTTATATCCAATAGGGGGGTTCACGAGAAAAATCACAAGAGAAATATAAAGGGAATACTGGCTAGGAAACTGCTTTCTTCTTTTTAATACTTAGTTGTGGATAAGGACTTTTTACGAATAAAGAATCGGAGGGGTTCATTAATGATAAAATTGGTTGCTGCCATTTCGTTTGTGCTGCTTTTGACTGCGTGCAATGGACAGAACAACGCCAACAAAGCTGACGAAGATCATAAGGTTAAGGTCCAGAATAGTGCAATAGAAGATGTTGACCGCCAATCTGGCCAGGAGATATCCCGCCATCTTGTGAGCCTGACAACTCACATCCCGAATGTGGACGATGCCGCTGCTGTAGTAGTCGGACGCTTTGCTATAGTGGGGATCGACGTTAAGGATAAAATGGAGAGGTCTGAGGTAGATACCGTTAAATATACAGTGGCGGAAGCATTAAAGAAAGATCCGCACGGTGCCAGGGCAGTAGTTGTTGCGGACCCAGATATCACAGCGAGATTAAGGGAGATATCAGAGGATATACAAAACGGCCAGCCTATCCAGGGTATTATGAACGAGCTTTCTGACATAACCGGCAGAGTCATGCCAGAGGTTCCAGCCGATATGATTGAGCCGCAGACCAAAAGCCCGACCGAGGATCCTAAGAAGAAACTGGACGATGGTGAACAAAAACAATTGGAAAAGGAACAGGAACAACAATCGAATTATCATAAATGACAAAAAGCTTAGTCGATTGACTAAGCTTTTCTCATTGCATCCATTACCTGATTATCCAGGCGTGCCGCAGCGTCTTTATCATATGTCTTGTCGTATTGAGGTTCAGCGACGATTTTTGATCCATAGAACATAACGTCCCTTACTTCGCTGATTTTGATTTCAACTAACGCCAGCTTCAAAGGTACACCTTCGAGCTTTTCCTGCTTGACGTTCGCTGACCCGCTGATTGAATATGTAGATTCATTTGCGATCAGGTTGATTACTGCTTTGTCATTGCTCTTGATATTCTCGATGATTCTTGAACGGTTATCCACCGCAAAGTAAACGGTTTCCTCATCCTTTGCCAGTACCCAGGAAATCGCACTGACATTCGGGCCGGTGGTTTCATGGTCCACTGTTGCCAAGGTGACAAAACGCTCTTTTTGCAATTCATCAAACAACGGTTTGATTAGTTTAGGTTCTACTTGATTTGCCATATTCACCCTCCTTACACTATCATAATAGTACTACGAATTCTTTAGGCAGGGCAAATCAAATGATTTTCCCTGTTCAGTTTGGAAACAATGATATACTATAATATAATCCAATCTCAACCAGGCTATGTATTATAATTATTGATAAGAGGTGTAATAATGAGAGTCAAATGTGTACTTTGCGACAAAATTGAGAATATTAACAGCGATACCCTTCAGGCTAAGCGGCTCAGGAACCGGCCGATCCATACATATATGTGTGAACCATGCAATGAACGAATTGCCGAAAAAACGAACAATCGAATCGCCACCGGGAATTTTAAGTTATACCGCTCCCGTATAAAGAAGGATGATTGGTGATTGTGTATAGTCCTCTATAAAGTTATAAGGAGTGGTGCGGGACTGATTCAGACAGCTTTTGGGATTCCCCCTAAAACCAGTCTGAATCCACCCAAACCTTATGCAAGCTTTTCCCTCTCTATAAGGGTGCGATTCTTGACTAATCATGCCCTTATGCAAGCTTTCCCTCTCTATAAGGGTACGATTCTTGACTAATCATACCCTTATGCAAGCTTTTCCCTCTCTATAAGGGTACTATTCTTGACTAATCTGCCCTTATGCAAGCTTTTCCCTCTCTATAAGGGTACGATTCTTGACTAATCATGCCCTTATGCAAGCTTTTCCCTCTCTATAAGGGTACGATTCTTGGCTAATCATGCCCTTATGCAAGCTTTTCCCTCTCTATAAGGATACGATTCTTGACTAATCATGCCCTTATGCAAGCTTTTTTCTCTCTATAAGGGTACGATTCTTGACTAATCATGCCCTTATGCAAGCTTTTTTCTCTCTATAAGGGTACGATTCTTGACTAATCATGCCCTTATGCAGGCTTTTCCTTCTTTATAAGGGTACAATTCTGGCTAATCATACCCTTATGCAAGCTTTTCCCTCTTTATAAGGATAAAGTTCCTGATGAATCATGCCCTCTCTGAATCCAGAACTTCTTTTGACAGCTTTCCAGCTCTCCCTCAAACCTGCCTTAATTCACGTCTTGAAATAAACAACAGCAAAAAAATCCGCCCATACAGGGGCGGATTTTCATTAGTCTTCTTCTGGGTAGTTGACGTATTTGTCTGGTTCCTGCCTGATCTGGTCGAGCATGACTTCGATCAGGTCGCGGGGGAAACGGTACTCTTTAGAGTTGCCTTCCTGAACGACGGTGACGTAATACATTAATGCATCTCGTTTTAATTCTTTTGATTCAACATTATGTTCATCGGCAAGAATTTGTTCGAATAATTGTGTTGTGTCTTGAGCAGCTGTATCTTCTGGCCGAGCGTCGCTGACAATTTTGATGGTCAGCCAATTATAAATTGCATCCTGGAGTGATTTCATTTCCCCAACTCCTATTTGACATTCGCTTCTGCTTTTTTATGCTGACGCAGCCTGAGCTTGTAAATAATCAGAATAAGCGCAGCGACCACAAGTCCTTCCGTGATGGGAAGGAAAATAGCAAGGAAGGTCAGGACTGTAGAGCCAAGCAATAGGAACGTGTAGATAATGATACTCTTAAACAACGGCAGCTTCTGCGCAAATCCAAGTTTATATACAAGGATACTGAGAGCGGCAATTGTCAGGTAAAGCATCCACATTCCAACCGTCGGATTCTCATCTACCCTGAATAATGCTGCAAAAAATGATAATCTCTGGCTTACATCCATCCTTCTTCCCCCTACTTAATTAAGCTTCAGCGAATTTTTTCTTTTTAGCTTGTCTTTCACGCTCATTCTTATCAAGAATTTTCTTACGGAGCCTGATTGATTCTGGTGTTACTTCGCAATACTCGTCATCGTTCAAGTATTCCAAAGATTCCTCAAGAGTCATGATTCTTGGCTTTTTGATAACGGAAGTCTGGTCCTTATTGGCAGAACGAATATTAGTTGCTGCCTTTACCTTCGTGATATTTACCGTGATGTCATTTTCACGAGTGTGCTCTCCGACAATCATGCCTTCATAAATTTCAGTTCCTGGCTCAACAAAGATCGTTCCGCGGTCCTCTACTTGCATGATTCCATAAGTAGATGCCTTTCCTGATTCCATTGATACGAGAACACCCTGACGGCGTCCGCCTACCTGGCCCTGAAGCATCGGCTGGTAGCTGTCGAATGTATGGTTAATGATACCATATCCGCGAGTCAATGTTAAAAACTCTGTTGTGTATCCGATAAGTCCGCGTGCAGGTACGTTGAAAATCAATCGAACCTGGCCGCTTCCATTGTTAATCATATCAAGCATTTCACCTTTACGTGCGCCGATAGATTCCATAATGGATCCTGTGTGTTCTTCGGGAACATCGATTTGAACGCGTTCAACCGGTTCACATCTTACTCCATCTATTTCCCTAACAATTACTTCAGGCTTTGACACTTGAAGCTCATAGCCTTCTCGGCGCATGTTTTCAATTAAGATAGACAAGTGCAGTTCTCCACGTCCTGAAACGATCCATTCATCAGGTGAGTCAGTATTGTCTACTCTAAGACTAACGTCAGTTTGAAGCTGTGCGCGAAGTCTTTCTTCGATTTTCCTTGCAGTCAGGTATTTCCCCTCACGGCCTGCGAACGGGCTGTTATTGACCAGGAACGTCATCTGTAGGGTTGGCTCATCAATACGTAAAACCGGCAGTGGATCCTGGTTGTCGAATGGACATACTGTTTCACCAACATTAATGTCTTCCATTCCGGAAACTGCAATTAGGTCACCAGCATTGGCTTCCTGGATTTCCTGGCGCTTCAGGCCGAAGAAACCAAAGATCTTAGTTACACGGAATTGTTTTACAGAACCGTCAAGCTTCATCAACGCTACCTGCTGGCCAACCTTCATCGTACCACGGAAAACACGGCCGATTCCAATTCTGCCTACATAGTCATTGTAATCAAGAAGAGCAACCTGGAATTGAAGAGGCTCTTCTCTGTTATCAACTGGTGACGGAATATTATCAATAATGGACTCGTACAACGCCTGCATGTTCTCATCCTGTTTTTCAGGGTCCATGCTTGCTGTTCCGTTGATTGCAGATGCATATACAACTGGGAACTCAAGCTGGTCCTCATCTGCACCAAGTTCGATGAATAAGTCTAGGACTTCATCAACTACTTCCGAAGGACGAGCAAAGTCTCGGTCAATCTTATTAACGACAACAATTGGTGTTAAATGCTGTTCAAGTGCTTTTTTCAAAACAAAACGTGTTTGCGGCATGCAGCCTTCATATGCATCGACAACAAGCAATACGCCGTCAACCATTTTCATGATACGCTCTACTTCGCCGCCAAAGTCAGCGTGTCCAGGAGTATCAAGAATATTGATACGTGTATCGTTATAAGAAATGGCTGTATTTTTCGCGAGGATCGTAATTCCTCGTTCTCTTTCTAAGTCGTTTGAATCCATTGCGCGTTCTTCAACATGCTCATTTATACGGAATGTGCCTGATTGCTTTAGAAGCTGGTCAACCAAAGTCGTTTTACCATGGTCAACGTGGGCAATGATCGCTATATTTCTAATATCTTCTCTTAATTTCAAAAAAGTCACCCTGCCTTTAATATCATAATTTATCTATTGGCTTTTTACACAACTTACATATTATAACACAATTAGAGTAGAAACCTAAAAGCATTTTATTGTACAATTAAATATATTATTATTTGCACCAAATGTCGAATGGGGGAATCACCTTGAAGCAGATAAAATGGCCATTATTATTTTTCGCATTTGCAGCCGCTTCATGCATGATCGGTATTGGAATCGCCATCGGTGAAAGGAGTATTGCCGGTACTCTGGCATGTATTATTGCCCTTGTTTTCGTGATGGGATTCGGCTTTAAGAAGAAAAAGCAGATGAGAGAAGCAGGAGAACTTTAGAAATTTTTCTTTTCTTAATAGTAGGACCGGCTGGGTTTCCAGCCGGTCATTCTAAAGGGCGGACCATGATCAAAAAGGTTTCGCCCTTGTTTTCTTCTGTTTTGAATTGTTCAAAGCCGCAGTCTGTTAGGAAGTTGGACCATTCATATTCATCGATGGGAACAGCGGCAAAAACAGCTTTTTGACCATTCACTTTAAATTCATCAGAGAGCTGGTTCATAATGGCTGATGCAATTCCCCGCCTTCTTTCCTCCGCTTTCACCAATATGGTGCCAAGCCACGGTTTTTGGTTGGAGGGAGCCGATTTCACATGATAGGAAATTGCCACAGGAATTCCTGCCTTTTCCCAAACCCTCCATTCACCTGAAAAACCTTCGTAATGTTCCATATACTCTTCTAAAGACAAGTTCCCCAACTCATTTTTTCTCCATTTTGAGCTAGTGGATATTAATTCCTGAAAAAACACGAAATCCACATTTTTAAATGGCCGACAGGTTAAAATCACCATTTTCCATCCTTTAGATAATTTCTAAGGATTTCCCTGTGCAGGCCTGGCTTTGATACAAACAAAGAGCTCTGCTGAAGCAAATCCAGCTCTCCTCCCCTAAGGTCCGTAGCTGCTCCACCAAGTTCCTTAATCATGATGATGCCGGCAGCAATGTCCCAAGGTGCAAGCCTAGGAGTCATATAGGCATCTATTCTCCCAGTAGCGACATACACCATTTCCATGGCCGCCGATCCATAGGAACGTGTCCCTCTTACGTCTTTTACCAGGGGAATGAGCATCTCGTGATCTATTCGTTTATTAGGGGCCACCCAGGTAGCATTAAGAGCAATAATTGCTTCACTCACCTTTGCATCTGTAAGTTCCGGAATTGTTTTTTCGTTTAAATAAACACCATTCCCTTTGACGCAATGATAGAGTTCATCGTGGACCACATCATAGATGAGTCCGATTACTCCTTCCCCATCAATATATATGCCGATAGAAATCGCAAAATTGCGCTGCTGGTGAACAAAATTCATTGTCCCATCGATTGGGTCTATGATCCAGACGACTCCTGATAAAGAAGTCACTTCATCTCCGTACCCTTCCTCGCCCATGATGCGATGTTCAGGATAGGTACCTTTAATCTTTTCGATAAAGTATTGCTCTGTCCCTTTATCAATATCTGTAACCAGGTCATTCGGATTTGATTTTGAGGTAACATTTAAAGTCTTCGGAAAAGAAGCCCTGATATTTTCACCGGCTTCCTTGATCCAGCTTTTCGCATATGTATCAATTTCTTTCAGGTTATATTCCATTCAGCTTTCCCCCGTTCATATATTTTTACGATCAATCAAGCTTTAGGAATCTATTTAAGCTTATCGGATAATGTTCAATATCATCAAGTATTAGGATTACCCGCGGCAACTATATAACATGCAAAATTCCAGGATGAAAATGATTTTTCGCAATGGGTTACTGACAGAGCATTATGATTACCTTATAATTCATTGCTACAATAATACCGCCGATTAGGATATTAAATAACTTATTCATTCATTCCGCAACGGCCAGCTGAGACATTTAAAACACACTTTTTCATGTTTATTTTTGCAGTTGTTCCTTCATTTGCGGCATTTTAGTGGTCGTTATTACATAAGAAACGAACTCCATCAATTTTACAGGAGTTCGTCAAGGGTCTTGATTGCTGCAGATTTCCATTATTGTCATCATACTTACCTTCTTCTTCCGCAGAACATTTTATCTCTTACAGAGCTTTTAATCGTAATAATTCTTGTCGAATTCTTTCGAGTTTCTGTTTGCATTCTTTCATTTTCGGTTTATCAGAGTCTGACATTGCGTCAAAAAGGGTAGCTAATTCATAATCCATTTCCAAACGCAGTACAGCAGTTCGTTGGAGTTCGCCATTTCTTTTTCTTGTTGAGTTTATCAGTTGTTTCATTAATTTACACTCCTCTATTAATTTCTGGTTTTTTATTTATTGTATGAATTTTCAGCTGCAGTGGTACAAATTTGTGCGTATACCCATAACTCTGAAAAATGCCTGTCGCTTCTTTTTTCATAAAGATTTTGCTACAATATTTGACAAAGTACTAGGAGGTTTTTATATTGTCATTTTCAGGATTTGAACAAGCAGATTTCAATGTTTTTAAAATAGACGGCCTTGATGAACGAATGGAGGCTTTAAAATCCCAGATCCGCCCGAAACTGGAAGACCTCGGCCAATACTTCGCTCCAACGCTCTCAAGCATTGCAGGCGATGAGATGCATTACCATGTCGCAAAACATGCAAGGAGAACGAAGAATCCGCCTAAAGATACGTGGGTAGCGTTCGCCAGCAACTCCAGAGGATATAAGATGCTCCCCCATTTTCAGATAGGATTGTGGGAAACCCACGTCTTTATCTGGTTTGCTGTAATTTACGAAGCACCTGAGAAGGAAGCGATCGGTAAAAAACTCGAAGAGAATATCGATTCCATCTACACCAGCACTCCAAAGGATTTCTATTGGTTAATCGACCATATGAAGCCTGAAGCCACTGTTCACAGTAAGCTTTCAAAGGAAGAACTTCTTTCCATGTTCAAGCGCCTGCAAACCGTTAAAAAAGCTGAAATCCTATGCGGTCTGAACATTCCCCGCGAAGAAGCCGTCAAACTAAGCGGTGATGAAATGCTTTCCAAAATTGAGTTGGTATTTAAAGAAATATTACCCCTATATAAATTGGCATAAACCTTGAAATGCGTAGGCGACTGCCCATTTTCGACAAGCGCTGCCCGCCTGAAACGCCACATCGTGTGGGTGGCGGGTCTAGCACATCGTGTGCCACGGAGGCCCTGACAGTGAAGTCGTTCTTTGACTTCAGTGGCAGGGCCGAAATCGAAAAGTATAGCCGACTGTCCAGGAGGCGACATTAGACAAGCGTCTCGAGGAAATAGGAGCCGGAGCTGGACAAAAGAAAGAGCCCATTTTGCATGGGCTCTTTCTCCAAATTTATCTGATTCTTATTTTTTTCTTTTCTGAACTACTTTAACCTTTTCACCTGAGCCGGTTTCTTTAATTGCTTTTACTGCCTGGTATGGTACATAGCCACTCACTTCTTCAAATTCATTGAATAGTGTTTTTTCCTTGGCCTTTCCAGGCACGATTTCTTGAAAGCGTCGGTATGCTTCAAGTAATGAATCTCGTTCAATTCCTTTTTCATAAGCCTTTTCAATGCATTCATAAAAATGAATAACATCGACAATTTCATCTGTTGACCATGTGTAGTCTATTGGATACTGGTATTCCATTATTTCACCTGCTTTTTGTGCTATGCCCCGGCTGCTCCTGGGCACCCTTTGTATGTTTATCGATTTTACAGGTATTTGTAATGGATCGCAAGAAAATCGGGCCTTACTTACTCCAGATTGTTCTTATTTCTTCGGCTTCTTTGATGATTCTGCCGAAAAGCTCCGCCACTGAAGGGGAGTCTTTAATCAATCCCATCACCTGGCCAGCCCAGCCAAAGCCATTTTCATCATCCCCTTCATATATATACTTACGGTTCGCGCTTCCGCTGATCAACTCTTTTAATTCTTCATAACCTCCGCCTTGTTTCTCTATTTCGAGGATCTTTTCCGTCAATGGGCTGGCAATCGCCCTTGCTGGCATCCCGAGCGTCCTTTTTATAACTGTGGTATCATTTTCGGTGCCTTCCACAAGCTTCTGCTTGTACAGCTCGTTTGCATGGACGCATTCTTTGGTAGCGATGAAGCGTGTACCCATTTCTATCCCTTGTGCTCCAAGGCTCAACGCTGCCATCAGACCTCTTCCATCACCAATACCACCTGAAGCGATAACAGGTATGCTCACTGCATCTACAACTGATGGAATAAGCACCATCGTTCCTATATCACTCTTCCCTAAATGTCCGCCGCCTTCCTGACCGACAACCATCACTGCATCTGCACCCAGCTCCTCCGCTTTCTGTGCCTGCCTTTTCGCTGCTACAAGGACAAGTTTTTTAATGTCGGTCCCTTTTAACTGGTCAAAAATCGGTGCAGGGTTTCCCCCTGTCATCGAAATAACAGGAACATTTTCTTCTATAGCAATAGCCAGAAAATGAGAAAACGGCCTTCCATGCTGCCCGATGGCAAAATTAACTCCGAATGGCTTGTCAGTCAGCATTCTCACTCTATGTATTTCTTTTCTTAATGCCTCAGGATCTGGGAGTGACATTGCTGTTATTTGACCCAGTCCCCCTGCATTTGATACAGCTGCGGCCAATTCTGAATAAGCCAGATACGCAAGACCTCCCTGGACAATCGGGTATTGTATGCCTAAAAGGTTCGTTACATCTGTATTCCAGTTCATATTCCCTCTCCTCCAAATGCTGTTTCTTTAATACTTCTATTATAGGAGCCATATTTCCTGTTTTCTTTATGCTGGATTGGAGTTTTTCTTCATATTTTGAATTTCTTTGCAAACACCTTGATTAGTGCTATAATGCATGTGTTTTATTTTTTCAAAAGTTAATCATAACCTATAAACAAGGAAATCCAATACATTAAAGAGGTGTGATCGTCAATTGTCACAAAAAGAAACACCGTTGTTTACAAGCCTATTAGCGCACGCAGAAAAGAATCCGATTCAGTTTCATATTCCCGGCCATAAAAAAGGGAGCGGGATTGACCCCGAGTTCAGAGAGTTTATTGGTGATAATGCCCTGTCCATTGATTTGATCAACATCGGCCCCCTTGATGACTTGCATTCCCCTAAAGGCATCATCAAGCAGGCACAGGAACTTGCAGCTGAAGCATTTGGCGCTGATCATACTTTCTTTTCAGTACAAGGAACAAGCGGCGCGATCATGACCATGATCATGACTGTCTGCGGACCTGGAGATAAGATTATCGTTCCCCGGAACGTTCATAAATCAATTATGTCGGCTATTGTTTTTTCCGGAGCCATTCCGATCTTCATCCATCCTGAGATTGATAAGAAGCTCGGAATTTCTCATGGAATCTCAACTGACTCAGTCGAAAGGGCACTGGAACAGCATCCAGATGCAAAAGGTCTTCTTGTAATCAACCCAACGTATTTCGGCTTTGCAGCTGACTTAAAAAAAATCGTTGAACTTGCTCATTCTTACGATGTTCCAGTTCTGGTGGATGAAGCCCATGGGGTCCATATCCACTTCCATGAGGATCTTCCGCTTTCAGCCATGCAGGCAGGAGCTGACATGGCTGCAACAAGCGTCCATAAGCTTGGCGGATCAATGACGCAAAGCTCGATCCTGAATGTAAAGGAAGGTTTGGTATCGTCTAAGCGTGTTCAATCAATCATCAGTATGCTGACAACTACCTCCACTTCTTACCTCTTGCTCGCATCACTGGATACAGCGAGAAGAAGACTTGCTATTGAAGGAAGGGACATCATCGACAGGACGATCAAGCTGGCGCAATGGATTCGCGGTCAGGTAAACGAAATTGAACATCTTTACTGCCCTGGCGAAGACCTTCTTGGCACGAATGCAACCTTTGATTTTGACCCAACAAAAGTACTCATCAGCATCAAAGACCTGAATATTACTGGATACGAGGTCGAAAAATGGCTTCGCGAGAAATACAATATCGAAGTAGAACTTTCAGATTTGTATAATATCCTTTGCATCATCACCCCTGGTGACACACAAAAAGAAGCTGAAATTCTAGTTCAGGCATTACGTGAACTTTCTAAAGAATTTCACCACCTTGCCGAAAAGGTGCATGCTGAAGTTATGCTTCCGGATATCCCGTTACTGGCGTTGACACCTCGGGATGCGTTCTACGCCGATACCGAAGTTGTGCCTGTAGAGGAGTCAGAGGGACGAATCATAGCAGAATTCGTAATGGTGTATCCACCAGGGATTCCAATTTTCATTCCAGGAGAAATCATTACAGAAGAAAACCTTGTATATATAAAGACCAATATGGAGGCCGGCCTCCCTGTGCAAGGCCCAGAAGATGATGAACTAAAATCCTTCAGGGTGATCAAGGAACACAAAGCAATCAGATAAGAAAAGCGCAAGCGTCTTGTTCAGCCCGACAAGCGCTGGAGGTCCGCCCAGTGAAGTCGTTCTTTGACTTCACTGGGCGGACTGGTGCGACTCGAGGGGCTAGGCGCTGGAGATGGACAATTCTCGAAGTGAAAATTTACTGTTTCTTATCTTGTAAAAAAAGAGGGCATGCAGCTTTGCATGCCCTTTCATCTATTCTTATCTTTCCTCTGCACCTTCATGGTCGCAGCAGTTGCATTTTTTTGAATATAATACCGTTACTTTCTCATCTTCGAAATGGTCAATTGTAGCATTGCAAGTTTGACAAACGATTGTGCCCATCTTTTCAATCTCCTTTTCGTTTTGATTTTTGAAAGCGCTTCATCATTTCTAATTATATAATAATATAACACTATTAAGATTTCAAGCCTAAATTGTATAACACTTTTTCTTTTCAAGAGGTGATTTTTATTTTATGTACCCATTATATATGAAATAAAAACAATTAGTATGACACTATTTGCACAAAAGTTAAATCGCTGTTGTTCATGGGTTAACTTGTCATCATGGCAATTCCTAAGAAACTAAAAAACAGGCCTTTTTGGCCTGCTCTCGTCTCCCGCTTATTCGTATTGAGTCTGGAACGGGGCTGTCGGCAATTCTTCTTTGAAAAATAATGCAAGGTCCTCAGCCTGCCGGACTTCTGTAATATGGAATGCTTTCTGCAAATATTCTACGTCTTCAATGTCCTTAGGGTCGAGGAGTGCTGAACGCCCCGTCTGCATGCAGACTACCAGAGGTTTTCCGAAAAACATGTTGGTAGAGACAATCCCAAAGTCATAACGAGTGTCATTAGTAGTAAACCCCACAAACCTGACGTGAACCTTTTCATGCTCATCATAAAGCTTTTCGAATAGTTCCATATGCCTCCTCCTTTTTAATTAAATATTTAGAATATTATTATAATTTATTTTTGACAAAAAGGCAAGTGTATAAAAAGCTAAAAAGCTTTTATTCTATTGTCAATGGTTTTTCAGGAGTGATAAAATGGTGAAGAATAGATAGGAAAAGGGGATTGGACGATGTCTAGTAATGCTTATATTAAACTTGTTCCATCATCATCTCAGCAAGCCATTTCCACTGAAGAACTAAAGGATTTATTTAATTATTATAAGGAAATAACTGCTAAAACAGGTGACCAGGTTGATTGGAATTATGAAAATTCAGCATTTCCTTATGATCTGAAGGAAAAAGAGGATGGGAAAGGCACATGGTTCTATCTGCAATCATCCCAAGATCGTTATAATGCAGTACTAATCGGCGTTGATAAAGAAACAGTTGTCGACGAAGACGGGACAGAACGCGAACAATCATACATACAAATTACACTTCCTCCAACAGCGACAGCTGGGGATAAAGGAAAAGCAAATGAATTCAGTAAATTCATCGGTAAAAAATTGCAGGGCGAACTTCATTTATTTAATGGAAGAGTCATGTATTTCTATCCACGTAAATAAAGGTTACATAAAATACACGAGAAAAATTTTTGTTTAAAACATCAAAAACGGCTGCTACTGGGCAGCCGTTTCTTTATTTGCAGGAGTTTCGATAAGTTCAGGATCGACAATTTTATATCCTTTATTTTGCAGGCCTTTTACGATATCCCCCAGCGCTGTGCTTGTCCACTGTCTGTCATGCATCAGTAAATTCGCTCCATTCCTGAGTAAAGGCGTATTCACCATAATATCCGCAAGAGCTTCCTTTGATTGATAATCCTTTTCCCAATCATAACCATAGGTCCAATTCATTAGCAGCATTTTCTCTTCTGCGGCCAGCTGCTTGCTGTAGTCAGTATTCATTCCGAATGGAGCCCTGAAGAATTCCGGCCTTTCACCAATCAGTTCCTCAACCCTGTCATTAAGATCTACAATTTCTTTCCTTTGCTGTTCCTCGGATAAATCCCTTAACGATTTGTGATTATATGTATGGTTCCCAATTGGAAAGCCCATTTGATGAATTTGCTTTAGCACTTCCCCTTCTTCTGGAGTGTCAAGGAAGTGGCCATTTACAAAAAAGATAGCTTTTACATTTAATTCTTTTAAAGTTTTGGCCATCTCAAGAGCATTTTTGTCCGGAGCGTCGTCAATTGTCAATAAAACAATTTTTTCATCAGGGTTGTCAATATTTTGGATAGAAAAATCGCCTTTCATCCTATATTGTGGTGATGCCTGTAATACTTCTTCGCTCTTTTTTTCATCTTCACCTGGTTTCTCCGCTGGTTCTGCAGCTTCTGTTTCCGGCTTTTCCTCCGCGGCTTTTTCATCTTTCTGGATTTGTTCTTGCTGTTCTTCACTGGTGCCTATTGGCTTCTGTGCTTCTTCTGCAGCCCCGCACCCGGCTAAAATAGCCGAAGCAGCTATAACTGATACTATTGTTTTTTTCAAGACTTTCCCCTCCCGCTGGTATATCTTTGCTGACAAAGCTGATGGATTATAATTTTTTACATGCTCAGTTTTTCAGGAAATAAAGGACATTGTCATATGAATCGACCCATAAATAGCCAGGCTCAAAACCGTTATAAGAAATGTTTTCCTTGTGGATTTCATTATATGATTGCCGATTATTATGGCTAAATAGAAAAATACCAAGAACATAATACCATTATAAATCGGATGATCGTGTTTGGATAGCCATTCTATTAAGGTATACCCACTCCAGATAATGAATTGAAGCAGCATAACTGCATACACTTTCAAACCCTCCACCACCATGTCTAAATTATCTTATTCCCAAGTCACGTTAGGTTAAACATTCAGATCTTTTTACTAGTATATGTCCTGATGATTAGGATATTTTTCAATTATGTAACAAATCAATAACATTCCATTCTTTTGGAAATTGCTATGATAGAATATGGACAAACAGTTACATGGTGAAACAACATTCCGAAAAAAAGTGAGGCAAAGATAAATGAAAAGCTTGTCTTTTGTTTTTGTCGCAACGTTCCTATTTCTTACGGCTTCTTGCAACCCAGTCAACGATTCAGATGAATTGGAGCTCAATGGAGATATTAAACAAGTCGTTTTCTTTTCTGATGATGAGAACTATAGACAGGAAGCATCCTATTATGATGCTATTATAGAATTAAAGAAAGAATACCCTTCCGCATTCGATGATATTGTTGTCATTCCTGCTGCCAATGCCAATAAATACTATGACCTTTTTAAGGTAAAACAATTTCCTGCCATCCTGATTGTCCATCAGGACCAGGTCCTTGCCAATGTGAATGGCAATGTTACAAAGGACCAGATCATCGAACCATTATCAGCAGTTTTAAATAATGAATAAAAAAAGTCCTTTCCATCAGGAAAGGACTTTTTTTAATTCAAAATCAGGAAGAACTTTTCAATTTGAGAATTGTCCAGCTCCTGCGCCTAGCCAGTTTTCATCCCTGCTAGAGCTTCTCGAGTGTCTTGCGAGAAGCGTTAGCTTTGAGCAGCTCGAGACGCTTCAGGGCTGATCAAGGCGCTTACGCTATTCATATTATTTTACTATATGAATCGGATTACCAAGTGCTACCTCTGCAGCTTCCATCGTAATCTCACCGAGAGTTGGGTGAGCGTGGATTGTCATTGCAAGGTCTTCAGCAGTCATGCCTGCTTCGATTGCTAATCCAAGCTCTGCGATCATGTCAGAAGCATTAGGTCCAGCAATCTGCGCACCGATGACAATGTTATCTTCTTTACGTGTGATCAGCTTCAAGAAGCCGTCTGTCTGGTTAAGTGATAGTGCACGGCCATTTGCCGCGAATGGGAACTTAGATGCTTTAATATCAATGCCTGCATCTTTCGCTTCTTTTTCAGAGTAGCCTACTGATGCTAATTCTGGATCTGAGAAGACAACTGCCGGAATAGCCAGGTAGTCGATTTCTGAAGGATGTCCAGCGATTGCTTCAGCAGCAATTTTACCTTCGTAAGAAGCTTTATGGGCTAGTGGCGGCCCTTCGACAATGTCACCGATCGCATAGATGTTGCTTACGCTTGTACGGCACTGTTTGTCGATTTGGATAACGCCGCGATCAGACATCTCGATGCCTACCTGCTCAAGGCCTAGTTCGTCCGTGTTAGGCTTTCTTCCTACCATGACAAAAACGTAGTCTGCTTCGATATTCTTTTCTTCACCGTTTGCTTCATACTTAACTGTTACGCCAGAGTCAGTCTCGTCAACACCTTTCGCAAGTGCCTTAGTAATGATCTCTGCACCCTTCTTCTTAAGGTTTCGTTTTACTAATGCTGACATCTGCTTTTCGAATCCATTAAGAATTTCGTCTGCGCCTTCAAGAATCGTTACTTTAGTGCCAAAGCTTGCGTATGCTCCGCCAAGCTCAGTACCAATGTACCCGCCGCCAATAACAACAATGCTCTTTGGAAGCTCCTGGAGGTTAAGTGCTCCTGTTGAATCAAGTACGCGCTTGGAGTACTTGAAAGCTGGGATTTCGATCGGACGGGATCCCGTCGCAATGATTGCATTTTTGAATGTATATGTCTGTGCTGAATTTTCATCCATAACACGAATCGTATTGGAATCGACGAAATACGCTTCGCCTCTTACGATATCGATTTTGTTGCCTTTCAATAAACCTTCAACGCCGCCTGTAAGTTTTTTAACTACTCCAGCCTTAAACTCCTGAACTTTAGAGAAATCAAGCGTAACGTTTTCCGCTTTGACACCCATATCTTCAGAATGCTTAGCGTTTTCGAATCTGTGTCCTGCAGAAATCAAAGCTTTTGAAGGAATACATCCCACGTTCAAGCACACTCCGCCAAGAGTTGCTTTTTCCACGATTGTTACTTTTTGGCCTAGCTGGGCAGCGCGAATCGCTGCCACATATCCGCCAGGGCCGGCACCAATGACAAGAGTATCAGTTTCGATTGGAAAATCTCCTACTACCATTTATTACCCCTCCATTAACAATAGTTCTGGATCGTTCAACAGGCGCTTGATGTGGTTCAATGCATGCTGTGCAGTAGCGCCGTCAATCATTCGGTGATCGAAGCTTAAGGAAAGCGCCAATACAGGAGCGGCAACTATCTCACCATCTTTAACAACTGGCTTCTCAGCAATGCGTCCGATACCGAGGATCGCTACTTCCGGATGGTTGATGACTGGAGTGAACCACTGTCCGCCAGCAGAGCCGATGTTCGTGATTGTGCAAGAAGCACCCTTCATTTCATCAGGTGACAGCTTTCCGTCACGAGCTTTACCAGCTAACTCATTAATTTCATTAGAGATTGAGAATACGGATTTGCGGTCAGCATCTTTTACGACTGGAACAAGCAAGCCTTTTTCCGTGTCTGCAGCAATTCCGATATTGTAATAGTGCTTGTGAACGATTTCGCTTGTAGCATCATCTAATGATGTGTTCAATGCTGGATATTCACGCAATGCACTTGTTAATGCTTTTACCACATAAGGAAGGAATGTAAGCTTGATTCCTTTCTCTGCAGCTACTTCCTTGAACTTCTTGCGATGAGCGACAAGCTTTGCTACATCCACTTCGTCCATTAGTGTAACATGTGGAGCTGTATGCTTGGAATTAACCATTGCCTTAGCAATCGCTTTTCTGATACCGCTCATCTTTTCGCGTGTCTCAGGGTATTGTCCTTCTGGAATCGCCTGAGCCGCTGCAGCTTTAGGTGCCTCATCAGTTTGTGCTGCCTGTGCTTGATCTGCTTGTGGTGCAGCTGCTGCAGGAGCACCTCCGCTTAGGAAGCTGTCGATATCATCCTTCACGATGCGGCCATTCTTGCCTGAACCAGCAACCTGACGAATGTCAACGCCTTTTTCACGTGCATATTTACGGACAGATGGCATTGCCACGATATTACGGTTTGGGTCAACCTCTGCTTGTGGTGCAGCTGCTGCGCCAGCACCAGTCTGGCCTGCAGGAGCAGGAGCATCTGCTGCTTCTTTCTCGATTTTTTGTCCGGATTCTAAAGTAGATTGAACCTGGGCTTCTGTCTTTTCCTGTTTAGGCTGTTCAGCAGGTGCATCTTCTTCTTCACCTTTGAATTTAAGGTGCTCGTAGCCAGGAGCGTCGAAGGTTACAAGAACCTGTCCTACTGTTGCTACTGTTCCTTCTTCTACTAAAACCTCTTCGACTGTACCAGCTACAGGTGAAGGAATTTCTACTACTGCTTTGTCATTCTGCACTTCGCAAAGTACATCGTCTTCCTGAACTTTATCGCCAGGTTTTACGAACCATTTGACTATTTCACCTTCGTGAATACCTTCACCGATGTCTGGCAGCTTAAATTGGAATGCCAATGGAATTCACCCTCCTAAGTTTTTCAACCTTATTAATTTCAGTATTTAATTTAGAACGTAAGTACTTTTTTAGCTGTTGCAATTACATCTTTGTAGTTAGGCAGCCATACAGATTCTGCTTGAGAGAATGCGAAAACTGTATCTGGAGCTGTCACACGCAATACTGGTGCCTCAAGGCTCAGGATTGCACGATCATTGATTTCTGCAACAATCTGTCCGGCCATACCAGCTTGTTTTTGAGCTTCCTGCACGACTATCGCTCTTCCTGTTTTTTCAACAGAAGCGATGATTGTTTCAATATCGAAAGGCATTACAGTTCTTAAATCGATTACTTCTACAGAGTATCCTTCTTTTTCAAGTTCTTCTGCTGCCTTTAATGATTCATGGACCATAGCGCCATAAGTGATAATGGACAGGTCTTTCCCTTCACGCTTAACATCTGCTTTCCCTAGAGGGATTGTGTATTCTTCCTCTGGTACTTCCTGACGGAAAGAGCGGTAAAGCTTCATGTGCTCTAAGAAAATGACTGGATCATTATCGCGGATTGAAGAAATCAACAATCCCTTTGCGTCATAAGGAGTTGAAGGAATTACGACTTTTAGGCCAGGCTGCTGTGCGACCATTCCTTCAAGGCTGTCAGCGTGCATTTCTGGAGTATGTACGCCTCCCCCGAATGGCGAACGGATCGTAACAGGTGAGCTGTAGCGGCCGCCTGAACGGTAACGCATACGAGCCATTTGCCCTGCAATAGAATCCATAACTTCGAAGACAAAGCCGAAGAATTGGATTTCAGGAACTGGACGGTAGCCTTGCAGCGCAAGACCAATTGCCAATCCGCCGATACCTGATTCCGCTAGAGGTGTATCGAATACACGGTCTTCACCAAATTCATTTTGCAGGCCTTCAGTAGCACGGAATACACCGCCGTTTACGCCTACGTCTTCCCCGAATACAAGTACGTTTGGATCGTTCTTCATCTCTACGCGAAGAGCGTCTGTAATTGCTTGAATCATTGTCATTTGAGCCATGGCTTACTTCGACTCCTTCTCTTTATATATTTCATATTGCTCTTTTAAGTAGTCTGGCATTTCATCATACATGATTTCCATAAGGTCAGTTACTTTTTGCTTAGGAGTATCATCCGCTTCTTTGATAGCGTTTTTGATTTCTTCTTTTGCTTGTTCGATTGTTTCGTTTTCCATTTCTTCAGTCCACAGGTCCTTCTTCTCCAGGAATTTACGGAAACGTACTAGTGGATCTTTCTTTTCCCATTCATTGTCCAGATCGGATGTACGGTAACGAGTTGGGTCATCACCAGCCATTGTGTGAGGACCATAACGGTAAGTCATTGTTTCGATCAATGTAGGGCCTTCGCCATTAACTGCGCGCTTACGTGCTTCAAGAGTTACAGCGTAAACAGCAAGCGGGTCCATTCCGTCAACCTGGATACCAGGGATACCTGCAGCAACTGCTTTTTGAGCAATTGTCTCTGCAGCAGTCTGCTTTTCTACTGGAGTAGAAATGGCGAAACGGTTGTTTTGTACGAAGAAGATTGCCGGAGCTTTGTATGCACCTGCAAAGTTGATACCTTCGTAGAAGTCACCTTGAGAAGAACCGCCATCACCTGTGTAAGTAACAGCAACCGCTTTTGTTCCGCGTTTCTTCATTCCAAGTGCTACACCTGCTGCCTGGATATATTGTGCACCAATGATGATTTGTGGTGAAATGACATTTACACCTTCAGGAATTTGATTACCCTTAAAGTGTCCGCGTGAAAATAAGAAAGCTTGCGTAAGCGGAAGTCCATGCCAGATCATTTGCGGCACATCACGATATCCCGGAAGGATGAAATCTTCTTTCTCAAGTGCGAATTGAGATGCAAGCTGGGAAGCTTCCTGTCCTGCTGTAGGAGCATAGAATCCCAGACGTCCTTGGCGGTTCAATGAAATTGAACGCTGGTCCAGAATCCTTGTATAAACCATGCGCTTCATTAATTCTTGTAATTGCTCATCAGAAAGCTCAGGCATAGCCGCTTCATTTACGACTTCGCCCTCTTCATTCAAAATCTGGAACATCTCAAATTGGCTTTCAATCTTTTCGAGCTGCTTCATTGCATCAACAGTGTTGTTTTTTGTTTTAGATGCCATCAGAGCCACCTCTTCCTTTCATACTTCATGAATTTTAAATTGAATATACAAAAATAGGTTACCCAATATCAGGATAAACTTCCCCGGGTTTCTAAATACCTGTCAGAGCTGAATTGTTTTTTCTTAGGGGTTTATGATTGCTTCAAGAGAGTTTTATAAAACAGCTCGTACCTGGAACACCATATGAACACACCATTCTTTAGTTTTCCACAGATCCACCATAAAAAAACTTTTATTTCTCCATTCTAGCACCAGAAATTCTGTATCAGTGGAAAAGAAAAATAGAGTAATACAATCCGCTCATTCGTTTTTTAGTTTACATCACCAAAATAAGTCCGTCAAATACTATGTTTCATCTTTTTTAATTTTATTCACTATCTGTATGTTATTATCTCAGAAAAACAACTGTATTACTTTTTATTAATTACTGTACTATAATAAATTACTTTTAATTCAGACTGTATTAGTGCTGTAAAAGGGTATTTAAAAGGCATATATCGTTAATTTCCATGGATATGTACCCGGCCTCTTTAAAATGGACTTTCTTCCAAGCAACAAAAAAAGCCGCTTAATCTCAAAGCGGCTCACTTCTCACTCATTATTTTTCCTGATTTGAACTAACTTCTATTCCAGCATTTTTGTAAAAATCCATCTTCTCTTGATTATACTGGTCTGTCTTATCATTGAATTCCTGATTGTCATTCAAGACAGTTTCATATACTTCATTCACTTTATTGATCTGTTCTTCAAGTTTTTCAAAGCTTAATTCCTTATCTTTAAGCATTTCATAAAGCTCTTTGTCATATTGAAGGCCTTTTTTATAATTTTCGTACAGCTTATCGTGGGTTTCATATCTTTCTTTCATAGTTGCCTGCAGTTCAGTTGCCTGCTTCTTTAGGTTTGCGTCATCAATTTCCTCGATGATTTCATCTACTTTCCCAAACTCTTTTTCGGATTCATCTATACTTTCTTTTTCTTTCTCAATATGCTCTGCGCGTTTGTCAGCTAAAGCAAGCGCCTCATCTGCCAGCTTCACAATTTGATCATATTCCTTCATTCCAAGTGAAATGATTTTCTCATAAATCTCTTTTTCCTTCTTTTCCAGCTCAACAAGTGGGTCCTGCTGGTCCTCAAACCCCTTTTCAATTGAAACAACCTTTTCAAGTGCTTCAAACATCTTCTCTTCTGGTGATTGCTTGTCCAGACACCCAGCTAGACTGAAAACTCCAGCCATCATAATAATAGCTAAACTTATTTTTTTGACTATGGACAAAATAATAACCTCCTCATTAATACCAATTTTACTATAGCGATTGCGGCGAGATTTGACAACAGATATGAAAATTCGCGGGATGAATTGTTAAGACTGGAAGTGGCGTATGCTTGTCCTTACCCTATATATATACCTACCTCTGGCTGTTTATGCTCTAGGCTTAAGCCTATACCTATATTTTTCTCTTGCATAGGCTATAGCAATCGACCGATTTAAGGGCGAAAAACACAATTGAGGAGGTTTTCCTGATGCACGGTTACGGATATGGATGTGGTTATCCTGTTGCAGGAGCAGGATATGGTAGTGGATTCGCTTTGATTGTCGTATTGTTCATCCTTCTGATTATTGTTGGCTGCGCCTGCTGGAAGTTTTAATTAGTAATAGCGTAAGCGCCTTGGTCAACCCCGATAAGCGCTGCCCGCCTATAACGCCACGTCCTGTGGCTGGCGGGTCTAGCATATCGTGTGCCACGGATGGCCTGCCGATGAAGTCGCTCTTTGACTTCATTTGCAGGACCGAAATCGAAAAGTATAGCCGACTGCCCAGAAACGCAGAAACTGGAGACTCCGCCAAAGAAGCGCTTTTTGCTTCTGCCGGCGGAGTTGAAGTTTCGGAGTTTTTAGGAGGCGACACTAGATAAACGACTCGAGCTGCGCAAAGCTAACGCTTCTCGCAAGATACTCGGAAGTAGCACAAGCAGAGATGAAAACTGGCTAGCGCTGGAGCTGGACACCAATCTTAAGGCTAAATGCTTTCTTATGCAGTTAAGAAAGAGGGAGGGCAAGTCCCTCTCTCTTTTAACATTTCTAGTTAACTTTTTACTGTTCATTTGTTAGACTTAACATTATTACATACTAGAGGTGAAGTTAATGTTGACGATGAATGATATCGTCCGTGATGGACATCCCGTGCTCCGAAAAGTCGCGGAAGAGGTTCCTATGCCCCCTTCACAGGAAGATAAGGAAGTGCTTGAAAGCATGATTGAATATGTTAAAAACAGCCAGGACCCAGAAGTTGCCCAAAAAAATGGGCTCCGTCCCGGAATCGGTCTTGCTGCACCACAAATAAATGTATCGAAAAGAATGATTGCTGTTCATGTAACTGACGAAAAAGATAATTTATTGAGCCATGCCCTTTTCAACCCAAGAATCATCAGCCATTCAGTGGAACGTTCCTACCTTGCAGCCGGTGAAGGATGCCTGTCAGTTGATGAGTCGATCCCTGGATATGTGCCGAGATATGCCAGGATAACCGTAAAAGGAATAGATCTTGAAGGAAATGAAGTAAAACTTCGCCTAAAAGGCCTGCCAGCGATTGTCTTCCAGCATGAAATCGATCATTTAAACGGCATCATGTTTTACGACCACATCAATAAACAAGATCCATATACAGAAATTCCCGATGCAAAACCAGTTGAAAGATAAAAGCCGAATCCTGAGATTCGGCTTTTTTGTGGCTTTAACCACTTTAATAACATTGAAGGCATAAGCTAAATCAAAGTCATTTATGACAGGTTTCCGGTTTCACCCTGTTAACCTGTCTAAATTGCGATGTTTTCTTAACAGCTTTCCTCTGGTTTGATTCGAACCTGTCTTTATTCCGGTACATTTTTGCCAGCTTTTTCTCTAAATGGGCTTAAACCTGTCATAATTACCACGGTTTCTTGACAGCTTTTCATTATTACACCGTCAACATGTCATAATTCCGGGGGGTTTCTTGACAGCTTTTCCTGCATCCCGCTCAAACCTGTTTTCGTAAAGATTGTTGTTAAAATCCTAAAGCCGATTTTAACGTAATGTAAGCCATTTTGCAGGTCGGTATTTAGTTTGCATGCTCTTTTCTCACAAAAGAATCAACTTTTCGAATAAAAATAGGCCATTCAATCCTATTTTGTAGTCAATAGCAACAAAGTTTGAGAAAAGAGCTTTATTCTAAATCAAATCCAGCTCTTTCAAACCGTGCCAGATTCCATCGTCATCTACATCCCGGGTAACCATATTAGCGAGTTTCTTCAATTCAGGAACAGAATTGCCCATGGCAACCCCTGTACCGACTGCTTGAATCATCTCAAGGTCATTCAACCCATCACCAAAAGCGTATACATCTTCCCGTTTGAAACCTAATCGCTCCACCATCTTCTTGATTCCTTCCGCTTTAGACCCTCCCGCTGGCAGAATATCAACAGAGTATGGATGCCACCTGATAAAGTTAAACTCAGGATAGGTCTCCCTATAATACTTTTCCTGGCCTTCTTCGCAGAACAATAGCGTTTGGTAGAGGTCCCGATCTACATAAAATCGGTCATCATGTTCAGGATGGGCGAACTTCAGGTCACCCAGGCTTTTTTCAATGTATTCGTGGTGCTTCACTGATGATTTCATCGTCATATTGTTCATAAAAACGACTGGATGGCCCTTATCTGCAGCTTCAAAATAAAGTTCTTCTATCTTTCCATTATTCAATGGATTCTGGCTGATTGGCTCCCCTTCAAACACAACATATTGTCCGTTAAAGCTTACAAAAGAATCGATCTCCAGCTCTTCTCTCAGGTATTCGAACATAAATGGAGCCCTCCCTGTAGCAATGGCTACAAAAACCCCATTATTTTTTAATGTAACAATTGCCTCTTTTGTAGAATCCGGCAGATTTTTATCATGGTCCAACAGTGTACCATCTATATCAAAAAATACGATTTTGCTCATGATCTTCTCCTTCGATGCTATGATTAAATTATTTTCTTACTTATTGAGCTGTATTATGTAATCCCGGTAGTCTACCAAATCGTTGCGTGCATGTACAGAAATAAGAAGTCTAAATCTGTGTCAAAACAATGACAATTTGTGTCATTCCATCAATACCCATGAAAAAATTTGCTATTTCATCATATAATATAAACAAAAAGATAGGAATTTGAAAAATAATCTTAGTTAAACTTTTCCTTGTTTACTTTACTTTGGACAAGGATAGTTTAAAATAAGAACTAAGGAGATGATCCACTATGTTAAAGAAGCTAAGAAAGAAGCTTTTAAAACAGTGGAAAGATTTGCTTCGAAAAAAAACAATCGCTTAACTTTTTGAGCCCTTCAAACTTGCGAAGGGCTCCTTCCTTATTGTAAATTGGTTAATAGCGGAAAAACATGGCACGATGGATAATAACAATGGTGACATTGTTAATTTTTATATATGGCGGATTTCGTTTATTGTTTTAACAGAGTTATGCTTTACCTACAAAATCAGTTCGTCTACCTTTGGTATATCCCAGGCAGGGAATCGCATAACTCTGCAAAATGTGTCATCGGAAATTGCCTATAAAATAGAAAAAGTTAATTTAAGGAGAGAGATTTTTAATGATTTTTAAAGTTTACTTCCAGGAATCCAACAAGCAAGTACCAGTTCGCGAAAAAACACAAACCATTTATGTGAAAGCCGACACTGAAAGAGATGTAAGGACAAAAATAGCTGATCGCCAATATAATATTGAATATGTCGAGGCAGTTGAGGGTAACTATTTTGAGTATGAGAAACAAAAAGAAAACTTTGAAGTATTGGAGATCGAATAATTTATGAAATTCGTTAAAAATGACCAAACAGCCGTTTTCGCGCTCGGTGGACTAGGCGAGATCGGCAAGAATACCTATGGGGTGCAGTTCCAGGATGAAATCATCCTGATCGATGCCGGCATAAAATTCCCAGAAGATGAATTACTGGGTATCGATTATGTTATCCCCGACTATTCCTACCTGGTAAAAAATGAAGACAAAATTAAGGGCCTGTTCATTACCCATGGCCACGAGGACCACATCGGCGGTATCCCTTATTTGCTGCGCGAAATCAATGTTCCAATCTATGGCGGCAAGCTGGCACTCGGCCTGATCAAAAACAAGCTTGAAGAGCACGGTTTGTTGCGAAAAGCGAAGCTGATCGAAATCAAGGAAGACGACATTATCAAGTTCCGTAAAACTTCGGTCACTTTCTTCAGAACAACACACAGTATTCCCGATTCATATGGTGTAGTAGTGAAAACGCCTCCTGGCCAAATTGTCCACACAGGCGATTTCAAGTTTGATTTTACACCGGTAGGTGAACCAGCCAATTTGACAAAAATGGCTGAAATTGGCAAAGAAGGTGTCCTTTGCTTACTTTCGGACAGTACAAATGCCGAGGTTCCGCACTTCACGATGTCTGAACGCCGTGTTGGCGAAAGCATTCATGATATTTTCCGAAAAGTGGATGGACGGATCATCTTTGCTACTTTCGCTTCCAATATCCACCGCTTACAGCAGGTTGTTGAAGCTGCGGTCGCAAACGGCAGAAAAGTTGCCGTATTCGGACGGAGCATGGAATCAGCGATCAATATCGGACAAGAACTTGGCTATATCACTGCGCCAAAGGATACATTCATTGAAGCACAGCAAATCAACAGACTCCCTGCCAACCAGGTAACAATCCTTTGTACCGGAAGCCAGGGCGAGCCAATGGCTGCTTTATCAAGGATTGCGAACGGTACACACCGCCAAATCCAAATTCAGCCTGGCGATACAGTAGTGTTCTCGTCTTCTCCGATCCCTGGTAATACCATCAGCGTTAACAGGACAATCAACATGCTGTCACGTGCAGGTGCAGATGTTATCCACGGTTCATTGAATGACATCCATACTTCAGGACACGGTGGTCAGGAAGAGCAGAAATTGATGCTTCGTCTGATCAAACCGAAATACTTTATGCCAATCCACGGGGAGTACCGCATGCAAAAGATGCATACGAAACTCGCTACTGATTGTGGAGTTGCTAAAGAGAACTGCTTTATCATGGATAACGGTGAAGTACTTGCTCTTGGCGATAACGAGGTTGGCGTAGCCGGGAAGATTCCTTCCGGCAATGTCTACATTGACGGAAGTGGAGTTGGCGATATCGGGAACATTGTTCTTCGCGACCGCCGAATCCTGTCCGAGGAAGGCCTTGTTGTTGTAGTAGTTAGCATCAATATGAAGGAATTCAAGATTGCTGCAGGTCCTGACCTGATTTCACGCGGGTTTGTCTATATGCGCGAATCTGGCGACCTGATCAACGACGCACAAAGCCTGATCAATAAGCACTTAAATAAAGTAATGGAAAGAAAAACAACTCAGTGGTCAGAAATCAAAAACGAAATCACTGATACGCTTGCACCTTTCCTCTACGAAAAAACAAAACGCCGTCCAATGATCCTGCCGATCATTATGGAGATTTAAAAGAAAAACCGTTGCGAGTGTCGCAACGGTTTTTTTGACGCCTTGTTCAGGAAAACACAATTTCGTTGTGAGTCATTACAAGTGTTTCCTACCCCTGTTCAGCAGCCTAACCTATCAAGGCACTTGCACTTCTTATCCTCAGCTATCGGAATCTACATTATTATTTTGTCCTTGCACAGCTTTCTTTCTGACAAAATATATGATGGCAGCCACAATCACTCCTACAATTATGAGGATAGGGAGGTTGCCAATAAGGAAAACAATGATTCCTGAGCCTGCCGCCAGCAGGATGTTGATATTATCAGCAAACTGCTTTTTAATTTTTTGCCAGGTGTTCAAGCTGTCGTTATCTATTTTCGGGACTGGCACTTCATTTTCTTGCAGAGTGATGGTAACTGTTGAAAGTGCCGTCTGGTTTTCGAGGTATTTCTTCCTTCCCGCTATTTGTTCAATCTGTTCCTGAACATCTGCCAGGTCCGATGAAATCTTCAAGAGATCCTCTGTTTTCTGAGCCCCTTTCATAAACTCAAGTAATCTGGCTTCGACAGCTCTTTTCGATTTTAACCTGGATTCCAGGTCTACATACTCCTCAGTAACGTCCTGACCGCTCACACGGCGATTGTTAACTTGAACAGAAAGACCTTCGGCGTCAGTTAAGAATGCCTGGAAATGTTCCTGTGGGATTCTGAATGTCATCGTGCCACTTTGCTGCTCGTCATCATAACGGTTCGAATCAGATTGTACTATATAGCCATTGTAACGCTTGACCTTTTCTTCAAGGGCACTTCGCGCATTTTCAAAATTTTTAACCCTGATATCCATTTCAGCATTATAGACGACCATCCGCTGAGCAGCCGATTCATCCGCACCCTTGTCGGACTGTCCCTCTGCTTCCGGTTTCTCTCCAGCGTCAGCAACTTGTTTTTCATCTTCTGAAAAGCTATTTTCCTCATTTACATTTTCCATGTCAGCAGCAGAGTTCATATCACCTTCAGAACTCATCTTACTATTTTCCTGTGACATCCCCCCGCTGCAGCCTGCCAGCAAAAGTACAAACAAAATACTCATAATAAATACTTTTTTCAACAATGAAAGGCCCCCTTGAAACACTTCTATTTATGAATTTGACGGTAACTCTGTTAAAAAGTTACAGAATGCATCTTAAAGTGGATGCCCCCCTCTTAGCCGTATCAAAAATACTGCAAAAAAAGCCTTCACGAAGAAGGCTTTCTACATTTACACTGCATCTAGCATATTGAATTGTGCTTTGACAAGGTGATGATATTCTCCTTCAAGGTCCATAAGCTGGTCATGATTGCCCTGCTCGATGATCAAGCCATTCTCTAGCACGAAGATATTATCCGCTTCCCTGATGGTCGATAGTCTGTGGGCAATGATGATAGCCGTGCGGCCGTTCAACAGTGTTTTTAGAGCCTTTTGGATTTTCATTTCTGTTTCGGTATCAATGCTCGCTGTCGCTTCATCCATAATCAGGATTCGTGGGTTAGCAAGCAGCGCCCTGGCGAATGAAAGGAGCTGCCTTTCACCGACTGAAAGGATATTACCCCTTTCTTCCACTTCTGTCTTATATCCATTAGGCAGCTTCTTAATGAATTCGGCTGCTCCTACAGCTTCTGCAGCAGCTATTACTTCTTCCTCTGCAGCATCCGGCCTGCCGAACAGAATATTATCGTAAATTGTTCCAGAAAAAATAAAGGTGTCCTGCAGTACGATACTGATATGCTTCCTCAGGCTGCCTATAGAGACTTCTTTTAGGTCATGACCGTCAACCAATACCCTGCCCGAAGTAGGATCATAGAACCGGCTGATTAAATTGGCAATCGTTGTCTTCCCTGATCCTGTATGACCAACGAGGGCAACCGTCTGTCCAGCCTTCATTTCGAGGCTGATCCCCTTAAGCGCCGTTCTCTTTTCATCATATGAGAAGACGACTTTATCAAATTTAATTTCTCCTCGCATTTCCTCGAGCTCAACCGGATGATCAGCCTCAGAAACAATCGGCTTCTCGTCAAGAAACTCGAAGATCCGTTCCGATGAAGCCATCCCCATCAATAACTGGTTATATACCTGGCCCAGCCTAGAGATTGGTTCCCAGAACATACCAAGATAGAAGGCGAAGGAGACGAATACACCAATTGAGATCGTTCCATTTTGGATCAAACTCGCTCCATACCAAATTAATACTGCTGTACCAAGTGCATTGGTCAGTTCAACCATCGGACGGAACATCGCATTTTTCTGTGAAGCCGACTTCCAGCTCTGGAAGGTCTCATCGTTTACTCCATCAAAAAAAGCCATGTTTTCCTTTTCCTGCGTAAAAGATTGTGTAACCCTGATACCCTGGATACTTTCATTCAGGTGGGAATTTAACTTGGATTGCTTCATGCGAACATCCTGCCAGGAGCGCCTGATGTTTTTTCTCAGCTTTGTTGAGATCAGGAACATGATCGGTAAAATAATCATGATTGCCAGTGTAAGCTGCGGACTTAACGAGAACAGGATAAAGAAGATGCCGACCAGCAGAACAATGTCCATCAATAAGTTGATGACACCATTGGTGAACAATTCCTGAAGGGAATTGATGTCATTCATGATCCGCACGAGTATGGATCCAGCTGAACGCTGGTCAAAAAAGCGATGCGATAGATTTTGCACATGCGTGAATAAATGTTTACGCAAATCATATATAACATTCTGGCCTAATTGATTCATCCAGCGGATTCTGTAAATGTTCGCAATATAGGAAGCTGTATAAAGCCCCCCTATGAGCGCGACCAGCCAGAAAAGCATAGTGACGTCTTTATTTTTAACGGCTCTATCAAGAGTGTAGATCCCAATCAGAATTGGGATTGTCAGTCTTACTGCTGTCGTGATTAAAACCATGGCAATCGACAGCGGCACAAGCGTCTTTTTATATGGGAGCATATAACCAAAAAGCCTCAACATCTGTTTCCAGTTAAAAGGCTTATCAATAACCTGGTCAGTAGAATAGTGGAACCTTTTCAAAACTTGAGAGTTACCTTTCTTGCTCAAAATCTTCCCCCCCTGTACATTATAGATAACTGATCCGGTATGAACGAAATGACGAACATCTATCAATCATCCCTTTTTGAATTTCAGCCAGTTTGCGATACTTTTTGGCGGTCCTTAAATTGTATATCGTAGATTTTTTGATATGTTCCGCCATTCTTGATCAGTTGTTCATGGGTTCCACGCTCAGCAATTGCCCCATTTTCAAGCACGAGAATTTCATCTGCGTGCTTAAGGGAAGAAATGCGGTGTGCGATGATAAAAGTCGTCCGTCCCTTCATGACTTCCAGGAGTGCTTGCTGGATCTTGAATTCAGTTTCCATATCTACTGCACTTGTGGCATCATCAAGGATCAAGATACTTGGATTGACACAAATCGCCCTGGCAATCGCGATTCTTTGCTTTTGGCCGCCAGACAGCCCCATTCCTCTTTCCCCAAGGATCGTATCATACCCATCCGGCAGTTCCATTATAAAACTATGTGCCTGCGCCCTTTTTGCGGCAGCAATGATTTCCTCCATCGTTGCCTCTGGATTGCCATAAGAGATATTGGCTTTAATCGAGGAAGAAAAAAGGAAGGACTCCTGGAGGACAATCCCTATGTTGCTGCGAAGTGAACGAATTGAATAATCCTTAATATCCAGGCCATCAATCAGGACTTGGCCAGCGACCGGCTCATAAAACCTAGTCATCAGCTGAGTAATGCTTGTTTTTCCAGAACCTGTCGACCCAATCAACCCAATTGTCTGGCCAGGACGTGCTTTAAAGGTAATATTATATAAAGCTTCATTTTCATCATCGCCATAACGGAGTGTTACATTATTGAACTCTACGTCTCCTGAGAGTTTTTCAACCTGAAGGGCCCCACGCTTCTCTTCAATCTCCTCATCAGCTTCAAGAATCTCCAATAATCGTTCCCCTGATGCTTTGGATTGGGAAAACAGATTCACAACGAAGCCGAGGTTCATGATTGGCCACATGATGTACCAAACGAGGCTGTAGAAAGCCACCAGCTCTCCCGGCAGCAAAGATTCATTCATGACCAGGAAGCCACCGTATCCTAAAAGCAGGACAACACTTAAATTCCCCAAAAACTCCATTAAAGGGAAATACTTCGCCCAGATTTCCGAAGTGAATAAATATTGATCTTTATAATTTCCATTTGAGGAATTGAATCTGCCAATCTCATAATCTTCACGAGAAAGAGATTTTACAGTGTTGATTCCGCTTATATTCTCCTGAACCTTGGTATTAAGTTTCCCAAACGACTTCCGGATCCCCCTGAACGCCGGATGGACTGCCCTGTCAAACTTATACACGACTACAGCAAGGAAAGGCAGTGTAGCGAGAGTCACAAAAGTCAATGAAATAGAATAATAGAACATAACGGTAAAACTAATACCAATTAAGAGGACAAAACGAATCAACTCCGAGAAGCCAAAGCTTAGGAAAAAGCGAAAGCCTTCCACATCTGCAGTAAGCCTTGACATTAAATCACCTGTCTTCGCATTGTCGTAATAACGGAAAGAAAGGAACTGAAGCCTTTCATAAAGCGAGTTTCTCAGCTTATAGACAGAATGAATGCCAAACAGATCTCCTGTATATTGATAAATGTAGGTACAGATACCTTTAACGACCATGGATCCCACAAAACCGGCAGCAAGAAGTGGAATCAGATCATACCGTCCTCCAATGACGGCTTCATCGATTGTAAGCTGCAGGATCATCGGATAAACCACGGTAATCGCTGTTACAATCAACATAAATAATATTGACCATATAAAGTAATTTTTAAAAGGCCAATAATATTCTTTTAATTTTTTGAATGTCTCCATTCATATCCCCCCCTTTGGAAAATTAGAGATTGTTAAGGCAATAATGGTTTGTTTCCTTCTTCGTACGTGTATGAAGGAATCGTACCCCCAACCTTGTAAAAATAGCAACGCGCAGAAAAAAATTGGAAAAGCTTAGCAAAAAAGAAAAGCACGTATACATTAATATATCGAGTTTCGAAATATTTTTCCAGTATTTTTTAGAATTTTTATATTTTTTTGTATATGGAAATTATCAGATTTTAACTGAAAAAGGCAGGCGAAATGGTGTTGGACTTTGGAATCAAAGGAATCAGAAGGCCTCGATAGGACAAGCTTGTGGTCATAACAGAGAAAAGTGTCCGTTAGGTGAGCTATATCGGACAAACTCGTTGTCTTTATGCAGAAAAATGTCCGTTAGAAGGGCTCTATCGGACAAACACGTGATCTTTATGCAGAAAAATGTCCGTTAGAATGGCTCTATCGGACAAAAACGTGGTCTTTATGCAGAAAAAGTGTCCGTTAGAAGGGCTCTATCGGACAAACTTGTGGTCTTTATGCAGAAAAATGTCCGTTAGAAGGGCTCTATCGGACAAACTCGTGGTCTTTATGCAGAATAGTGTCCGTTAGAAGGACTCTATCGGACAAACTCGTGGTCTTTATGCAGAAAAGTGTCCGTTAGAAGGGCTCTATCGGACAAACTCGTGGTCTTTATGCAGAAAAGTGTCCGTTAAACCCTCAAAAGGATTCATTCTTCCTTTTCCATTTCTTCGAGAACTCTGATCACACGCTTTTCAAGCATCTTTAAACCGCTTCCCCCAGCCTGAAAATGCCTTAACAAACCATTATGATCAAAAAGGTAGTAAGCTGGTACATATTGATTCTCAAACGCGTCCGTCAATATGTGGTCATGATCAATAAAAATGGGCTGGGACATGCTGTGTTCAGCTGCCACCTGTTTGATTTCTTTGATATTCATGTCTTTTTCTGACCTTGGCATATGGACAGCCACCACATTCAGATTATCTTTATATTGATCGCGCAGTTCATTAACCGATGGCATTGCTACCTTGCATAGATGACAGCTGATTGACCAAAAGTGAATCAGAGTCGGCTTTTCACCAACCAGCTGTTCTCTAGTAACCTCTCCATTGAGCCATTCAGCGGCCCCGTTTATTTCAGGCATAGGTTGACGCAATCTCATATTGAACACCTCTTTTTTGGAATGGCAATTACACTCTATCACTAAGCCAGATTGAAAAGTTCATAGGTTTATTTGCTTTTATACTCAATATACTCAGTCAGCAGGTCAATTGCTGTCTCGATGGCGTCCTCATCCGGGTCCAGTCTGGCATGATGAAGTCCATGGTCTGAATGAACACCAAGCCAAAACATAAAGCCAGGAATCTCTTTGAGCATATAACCAAAGTCTTCTCCAGTCATTGCCTCTTTGCATACAATCACGTCGATATTTTCCCTTTCCTCTGCAAAGGCGATAAAGTCACGTGCCAATTCTTCATTATTATAAACTTGATGATACATGGCACCATAGTCAATTGAAGTCTTGCATTGATAGCCTACTTCGATACCTTTTACGAGTGCTTCAATCCTTTCCTTCACTCTCGCCATGGATTCTACAGACAGTGTGCGGATCGTCCCTTCCAGCCTTGCTGTTTCAGCGATGATATTTTGTACCGTGCCTCCGGTGATTTTGCCGATTGTTACAACAGCACTGTCGAGTGGATCCACATTTCTAGAAACAATAGACTGAAGCTGGTTCACAAGAGCACAAGCGGCAACGACCATATCATTAGTCTGGTGAGGATAAGCCGCATGCCCACCCTTCCCCTCAAGGTCAATGAACAATTCGGAGGTGTTGGCGAAAAGCAGCCCTTCCCGTGTTGCAATCGTGCCGACAGGATACTCAGGAGCAATATGCAGGGCAATGACCATATCCGGCTTCCATTCCTGCATGATGTCCGTTTTAAGCATTGGCTCGGCACCACCCGGACCTTCCTCCGCAGGCTGGAAAATGAACAGTAAATGATCTTCAATCGGATGAGCAACGAAGTACGAAATCAACCCAAGGGCAATGGACATATGAAAATCATGACCGCATGCATGCATCTGCCCTTCATGAAGTGATTTGAATTCCAAGCCGGTTGCTTCTGTGATTGGAAGACCATCGATATCAGCTCTATAGCCAATCGTCTTCTTTGGATTCATTCCTTTGACCCTGACAAAAATCCCTGTCTTCCATGTCTTTATTTCCAAGCCGTCCTGAGGAAGACTGCTTAGATAGTCAAGGAGGTAAGCCTGAGTTTTGAACTCCTTGAAACCCAGCTCAGGAATTTGATGCAAATCTCTTCTAATTTTAACGAAAGTAGTAAAATCCATAGAGTTCTCTCCCCTTATAAAAGAAAGCGCGGACTACGATCCACGCTTTCATGCTTGCTATTAAAGCTGGCGAAGCTCCTGCTTGATTTCAGTTTTTGATTTCGTTTTCTCGTCGATTTCCTTGATGACACGTGCTGGTGTTCCGGCTACAACTGTGTATGGAGGAACATCGTCGATTACGATTGCGCCTGCAGCGACTACCGCACCCTTACCTACTGTGACACCCTCAAGAACAACAGCATTCGCTCCGATCACTACATCATCTTCAACAACAACAGGCTTTGCTGATGGCGGCTCGATAACTCCAGCAAGTACAGACCCTGCACCAATGTGGCAGTTCTTGCCGACTGTTGCACGTCCTCCTAGTACTACGTTCATGTCGATCATCGTACCTTCACCTACAACAGCACCAATATTAATGGATGCACCCATCATAATAACAGCATTGTCGCCGATTTCAACCTGGTCCCTGATGATTGCACCTGGCTCAATACGAGCCTTGATATTCTTCATGTCCAACAAAGGAATTGCCGAATTTCTTCGGTCATTTTCAATGACATAATCTTCAATTTTAGCCTGGTTTGCTTCGATTGCCGGATTGATTTCAGCCCACTCACCGAAAATAACGCCGGTGTTGCCTGTGATGAACGTCTGGGTATTGTCGCCAAAGTCGATTCCTTCAAGGTCACCTTTAATATATACCTTTACCGGAGTAGCTTTTTTGCTATTTTGAATAAACGAAATAATTTCATTAGCATCCATCATTTTCATATACTTTGCCTCCAAATTATGTATGTATTTGCCCCATTCCGCTAGCGTGCTGCTCTTTTATAGAATTAATCTGCTAAAGCAACAACACGGAAAACAGCCTATTCTAAAAATTACTTTAACAAACAAAAGTTTTTAAAACAAGAAAAACTATTTATCTGTTTTCTTGGTCTCAACAATATGTTCTTTGACGATATCAATGAAGGCCTGGACTTGCTTCAATCGGAAGGCCGATTCATATCCCAGAAGCCAGGTGTCCCTTCCTAAAGGTTCATTGTTTTCATCGCGAAGCGGGACTTTAAAGATGTCCTTTTCCGCCCCATTCAGTGTTATTGCCGGAAGAATTGCGTAACCGATTCCGTTGAAGGTCATCTGTTTACATGTTTCAATCTGATCAACAATGATTGTTCTTTTTGGTGCTGTCTGGAATTGCCTTAACCACCAATCCTGTATTTCCTGGTAGTAATTCGAATCACTTTTAAATTGGATAAACGGCCGGTCTGTATCCAATACTTGTTCAGGACTTGTTATTTCCGTATCGACTAAATACAGACTGTCCTTAAATAAGTGGATCTTGACACCTTTCCAGTCCGGTGTACCCCTTATAATCCCGATGTGCACCTGATCTTCGTATAGTGCCTTAGATATTTCACTGCTCCAGCCAGTCACAAGTGATATTTTTGCCTGAGGGTAGCGGTTTACGTATTTCTTCAAGACCTGTGGCAGCCAGTTTTGGCCAACGATAGATGCAACGGCTATTTTAAGGGTTCCATACACCTCTGAATTTAATGCATGAATGGATTCCCTTGCTTTTTCCTCCCTGGCAATGGTGTCGTTGACAAATTGGATGACGACCTCTCCCGCAGGCGTCAATGTCAGCCCTTTCTGGGAACGGAGAAATAGCTTGGTACCCCAATCTTTTTCGATCGATTGCAGTCTTTGGGACAAAGCGGGCTGTGATACAAATAATCTCTCCGCTGCCTTCCTCATATTCATTTCCTGCGCTAGTACAGACAACAGATGGAACTCCGAAATAGATGACATAACTCGACCTCTTAATAAGTATTTCTTATATTATTAATTACATTATAATAAAAAACTGCAGAAATCTGCAGTTTTTCGTTTTAAAGCTATTGCTGGAACTCCCCTTTTATTATTTTTGACCACTATGCAGGGGTGTTCCTTTTACTGATTTCATCACATTTCTTCTTTTTCGGGCATTGCAGGTGAACCTCTTCTAACATGTTAATCAAACTTCCTCTTTTTTAGGCAGGAATAAGATGAACAGCAAACTGACAATAGCAAAAATGAATACGACAATGTATACCGAATGAAGGGCGTTTGTCAGCGCATCCTGCAGGAGTGCTTTTAAGTCTGCCGGAAGCTTCATCCTCTCTGATTCATTGAGCAGGACATTCGCTGCATCTATCGAGAGATCCTGACTTGCTGCTCCATTGCTTTTCATGTAGCTCAAGATACTGCTGTTCAGAACTCCTCCGAGCAAGGCAGCTCCCACTGTATTGCCCAGGTTCCTCATGAACATATTGGCTGCTGTCGCGATCCCTCTTTGCTGCCAGGCAACAGTACTTTGGATGGATACAATGAATGCGGTACTGGTCAGCCCCATACCCACTCCGACGAAAAACGACCCAGCTGCTGCCCATAGAGGTCCAGCTTCAGGCGTCAGGGTAACAAACAGGATACTGCCGAGTATCAATGCGGCACCGCCAAATAAAGAAGTCTTGCGATAGCCGATACTCAATAGCAGGCGACCGCTGAGAGCCGAAGCAATCGGCCAACCTATTGACATGGCCGTCAGCGTAAAACCTGCAACAATCGGAGATTTTTCCATGACTCCCTGTACAAATGCAGGCAAAAAGCTGGAAATGCCAATAAGCATGACACCGGTTGTCAGAGAAGTCATATTGGCAATGAATATCGACCGTTCCCGCCAAATATTAAATGGCATCATCGGCTCTTCTGCCCTTCTCTCTTGAATTATAAAGAGAATCAAGGTCAGTACGCTCAAGCTGATCAGGCCGATTGTTTTTGGAGACGTCCATGCCCAATTCGCACCCGCTTCGACCAGGATAATCATTAGTGAGCTAATTGCCACAGTAAGAAAAACCGCACCAGGATAATCGATCTTATGCTTCTTTTTCTCAATATCTTCATGAAGGTAAAGCCAGAGTCCCGCTATTGCCAGGATTCCGAGCGGAACATTGATCCAGAAAACATATCTCCAGCTTGCATATTCCACCAGCAAGCCTCCAAGCGCCGGTCCCGATACAGCTGAAATGCCCCATACACTGGAGAGATAACCCTGTATCTTCGCCCTTTCTTCCCTGGAATAGATATCCCCAACAATGGTGGTGGCAATCGGCATGACTGCACCAGCCCCAAACCCCTGAATGAACCGGTATAGAATCAGCATTTCCATCGTTTCAGCCGTCCCGGATAAAATCGAACCAATCAAGAAGATGATAATACCAAATGTTAAAATTGGCTTCCTGCCAA
Organism: Bacillus sp. ISL-39; assembly: GCF_018613295.1. NCBI lineage: Bacteria > Bacillati > Bacillota > Bacilli > Caryophanales > Bacillaceae > Bacillus > Bacillus sp. ISL-39. The sequence continues at coordinate 674,893 of NZ_JAGGQM010000002.1, forward strand.
ATAAATCCGATAATTTGCCGTAGATAAGAACAGTAACAGCATTCATCAGCAAATAAGCAGAGAAAACCCAGCTATATAATGCAAAACCGCCCAGATCACCGACGATTGCGGGCATAGCTGTAGACACAATCGTTCCTTCAACAGCTCCCATGAACATGGCAAGCATGACTGTTGCCAGCACAAAAGAGCGTTTTGTTTCTTTCCTTTTTTGTTCAGCCTGTCCCATATACACACCTCTAAAAGAAAAGCGCAAGCGCCTTGCTCAGCCCCGACAAGCGACTCGAGCTGCTCAAAGCTGACGCTTATCGCAAGATACTCCAGGATGCCCTCTCAGGGATGAAAACTGGCTAGGCGCTGGAGCTAGACACTAATCAGAGTAATAAAGTTTATTCTTTCTTATACAGTAAAAAATTCAGCCCCCGAATCCGGGAGCTGCCTTATGATATTATTTCTTATTATACCTTTTTACTTGTTTGCTCAATTTCAGCAGGACAGTCCGCCTTGTCAGAATACCCTCAAATATACCAGAGTCATCTTCTATACAGAGGAAGGGGTGATCAACAAGAAGGTCCAGTGAGGATTTAAGCGTTGAGTGGATGTTGATTCTTGGTATTTTTGTATTCATGGCTTCTTCTACTCGCTTCCTCTCAAGCTGCTCAAACTCGATTCTTTGGAGGCCGAGAATTGAATCCATTATGATAGGTGTACTGATTAAACCCATTAGACGATAATGAGGATCAAGAACAGGAATCGCAGTATACCCGCTCTTCGTTAAAACAAGCAGTGCGTGCTCCAGACTATTGCCAACTTGAACATGGGCTACGCGTTCAGAAGGAATCATCAGGTCTTTAATTGACACTTCCAAAAACTCACCGCTGTAAAGACTAATCATGGCGAAAACTCCCTAAAATGGATTTCTTTCCATTACATTTTACCACATTATAAATGAGGGTGCTTTTATTTAGTTTACTTCCGGAAAACGAGATATTAAGCAAAATTCAAACAAAAAAGGACCACAGAAGGGTCCCATTGTTATTGATGATTACTGAATAAGATCAAAGATCTCAATTGTAATCATATCAATGTTGTCGAATTGATATTTCTTAGGCTTTTCCTTGTCATTGTATATTTCCAATTCGTATGTTTCAGTTTTTGGATGGTATGTAACCTGGCATTTACGCTCACCATTCACTTCAAAAAAGCGTTGAGCAGGTTCTCCTCCATTGGACTGCTCTTGCAGATTCTTTAAACGAGTGATTATTCCCTGAAGCTGTGACATTATGCTCCCTCTCCTTTCAAAACAAAAACCAATAACTTATAAATAGATTTTGCAATTGGCCTATTTATATCCATGTAAAATGATTTCAGAATTTTCTATACACAATTCTTTACATGTCAATATTAACAGAATAAAATAATGTCAGAAGATGTACAAGTAAAAGCTTTGAGAAAAGGAGTGATTTTTTGAAAAAACCAGTGCAGCTATCTGAAAATGTCTTTCTGATCGATGATTTTGATTTAAGTATGCCTGAACGGACAGGTACATACGTATTAACAGAAGATAAGGTCACGCTCATCGAAACATCCGCTAGCCCGTCCATTCCCTATATCCTTGAAGGCTTACAAACACTAGGAGTATCCCCTGGAGATATTTCATACATAATCGTGACACATATACACCTTGATCATGCTGGCGGAGCGGGGCTAATGTTACAGCACTGCCCGAATGCAAAAGTAATTGTACATCCCAAGGGTGCCAGGCATCTTGCTGATCCTTCAAGATTGATCATGGGTGCAAAAGCCGTATATGGCGACAAATTTTCACAACTTTTTGACCCAATCGTTGAAATACCGGAGGATCGCCTGATGATTAAAGGTGAAGGCGATACAGTAAAAATAAGCGATAAGCTTACACTGAAGTTTTTAGATACTCCTGGCCATGCCAACCACCATTTCAGTATCTATCATCCGCTCACAAACGGAATTTTCTCTGGTGACACTGCCGGTATTTTTTATCCGCAGCTTGACCGCGAAGGAATCGAGTTCTACCTGCCTACAACTTCACCTAACCAGTTTGATCCTGAAAAGATGGTCCAATCCATCAGCCGTTATAAGGACCTCAAAATAGAGCGAATTTATTTTGGACATTATGGCATGTCTGAAAATCCGGCTGAAGCTTTCAGGCAAGTGGAGAGTTGGCTTAAAGTTTTCATTGAAGAGGCAAAACATTCTGTATTGGAAGAAAAACATCCAGAAAAGCAAGTTGAGCAGATTACACAGAAACTTTATGATAAAATTAAAACTCACTTGACCCAGCGAGGGCTGACAGACAACCATCCAATATATGAACTGCTGTATCTGGATGTGAATGTCAGTGCCATGGGGCTGGTCCATTATTTGAACAAAACTACCGGGGGAACTAAATAAAATGAATGAGATCATTATATACACCCAGAACGACTGCCCTCCTTGCCAAATCATTAAGATGTTCCTGAGTGAATTCGGCTTCTCGTATACAGAGAAAAATATCTCCCTGAATGACCAGAGCAAGCTTGAACTGACGGAGATTTACAATTCCTATTCCACGCCAACCATCGTGATTGGAGAAGAAATCATCACAGGCTTTGATCTTGAAAAGTTGAAGCGAGTTTTGGATATCAAGGAGTAGCGTTGAGTTTAACAGAAAGATAAAAATAAAGCGTGAAATCTGATCAGATTTCACGCTTCGTTCTTTATAATAACCCGAAAAACAATGTCCTGTTTTCATTCCTGAAAATGACTCCCAACTCCATGAACGTCTTCAGCGTGGAGAAATTCGGTCCAAACACAGTTTCTCTGATCATTTCCTTGTTCTCAGTTTCAGGCTTTGAAGCTTGTTGCTGCTCCTTCGCTTTTTCCGGATAGGCTTTATTGATTACTTCCTGGGGAACTTCATCATATAAATATTGAGCTACCTTCCAGTCACCATCCTCAATAACCAGTTTCAATCCTTCATAATGGTCTTCATAGCCTACTGGTCCTTCAGTATTCCCAGGAAAAAACTCGACGACATAAATTTCATTCTTCATTTCAACCACTTTCGTCTTTTCTGAAAAAGCGTAAAACGGAATGTAATATGGGGCGAAATCTGTTCCATAAGTCTGGTATTCATTTTCCTGTCCAACTACATTCTCATCAATAAAACGAGACTTATAGTCTTCTGTAAAATAAGGATACAATACAGCTTCAATTTCTTCCATCGTCCTGGCCTTTTCACTTAAGGAAACCTGTGAATCAAAAGCCTTTCCGAGGAATACAAAAACGTCTTCCCTGCCATCCAAATCTGAGTCAGCAAACGCATTGGCCGGTACCAAAAATAATAAAGATGATATAAACAAAAATAATAGCTTTGACCGCTTGTCCATTTTTTCCCCACCTCCATGATGACTAGTAAATACAATTTTACCAACATTTACCCGGTATGATTATGAAATTCATTCGTAAAATAACCACAGCATCTGACACAAATACCTGTTTTACAATATCAATTTACCCTTAACTGACTCGAACTAACGCAAATGTTAAAAAATTTGTAGTATGATCAGGAGCTTTTCAAAAAAAAAATAACCCCCGTTTTGGAGGTTAATATCCGGTTCCTGTGGTCACCGTAAAATAAACGATGAACAACAGGGCTATGGAGATGACGATTATATAGGTTAAAAAAATCGGGTTTCGAATGTAAGCGTGCTCCTGTACAGCCCCTGGGACCTGAGAATCCAGGTTGCCTTGAGCTCTTTTCTGCCCCTTTCCAAAAGTCCAGGTATAGAAAAGGCCGGCAACCAGCACCCCTGCCCCCGCCAATAAAAGCATTGTCATATATATACTCATAAAAATCCCCCTTTATAGAAGGCTGTATATATAAATTGTACATATTTCAATTTACTATGCGCTTTTCTGTTTGTTAAAATAACCCTTCACGTTCATTAAGAAAAGATGCGCTTAAATCGACAAATAAGAATTCATCCCCATTCAAAGGCAATGAGAACGTCCGGATTACCTCCCCCGTTTCAATATCACTGTATCGATCTGACAGGATCCCCTTTTTCCCTGTTCTCATTCTAATAATGTTTTCAAGAAAATATGGTCGCCAGCTCCAGTTCTTATCCAGGTACTTTGGCTGCAGAATCCAATGCTCACCTGTTTTATAAAGGTTAGGTGACAGCTGGAAGCCGTCTTCGTCACATATATACATACGGAATGCGATGCCATCAAGGCTTTCTCCAATTGCCATCAGGAATTCACTAGGATTTTGCCCTTTTTTATTTCGGCTTATCAATTCCTGGAACTTCATGTTCAACTCGATTCGCAAATCAAAAAAAGAGTGAAGCCGTTTCTTCTCGGATAAGATAAACCCATGTATTTCTGCCTTTATTTTTTCCTTTAGAATATCTTTTGCTACTAAACTTCGCTGAGGTTTTCTTAGATAATATCCTTGATAAAACCTGCCTCCGTTCTTCCAGGCAAACTGCAGCTGATACGGCGTTTCAATGTTTTCAAACAAAAGTGTCGCGCCAATTTTGCGGGCAAGGATCGATAAAGAATGAAGGACATCCAGATAGGCAGGCCCTGCATTGTTTGATCTTAGCGAGGACATATCAATTTTTAGAATTTCTGGTTCAATGCCAGCTATTCGCTCAAAATATCTGCTTTCACTGCCGACTTGGGCCATCGCAATTTTTATTCCAAAGGATTTGTAATAATTGATTAGATGCTCAATATGGCTTTGTACATTACGATCAGATATTTCAAGCACTATGTGCTCAGGCCTCAACCCTTTATCATGGAATGAAAGGAGCAATTGCAAAAATCCCTCTCCATCATCCACCATCAATAATCCAGCATCCTTGTTGACAAACCATAAAAGGTCCTGGTCACCTGAGCGTGACGCTATTTCCATCGCTTTAGAAAAAACGACATTTTCCACTTCAATCCGGTACTCTTCAGGAATTGTATCATCCTGAAAAAAAGACCCGAGACTGATTTCCTCATTTCCGCTTATATACCGGCCTAAAACTTCATATCCAATGATTTTATGCTCCTCCGCATTAAAAATCGGCTGAAAAAAAGGGACGACATGTTCAAGGTCGGTTAAAATATCCAGAGCATCCAATTCAATCTGAAACCTCCCTAAAACCTGCAAAATTTTGTTGCGCTCCACAACGTTTTTAAAAGTTCTTACCACTAATTTGATATGAATAATTTTATCATATTATGAGTATTCCCTCAGTTACACTGTTTCCATTTTCCTCAAGTTATAAAATCATCGTGATAACCTAAAATAAATACAAGCTTATGGAAGGATGATGACATGAAAAAGTGGCATTTCATCGGCATTCTTCTTCCATTGCTTGGATGCAGCCACGGCTCGCCCGCCGAAAATGAAGCACAAATTCAACAAAACAACAATGAACCCATCATTATTGAAAGTCCTGAGCCAATTCAGGAAATGGCGGTCCCAAACCCTAAACAGAAGCAAGGCCAACACCCACAACGGAAAAGTAAGCCATTACTGAACGTACCCTTGATAAGGCAAAATCCAGAATTAAAATACGGTTGTGAAGTGACCAGTCTGGCGATGATGCTGAACTTTGCCGGAGCTGATACAAATAAAATGAGGCTTTTCGAGGAGATACAAAAAGATAATGATCCTCTGAAAAGATCTGCAAATGGAGATATTTTGAGTTGGGGAAACCCAGCTGAAGGTTTTGTTGGAGATATGACCGGTAAACACGCAGGATATGCGGTCTTCGATAAACCAATGATTGATTTGATCAATCGTTATTTACCAGGCAGGGCCGTCAATTTTACGGGCAAGGACTTCGAAACAGTACTTGACCATGTATCTGCTGGTTATCCAGCAGTTGTATGGACTACCGGCGATTATCTGCTGCCCGACCGCTGGGAATCCTGGACGCATGGCAATGAGGTCATCAAGACGCCACTAGACCTTCACGCGGTAGTCCTGGTCGGTTTCAATGAAACAACGGTCTACTTGAACGACCCTCTGTCTGGCCGAAGACAGGTGCCAGTAAACAAGACTCGATTTATACAAACATGGAAAGCGATGCAATCAAGAGCAGTCAGTTACCGATAAGTGATAGGATAAGGCTGGATGTTTATTCCGGCCTTGTCTTTTTATTCACCTCTATTCACAGGAACTTTTAAAGGCAATTCCTTCTAATTTTCTCTCCTCTTTTTCAGAAGCGACCTATGAAGCTTTGCAAGTGAATGGACGACTGTCCTTTTCTTATTGAACCCTTTTGCGCTTACACTTTCACCATTATAGACGGCTACTGCATTTCCCCATGTTCCTAAATGATTAAAACCGTACACAAAAACTTTTATATATCCATTTTTTGCTGGAATAAAAATCATTTCCATCTGGAGTTCATGATCACCCATCCACAACACCTCAATTCTGCTTTAGCTAAAAAGGGCTTGTCATATTTCCTTTCTCTTCCCTTATGTCGTGTCGTAAAAACACCCAAACTTCATGATTAGGGACCTTTCCCTAAAATGGCACTTCTATTTTCCATGTATGTTTGCTAGTATAGTAGAGAAAATCAGGGGATAGGTTGGTATTTTTCATGTCTGAACAAATCACTCGGAGGACTTTTATTAAAAGGGCAGTTGGAACCGTATTAACTGCTGCAGGACTCGGCACAGGGGGCTATTTCTATGCCCGTGAAGTCGAACCCCGCATGCTTGATATTACCCGTCATACTATTAAAAATGCGGCGCTGCCATCCGGGTTTGATGGAGTGAGGCTTATTCAGTTCAGTGATACCCATATTGGATTCCAGTATACGATGGAACAGCTGAAGCAGTTGATCACCCAAATCAATAAGCTGAACCCTGACCTGATCGTTTTTACAGGGGATTTACTAGATGACCCAAGACATTTTGGTGAAAAAACCAGGCTTATTTCCATATTGAGCCACTTGAATGCGCCTCTCGGAAAGTTTGCCGTATACGGAAACCATGACCATGGCGGCTACGGTTCAGATTTATATAAACAGATCATGGAACAATCAGGTTTCTCTTTATTACTGAACACCTCAGCTAATATCAAGCTACTTGATGGCAGTTCGATTTGGATAGCCGGAATCGATGATGCTATGCTCGGCAGGCCTGATTTGAACACGTGTATGGCCAACATACCAAACAACTCATATACCATCCTCTTATCCCATGCACCTGACAAAGCAGAAGAAGCTGCAGAACATCCCATACAATTGCAGCTGAGCGGTCACAGCCACGGAGGACAAATCCAGATCCCATTTTACGGCCCACTGGTCACACCGCCTTTTGCCGAAAAATATGTGGAGGGTTTTTATACTGCAGGCCGCAACAACAGTCTTACACTATACGTGAATCGCGGCCTTGGAACGACCAGGCTTCCTTTCAGGTTTTTATCACAGCCTGAACTTGCGATTTTCACCTTTAAAAGTGAAAAAACAAGCAGCTGATCAGCTGCTTGTTTTTGGTTTCAGAATGAACTTCTCCTCTGCTTCCTCCGCCCTTAATGGTCTGGCAAAAAAGAATCCCTGTGCTTTTTCGCAATCGGCATTTGTCAGGAAATCAACCTGGCTCTGCTCCTCGACCCCTTCCGCAATCACTTCCATGCCAAGACTGTTGCCAAGGTGGATGATCGTCGTAATGATTGCGGCATCCTTGCCGCTGTACTTTATATCCCTTATAAAACTTTGGTCAATTTTCAATACATCAATCGGGAACTGTTTCAAATAACTAAGCGAAGAATATCCTGTGCCAAAATCATCTACCGAGATTTTTATACCCAATTCCTTCAACCTTTTCAGGGTTGGGATCGTCTCTTTTGTATCCTGCATGGCACCCTCGGTAATTTCAATCTCCAAAAGCGATGGATCAATCTTATGCTTCTCAATCGAATTCTTGATGACCCGGACTAAATCTAGCTGCATGAATTGCTTGGGAGAAATATTGATAGCGATTCTGATTGGTTTCCCTGTTTTCTTCGTCCATTCCTTGATTTGTCGGCATGCCCTGTCAATAACCCAGTTGCCAATCGGGATGATCAATCCAGTGTCCTCTGCAAGCGGGATGAATTCGGCTGGTGAAATAAAGCCCAGCTCACTGTTGTTCCAGCGCAGCAATGCTTCAAAGCTGGATATCTCATTGGTAACTAAATTGATTTGGGGCTGATAATAGAGTTCAAGTTCGTTTCGTTCAATCGCTTTTCGCAAATGTGCTTCGAGCGTTATAACATTAACACCGGTTGACTGCATGTCCGAGCGATAAAATTGATAATGGGCCTTTCCTTTTTCTTTTACGCTATATAAGGCTTCATCAGCATATTTAATCAATGTTTCTGCATCTTTGCCATCATTCGGAAAAAGGCTGATACCAATACTTGGTGTGATATAATACTCCTGGGAATTGAAATAAAAAGATTCATTGAACCTGCATAATACTTTTTGCGCAAACTCCCCGGCACCATTCCTGCCTGTCTTTTCCAGGACAATGATGAATTCATCGCCTCCCTGTCTGTAAACAGTACAGTTTTCTTTTTGGATGTCAATCAACCGGTCTGCTACTTGCTTTAAAATCTGGTCACCAACAAGATGCCCAAGCGTATCATTTAAGTACTTGAAACGGTCTATGTCCAGAAACAGCAATGCAAATTCTGCTCTTTGCTTTTTTACATTTTTCACAAGACTATCCAGTTGATCCAAGAGCGCGCGCCTGTTGCGCAAACCTGTCAGCTGGTCATGGAATGCCATGTACTTAATAAGTTCGGTGCTTTTCGCCTGCTCAGAAAGATCTCGGATAATGATATACATACCCTTTATTTCAGAATGGATCACAATGGGGATCGTCTTCAAGTGAACCGTAAGGAAATTACCTTTTCGGTGCATGAACCGACAATCGAGCGATTCTTTAGCATTCCCTAATTTCGTATGTGATAAGACCTCGTTAAAAGTCGGCAAATCACTTTCACATATCAAGCCACTGATTTTTTTCGATTTAAGCTGTTTGACAGTATAGCCTGTCAATAATTGAGCAGCCGGGTTGACATCCAATATCTTCCCCTTCAAATCATTTGAAAAGACTGCATCCAGATTATGGTCAATGAGTGAGCGATACCGTTGCTCGCTATCAATCAATCTATTCTTTTCTTTGAAGTTTTCTGTCATATCCCTAGTGACTGCTACAACATATTGAACTTTCCCGTCAGCTGCCTTGATTGGGGTCAACAGGGTCTCGCCAAAAACCTGCTTGTCATTCTCCAAGTCTACCTCATCATGGAAAACAACTTCCACTCCCTCTTTCACTGCCTTTACATACTGTTTTTTCAAAGGGTTCAGATGATCTTGGGGTAAAACCTCGTCCATCGTCCTGCCGATATCATGTGCAGCCATCCCAGCATGGAGCAGTCCGTTCTCATTGGCAAATAAATAACGGAATTGATTACCCGGTTCGACCTTCATGATAAAAACAAGGTCCTTTACATGTTTAAAGATGATATCTGAAATCATCTGTTCTATTTTTGTCGAAGCAGTATTGCTTCTTAGTTTAGATTTTCTTGATTGCTTACTCTGATTCATCTAACCATCCTCATTCCAGAAGTACAATTGTACCTGGTACATGACTCCGAACTAGTGTTATTCCTATTTTACCTTTTCAAAAAAGGAAAAACGATACTATTTTTTTAATTTTTACAAGTTTCGCTAAAAAGCGACAATTAATGACCATAAGGAGCCCTCCTCAAAAAACCGGCATACACTGCATTAGAGGAGGAGATTTTATGTATCATATTGTTAAAAGAGGCGAGACGCTGGCAGTGATTGCCGCAAATTATCGCAGGCCGCTTCAACAAATCCTGGCAGCAAATCCTGGTATTACAATTCCTTCACTTATCTATCCTGGGCAGCGAATCGTAATTCCGGGACTTCCTGACCCAGCTACTATTCCTTACTCGATTTCGGTATCATTGGGCAGCAAAAGGCTTACACTTTTTCACTCCGGGAGGCTGATAAAATCCTATCCCGTTGGCATCGGGAAAATGCTGACGCAAACTCCTGTCGGCGAATTTGTGATTGTAAACAGAGAACCTGATCCCGGCGGCCCATACGGCTCAATGTGGCTGTCGTTATCAAAACTGGGTTATGGCATTCATGGGACAAATAATCCAGGATCAATTGGCAAGGCTGTTTCGAAGGGATGCATTCGTATGCATAACCAAGATGTGCTGGAGTTGGCCCGGCAAGTACCAAATGGAACTAGAGTAACTATCACACCATAATTCTCCATCGGAAGGCTTCTATTTCTCAATCAGCCAAATTAAGGGTATAATGATATTAGATAGTTTTTATACACAAATGCCGTAATAATGAAAGGAGCCTATCCCATTGAATAATGAAAGGAACAAGATCCCCTCACTCCGCCCAACGATCGAGAACCTCTCACAAGCAATCTTCACTGTTAACCGTCATGCCAAGACTGCTCCTAATCCGAAGTTTTTATATCAGTTAAAACATGATGCGATTAAAAAAATGCTTGCTGAAGGCAAAGCTAAAAAAACAGGACTCCATTTTTCAAACAATCCGAGAAACAGCCAGCAGCAATCAGACGTTTTGGTGGTTTGCGGTGAGTACACATTCCACATCCCGCCGTCTAAACAGGACTTCGAGCAGCTTCCCCACTTAGGAAAACTCGATCAGTCAGTGAGGAATCCAAGGGCCTCCATTTCATTGACCAGCGCGAAAAAGCTATTGTCATCCTACACAGGCCTGAAAGAGTCCAACGAAACCGCCGGAGCAGGCAAGACGAGGAAATATGCCAAACCTGTATTCAAAAAGCTTGGAGAACGGTATCCATAAAAGAAAGCTGGAAAATCAGCTTTCTTTTATGCTTTTCTATAAGCTGTTTTCGTAAGGCTGTTTTCGTAAAGATTGTTGTTAAAATCCTAAAGCCGATTTTAACGTATTATAAGGCCATTTTGCAGGTCGGTATTAAGTTTGCATGCTCTTTTCTCACAAAGGAGTCAATTTTTCGAAGAAAAATGGGTCATTTAATTTTATTTTGTAGTCAAAAGCAACAAAGTTTGAGAAAAGAGCCTTTCGTAAGATTGTTGTACGTGATAAAAAGCCATTTTGCAGTTCGAATTAAGTGTGCAAGATCTTTTCTCATAATTTTTTGTGAAAAAACATTGGTTATTCAATCCTATTTGGTAGTCAATAGCAACAGAATTTGAGAAAAGAGCCTTTCTATAAAATTAATTCATCGATCTTCAGTACCAGTTCACTAATCTCTGGCTTGCTGATCTGTGCATCCGCCCCCACTACACTCCCCTTATGTCGCAGTTCATTCGTAATCAAGGATGAAAAAATGATAACAGGAAGTTTTTGAAGAACCGAGTGCTCTTTTATTCTTTTTGTCAGGTGATGTCCATCCATTTGCGGCATTTCTATATCTGTGATTACCAGTTGAACTGACTTTGAAAAGACGTCAGTATCCACTGCCAGGTGTTCAAGATAGGTTATGGCATCATGGCCATTCTCAAAGAATTCAAGATACTGGAATCCTGCTTCACTCAAGGTGTCATGAAGCATTTTCCTTAACATTGCAGAGTCTTCCGCAATCACGATCCTTTTCGTAGAGCGTTCCCTGGGACCAAGTTTGTTGACATCGCTAACCTTGATTCCAGACTCAGGGTTGATTTCAAGAAGGATTTTTTCAAAGTCAAGGAATAGTACCATTTCCCCTCCTAGCTTGATTACTCCGATAATTTGGCTCTCCTGGCCCTGATACATGTCTGATGGCTTCTCAATCTGAGACCAGGAGATTCGGTGGATTTGTGAAACCGCATGGACATGGAACACTGTCTTGATCTGGTTAAATTCCGCAACGATGAACTTATCCAACTGTGGATTTGTTGATTCCTTAAGCCCTAGCGCCGCTGAGACATTGATGACTGGCAGCACTTCGCCCCTCAGCTCCATAATTCCTTCAACAAACGGATGAGCGTTAGGAATCGCCACCACCGGAACTGGGTTAAGAATTTCTTTCACTTTCATGACATTTATCGCAAATTTATTCTGGCCTATGCCAAATTCGACAATTTCCAGTTCATTCGTGCCTGATTCTAATAATATACTGCTATCATTCATAAAGATCTTCCTTCTCGTTATAGAATTAGTACTATATACCTCTTATCGGCAGGATGATTTAAACTGTTTAGTTAATAAAACTGGATCGGCTATAGTAGTCGACATGGTAAGACCTGCATGGAAAAAATACAGAATCAAACCAAATAAAAAAGCAAACCGAAAGCTCGGTTTACTCCTCTTATTTAACGCAAGTTTTCCATTGATTGCTGCTTGTTGAACATAGCCTTGCTTCCGCAGCTTATAAGCGGGGGAAACGATAGAATTGGTCAGTTCAAGCAACCTGGATACGAAAATAGCTTAATCATTTAACTATTGTCCAGCCTAATACCGAATTTACCTGATTTTGATGGTGAAGGTCGTGCTCGATAAAATCCATGATATACGTACCGACCGTCATGTGGTGATCAGAAATTTTGAATGCCACAGCCAACTTGTCATTGTCCATTTCTTCAAGCATCTTTTGGAACTGTCCTCGAACAGCAAGAAGGCTATCGAGAATCTCTTCTTTTGGGGTACATTCTGCGTATTCCTGGGCCCGTTCGTTGACCTTTTGAAAATCAGGATAGGATGGCAGTTGAGCTCCTTCTTTGAAATAAGGAAACCTTTCCTCTAAAGAGTATTGATCCCAGAAAAGCAGATGCGATACAACTGCTGCTACAGACCACTGCCCTAATGGCATGTTCCACTCTGTGTCCGTTAGGCCCTTTAGTGATTGGATCCATTCGCTAAAATGTGTATAATGTTGTTTCATCTGTTCTAAATTCAATCTGAATCTCTCCTTTTGTTTAGTTCTTCAATTTATATTCGCTCCCCAGATGAAATAACCTTTTGCTTAAGCAGACGAATTTTACAACTTTCCGGTCCATCATGTTAAAATAGTGATATTCAATCGGAGGGATGAAAGAAGTGGAACATTTAATTAACAATAGGGTGAAGAATATAGAAATATCAGGGATCAGAAAATTCTTTAATATGGTGGCAGATGTGAAAGATATGGTTTCTCTCACCATCGGTCAGCCTGATTTTCCGACACCAGAACATGTCAAGGAAGCTGGGAAAAAAGCAATTAATGAGAACGTCACTACATATACACATAATGCTGGACTGATCCAGCTAAGAAAAGCTGCAGCTGATTTTTATCGTAAAAAATATAATGTTGAATATTCAGCGGAGCATGAAGCGATCATTACTGTTGGAGCAAGCGAGGCTATTGATATCACTTTCAGGACCATACTTGAAGAAGGCTGTGAAGTTATCATCCCAGGGCCTGTTTATCCCGGGTATGAACCAATCATCAAGCTCTGCGGTGCCGAACCAGTCTATGCTGATATCAGGAAAACACAATTCAGGATGACGGCAGGGTTGATTGAAAGCCTGATCACAGATAAAACAAGATGTATCGTACTCCCCTATCCTTCAAACCCAACAGGCGTCAGCTTGAATGAGGAGGAACTTAAAGAAATAGCCCAGCTGCTTGAGGACAAGGACATCTTTGTCCTTGCTGATGAAATATACAGTGAACTCGTTTATGAGCAAAGGCATGTTTCAATTGCCCAGTTCATAAAGGAAAAAACAATTGTCATCAACGGACTTTCCAAATCCCACTCTATGACAGGTTGGCGGATAGGGATGCTGTTCGCGCCTGAGTATTTGGCCAAGCATATTTTGAAAGTGCATCAATACAATGTAACTTGTGCAACCTCGATCTCGCAAATGGCTGCTTTAGAGGCCCTGACAGCTGGGATTGATGATGCGTTGCCAATGAAGCAGGAGTATGCTTCAAGGCGGGATTATGTATTCAGCAGACTCCAGTCTATGGGCCTTGATGTAATCAAGCCTGAGGGCGCGTTTTACTTCTTTATCAAAATTCCAGCTTCCAATATTTCATCATTTGATTTTTGTATGGAATTAGTCAATGAAGCAAAATTGGCAGTGGTTCCAGGGAGTGCTTTCTCTGAATTTGGAGAGGGCTATTTCCGGCTTTCATATGCGTACTCGATGGATACGCTAAAAGAAGGGCTCAATCGTTTGGAAAGTTATTTGCGATAAAACTCGAAAAGCCGTTCCTCGTCAGCAGGAACGGCTTTTTATTAGGCTCTTTTCTCAAACTTTGTTGCTCTTGACTACAAAATAGGATTGAATGACCTATTTTTCTTCGCAAAGTTGACTCTTTTGTGAGAAAAGAGCATGCTAACTTAATACCGACCAACAAAATGGCCTACTATTACGTTAAAATCGGCTTTAGGATTTTAACAACAATCTTTGCGAAAACAGCCTTTTATTATCCCTTGTATTTTCCGTTATTTTTGGGGGCTTTCTCTTTTTTTGCTTTATCCTTATGGATCTTATTAGTCGCAGCACTGCCAATCTCATGTGAGAATTCAGAATCAATGACTGCAGAATCAAAACCCTTCTTGTTCTTTTGCTGCGGGTCATTCTTTTTCGTCCTTTTAGCCATAAAAATCCCCTCCTTTAGGTTATAGTATCTTACCTGGAGAGGGGTCTATGACTAGCAAATATTATGATTGTTTCCAGTACTTATATAGCGCCTGAGTGCCGCTGTTTTCTTCGCCTTTTTCCGCGAGTTGTTCATATAGCGACAATGCCAAAGAAAGTCCTGGTACTTCCATATCCATCCGCTTTGCTTCATCCAGGGCGATTTTCATATCCTTGATAAAGTGCTTGATGTAAAAACCGGGCTCGAAATTATCATCGATCATCCTTGGTGCCAGATTGGAAAGCGACCAGCTCCCTGCAGCACCCGTCGATATGCTCTTCAATACGGTCTCTGGATCAAGACCCGCTTTTTCAGCATAGATCATAGCTTCGCATACTCCGATCATATTGGAAGCAATGGCGATTTGGTTGGACATTTTTGTATGCTGCCCGGCACCTGCTTCTCCCTGGTGAACAATATTTGTTCCAAGGATGTTAAGCAGTGGTTCTACCTGAAGAAAAGCCTCATCATCGCTGCCCACCATGATGGCAAGCCTTGCTTCGCGGGCACCGATATCACCGCCGGAAACAGGCGCATCAATTGCATGAATCTCTTTCTCTATTGCCTTTTCGTAAATTTCTTTTGCAAGGGAAGGAGTCGACGTGGTCATATCAATTAAATAACTGCCTGGCTTTGCATTAGAGATAAGGCCGTCTTCCCCCAGATAAATTTCTTCCACGTCTGAAGGGTAACCGACAATCGTAAAAACGACATCAGCCTTCTGTGCTACCTCACGTGGGGAGTCTGACCAGACAGCTCCCCTTTCCAGCAAATTAGCCGCCTTTTCCCTCGTCCTTGTAAAAACAGTGAGCTGATAGCCCGCATCAAGCAGATGCCCTGCCATGCTTTGTCCCATAACGCCTGTTCCAATAAAGCCAATTACCGTATCTTCTTTAGACAGCATATGTACTCCTTCTTCCCTTTTCAATTTTACCTATATTTTAACATTATAAATTGCAAAAGGCCGAGAATTTACTCCTCGGCCTCCAGAACGTTCTACCATTTTATGCGCAATAATATTGTACCCTGTCATAAACACATCCAAACCTAATAAATTGATTATTGCTAAATACATCAGGCTGAATTCCAATATAAAAATTTCGCATTGTACGATTTGACCTTGCATTAAAAATCTTCTTATACTAAGTCTATACTATATTTAGAGGTGCGGATATGTTTTATAAAGAGCTTTATGTATATGACGGCAACAGACCGTTAAAAGCAATCATTCGTAATTATACAAAGGATGATTTTGAGCAGTTGATATCGGTACAAAAGGAAGCCTTCCCGCCTCCTTTTCCAGAAGAACTCTTATGGAACACCGAGCAGCTGGCCAATCATGTAGATTTATTTCCCGAAGGTGCCCTCTGTGTGGAAGTCGGAGGTAGAATCGCGGGTTCCATTACTGGACTGGTTGTTCATTTGATAAAAGGCGACGAAGATCATTCGTGGGAAGAAATAACCGATAACGGCTATATAAGGAATCATGATCCGGAAGGCAATACTCTTTACATTGTCGATATTTGCATAAGTCCGGCTTACCGCAAACTTGGTCTTGGTAAATGGATGATGCAATCTATGTATGAGACGGTCGTGCAATTAGATCTTGAAAGACTTTTGGGCGGCGGAAGGATGCCAGGATACCACTTGCATTCCGCAGACTTGTCCATTGACCAGTATGTAGAAAAGGTACTTAAAGGTGAATTGAAGGATCCAGTCGTTTCCTTTCTGCTGCGCTGCGGACGTACACCGGTCAAACCAGTAGCAAATTATCTTGAGGACGAAGAGTCATTGAATTACGGGATGCTGATGGAATGGAAAAACCCCTTTAAAGCTTAGACGCTGCCTATCCGGCAGCTTTTTTTATTCTTTGCCAAAAGAGGTTCGCTATCAAGACTTCTGAACCTGTCTGAAGCTGCTCCTTCTTCTGACAGCTTTTCTGCTTTTCCCTGCAAACCTGTCTGAAGTTACTCTTTCTTTTGACATTTAAAAGACTTAAACAAAAAAATGCCGGCTGATAAACAGCCGGCCAAATCTGGGGGAAAATGAGAATGATTAGCTTAATTAAAGTCTAACCAAAGTGCTTACTCATTTATACCCGCCCTATATAGCGTAAAACATTTTTTATATTACAATTACGTTACAAAGAAATAGCTTGGTTTACTGCTTCAACCACTTCTTCAGTCGTACTCATGTTCAACACATTTGAAGCCAGCTTTTCCATATCGGCTTTGTTTAAGTTTCTGATCAATGAGCGTGCTTTCAGGATTGAAGAGGCACTCATCGAGAACTCGTCAAGGCCAAGTCCAAGCAGAATTGGAATTGCCGTTTCGTCACCGGCCATTTCTCCGCACATTCCAGCCCATTTACCTTCTTGATGAGCTGCATCAATGACCATTTTTACGAGACGAAGAATGGATGGGTTGTATGGCTGATATAAGTATGATACTTGCTGGTTCATCCTGTCCGCTGCCATCGTGTATTGAATCAAGTCATTTGTTCCGATGCTGAAGAAGTCTACTTCCTTCGCAAACTGATCTGCAAGGACTGCAGTAGAAGGAATTTCAACCATGATGCCGAGCTCGATATGGTCAGCAACCTCGACGCCTTCCTGGATCAATCTTGCTTTTTCTTCTTCAAGCATTGCTTTCGCTTCCCTGAACTCGTTCAGAGTAGCGATCATCGGGAACATAACTTTCAGGTTTCCATGAACACTAGCTCGCAAAAGAGCGCGCAGCTGCGTACGGAAAATATCCACTTCCTCAAGGCACAGGCGGATTGCCCTGAAGCCAAGGAAAGGATTCATTTCTTTAGGCAGGTTCAAGTATGGAAGCTCTTTGTCTCCGCCGATATCAAGAGTACGGACCACGACTGGTTTGCCTTCCATGCCTTCAAGCACTGCCTTATATGCTGTATATTGTTCCTCTTCAGTAGGAAGCTGGTCCCTGTCCATATAAAGGAACTCTGTACGGTAAAGACCTACACCCTCGCCGCCATTTTCAACTACGCCCTTCAAATCTTTAGGTGTACCGATATTAGCTGCAAGTTCAACATGATGGCCATCAGCTGTTACAGACTTTTCGTTAACAAGTTTAGCCCATTCAGCTTTTTGCTTCTCGAAATCTTCTTGAATCTTCTTATAAGCTTCAAGCACTTCAGGAGTTGGATTGAAGTGAACTTCGCCCTTCAATCCGTCAACAACGACGAGATCCCCGTTGTTGATTTCTTCTGTAGCTGCCTTTGTGCCTACAACTGCCGGAATTTCCATTGAACGAGCCATGATTGCTGAACGGGAGGTACGGCCGCCGATGTTCGTTGTAAATCCTTTTACAAACTGGCGATTCAATTGAGCAGTATCTGAAGGAGTCAAATCTTCCGCCACGATGACTACTTCTTCAGCAATCATGCTAGGATTAGGAATCTGGATACCTAACAGATGGGCTAACACCCGTTTTGTGACGTCACGGATATCTGCCGCCCGTTCTTTCATATATTCATTGTCCATGGATTCGAACATGCTGATGAACATATCAGCTGTTTCTTTTAATGCAAGCTCTGCATTAACATTTTCCGTTTTGATTTTGTCTTCGATGGGTGAAATCAATTCTGGATCGCTCAATACTAGAAGGTGAGCATCAAAAATCGCTGCTTTATCAGCTCCTAAAGCAGTTCCCGCATGATCGCGGATTTTTTCCAGCTCAACTTTTGCTGTCTGAAGCGCTGACTGAAAACGGGCAATTTCTTCAGCGGGAGCGTCTATTGTTTTTTTTTCAAAAGAAAAGTCCGGTTCTACCAGCTTATAGGCTTTGGCGATCGCAATGCCGTTTGAAGCGGCAATTCCCTGGAGAAAGCCCATTATTCAGCTAAACCTTCTTTTTTCAAAGTTTCTTCTAAAGTATTAAGAGCGTCTTGCTCATCGCTTCCTTCAGCAATGATCGTGATTTCTGCTCCCTGGCCGATACCTAATGACATTACACCCATGATTGACTTAAGGTTAACCTTTTTTTCTTTATATTCTATGTGTACTTCTGAATCGAACTTGCTTGCAGCCTGTACCAGCATCGTAGCAGGGCGTGCGTGGATTCCTGTTTCAGCAACAACCTTGAATTGTTTTTGTACCATACTATATCATTCTCCTTTTAAATAGATAATTAAGATGACCATACATGATGCCTTTCCAAACTAAATGGTTCAATTCAGCGAAAGGTCAAAACTCAGGCCTAGCCAAAATGATATTTGTATTTTACCCATTTGTATTGTTCTTTCACACCATATATTGTTTCCAATCATTTCCGAAGAAGTTTGGATTGGCATCCCACACAAAAGAATAGCATTTTGCATAGTCATAGACAATGAAAAAACATTGATTTTTAAAGGTTTAGAGTCATTTTTTTCAGTAAAACGTTTTCATTTTATCGAAATTGTGACAAAAAGTATTTTAACGTCTGAAAAGGTGTTTAAAGTTTTCCTTCAAACTTTTTTTGCTCTCTTCCTTCTTTAATTTTTCCAATGCATTGATTTGCTTTTTTACCTTCTTTATTTCGTCTTTGAACCAGCCATCCGATTTTTCGTCCAGCTGCTCACCGTACCTGACCTTTTCATACGTCTGGATTGTCCGTCGGTCATATTGTATGCTAAGCCTGTCGAACCATTCTTTGACATCTTCATGGTTAAGCCGGCCCAGTTCCTTTTTCTGGGCATATTTTTCAAGCTGAAAGATTTCCTTCCTTATATTGTTTTCAGGGGCCGCTTTCTGCCTCCTTGTAAACTCTACGCTATTTGCCCCTTCGATATGGGCAGTGATTATAAATCCTGCTTCTGCTGCTTCTTCCTCCTTCTGCCTGCTGAAAAGACTGGTTTTTTTATAAATGAAATAAAATCCAATGCCAATCAGGGCAGCGAAAAGAATAGGTCCCCAAAAATCCGGGTCGAAAACCTGCCTGGCCTGCTTAATTGATGTTTCATTTTCCATATTGAGCAGATTTTCAGAAAATACTTTGTTGGCTCTGGCCTGCATATCCGCAGAACCAATCCATGCAAAAAAGGGATACAGCAGCATGGAAAGCGTCCATCCTGCCAATTGCAGTACAAAAAAGAAAATGTCTTTTAATATTCCTCTTCCGAAAGTTAATACCGCAACAAGGAGCAGAATAATCCCCAGCAGCTTCGAGTAGGTGGCTGCAAATCTCTTTTTCAAGGCCTGTTCGATATCAATCCACTTTAGCAAAAATTGCCCTGACAATATAAACAGCAGCTGGAAGAGAAGAAGGAATACAATTTGGATCAAGTATGAGCCGCCATAAAAATAAGCAAGCGGCGAAAGGAATACCCCAATCAAAAAGGTGAGAACAAGCCAGACACTTTCTGATTGACTCGTTGAATCCTGGTGAAACTTAAGTACTCTCCAAAAAATGAATATTGCCATAATCCCTGTATAAAAGTTCTCAAGATTGCTCAAATTGCCTGCAACAAAGAGAAGCGGCATAACTACAAGAAGATAAAAAGGCTTCGCCAGACGTGGCTTCAGCACCAATAAAAACGTGAAGAGAATGGAGGCTGCAGCGGCTATTATCATAGTTGAAAACAATGGCATTCGTTGTGATGATAATAAATGAAATACCACCAGAATCAGGCTTACAAAAGTCCACTCTATAAAAAAGCGAAAAAAAACATTTAAGACACGGCTTTTCATTTGCTCGCCACATCCTTTAAAATAATGTTCATCGGTTCCAGTAATGCATGTTCATTATGCGTTTTTAGCTCGAATAACTGTACGCCCGCATGTGTCCATTCCTGTATATAGGCATCTGCTCCTCTTGTACGGATTCCTGCATGGATCATGGTCGGCGCAATCGGCAAATGCCGCTTGTAAAAGAACAGCAGCTGTTCATATGGAATCGTTGGGGAATGAAAATCGGCAATAGCCAGCAGGTCAAGCAGCTTTTGCAAGTGGTCCTTTCCAGACCCCAATGGCAGGTAGGTAAATGGAGTAAATCCAGCAGACCTTATATTCATGCATAGCGAGAAGGGAATATTTCTTCGGTTAAAGAAGTAAGCCATTTCCGCTGTACTGCTCATCAAAAATTCCAGCTTGCCAGTAACTGAAAAACCATCTGAAATATTAATGAACAATACGGCACCTGCTTCATTAATTCGTTCATATTCCTTCGTCTGCAAAATCATTTTCCTGGCACTTGCTTTCCAATTAATCCTGTTAAAGCTGTCTGTCGGGAGGTAATCCCTTGTACCTATTGGTCCCATATTGTCTTCAAATAGTGAAAAGAATGATGGATTCTGGCCTGGCTTAATTGACTTATGCTTATCCAAATTTTTCACCGAAATTGTTTGAGGATAGACGAGCGCCTCGATATTGATAACGTCGGAGAACTCAAGAATTGTATCTCCGAAACCAAAGAAATGAGGGATGTTGAGCTCCATTTTCCTTATCTTTGATAATCCTCGCTTTTCTGCGGCAAATGGAACTTTGATATTAATCCTTTCTCGCTGTCCAACCGAAAACGGCAGGCTTATATCGACTCTAGAAGAATGAATATGATACTCGCCCGTAACAGGTACAACTGCACTATCAAAATAAATGGAGAGATTCCCTTTCATGATTGGAAGACCTTGATTGTGAAATTGCAGGCTCCACTCTCCTTTGTCCCCGATAAAGAAGCGATTCCGTTTACGTTCATTATCAAAAAACAAGCCTTCTCCTATATGCTTCAGATAATAGGAATTCCCTCCAGCGATAAATAGGATCATCATGCCGACTCCGAACATCAGCCAGGAATTTATGTAAAAGCTTGCGATCAGTAATAGAATCCCGAGAAAAGCCAATATGGATAGAAAGCGGTCCTCGATAACGATTTTTTTCCATTGCATGGGCTTAAACCTCAACTTCAACAGGGAGAGGAATGGATTCCAGCAACTCTTCGACTACTTTTTCGGGAGTCATTGTCAGCGATGACTCCGCAGATAAATAAATTCTGTGTCCTAACACGAAGGGAGCCATCTCTTTTACATCATTCGGTACCACATAATCTCGACCCTTAATCAGCGCCCTCCCTTGGGCAGCCTTTACTAATGCAAGCGTCCCCCTCGGACTGATTCCTAGCTCGATCGAAGCATGGTTCCTTGTTTTTCGTACAATCTGTAATAGATAATCTTCAACAACCTCAGTTAACTTCACATTCATGATTTCCTGTTTCAATGAATTGATATCCTCTTCACTAATAATCGGTTTGACTTCCTTGGCTGATGTTCCAAACCTATGTTTCTTGATCATTTCTCTCTCTTCATTCACTTCTGGATACCCGAGGGATAACTTAATAAAGAAGCGATCCATCTGCGCGACCGGAAGCTGGAATGTCCCCTGCTGTGATTCCACTGGATTCTGGGTTGCGATTACAAGGAAGGGCGTTTTCAAGGGGATAGTGTGGCCGTCAATTGTAACCTGGTGTTCTTCCATCGCCTCAAGCAAGCTGGATTGAGTCCTAGGGGTAGCGCGATTGATTTCATCTGCAAGCAGAATATTGGTGACAATTGGACCTGGTTTTAATTCGAACTCCTGAAGTTTAGGATTAAAAAACTGGATTCCTGTAATATCACTAGGCAATACATCAGGTGTAAACTGAACCCTCGAGAAATGTCCGCTTATTGCACGTGCAAATGTTTTAGCAAGCAATGTTTTCCCCGTCCCTGGTACGCTTTCCATAAGAATATGGCCATTATTCAAAAGGGCAATCACCATCAACTCTATTTCATCGTCCCGTCCGACCACATTTTTACCTATTTCAATTTTTAGCTGCTCTAGTTTATTTGCCATTTCCATCCATTTGTTCCCCCTATTGTGAATGTTCTATTGGTTACGATTGAAAGACTTATGAAAAGTTTACCATCAGGAAATAAAAATGTGAATTTACAACCATTTTTATCCAAATAAAAAGGAGCACTTTTTTTTAAGTGCTCCCAATAAATTTACTTTGTTAAAAAGAACCGTTCTTCCTGAACTACATTTAAGAGTTTATCCAGCTCCTGGCTTGCTGAAATAGTCTGTACGCTTAGAAAACCTGTTTCCTTCGCGGCTGAAATCATTTCTCTCCGTTTGAGTTCGATTTCTTCCATTAGCCTTTCAGGAGAAAATGTTTCCATCAGCGATCACCTCACCAGTACATGTTAATATTTTACTACTATTCCACAAATAGGGATAGTAAAATTTACAGTGACGGACCACTTTTTCTTTGTTATTTAGCTCCTCGCCTCATCTATATATGTAAAGATGACATCTCCGCCCCTTTGAGCGATTCCCCTGAAATGTTTGAAATCCTCCCTTTTCACCAGAAATTCGCGAAATTCCATGAAATCCTGTTTAGCGACAAAGATTTCCTCTACTTCTTTATTTTTTAAACTTTCCAGCATTCTAATAGCCTGTTCTTTATCCAAGTGAACCACCTCGTTTCTTATACTATGACTATTTTATCTTCTAGTGATGAATTTGCAAATTCATCTGTCATGTTTCTTGATTGGTAGGAAGGGAATGAAATGGTAAACATAATTATTTTTTTCTGGATGGAAATGTAATTATTTTATATAATAGGTTATATAAATTGAATTTTCTAACTTTTATAAAATGAAAATTTCGTGAACATTCAAATTTAATGCGAATTTTCCTTTACGCTAGTTAAAAATTAAGGCAAAATGTTAGTAATTCGAAATATAACGAAGGAGCGAGTTTATTTGAAGAAAGCCGAAGTTGGAAATGTAATCGAATTCAAAGAAGGACTGCAAGGTGTCGTAGAGAAGGTAAATGAAAACTCAGTAATTGTTGATTTGACATATATGAACAATTTCCGGGATCTGGAGCTCGATCAACGCACTGTCATCAATCATAAAAACTATAAAATTGTTAAAGATGCAGCCTACTAACCTAGAAATACGCAAGCGGCTTGCTCACCCCCGACAAGCGCTGCCCGCCTAAAACGCCACATCGTGTGGCTGGCGGGTTTAAACGTCCTGTGCTTAGAGGGCCGAACAGAGAAGTTGTTCTTTGACTTCATTGTCAGGACCAAAATCGAAAAGTATAGCCGACTGTCCAGAAACGCAGAGACTGGAGACTCCGACGGCAGAAGCGCTTTTTGCTTCTGCCGTCGGAGTTGAAGTTTTGGAGTTTCTAGGAGGCGGCACTAGACAAGCGTCTCGAGCTTCTCAAAGCTAACGCTTCTCGCAAGATACTGGAAGCAGTTTCAAGGATGAAAACTGGCTAGGCGCTGGAGCTAGACACTGTTCTAGTGTAATATTTTTCACTTTATTATAAAGATACCCAAAGCAGCCTGAGCTGCTTTTTCTGTTTTATCTTTTTTATCTTTTAGTTTCCTTACCTGCAAGTTCTTTAAATGACTTTACTTTTCCATGCGGGTGCTGATCCTGCTTGCGCACAGTCCAATTACGCTCTCTCTCGCGCTTTGATTCTGACATGACCTTCCCTCCAATCAAATCTTCGTGCAATATTACTATTCCCCAACTGAAAGAAATCATTTCCTTACAATTTTAATGAATTATTTGGTACAATAAATTTTGTTTCTGGAAAGGGGTTTATGTAGAATGAAGAATTGGATGGCGGATCGCAGACTGATTAGTGGGGTTTTGATCGCGCATCTTCTTATGTTTTTTACCTTCGAAGATAAAAACGTATTCTGGTATATATTCACAGCTTCGATGCTGGTTCTGATCAGTTATTCCATCATACACGAAGAAATCGAGGACAACACTTCAACACTTTCTTACTTAACGCTAGGGATTGCTTCGGGTCTTGGTTTATTTGGCCTCTTTTGGCTTGGAAGCTTCCTGATCGAGTTGTTAAATTTGCCTTTCGCCAATCAAATCTCGCGTCTGTACAACAGATTCTCACCTGATTTATTCTGGCATTACCTTGTCCTGGTGTTAATCCTGGCTCCCGGCGAAGAAATCTTTTGGCGAGGATTTATCCAAAAACGACTTAGCAAATACTTTAGTGTGAAAATGTCGATTAGTTTTTCTGTTTTATTATATTCTTCTGTCCACCTCTATTCTGGTGAGTTTATTTTGGTTTTAGCCGCAATAATTGCTGGACTGGCCTGGAGTATTTTATACGCATGGAAACGGAGCATGCCGCTTGTTATAGTCTCCCATATCGTATTTGATTTATTATTATTTGTTTTTCTTCCACTTAACTAGTGATTACCTCAACAGATATTACCCTAAAAATGACCCATGCCAACTCTGGCTCATGGGTCATTTTCATTATTGTCCAATTTGCCTGTCCATGGTATTTTGTAAATGCGACAAAGTATTGTAACTTTCGTTATTCTATTCCGTCTAAAAATGTAGAAATCACCATATGAAATAACAGGGGGCATTTAGAAATGAACAAATTAGTAAAACCTTTAGCAATTATCGGATTGTCAACCATTATCATTGCAGGCTGCGGCTCTCCGGAAGAATCGAAGTCGACAGATAAGGCACCTGCAGCCCAGCCGGCTGCTGCGCCTGAAAAAAATGAAGAAAACCAGCAGACAACAGATCAGGAAAATAATAATAACGAAGAGGGCTTAATCCGGGTAATGGAGCAAAATATTGCCTATACAGTGGATGGCGAACAAAAAGAACAGACTGCTTTCTTAAAACACAATGACAATCAAAACTACTCTATGTATGTTCTGCCTGAATATGAATTATCAGCAGAAGAACCCAACAAAGACGTTCTGATGTGGACTGAGGACGACAGTGTATTCATGAGGATAGAACTGATTCCAAATGACGCAGAATGGGCCTTAGTCGAAGAGAATTCCAAAGCACAGCTAGCTGCTGTCGGTGCTGAAGTGAATGAAGCACAAACACCTGAAGATCCATTCTTCAACAATGCATGGGCAATGGAAACCAAAAATGAATCAGACGTCGTAACTACGTATTTAATTAAAAATGAAGAACAACCATTAAAGCTTACTTTATTCACAAAAGAAGGTGCAGACCACCGCAGTGCATTCTTAGAAATGGCCAAGACCATTATGAAAGAGAATAAATAATACAAGATAAGTTAATTGAAGTGTAATTATACATTCTCATCATAAAAAGAAGGGGCAGTTCCCCTTCTTTTTTATTTGACTGTTTTCGTAAAGATTGTTGTTAAAATCCTAAATCCGATTTTAACGTAATATAAGGCATTTTGCAGGTCGGTATTAAGTGTGAATGCTCTTTTCTCACATAAGAGTCAACTTTGCGAAGAAAATAGGCCATTCAACCCTATTTGGTAGTCAATAGCAACAAAGTTTGAAAAAAGAGCCTTTTATTTATTCAAATTAACTGGTTTCATCCATAACAAGACAATAAAAATTAAACTGATGTAGCCAAAAACCGGATAAAGGATGGAAAGCAGCGTTCCATAATCAATCAAGCTGATGAAATAACAAATTAAAAAGAGCAGTGAGACGACAAGCAGGCTTGGCAGCTTGATATACTTTTGAATTTGCCTTTCCAGACCAAAAATATTACCAATTACCGAGGTGAAAATTTCCCCATATACAATCAAGACAAAAATCCAGTATAGACCAGCAGCAAGCTGTTTCATTACAACAGCCATCGGAATCTCAAATGTTTCGAATCCAGGCAGCATAATTAAAGTCAAATGGCTTGAAAGCAAAATTAAGGTAAGTGCTATCCCGCCCAGGATTCCACCCCATTTTACAGTATGATCGTCTTTCATCTCGGCTGCTACAGGAACCAGGACTGCCTGGGCAAGCGACAGGTTCAGCGCTGTATATGAAAATGGTCCGATCACAGCCTTCCAGCCATCCTCTGCATATGGAATAAAAACGACCTGTTCAATGAATCCAGGCAATTTAACTGACAGGAAGAATAAGATCAGACTGAACAAGATCATCATCGGCACGACAAAAGTGTTCACAGCAAAGACGCCCTTTAAGCCGACAACCATGACGGCAAGTGACAGTGCAATCGTGACAAAGATCCCCAGGGACTTAGTCATTCCAAGCTGCTCTTCAAAAACTGCCCCTGCACCTGATAACATAACGGCACAAACTCCAAGCAGCATAAACAGCATCATAATATTGATGATTCTGCCAAAAAACTTCCCAAATAAATGAACATTCATTTCTTCATATGAATAGGCACCGATCGCCGCTGCGATGCGCATCAATTTTGCACCCATATATGTAAGAATATATCCCGCCATGAAAACACCAATTAATCCAAAAAGTCCAAAGCGGGAAAAGAATTCGACGATTTCCCTCCCTGTCGCAAAGCCGGCTCCCACAACAGTACCGACATAAACAGCAGCGATTTGAAAGGCAGCACCCCAGTTTGTCTTCAAAGCGTTCCCCTCCCTCCTTCTCAATATATGTCAGGATAGACAAACCATGACGAGCTTTTTTTAAAAGGTAATTAAACACAATCTCTACTAAAAATTACCATAGGCAAATATCTTGAAAGTCAAAAAAGGTCAAAGTATAATAAAGTTAAATTGATCAAAGTTAGTCAAAGTCAAGAATGATTATAATTGATCATATATAAGAATTAACTTTTTGAGGGAGGAATTTAAATGCTTTGCCAAAATTGCCATGAGAAAAACGCTAATATCCAATTGAGAGTAAATTTAAACGGTAATCAGAAGCATTTAATGCTCTGCGAAGATTGCTACAAAAAAGAAAAAGAAAGATTAGGTGCTTCCTTTGGCAGCCAGATGCCTGGTTTTCAAGACTTTGGAGGCTCGCCTTTTAATGATATGTTCAAACAGTTTTCAGGCAATATGAATAATCAAAACCCTGATCATAACCATTCATCTGGTGCTGCGAAAACTGCTGGCGGTGGAAATGGCTTCATCGATCAATTTGGGAGAAACCTCACCCAAATCGCAAAAACCGGTTTGATTGACCCGGTAATAGGACGAGACGAAGAAGTAAAACGAGTCATCGAGATTTTAAATAGAAGGAATAAAAATAATCCTGTGCTGATTGGCGAACCAGGCGTAGGTAAGACTGCCATCGCTGAAGGACTCGCTCTTAAGATTGTTGAAGGCGATGTGCCGGATAAGCTGAAAAGCAAGGAAGTCTATTTGTTAGATGTCGCTTCAATGGTTTCGAACACAGGTATCCGCGGGCAATTCGAGGAAAGAATGAAACAGCTCATTTCTGAATTACAGGCTCGCAAAAATATCATTCTGTTTATTGATGAAATTCACCAGCTTGTTGGTGCAGGGTCTGCTGAAGGATCAATGGATGCCGGCAATATCCTGAAGCCAGCACTCGCCCGCGGTGAGCTCCAAGTAGTCGGTGCAACAACTCTGAAGGAATATCGCAAAATTGAAAAGGATGCGGCGCTCGAAAGACGCTTCCAGCCAGTACATGTATTGGAACCGACAGTGGACGAGGCTGTGGAAATCCTGAAGGGAATTCAGTCGAAGTACGAAGATTTCCATCAGGTATCCTTTTCGGAAGAAACAATCAAGGCATGTGTACAGCTTTCACACCGTTATATCCAGGATCGTTTCCTTCCTGACAAAGCGATTGATTTAATGGACGAAGCTGGCTCTAAGCTTAACCTTGTTTCTGATTATACAAATAAAAGCGATGCTGAAAACCGCCTTGCTGAAATCGCAAAGGAAAAGGAAGAGGCCCTGAAACAGGAAGACTATGAAACAGCTGCAAAGCTTCGTGATGAGGAATCCAGGCTTGAAAAGGCATTAAATGAAAATGGCAATACGGCACGTCCTTTGGTCACTGTCCATCATATCCAGGAAATCATCGAAAAGAAGACGGGAATTCCGGTAGGTAAACTCCAGGAGGACGAGCAAGTAAGGATGAAGAATCTTGTCGGAAACCTTAATGGCAGGGTAATCGGACAAGTAGATGCCGTCCAGAGAGTAGCCAAGGCAATCCGCCGCAGCCGTGCAGGCCTGAAATCTAAAAACCGTCCGATTGGATCCTTCCTATTCGTCGGACCAACTGGTGTCGGTAAGACAGAATTGACAAAGACGCTGGCAGAAGAGCTGTTTGGCACTAAAGATGCCATGGTTAGACTGGACATGAGTGAATATATGGAAAAGCACAGTGTGTCCAAGCTGATTGGATCACCTCCTGGTTATGTAGGCCACGACGAAGCGGGCCAGCTGACCGAAAAAATAAGGCGGAATCCTTACAGCATTATTCTGCTGGATGAAATCGAGAAGGCACATCCAGACGTCCAGCATATGTTCCTGCAAATCCTTGAAGATGGCCGCCTGACTGACAGCCAGGGCCGTACTGTAAGCTTCAAGGACACAGTCATCATCATGACAAGCAATGCCGGAGCCGGTCACAAAACAATCAAAGTAGGATTCGATCAGAGCACAGCTGTCAACGAATCAAGTATCCTGGATTCATTGGGAGGCTTCTTTAAGCCAGAATTCCTGAACCGATTCGACAGCATCATCGAGTTCAAGGCACTTGAAAAAGAACATTTACTTCAAATTGTTGACTTAATGCTTTCTGAACTTAAGGATACACTTTCGGAGCAGAACATCACTCTTGAAGTCGAGGATGAAGTAAAGGATAAGCTTGCAGAGCTGGGATACCATCCTGCATTTGGCGCACGCCCTCTTCGCCGCTCCATCCAGGAGCAGCTCGAGGACTCCATTGCCGACTTCATCCTTGAAGACCCGGGTGCAGTAGAACTGAAAGCAGTCATCGAAAATGACGCAATCATGATTAAGCGAAAATAACGACCTCGAAGGTTCGGAGCAGATCCGAACCTTCTTTTTTTCATCTTCTGTTAAACCGCTTTGCTGCCTGGTGGGCAGCAGAGCGGTTTTTGGATCTATGGCACAACTCTTAAAGGAAACGTGATTTTCTTGACAGCTTTGGTTGCCTCTATACTTTTTAACATGATCAGTCTAGCGTCCCGTTAAAAGAGACTTGTTAACCGTGTTTGTTTAGTTGTTCTCGCGGACCAATCAAGAAGAAAATATATAATAATTTTAGCAGTTTAAAAATGAAATATACATAGAAGACATATAGAATAAGAGCATAACTTTTTCCAATGAAATGAGGTAAAATTATGGGGTTTCTCACAAGATTCAGTCTCAAAAATGCTTTTGCTGTATTTATCATTTCCTTTTTGTTAATACTCGGAGGCCTGTATTCCTTCACTCGCCTGAAGGTCGACTTACTGCCGAATATCGAGGTCCCGCAGCTTTCTGTTGAAGTCATTTATCCGGGAGCATCGCCTCAGGATATCAATGAACAAGTGACAGAAAAACTGGAAACTAAATTCAAAGGAATTGATGGACTCAAGAAAATCCAGAGCTCTTCCTATGAAAGCATCGCAATCATCAATCTTGAATTCCCTTTCGATACTGAATTGGATGATGCTGAACAGCAGGTCAATTCCTTCATCAAGGAGGCAGGACTTCCTGAAAATGTAGAAGCAAATGTCAACCGCTTTTCATTTGGCACATTCCCAATTTTCAATATTTCTCTGTTCGCAAAAGGAGATCAAGACCTCGAAAAGCTTGTGAACGATGAAATTATCCCTGAACTGAATAAAATCCAGGGAATCAACAGTGTCTCAGTTGGCGGTATGACTGAGGAGATCCTCCAGATTACTGTTGATCAGGAAAAGGCTGCCCAGTTTGCGCTTAGCCTGAATGAAATTAAAGAAAGTATCAATGCCAAAAAATTCAGCTTTCCAGCTGGCAACTTGAATGAAAACGAAATCCAAGTGCCGGTAAGGGTCCAGGAAAAAATTGAAGACATCAATGAACTCGAAAACCTGGTGATGCAGTCAAAATTCGCCCCTAATGCACCGCAAGTTAAACTGGGGGATATTGCCTCAATTAAGGTTGCAACCGAGAAACCGGAAATCACCCGCTACAATGAAAAAGAATCTTTATCGATGGCAATTACGAAAAAGCAGGATGCCAATACGGTTGAAGTTGCCGAGAAGGTTCTGGCAGTTATAAACAGCTATGACGACCGGCTTGAATACGCGATTGGTTTCGATTCTGCAGAAGGAATTGAAAAGTCGGTCAATACCTTGGTTAAGGAAGGCTTGCTTGGAGCCCTGTTTGCTTCGATCGCCGTACTGATCTTCCTCAGGAACTTCAGGGCGACAATCATTGCGATTGTGTCGATTCCGCTTTCGTTATTGATTTCGTCGATCTTTTTAAACCAGCTTGATATTTCATTGAACATCATGACACTTGGCGGTATGGCAGTAGCAGTTGGCCGGGTAGTCGATGATAGTATCGTCGTTATTGAGAACATCTTCCGGAGAGTCCGGAAAGCGAATAAAGACATGACAGATGATTTGATTCAGGATTCCACTAAGGAAATTCTGAAGGCGATCACATCCTCAACCATAACCACGGTTGTTGTATTCCTGCCGTTAGGACTTGTCGGGGGAATTACCGGGGAATTCTTTTTGCCATTCGCTTTGACTATTGTTTTTTCCTTGCTAGCATCATTAATCGTAGCCGTCACAATCGTCCCGATCCTGGCAAAATTCTCATTCAAGAAGGTTCCTAAGGAAGAAAAAGAAGGTGCGCTCCAAAAAGCCTATGCATCTTCAATCAAATGGTCATTGAACCATAAGGCACTAGTCATCATCCTCTCGATTGCCCTGCTTGCGGGTTCAGGATTCCTTGTCAAAGGCCTTGGTTTCACGTTCATTCCTAACGAGGAGCAAAAACTGCTGGTGGCTACTTTCCAGCTGCCTTCTTCTACTTCACTTGATAAAACGAATGAAGTATCTTTGAAGGTCGAAAACATGTTCGCAGAACAAACAGAAATTAATGATGTTACCGTTGGAATCGGCAGCCGGGACTTCCAAACCGGCCTCAAACGACAAAACCAGGCGAACTATTTTATCAGTCTGGGAGATGGCGTAAGTGTTTCCGAGTTTATACCTGAGCTAGAAAAAGAAATGGAAAATATCGTTCTATCAATAGAGCCAGATGCCAAAATCGGTATCCAGGAACAATCCACAGGCGGTCCGCCATCTAATAATAATGTCAACATTGACTTGTACTCTACTGATTTGGCTGTCTTGCAGGACGCGGCTGCCAGGGTAGAAGATTACATGATGAAGCAGGAAGACCTAAAATATGTATCCAACAATTTTTCTGAGAAACAAAAGCAAGTGATTGTAGATATCGACCCTGAAAAGTCTGCTCAATTAGGGGTTTCCGGGTTCCAGGTTCTTGGTACCATAACTGATAAAACGAAGCCCGTAGACGCTGGTTTAATGAAACTGGGCGGTGAAGAACGACGTGTTTCCATAACCTATGATGAAAAATCCGAAACAATAGAGGATCTCAAGAATACGGTGATCTTCACACAACAGGGACCAGTCCCGATCACTGAAATAGCCAGTATCACTGAAACGGAGGCATTCACTTCGATCCAAAAATTAGATGGCAAGATATTCGCCCGCGTTTCAGCACAAATTGATTCAAATGATATCAGGGCTGTTTCGAATGCCGTTATAGATGGCGTCCAAAATGACATTGAACTGCCTGATGATGTTTCCCTTGAAGGCGGGGGCGGCAGTGATGAGACCGTTGAAACATTCACACAATTGGGAATTGCGATGATCGTGGCCATCGGACTTGTGTATTTGACCATGCTGATCACATTCGGTCAGGCAAGGATTCCGTTTATTATTCTCTCATCCTTGATTTTCGTCCCAATCGGCTCCTTGCTTGGACTATGGATTGCCGATGAACCTATGTCAGTTAGCGTCATGATTGGATTGCTGATGCTAATAGGCATTGTTACAACCAATGCGATTGTCATGGTGGACCGGATTGGCCAGAACCGGACAGAGAAAGGAATGCCTATCCGCGAGGCGCTTGTTGAAGCAGGAATCACGAGGCTGCGGCCAATCCTGATGACGGCCTTTGCTACGATCGCTGCATTGATTCCATTGGCTCTCACTACTTCATCTGGCACCCTGATCTCAAAAGGGCTGGCAGTAACCGTAATTGGAGGGCTCACCTCCTCCACCCTGTTGACGTTGATCCTGATCCCTGTTATTTATGAGGTTTTTTTCTTCAGACAGGTGAAAAAAGAACGCAGCTTATAATGATGAAGCCCGCATGAAGATGCGGGCTTTTTTAATAAGATTTAAATTTGAAAGATACCCTTCTACAAGTATATCCACTCTCATAAGGGTACCGTTCGGACGAATGATACCCTTGTGCAAGCTTTCCCGCCTCCATAAGGGTACCGTTCGGACGAATGATACTGAATCCATTAATGAAAATTAAAAAATTAAATAAAAAACTGCAGACAAACCGATTCTTATCGTTTGTCTGCAGCCTGAAATTGCCACGATTCTTTTTTTACAGCTTACTGTCGTCAACTGAATCAAGCCAGCTCTCGATTTCACCAATTACTGACTGGACGCATCCTTCTTCAAATGGAGAAATCAGGTTTGCTTCCTTAACTAGGTCAGTGAAAGCCATGCTTCCTCCCAGCTTGCACAGGTTAGCATAGTCTTTCCATGCTTCTGCCTGGTTTTCTCTTGAACGCTTCCAGAATTGGAAAGCACAAATCTGCGCAAGCGTGTAATCGATATAGTAGAAAGGTGAATTATAGATATGGCCTTGTCGCTGCCAGAATCCGCCTGCTTCTAAATAAGTGTTTCCGTCATAGTCTTTATGCGGAAGATACTTCTTCTCGATCTCACGCCATTGCTGCTTTCTTTCTGCAGGTGTAGCTTCAGGATTCTCATAAACCCAGTGCTGGAATTCATCGACAGAAACTCCGTATGGCAGGAATAGCAGCGCACTGCTTAGATGCGAGAATTTATATTTATCAGTATCCTCTTTGAAAAATAGTTCCATCCATGGCCATGTGAAGAATTCCATGCTCATCGAGTGGATTTCACAAGCCTCATAAGTAGGCCAGTTATATTCCGGAATCTCAAAATGACGGCTTGAATATACCTGGAAGGCATGGCCTGCTTCATGTGTCAGGACATCGATATCACCAGAAGTTCCATTAAAATTTGAGAAGATGAATGGTGACTTATAATTTTCAATGTATGTGCAATAGCCTCCGCCTGCTTTCCCTTTCTTCGCGACCAGGTCCATCAGATTGTTTTCATTCATGTAGCGGAAAAATTCACCTGTCTCAGAAGATAGCTCCTCATACATTTGCTGTCCATTTTCAATGATCCACTCAGGACTTCCCTTTGGAGCGGCATTACCGGTTTTGAAATCGAATGGCTCATCATAGTACTTTAATTCCCCGACTCCTATACGATTCTTTTGACGTTCCTTAAGCTTCGAGGCGACCGGAACAATGTATTTATGGACCTGGTCCCTGAATGCCGCTACCATGCTGCTGTCATAGTCAGTACGGAACATGCGGTAGTATGCCAGCTCTACAAAGTTGCTGCAGCCAAGCTTATGGGCCATTTCTGTCCTGACTTTAACAAGATCATCATAAATACGGTCAAACTCTTCTCCATGCCCAGAAAAGAATGCAAATTTTGCTTCACTTGCTTTCTTTCTTGTTTCGCGATCTTTAGATTCGGTGAAAGGATCAAGCTGCGCGAGGGTTCGCTCTTCACCTTCAAACATGATTTTTGCAGAAGCAACAAGCTTTGTATATTCAGTTGAAAGCTTATTTTCCTTTTGCATCAAAGGAACGATCTCCTGTGAAAACTGCTTTAATTGTGCTTCGGCAAGAGCGAAAAGCTGTCGTCCCCATTTGGCTTCAAGTTCATCGCGAAAAGAAGAGGAAACAAGTGCTTCATAATATTTTGTCACCAAACCCTCCACCTGCGGCGCCAGTTCATCCAGGAAATCCTGTTCTTCCTTATAGAATTCATCCTCGGTATCGATTGAATGGCGGATATAGCATAGGTTGAACATGGTGCCAACATCATTCCGCAAATCATTGATCCCATTCATGGCTGTGCTTTGCTCCTCAACAGAACCAGCATTTTTAAATTGTTCAAGCAGTTTATCGAATTTGGCGGTGACTTCATCCAAATTCGGGCGAGTATATGTATATTGCTCGAAATTCACGGTATTGCCCCCTTTATCTTTATAAGGGAAGTATTATCCCCATCCCTTTCCTATTCTACGAATATTCCCTTTATCCCTTTTTATACCTGGCACTTTCCATAAGTTTTTCTGAAAAAAACAATAAAAAAACGGCATATGCCGTTTTTAATATTTGCTTACAGAAAGGCCCAGCTTTTTTAGCAACTCAATCGCTGAGTCTTTTTCATCATCATTCAGGCTGTCCATAAGTTCGTGGATCAACGCGCTGTGTTCAGGAAAGATTTCTTCTATTAGTTTTCTTCCATCATCGGAAATTTTCGCATAGGTGACTCTTCGATCTTTTGGACAGGCTACCCGATTTAAATAGCCTTTTTCTTCAAGCTTATCGACTACATAGGTAATACTGCCGCTTGCCAGCAGGATCTTTCCCCCTATTTGCTGCAACGGCTGTTCGCCTTTGTGGTATAAAAGCTCTAAAACAGCAAATTCTGTCGGGTTCAGTCCATTTCTTTGGATGACCTTGTTCACCTTCTCATTGACAGCCCTGTACGCTCTGGACAATACAATGAATAACTTCAAAGATTTTTCTGTCTCATTGTTCATACAATTTCATTCCTTTACCTTAAACGACTAATCCATAACTAGAGTATATCTGAATTTGTTGTTTTTATCAGTATTTCCCTTAATTTTATCTGAAAAACTAAATAAAGTCCTTCCAGAGGAACCATTCCTCTAAAGCAAAGGCTGTTTTCATAAGGCTGTTTTCGTAAAGATTGTTGTTAAAATCCTAAAGCCGATTTTAACGTGATCAAAAGCCATTTTGTAGTACGAATTAAGTGTGCAAGCTCTTTTCTCATCATTAGCTTTAATTTTTTGAAGAAACATAGGTCATTCAATCTTATTTTGTAGTCAATAGCAACAAAGTTTGAGAAAGAGCCAAAGCAAAAGAGAATATCCTCAGCTATAAGTTTAAAACCCTCACAAATGAGGGAAAAATACGGGCATCACCAAACAACTAAGAATTAGGAGTGGCTAGAGTGAAAAAAGGATTAGGAATTGTCATTGGTTTATTAGTCTTACTAGGAATTTTCATCATGATGGGAGTTGGCAGCTATAATAACTTCGTTGCCGAGGAAGAGAATGTCAATCAGGCATATGCCCAGGTAGAGAACCAGCTTCAGCGTAGACTTGACCTCATCCCAAACCTTGTCAATTCGGTCAAGGGATATGCAGCTCATGAAAAAGAAGTAATCCAATCCATATCAGATGCTCGCGCAACATTAGCAGGGGCGAATACGCCGGAAGAACAGGCAACTGCTAATGCCGAATTGTCCGGTGCCTTAAGCCGCTTGCTTGTCGTTGTTGAAAACTACCCAAACCTGAAAGCGGATAGGCAGTTCACCCAGTTGATGGATGAGCTTGCCGGTACGGAAAATAGACTGGCTGTGGCAAGAAAGGATTACAATGATCAGGTATCCGTTTATAACAGGAAAGTAAAGCAATTCCCAGGTGCACTCATCGCTAACATAACAGGTTTCGACGAAAAGGAATACTTCAAGGCGGACCCTCGGGCACAGGAAGCCCCCGAGGTTGACTTTGGAGGCTGAAGATGAGCATAAGTAGGTTCCCTGGCCTGGCGGCAATACTTGGCTTCCTCCTATTGCTGCTTCCCACCGGGGCAATCGCCGCACAAAATGAGATACCTGCACCAGTTGGGGATATATATGTCCAGGACTTCGCCAATGTTTTAAGCGAAAACGAGAAAATACAGTTAAAAAATATTGGAAGGTCGATTGACGATCAGACTACTTCTCAGATTGCTGTCCTTACTGTAGACTCAATCGGCGAGTCAAGCATTGAGGAATACTCTGTCGAAGCTTACCGAAAATTCGGGCTTGGAACGAAGGAAAATGATAACGGCGTTCTGCTAGTGATAGCCATGCAGGAAAAGAAAATCAGGATTGAAGTCGGATATGGACTTGAAGGAATCGTCCCTGATGGCAAAGCTGGACGCATCCTTGATGAATATGCCATTCCACATTTACAAAATGGCCAGCCTAACCTTGCTGTCATGAATACGTATCAGGCGCTTGCCAACGAGGTATCAGGTACAAATGAATTCGGCAGTGGACCCCGTGATGTTCAGCAGCAAGACCTGCCAATACCATCATGGCTGCTCGTCATCATCGTAATTGGCGTCATTGTCCTCGATTTTATGTTCTTCGGCGGGACCCTAACCTACCTGCTGCTTTCGATTATATCGAGAGGCGGCGGTGGCGGCGGACCTCGAGGAGGCGGCGGCGGTTCATCCGGAGGCGGCGGTGCCAGCCGTGGTTGGTAAATTGACAAAATACCAGAGCGCGATTGCTCTGGTGTTTTTTGTCTATACTAAGATACTCTAGTTAACCAATATTCACAATCGGCTGCTTGCTCCTAATCCTAACTGCGATTTCATCCATCATACCCTTCAATTTTTCGTCCCTATCCTCTGGGGCGATTTTTTTATGGAGAACTGCGTACAGTACAATATCACGAAGCATCAGGAACAATGGGACTTGTTTCTTCCAGCCGTCTGGCAGCAGGTTCGCTTTTTGATACCCTTCGATAAAAGCATTCAGAAATACTTTCCCAAAACGGTTTCGCTCTTCTTCCTCGCTGGCAGGGATCCGGTAAAGGATAGAATAGTACAGAGGGATTGCGATATCTGAGGCGAACCAGTGGTAACTCGCATCATCAAAATCAAAAACATGAATTTGTTCTCCATCATAAAAAAAATTCCCTGAGTGGATGTCAGTATGGATGATACCGTAATTATTCATATTTATCGGAAGCACGGAAATTGCGGCAATCACTTCTTTGGCGTTTTCTACTAATACCCTCTCGTCAGAAGGGTAATATTTTTCAACTGATAAAAGTTCGTCCTCATCCCAGCTGCTGCGTGCTTTTATGTCTTCAGATGGCTTATAAGATTTTGTGGCTTGATGCATCCTTCCTGTCGTTTCTCCCCATTTTTCGAACAACTCTTCATTGAATTTTTCTGACCGCACACTGACTGCAGCACCTGGCGCTTTAGCAAATAAACAACCATAAAATTCGCTTCTATCTTCTGCCAGAATTTCTTCTGCCAAAAGTCCGTTTTTGGAGGGGAAAACTTCCGGAACAGACAGACCTTGGTTGTTTAGATGTCTTATCCAGTCCAATTCGGATAAAACCTCATCCTTGCTCCGGTGGGAACTGTGTGTGAGCCGCATGATATATGGATGACCATTTCTATATGTTTCAAAAACATAATTCTCAAAATCACCAAGTTTTTTCACTTCCCTCTCCAAGCCAAACCGATCCAGAAAATCATTTAAAATCTCCTGGTTCATCAATGAACTCACGGCTTTTTCCATTCAAATTTCCCCCTCGGTAATAATCTGTATTTTCTAAATTATATTAGAACATATTTTTCAGCAGAAAAGCTATTTTTATCTCGTGACTTTTTTTGTAAAATGATATGTAGGAAACCGAAATATTTTTTTTCAGAAGGAGACACTCATGAGCCAATCAGCTGCCGCCGTCAGAGCAAAACCGCAGAACCAAAATGATACAGCGTATAAAATACTCTTCATCATTGGATTAGTACATTTACTGAATGATTCTATTCAATCCGTCATTCCCGCGATGTTCCCGATCCTTGAAAAATCGATGGGTCTTTCATTTACCCAATTAGGGATGATCGCTTTTTCTTTGAATATTGTCTCTTCCATCCTCCAGCCTTTGATTGGAATGGCAACAGACAAAAAGCCAGTGCCTTATGCCCTGCCGCTGGGTTTGACCTCGACAATGTTTGGGGTTCTTGGCCTTGCATTTGCTTCGAGTTTTGAGTTTGTTATTCTTTCCGTTTTATTCATTGGACTTGGGTCAGCTGTTTTCCATCCTGAAGGTTCCCGTGTAGCCTATATGGC
The DNA here is from genome assembly GCF_018613295.1 of Bacillus sp. ISL-39. NCBI lineage: Bacteria > Bacillati > Bacillota > Bacilli > Caryophanales > Bacillaceae > Bacillus > Bacillus sp. ISL-39. The sequence goes on from NZ_JAGGQM010000002.1 coordinate 713,578, forward strand.
AGCCGGTCCGCGCAGGGGATTGGCACAGTCCATATACCAGGTCGGCGGCAATTCCGGGCAGGCACTTGCCCCGCTGATTACAGCACTTATCCTCGTACCGCTCGGTCAATTCGGAGCAGTTTGGTTTACATTAGTAGCGGCCATAGCCGTTGGTCTGCTCTTATATATCGCAGCCTGGTACAGCCGTAGATTGGATTATGAAAAATTGGCCGCCAAAGCCAGGAAAGCAAGCGTACAAGTCGGCAAGGGAATCTCAAAAAATATTAAAATGGCGCTCGTTCTGATTCTATTTCTGATTTTTGCCCGGTCCTGGTATATTTCGGGCATGACGAATTTTTACGCGTTTTATGCAATCGATAAATATGGCCTTTCGATTACGGAGGCACAAATATTCCTGTTTGCTTTCCTTGTTGCCGGTGCGTTCGGTACTTTTTTCGGAGGCCCGCTGGCAGACCGTTTTGGAAAGAAAAACATCATATTTCTTTCTATGATTGCAACTGCCCCATTGTCCGCAATTATCCCATTTATGCCATATACAATTGCGTTTGTTCTGCTGACGGTAAGCGGTTTTATTCTGATGTCGAGCTTTTCAGTTACTGTTGTATATGCCCAGGAGCTCGTTCCGGGTAAAATCGGTACGATGGCTGGCCTTACAGTAGGTCTCGCATTCGGTATGGGTGCCATTGGTTCTGTCGGACTAGGATACCTTGCCGACTTGATTGGATTGTCCTTGATGATCATCTGTGTCGGATTCCTTCCCTTGCTTGGAATTCTGACCATGTTCCTTCCAACAGATGAAAAGCTGGCTGAATGGAACAACTAAGCATCAGAAGTGAAAATTAAAATATTCCATTTACATTTTTATGTTTAGACATACTTCTGTTAAGGAAAAAAAGAAAGTGAGGATAAAAAGAAGGGAGATCGACATGTCTAAATTTAAGATTAACTATTTTTTTGAAAAAGATTTTAAAGTTTCACGTCCAATCGAGGTAGAAAACATTTCAGAAGCCATCCAGGATGCGAAAGATCAAGAGGGGCTGATCGAGTTCACTGGAGAAGATAATGTTTTTTATAAATTCGATACAAAAGACATTAAGCTTGTTACGATTACAGAAGCTTAATTATATACAGAAAGGGTGAAGCTTTGAGGGCTTCACCCTTTTTTAGGCTGTATTTCACCGGAATTGTCTGCTTACCGAGCGGACAGAGACGTTGCATGCTATTAAATCAATTTAATACGCTCTGCCAGCTCCTGCTTTTCTTCATCGCTGAACATATTCTCCGCCATTGGGAACAGAATGCTTTCTTCTTTAGCAAAATGGCTCACTAAAGTGTAGTTTGCATTTTTTATCAACTGGGCGTTTTCAATCATTTTCTCATTTGTAAAACCTGTCGTGCCATCCTTTGTGTTATGGAGGAAGGTTCCAATGAATCGTTTTGCCTGATCATGTTCATATTCCATAACCGCAATGGGTCCCATTTCTCTTCCAATATAAGCTGCCATCATCTCAAACAGCACGCCTTCCTCTCGATCCGAATGCGGCTCCAGCTCAGCAAGGAACTCAATGACCCTTTCTCTCAGCCTTGAGAAATTCTCCGCCATTTGCTCCCCTTCTTCAATTTTCAGTGAAATATCCAAGAGATTCGCAAGCTTCTCCAATAATGGCGGATGTTCATTTTTCAATTGCTGAAGACCTGCACTTAATGTAAAACTTGAATCTTGGTTTATACCGCTTATACAACCTGTCATATCAATCGGCCTCCTATATCTTTTATAATTTGATTATAGAAAGCAATCGGATTCCCGGTTGTGATAGGCATCACAATTTTGATTTATTTAAGAAAATGTGAAGAAAAAATGACACTTTGTTAAAATTTCGAAAAATTTTAACAATTCTCCTTCAAATATTATCAACCCTTACATATAATAAAGTTATAGCTTAATGGAAAAGGAGTGATTTTACCTTGCAGAATAATTTTTACCGGGATTTTTATCAAAAGTCACTTGTGCCAGCAGGGCTTAGCGACAGGAAGGCTTTCCTCGACATCCATCCTGACATGCTGCATACCCATTTACTGATTGGGCTTCAAGGGCACCAGAAAGATGGCAGTGAATTCTACAATTGGAATGTGGCTATATACAAATCAGATTCCTCTGGAATTTATGATGCAGGCAAACCAGTTTATGCGTCAACTCTGTATGACCGTTTTGATGATGCTGTGGAGGCATCGCGAAATATAGAAAAAGAGATCCTCCGTGATCAGCTTCACGCATTGCGCCAGCAAGAAAAAATCAGTTAAACCCCCTCATTTATCCCTCTCTTGAGAGCTTCACCTTTTTTTGAACCCATTTGTGAATTAACTTACATATGATGAATATAGAACAATTGTTGATGGTTAGCTTGTTGAGTAATTTCTCTTTTATCCGCATCAGTTTGTTTATATTCCTTTTCCTTCTCCCAGTCCGCTTCATTCATTTACCCTTCCATTCTCACTCATTATTAGGCATACTAAAACAACAAAAAGACCGGCGATAATCTATCCGCCTGTCTCTTTCTGTTGTGTAGGAAATTTTAAAAGCATTTTTCTGTGGATAACTGCATCTGGGTGTCTTAATCCAGCTCCAGCGCCTAGCCAGCTTTCATCCATGAATATGCTTCTCGAGTATCTTGCGAGAAGCGTTAGCGTTTTAGGGGGACGTGGCGTTATAGGCGGGCAGCGCTTGTCGGGGTTGAACCTGGCGCTTGCGCTTTTTTTTCTTAATCATCAGGCAAGCCTGAATACGATTCCGTGTCCGCCTTTTGGATATTCCCATTTGATATTCTGGTAAGGGCACCCGATCCGGCAGCTGCCGCATTCATGACAGCCCTCATATCCTACCTGCATCCTTTTCCCTTCCCACTTGTACACTTCAGCCGGGCAGAATACGGTACAAAGTTTGTCAGGGCACTGCGTCATGCAGACGTCATGGTCCAAAACTGTCAGATGTGATTTTGTGTCACACTTAAACCTTAAAAGAAATTGTTTTTCCTCGATGTTTGTCGTTGACATTATTTCACCGCCTTCCAGGCACGATAGATGTCTTGCATGACCTTAAAGGTTCCTTTTTCAGCCGTAACGCTTCGCATGATTTCCTTTTGTTTCTCTCTCTTAGGTGTTCCATCTACTGTGAAGAATTTGCTCATTGCTTTGTTCATCATTGGCAGATATTCCTTGAAATACTGCGGGTATGTCTCAAAGGTATGTGCTGCATCCTTATATTTTTCAAGGTCTTTAATGATGAAGCTTCCGAACAAGGCTTCCTTATAGCGATTCAGGCTGCTCTCACTGAAGTCGCCGTCTTTTTTGGCTTCAACGATGGCTTCTGCAGCCATTTGGCCTGAAGCCATCGCCATGTTCGAGCCCTCACGGTGAATGGCATTAACCAGCTGGGCAGCATCCCCGACTACAAGCACACCGTTTCCGGCAACCCTTGGCACGGAATTGAATCCTCCTTCAGGGATTAAGTGGGCCAGGTACTCTGCTGACTCCCCTCCCTCTAGATAAGGACGAACCATTGGATGTTTTTTCAGATAATCAAGCAGCTCATATGGCTTCAATTTGGCTTTGATCATGCTTGACAGTGTAGTTCCTACCCCGATGTTCAAGCTTTCCTTGTTTGTATAAAGGAAGGCGGTGCCAAGATTGCCTTGTGTTGAATCACCGAAAATCTCAATCGTAGTTCCGTGATTTCCTTCAAGATTGAAGCGATCATTGATTTTATCTTTCGGCAGATTGATGACCTCCATAACCGTCAGGGCAACTTCATCAGGGCGGAATTCCCTGTGGAAGCCAAGTTGCTTGGAAAGCAGGGAGTTTACGCCGTCTGCAAGCACGACAACATCCGCAAATGCCTCTCCATCAGGGCGATCGGTACGAACCCCTATAACCTTGCCATTTTCTACGATGCATTCAGTAACAACTGTTTCATTAATCAACAATGCACCCTGTTCGACAGCTTTCTGTGCGAACCATTGGTCAAACTGTGCACGCAGTACTGTAAAGTTATTATATGGTTCAGCCGCCCATTCGAGACCTTTGTAGCCAAACTGGACAACCGATTCTTTATCCATCATCCAAAATCGCTGCTCAACAACCGGCCTTTCGAGAGGAGCTTCTTTCCAGAACTCCGGAATGATATCCTCCATTTGTTTACGGTAGAGAACACCGCCCATGACGTTCTTTGATCCTGGGTATTCACCGCGCTCTATCAACAATACTTTCAGTCCGGTTTTGGCACAGTTGTAGGCACATGACGTTCCAGCAGGGCCGGCTCCTACGACGATTACATCAAATTTTTCAGACATAGCTCATTTCCCCGCCCTTCTCTTTGCTGAGCTCTTTGAACTGCTTGATCAGTTTCGGTACAATTTCCATAGCATCCCCGACAATGCCATATGTGGCCACATCGAATATAGGAGCGTTCGGATCCTTATTGATGGCAATGATCAGCTCAGAGTTTTTCATTCCCTCGACATGCTGGATTGCCCCTGAAATACCGATTGCAAAATAGATTTTCGGAGTCACGGTCTCGCCAGTCTGGCCAATTTGCTGCTCATGCTTCAGCCATCCTGCCTCAACGACATCTCTTGTACCTCCCACACTTGCACCAATCACTTCCGCTAACTCATGAATTAGCTGGAAACCCTGGATATCGCCTAAACCTTTTCCGCCAGCCACGATAACATGGGCTTCGGCAAGGCTTGCTTTTTTTGTTACATCCTTCACAATTTTAAGCACTTTTGTGCGCATATCCTCTTCGCGAAGTTCTAACACTTCTTCGATGATGACTCCCTTCCTGTCTTCATCCAGTTCGAGGGCTTTCATCACCTTAGGGCGTACTGTAGCCATTTGCGGCCTGTGTTTTTTACAAAGGATCGTGGCCATTATATTTCCGCCGAATGCAGGGCGGCTTGCTTCTAGCAGCCTTTTTTCAACATCGACATCGAGCATCGTTGTATCAGCTGTCAAACCGGTACTTAAATCCGTTGCAACTGCACTCGCCAGGTCTTTTCCATTTGGTGTTGCTCCATATAGGAAGATTTCCGGCTTATATTTTTCAGCCAGTATACAGACACCCTTCATATATGACTCAGTCCGATAATCTTTAAGAACCGGATGGTCCACGACATACACTTGATCTGCACCAGCATAAATCACTTCATTTGCTAAAGGCATGACTCCTTCCCCTAGCATGACTCCGGCAAGCGGAACTTCCAGCTTGTCTGCAAGCTTCCTTCCCGCACCCAGCAATTCCAGTGAAACTCCTTCGATTTTCCCATCATTTACTTCAATGAATACCCAGACTCCCTGGTTTTCTTCCATCCTGCTATTCCCCCTTTAAAATCGAATCAAGAGTTGGCTGTTTTTAATTTCAATAAATCTTTTCTTTCCATTAAAACGCCCATAAGCTGCTCAACTTGAGAATCAGGATTGCCTTCAATCCTTTTTCCGCCTTCAAGTTTTGGCGGACTGAACATCTTGCCGACAATCGTTGGAGATCCTTTTAAACCCAATTGGGTCTTGTCAACATCCTCAAGATCATTCACTGACCAGATGACCGGTTCATATCGAGCTGCATTGATCATATTTGGCAGCGGTGCATACTCTATGTCATTAATCTCTTTTTCAACAGTCAGCAGGCAAGGAAGCTGCGATTCAAGTACCTCGTAGCCATCGATTTGCTTACGCTTGATGTGAACATATTTTTTTTCCTTATTAACCTCGGAAACTTCAATAACATTCGTGATTGGCGGTATATCAAGCCTGCGTGCAATCCCTGGTCCTACTTGTCCTGTATCACCATCAATCGCATGCTTTCCACAGATGACCAAGTCTATCGGATTATCCTTCGAAATTTTTTCAAGCGCTTTAGAGAGTGCATAGCTTGTAGCAAGGGTATCTGCTCCAGCAAATGCTCTGTCTGAGATCAGGTATCCACGGTCTGCGCCAATTTCAACACTTTTTTTAATAACAGCGACAGCCTGTGGCGGTCCCATTGAAAGAACCGAAATTGTTCCTCCCGTTTTATTCCTGATTTTGACTGCTTCCTGTACAGCGTGAGCATCATATGGATTCAAAATGGCTGGTGCGCTTCGCCTGTCCAGAGTATTGGTCTTAGGATTGATTTTGATGATTTTTGTATCGGGCACTTGCTTGACACATACGACAATGTGCATACTCTCTATTCCCCTCCTCAAAATGTAAAACTATTAATTTGTAAGCGGTTACTTTTAGCTGTTTTCGTTTTAAAATCGTTTTCTTTAAAATGAGGGAAATTTAATAAGGAAGGAATTTTTGATACCAAGAAAAATCCTCCTGTTCAGCTGGCTATAGACCCTGCAGAAAACGAGTATGATGAAAACAGCTGTAATAAAGGCTTATGTGCATTATTTTATGACGAAACATGTTAGTCACTTTTCACACAGCCTTATATAAATAAAATGCTATGTAGTACGATATATGAATCGTATTACATGCATAGTACCAACAATTAAAAAAGTAGATAACATAGGTAATATTCTTTGGTGAAAAATGAGGTAAAACAATTAAAAACATAATCGAGTCAACTGTAAAATGAATGAAAGTTAATGATGAGGTGCGTTAGCAGATTGATGATAAGAAGCTATCTATGTTAAAAATATATAAAATAAGCCTATAAAAATATGATAAAAATCACACAAATATATATTATCGTGAAAATTTGAGCAAATTGTTAAATTTTTTCACAAACGCCTACAAGAATTGCCAGATGAATTGTCCTCGAGTAATCCATTTATCATCTGTATTTTTATCATGATTTTCTTATAAAAATATTTTAGCCACCGCCGGTTTATTGGCAGTGGCTAATTTTCCCCATATGTCTGAATGTTATCATGCATGTGATAAAATATATTGTTTCTTTGTAAGCAGGATCATCTGTCTGAAAAGGATTCTTGTTTTTTTCCGCTGCAGCTCCGTCTCCCTGCACAATGATTGATATTCGTAAATCAGAGTGTCAAGTTCCTGGCTGCGACGTACTGTTTCAGCACTTGTATATCCAGTTTCCAGTGCAGAAGCCACCATCAATTCCCTAACGCGATCAATTTCCTTCAACAAAGCATTTTGCGATTGATACACTTCTATATCTCCTCTACTACTTTAATTGCTTAATAAAATAAATAGATTACTTGAAGAATTATGGCAAATGCTAGGATCAATGTAAATAGATTCGCAAAATAAGACAATATTCACGGCCAAAAAAATTTACTTCGACAAAGTTTGCAGTTCGTTATGATTACTGGCTGACTTTTTCCTCTTCGTAAATTGGCACCCAGCCTTCAGTTGTCACGAAAATTCTTACCGCAACTACCTGGCGATCATCCTGAAGAGTGAAATAATGACGTGTATTTTCAGGGACTGAAATCAAGTCTCCAGGATTCAGGAACACTTCAAAAAATTCTCCGTCATTACCCTGGATGACAAACACTCCATGACCGCTTACGATGAATCTTACTTCATCATCTGTATGATGATGTTCCTGCTTAAAATTCGCAAGCAGCTGGTCAAGATTCGGTGTATTGTCTGACAGTGAAATGACATCCTGTGCCTTGTAGCCTCTGCGTTCTGAAATGTCTTCAATCTCAGCTTGGAATGCGCCGAGGATTTGCTGTTTTTCCTCGGCGGTCAACAGGAACTTCTCCTGAAGGTTTGATGGCAGCTTATTGATATCCCACTTTTCATAGATAACTTCCTGTGCGTTCAGAAATGCTTCTACCTGCTGCTCATCAACGATTCTTTCCTTTGTACTTTGTTTTACAATATATGCCATGTGAATCTCTCCCTTTTATAATGTCTTTTATCTTTTAATGAAATCTGCTTTAATGATCCTGAGTTAAACCACCTTGAACAATTGGAATGGTTTGTGTTCGAGCAGCCTTAACTGGTAGCGGAATAAAAATTCAGTGGCCTCAAGAATTTTCTTTGCTTCAAAAGCGTTCCTTCCCCACACAGTGATTCCATGGTTACGGATCAAGACCGCACCTGTATCCCCTTTAACGTGCTCTGAAAATGCTTTAGCCAGGGTTGGTATATGTGCATAATTCGGAATTATCGGAATCTTAAGGACAGCATCTTCCTCCCAAATATCGAAAGCCTTGATCAATTCCTGCCCCTGGAATTGCACCTCGCCCCTGTCTCCATAGACCTCGGAGATGACATTATTGTCAATTGTATGGACATGGAGGCTGCAGCCAGCATTTGTCCTTTTGTATACCTCAACATGGAGCAGCGTCTCAGCTGATGGCTTTAAATGGGTATCCTCAACCGGCCGGCCAAATTGGTCAACCAGCAAAAAGTCCTCGTCCGTTCTTTTCCTCTTATCTTTCCCGCTTGCCGTTACAAGGAATTGTACCGGCTCGTTGTTCACTTTGATCGCCAGGTTGCCGCTCGTTCCCATAAACCAGTCACGCTCTGCCAGTTCAGTCTTTACATCCGCCAATTCTTCCCACTTACCTTCTAAAATGCTCATCCTCTCACCCCTGTCTCAGTTTTAAGAGCTTCAATACAGTCATAAAACGTTTCAAATGGTCTATATGCGATTTCCCACTCTTCGCATTTATCCTTCAAGTAATCTCTAGCCAGTACAAGATCTGCTTTTTTGGCAGCTTCCAAATCTGTTACGGAATCCCCGATGACGATTTTATAAGCATCGCTTTGTTCTAATCTTCTCATGATTGTTGGTTTGCAGCAGCCGCAATCATTTGAACACTGATCATCGCAGCTGTTTGGCCATTCAATTTTTATTGTTTCGCCGGAAAAATCTGAACCGTTGCAGTAGATGCCTGTTATCGGTCCGAATGGTTCAATGATTGGTTCGAGAAAAAAGTCAATACCGCCGCTGACGATGTAAACAGGAATTCCTTCTTCATGGGCAAAATCAAGAAACTCCTGAAAACCCGGACGGATCCTAGCCTTCTCTTTAGCAAACTGAATAATTTCTTCCTTCTTGGAGACCGGAAGGAGGGAAAACATTTTCCCTACTCCTTCCCTGATTGAAATACTGCGGTCAAGCACCGCTTCTTTTATTTCATCCCAGCCATCAGGCGCGAATTCCTTCATGATCGCTATGATATTATCCTTTTCGGTTACTGTTCCGTCAAAGTCACAAAAAATCACTGGCTGACTCACTTTGCCACCGCCTCTGACGAACCCCAAAGAGCAATAGCAGCTTTCAACTCATCATGCTCAAGTGCGCCTTCTTCAAGTGTTTTTCCTTGAAGTACGGTATCAATTGCCTGTCTGAATGCCTTCCCGCCGCCCTGTGCTCCACGAGGATGTCCATGGACGCCTCCACCAGCATTTATGATTGAATCCACACCGAAATCTTTTATAAGCAGCGGTACCATTCCAGGATGAATGCCTGCTGATGGAACCGGGAATGTCCTTGTGAATTGATCCTCAGCAGTCAGTGCCTCGGCTATTGATAACGCCTGCTGCTTTTCGAGTGCCACACTTCCATAAGGTGACGGGAACAGCGAGAAGTCAGCCCCGGCATAGCGGAGTAATTTTCCCAGAAGCAAAGAATGTGAAAAACCATATTCATCAGCCGATGTCAGCGCACCGCTTACTGCAGGGTGAGCCATGATTGGGATGCCGATTTCATCATCTTCCCTTAGTTCCTGTAAAACATCCAGGCCATAGGCAAACACATTGAACAACAGTGCGTCGGCTCCAAGTTCAGCCGCTTTTCTTGCTTTGTCCTTCAACTGTAAGGTTCTTCCTGTTAGATTGGCAGCATATAAGGTTCTGTGCCCAGTAGATTCATATACTTCTTCAAGGACCTCTTTACCAAGAGCGATCCTTTTTTCAAAAGGTGTAAGCTCATTTTCAAACAGTATTTCATCGTCCTTGATCAGATCAACACCACCAAGGCTTTGTTCTTTAAGCTGTTTTAGCAGAAAGTCCATATCACGTCCGATGACACCTTTGAAGATGCTCATTAGCAATGGACGATCATAAACACCAAGCTTGCTCCTGATTCCTTCAATTCCAAAACGCGGACCCGGAAAGTCTTTCTTTAATTCATCTCCAAATTCCAGATCGATAAGTTTTACCTTGCCATCAAGCGATAGTTTTCCAAAAACTGTTGTAAGAATGGCTGGCAGGTCTGGAGAAAAATTGAGAGCAGGGTAAGCGATTTTGATTGTTGCCACTGTCTCTGAATTGTTGTCCTTACTTGAACCTTCAACAGAAACCACTCTCCCCTTATGTTTTCTCAATTGTTTTTGATCCAGTTCCGGCAAATCAGTCCAGGACCCTACCGTCAGCCCAAGCGCGATTCCCTCTGCTTTTATCTCCGGGTTATGTTTAGCATCATGGATTATATATGTCGCTGTAATTTCACTCATGAGGATCAATCCTTTCATTACTTGTGGACCCATTATTATTTTGGGCATAAAAAAACCTCTTCACAAAGAAGAGGTTAGAAAATACACTAAACTCTTCTCATCTTTCAGCTTTCGCTGCAAGAATTAGCACCGTGCCCAGCTAAATGCTGGATCGGTTGCCGGGCTTCATCGGGCTCGTCCCTCCGCCTGCTCTTGATAAGAAAATAATTTAATCAAGTTATTTAATTGGTTAAAGTGAATTTGTTAATTAGGATTATGTCAGGTTCGTAAATCAATGTCAACTATTTTTTTTGAATATTTCCAAGCTTTCAATCCTGCCAACTGCTTCACGCAATCTTTCTTCCGAAGTCAGCAAGCCAACCCTCACAAAACCCTCGCCATGCTCACCAAACCCTACACCTGGCGCAACTGCTATGTGTGCTTTTTCCAGCAAGAAATCCGCGAATTCAACTGAAGTGAATGGTTCTGGAACCTTCAGCCAGGCAAAAAATGAGCCTTTTGGAGCAGTCACCTCCCAGCCAATTTTTGTAAGACCGTCAATAAGTACGTTTCTTCTAGATTCATATAAATCATTCAGTTCAGCAACGCATTCTTGCGATCCCAGCAAAGCTTCTGCTGCAGCTTCCTGCACAGCACCAAACAAGCTGACATACATATGGTCCTGGAGCAAGTTGATTGCGGCTATTACACTCTTGTTCCCTGCCGCAAAGCCAACACGCCATCCAGCCATATTATATGTTTTTGACAATGTATAGATCTCGATCCCCACTTCCCTTGCATCCTCGGACTGTAAAAAGCTTTGCGGGCGGTTCCCGTCAAAGCCAATCGCTCCATAAGCAAAATCGTGTACTACACAAATTTCATTTTTTCGTGCCAGCTCGATTGTCTGATCAAAAAATTCTTTATCAGCCACTGCACCTGTAGGATTATTTGGGTAGTTGAGGAACATCAGCTTTGCTTTATCCAATTGATCTGAGCTTAACTCATCATAATCAGGCAGAAAGTCATTTTCTTCACGGAGTGGCATGGTCACCATCTTTGCCCTGGCAATCTCGACTCCAGACCAGTAGTCAGGATAGCCGGGATCTGGAACGAGAATTGTGTCCCCAGGATTCAACAGGCATTGAGGTATTTCTACGAGACCGGCTTTACCCCCGAATAGGATGGCAATTTCCTCTTCCGGATTAAGATCGACCCCATATTCTCTTTTATAAAACGCTGCTGCTGCTTCTTTTAACGAGCGAAAACCCCTGAAAGGCGAATACTTATGGTTAACCGGATTATCCGCAGCTTGCTTCAACCTTTCAACAATGTGCTGTGGAGTCGGCTGGTCAGGGTTCCCCTGCCCCAGATTTATTATGTCTGCCCCTTTTTCTGTATAAGCGCCCACCTTTTGCACCAGTGAAGCAAAAAATTGCTTGGGCAGGCTTTTCAGTAAATCTGATTGTGGAAATTCCATCTTCTCACCTGCTTAGAAAATATGTTATTATTTCAAAATTTTAATTGAAATTCTAGTCACAAATGATATAACGTAAAGAGTAACTTGTAAAGATATAATTTTCAGAAAGTATGGCGGTGATGAAGGATGAAATTTAAAATTGCATGCCTGCAAATGGATATTGCCTTTGGGGATCCTGCACAAAACTACAAAAACGCATCTAAACTGATTGCAGAGGCAAACTCTCAAAAACCTGATATCATAATCCTTCCGGAGCTCTGGACTACAGGGTATGACCTGAATAATTTAAAAAACACTGCGGAAGAGGATGCACAAGCAGCCAAAGCGTTTTTCAAGGATGCTGCCTTGGAATACAACTCCCATTTCATAGGCGGTTCTGTTGCCAATAAAACAGAATCAGGCATTGAAAATACATTGCTTGTATTTGATAAAAATGGAGTACATGCGGGAACCTACAGCAAGCTTCACTTGTTCAAGCTAATGGATGAGCATTTGTATCTGGCTGCCGGGAAGGAAAAGGGGTTGTTCTCTTTGGATGGCCACAAATTTGCCGGCCTGATCTGCTATGATATCCGGTTCCCGGAATGGGTCCGTGCCCATGCACTCCATGATGTCGAAGCGATGTTTGTTGTCGCTGAATGGCCAATCCAGAGGTTGGAACACTGGCGGGCATTGCTCATCGCCCGTGCAATCGAGAACCAATGCTTTGTAGTAGCCTGCAACCGTGCTGGTTCAGACCCTAACAATACTTTCGCCGGCCATTCATTGGTCATTAACCCATGGGGTGAAGTGATCGCTGAAGGTGGAGAAGGCGAGGAAATCCTCCTGGCGGAAATCGAGCTTGACGAGGTTAAGGAAGCAAGGAGCAAGATTCCTATCTTTACGGATCGCAGGCCAGAACTATATTAAAACAAAAAGCGGAGGCGACTGCCCAACTCCGACAAGCGTTGGAGGGCCTGACAGTGAAGTCGCTCTTTGACTTCATTGGCAGGACCGAAACGTCTCGAGGAGTTAGGAGCCGCAGCTAGACAAGCGTCTCGAGGTGCTAGGCGCTGGAGCTGGATTAGGAAAACCCAATAGTTATTCACACTTGTTTGATTCTCTAAACACTATGAAAAACCGCCCAGGGACAATGCCTAGGGCGGTTTTAATGCTGTTCTAGAGGGAAATCACTCAGGTTTTGCCCACATTTCTTCAGGGTTCAATTCATAAATCCCATTTTCACGATACATGTAATGATTGATGATGAACTCTCTTCTGATTGTCGCATAATCCTCGTGGAACTTCGTGATATATTCGTTCAGATCCTTTTCCGGATATTTTTTTCCGGCTTTCAAACCTCGGACCATGTATTCAAATACCATCAGTCTCTTCTTCCGTTGTGCCGGTATATTTTTTAATTTACCGTCTTTCGTAAAGAAATTATCGATCACCTTTTGCCTTTCGATATTTTGTTCAATCATAGCTTCCACCTTCCCTTCTTTTTTCTCGATTAACCTGCCTAGCGTCCTTGCCTGTTGCTTGATTACTGATTCATTAAGGTGAAAATAAATTGTATTTTTGTCTCTGCGCTCAACAATGACATTGATATCCCGCAGTTTCTTGATATGATGTGTGATTGTTGGCGGAGTAAGGCCCAGCTTTCCGGCAATCGCCTGGCCATGAAGCGGCCCGTTCGCTAGTAATGCCACAATCCTGATCCTTGTAGGGTCTCCCATCGCTTTATGGAAGGCGACAATTTTGTCCAATTGCATAAAAACACTCCATTTAATTTAATATTCATCTAATTAGGTATACATCTAATATTAAAGCATTCTTTGCGAAATTTAAAGGGGATTTGGAGAATTTTTTATTTCTCCTGGATGGACCCCTTTTATGGCACCGCATCCACCCATGGAAAAACGCCTGATTGATTTCAATCAGACGCTTCCTTGGTTATTGGCAAATAAATATGAAAAATAGTTCCGTGCCCCACTTCGCTCTCTATTTCGATTGTACCCCCGTGTTCTTCAATGATTTTGAAACTCACCATCAGACCGAGCCCTGTTCCTCTTTCCTTTGTGGTGTAAAAAGGTTTCCCAAGCTTTTTGATCTGATCGGCCGGGATTCCTTCGCCTTCATCCTTGATGCAGATATGTATTCTGTTCCCTGGAGCCTGACTGACAGTCACAGTCACAAAACCCCCTTTTGACATGACTTCTAGTGCGTTTTTTATGATATTGATAAAGACCTTTTTTAATTGATTAGGCTCACACATAAGTTCCGGCAAATCATCGTCATAAACGGTTTTGATTTGCACATCATGGAGCACCGCCTGTGCGCTAAGAAGGGCCACAGTCTCATCCATGATTCTTGAAATATCGGTATATTCAAATTTAATTGATTGCGGTTTGGCCAAGACCAGGAACTCATTGATGATTGAATCAATCCTCTGCAGTTCGGTCTTGATTACCTGGAAATATAGCGAATAAGCATCACCCGAGCTGCTCTCGAGCAGCTGGATGAACCCTTTTAGCGCGGTCATTGGATTACGGATTTCATGGGCAATGCCTGCTGCCAGTTCCCCTAGCATATTAAGCGTATCTGACTTATGCAGCTGGGCTTCCATCTCTATTTTTTCAGTGATGTTCCTGAACACAATGAGATTCAAATTGTCGACCAAGTGACGTTTGATACTGTATTCAAAATGCTTCATCCGGCCATCTTCATATGGAATGGTAATCCTGCCGTCCAGCCTCCCTTTACGAAGCAATGCCTCGATTTTTTCATCGATCAATTCTTCGGAAAGTCCGAGATTCATGAACAGCTTCTGGAAGTTTTCCTCTTTCAGGTCTTCCGGCTTCAATTCGAGTTTTGCCCTTCCTGAAGGATTAATCTCGTAGTGCTTGCAATCCTCCTCCCAAAGAATCATCCCCTCAATTGATCCTTCAAAAATATTCCTGAAGCGCTCTTCACTTTTCCGCAGCCGCTGTTCCATATAATAGCGCTCACTTGCATCACGGACAATGGTCATATGATAGCCATCGCCAGCATTGAGCTTTACAGTAAATTCAAGCATCCTTTTCTCCCCATTCGGGAGCAAAAAGAGAGTTTCCTCACGCAATGCACCTTTTTCATTGATCGTTTGTTTCATCTCTCTATATTTCTCGTCTTTTTTATAGATAAAGTCCGTTATTTTATGTTTTAACAATTCATCTTGTGTGAGCCCGAAAATCTTACAGGTTGCTTCATTAGCTGCAATGATTTGACCACATTTCCCCCAGAACACAATCCCATCCAATGTATCCATGAAAAAGCTTTTCAGCAAACCCTCGTCCGTACTGAATCTATCAGCGAAATTTGTTGCCGGGCCTTCTGCAGGGACCTTATGTACAAAAGAGTCGGATGCTTTTCTCTGATCGCTATTGATCCTCTCTATTAATGAGGAATTTTCTTGTTCTAAAGCGGCTATTTTTTCCTTCAGTGCTTTAATCTCATCTGCCTTGTTAGCACTACTCACCAGAAAGCCTCCTTGTCGGATTCCCATTTTTCTAGTAATTTCTACAAGGATGGTAAAAATCCCTTTAAAATCGTGATTATTTCCTGGATATTCTGCTTTCTTTTCAACCATCGTTTAGTAGTTTGTAAAACAAAAAGAGAAGCCAAATTAATGGCTTCTCTTCGTTTCTTATAGGTATTCGTTCTCATGTTTAGCCTTCAGACGCTGCCATCTTTTTTCGACTTCTTCTTCAAATTCTACAAGCATATCTTTATTTTCTTCTTTTAATAAATGCTTGGTTTTCCCCATATATTTCAACCAATCAGCTAATGGAATCTTCTTGTTTTTTGCTTCAGGATCATAGGTTATGTTTGTGATACCTTGTTCCACTTCGTATAACGGGAAGAAGTTCGAGTTCACAGCTGCTTCGACAATTGTCTGGCCAAAGCGGTCTTCCGATTTCCAGTTGAGCGGGCATGTTATCAAAAGCTTACCGTAAACAGTACCTACATTTTGCGCATACCACTGTGCCTTCGCAGCCTTCTTGACAAGGTCCTGCGGGAAGGCCTCCGTTCCAGTGAACACATAAGGTATATTGGTAGATGCCATGATCTGGGCAGTATCCTTATGATGGAATGCTTTACCCTTTTGTGCCTTGCCGACGTTTGATGTGCTCGTCATGTGGCCAAAAGGAGTTGAGTATGATAGCTGGGAGCCGGTATTCATATACCCTTCGTTATCATACTCAAGCATGATCAGTTTGTGTCCGCGTAGTGCCGTACCGATAGCAGACCCCATGCCGATATCCATACCGCCATCGCCGGTTACCATTACGAAGGTTGCATCTGCAGACACTTCGATTTCACCGCGGCGCTTCAGTTCAAGGAATGCTTCGAGAGTACCTGATAACGTTGCTGCACCATTCTGGAACAGGTTATGGATTGTCGTCTGCTTATGGGATGTGTGAGGATACGCTGTTGTGACAACATAAGCACAGCCCGTTTGGAAAAGTATAACCAGGTCTCCTTCAATTCCTTTAAAGAATAGCTCCAGTCCGCCGAAGATGCCGCAGCCTGGACACGCGCCGTGACCTGATGCAATTCGTTTCGGCTTTGTAGTCAAGGCTCTTAAAGGCGGAATTTTGACATTCAGTTTATTCTTTTCTTCATCTCTTGTTACCTGGATCAGTCCTGAATTATAGACATCGCCATGCTGCGGTTCAATGACCTGCTTCAACGCTTTTTCAGGATCGCCAGCAACATGTCCGTAATAGTCGAACGGCTTTTCTGCATATCCTATTTCCATAGCGTCAATTGCCATAGAGAAAAATGCTTCAGCATCATCTGCATAGAAGTCTTTGCCGCCAAGTCCAAACACCCTGCTCTGGACGATTGTCGCATTTTCCCTGTCTTCCTGCAGTGCGGACTTAATTTCGTGCGTCAGGTTTGGCCCATGTCCGCCGTAGGAATCTGCGCGCTCACCAACAAGAAGTGATTTGACATTCTTCAAAGCTTCCCTGATTTCCTGTGCAGGGAATGGCCGGATGATATTAGGGCTGATGACACCAGCCTTGATTCCCTTCTCACGAAGCCTGTCTACAACATCCTTAGCAGATTCAGCCGCAGAGTTCAACAGGAACAACGCTACGTCTGCATCTTCCATTTGATAAAGGTCTAGAATATCATAGTTGCGTCCTGATAGTTTGGCATATTCTGCCGCCACTTCTTTATAAACATCTTTCGCTCTGTACATTGCTTCTGACTGCTGGAAGTGGTTGTTGATCAAATCGTCGCCATTCATGTGGGCTCCGATTGTCAACGGCTTCTTTGGATCTCTGGCAAAATTATATTCAGTCGGTGCTTCGCCAACAAATCGCTGGACTACAGCCCGATCCTTGAAATAGTTCACTTTGCGCTTTTGGTGGGATGTAAAGAAGCCATCATAAGCCACCATGACTGGCAGGCGCACATCAGAGTGTTCTGCGATTTTCAGGGCCATGATGTTCATATCGTAGACAGCCTGTGGTGTCCTGGCGGTCAGGATCACCCATCCTGTATTTAACGCAAAATACAAATCTGAATGGTCACCACGGATATCAAGCGGACCGCTGATTGAACGAGTTACCAGGTTCAAGACCATCGGATAACGTGTACCGGATTGGACCGGGAGCTGCTCAAGCATATACATCAAACCGTTCGCGCTTGTTGCGTTGAACACGCGGGCTCCGGTTGCTGCAGCTCCATAACAGATGCCTGCTGAACCATGTTCTCCATCTGCAGGGATCAATTTGATATCATGTTCTCCCCTGGATTTCATCATATCCAGATACTGTGCAACTTCTGTAGAAGGGGTGATCGGGAAATAGCCCATGATATGATAATTGATCTGAGCTGCAGCCATTGCTGCCATTTCATTTCCGGATTCAAAGGTTGTCACCTGTTCTGCTGTACTCATTGCCTTCACATTTTCTTCAAGAACGGACATTAAGAAACCCCTCCAGTCACATAAGGATAATTATGTTTCACTTGATTCTCCTCAGCATAGCCAATCATTTCCCTCAGCTCGCTTAACGCAGCAGTAGGACATGCCTCAACACACTTCAGGCAGCCTTTGCAATATTGATAATCGATTCCCTTTAGGAACATTTGCTTTCTGCCGCGTTTGTCCTCTCCTTCTTCCCAAACAAAGCAATAATCAGGACATGCAGTATCACATGCAGCGCAGTTGATGCATTCCTGCTGATTGAATTGAGGCAGGAATCCCTGTCTGGAACCGCTTAAATCCTTGAGGACGCTGTTTGCCTGCGCCGTAATCACACCGCCGATTTCCTGTGTTTCATATCCAAGCAGCGGCATTGGACGTTTAAATTCTTTGCCCAGTGCTCCTTCTTCAGGTGCGTATGTTTTAAATTGAACGTCATTGTAGCCTCTCTCGAACGTTCTGATATTCGGCTCAACTAAATGAGGATATTTCTTTTCAAAAGTTTTGCGGATTACATTTTTCATCGCTTCGGGATCCAGGAAATCAATAATGCGGTACAACGCTCCAAGCATTGCAGTATTTACTTTCGTTTTCTCCTCGACGGCGATGGAAAGTGCATCAACAATCGCAAGTGTTCCATGCTCTAGATGAAGATCTTTTTTGATCTCGTCAAAGTCTCTCGTCGAATTCACCAGCAGGATCCCGTCTGGGCGCAAGCCGCTGACAACATCGACCATTTTATAAAGTGCCTCATGGAATACACCGACAACATGCGGCTCTTCTATTGGACTATGGACCCGGATCTCAGTATCTGGTTCACAGAAACGGACAAAGCTTTTCACCGGCGACCCTTTTTTCTCCGATCCATATGAAGAAAAGTTAGAACCGTTTAATCCAAGGCCCAGAACACCTGCTTCCGCAAGCATCTTTCCAGCAAGGTTTGCACCTAGCCCTCCAATCGACTCTAGCCTTATCTCATAAAAACCCAATTCATTCTTTTTCGGTAAGATAGACATAATCTCCCTCCCCAATTTAGTTATAAAGGTAATTGACTTTAAAACATTCCCCATTAATAATTTTATAGACTTTACAATCATTAAGCTGTGACATATATCAAACATTTGAACTTTTTTTTGAAACACACCCAAAAATATTAGACTTAAGCCGTATGCTATAATGAAAAACCTTTTATATAACAGAAATAGAATTGTAATAGTACAGAAATACTTTTTCCTTTTTTAGGAGCTTGTTCCTTAATTTTGAGCAAATAGCCTGGTTTGTTTTTATCCTTACAGGGGTAAAAAAGGGTTAGTATTTTGGGGGTCTCTAATTAAGGGAGGAAATATGAAACAACAGCGAGATTACTACTTTGACAATGCCAAGTTCATCTTGATTTTTTTCGTCGTATTTGGCCATCTTTTGCGCTCGTTCATTGAAGACAATGAAACGATTTACAATATCTATAAAGTCATTTATACATTCCATATGCCGGCCTTTATCCTTGTTTCGGGATTTTTTGCAAGAGGCTTCAATAAAAAAGGCTATGTAATGAAAATTGCCAAAAAGTTAATATTGCCATATTTTATTTTTCAGCTGATCTATTCTATTTTTTATTATTTCCTTTACAGCAAGTCTACTTTTACGATGGATCCATTGAACCCTCATTGGTCTCTATGGTTTTTGATCAGCTTATTCTGCTGGAACCTTATGCTGATTGGTTTTTCAAAACTTAAGGCACCCGTTGGACTGTTGATTGCTTTTGGATTGGGATTGGGTGTCGGGTATGTAGACTGGATATCCAACTATCTAAGCCTTTCGAGGACTTTTGTCTTCTTTCCATTGTTCCTGCTCGGGTACCATTTAACGAAGGACCACATAAAAACATTGACAAGGCCCGCCTTCAAAGTTGGAGCACTGGCGGCCTTCACTGTAGTGTTTTTAGGATTTTTGTTCAACCCGGAAGTAGATTACAAATGGCTCCTTGGCTCAAAGCCCTATTCAATAATGGAAGTAGCTTCAATATCAAGCATGTTTACTCGATTAGGCTTTTATCTATTAAGTCTGCTGATGGTGTTCAGCTTCTTGACCATCGTTCCCAAGAAACAATATTTCTTTACAAACCTTGGCAAGAATACACTTTACGTCTACTTGCTGCACGGATTTTTTGTACGAACCTTCCGTGAAAGCGAAGTTCAGAACTTCTTCCATAGTCCTGAACGTATCCTTTTGCTGGCTGTCATCGCACTGCTGCTGACCTTCCTGTTGTCCAGCAAGTACGCTGCAGCCATCGCACAGCCGCTGATCGAATTCAAAACCTCAGGGATCAACCGACTCAAAACCCGGTTAACAGCCATCCTCAGGTTCTATAGAAGGAAGCTGATGAGTAATTAGACAAATAGCATTGTAGAAAAAAGAGACTGTTAAAAGGTATATAAAATTACCAAACAGTCTCTTTTTCTATGCCCTTTTTTAGATCGCTCTCTCCATGTTGATTGATGCGCAAGGCACGAAGACTCCTCCGAAAATGCTAACGCATTTCCATCGTGCGTGGGAAGGTTCGAGGAAGCTCTTCAAAGTCATGTGGGAGTATGGGGCAACGGGAGACCCCATAGGCGCGTATAGCGCCGAGGAGGCTCACCGGCAGCCCTAGGAAGAATTCGCTTTTTGTAAAAGCCGGCAATTGGGCTTTTACAAAATTCTTCCCCGCGGAAAGCGAAGTGCCTGGAACTGAAATCAACAGCTCCATTTCAGCACCAACCAAAATAAGACGGTAAACAAACACGATTTTCATCGATTTTGTCACCGCCTGAGAGCCATTCATCAAGAATGGCTCTTTTCCTTATTCTTCAACTGCATTCCACCTGTCTTTTTTGTCCAAACTGAGATATAATTTAAAGTTGATTTGCTGCTGGATTTTTACAAAGGAGATTATTTCAATGAAAATAGTTTTAACAACGCTTAACGCGAAATATATACACACAAACCTCGCCATAAGGTACCTTAAGGCATATGCTCAGCCGGAGTTTGACGTGACGCTCGTTGAATATACAATCAAAGACCCTGCAATCAATATTGTCTCGGATTTAGTTCAAAAGCAGCCTGATGTTATTGGGTTCAGCTGCTATATTTGGAATATTGAAGAAACCATTAAAGTCATCAAGATGATTAAAAAAATCAATCCTGAAATAAAAATCATTGCAGGGGGACCAGAGGTTACTTACGACGTACAGGAATGGATGAAGGAAGTGCCGGAGTTTGATTTCATCGTCATCGGTGAAGGTGAGCAGACATTCAAGCAGCTTCTTTCTGCACTAGCTTCTGGAGCTGACTTTTCAGAAGTACCGGGCATAGCTTATCGAAAACACGAAAGCATCCAAATGAATCCCCAACGCAATAAGCTGGATTTGAAAGAGCTTCCTTCTCCATATCGTTTTGAAGCTGACCTTCCCCATCTATCTAAAAGGGTCACTTATCTGGAAACAAGCCGCGGATGCCCGTTCAGCTGCCAGTTTTGTCTTTCCTCGATTGAAGTTGGGGTCCGTTACTTCGACAGGGAGAAGGTCAAGGAGGATATCCGTTATTTAATGGCGAATGGTGCGAAGACAATCAAATTCGTCGACAGAACGTTCAATATCAGCCGCAGCTACGCAATGGAAATGTTCCGTTTCCTGATTGACGAGCACCTTCCTGGGACTGTGTTCCAATTTGAAATCACTGCTGATATCATGCGCCCAGAGGTCATTCAATTCCTGAACGAGGAAGCGCCTCCCGGGTTGTTCCGCTTCGAAATCGGCGTCCAGTCCACTAATGACTATACAAATGAGCTGGTCATGAGAAAACAGAATTTTGAAAAGCTGAAGCGTACTGTAACAATGGTCAAGGAAGGGGGCAAGATAGACCAGCACCTTGATTTAATTGCAGGTTTGCCAGAAGAAGATTATCATTCGTTCAAAAAAACGTTTAATGATGTGTTTGCCATGCGGCCTGAAGAATTACAGCTTGGCTTCCTGAAGATGCTCAGAGGGACGGGTTTGAGACTGAGAGCTGAACAGCATGATTACGTGTATATGGATCATTCACCGTATGAAATCCTTGGGAATAATGTCCTTAATTTCAATGACATCATCAAGATCAAGCAGGTTGAAGATGTACTCGAGAAATATTGGAATGACCACCGGATGGATCGTACCATTGAATATCTGGTTACAAAAGTATTCCCATCGCCATTTGACTTCTTCCAGGATTTCGGTTCTTATTGGGAGACAAAAGGCTGGTCCCGGATTGGCCATCAGCTCGAAGACTTATTCAAAAGACTGGTCCGCTTTCTTCAGGAAAAAGGTGTAGATAATCTTGAAGCAATCGAAAGCCTGATGAAGTATGATTATCTTGCCAGCATGAAATACAAGCCTAGAAAGCCATGGTGGGAACTGAGTCTGGACAAACAGGAGCGTTCCGAATTATACCGCGGCATTATCCATAAACCTGAATCCCTTGGTCATCAGTACTCCGAATTGAACATTAGTGAAAAAGATTTATATAAGCATACACTGCTTGAGGATATTACCATAGATCTCGAGAAGTTTATTGAAGATGGAGAAATTGAGCCTTCTTCTTCCTACATGCTTGTTTATTTTGATTCTAAAATGGAGCATCCTCAATTCTTCACTTTTAAGATGAAAGATGTAAAGCCGGCTTAACACAGCCGGCTTTTTTACTTTACCTGGATTTTTATTTACATTCTTTATCTGCTTTATTTTTCAACTTTTTTCTATTAAAAGGGAGCTCATAAAGCTTACCAGCATTAATATCGCCAAACTCCATGCCAAACTCAACGTTCATTGGCTTTTGGTGCCGACCTTCATGCTTTTTCATCACGATCTTCCTTTCCTGCCCTGCTTTGAATTTCTGTTGGCAAATTTGCCTGGATCTTCCCCGTGGGAAAACTCTGCAGAAAATTCGCTTTCCTGAAGATTTTTCTTAGGTGTATTTGTATATTTAGCCAAAGCATTTCTTTCTGCCTTCCGTTTAGCCATTCTAACCACCTCCATGCTACTATTTTTTTCAATCGGCGATTTGCTATGTACCGATTTGATTACCTAATTTTACAAAAGGAACTATCTAATAAAATACGGCATAAGGCAAAAAATAAGCTCAAAAAGGAGGAGCTGCTATGGCAAAAAAAGACCGGGAGTTAAAACCACTGGATATCGACGAAACCATGCCTCATCAAATAAATGCTCCTAGCTTTAAAGATACAGGCATCGAAATGAAAGCTCCATTCAAGAATGAGCATGGAGTTATCATTGGAGACAGTCTTTACTCATCCGAAAACTCACCGCTTGAAAATTGGACTGACGAGACCGATCCAGCAGTCATGGCCGGCAATGAATGGGTTCACCCTACGAATGATATAGGGTGGAACACAGCTGAAAACAGGGAGCTTCTTGAGGAAAAGAAAAAGCCGCAGGCCTATCCATTTATGCACCCTACAAAAGATGTTAGCAAAGGTCAGGACTAAAAAAATCCGGGATTCCCCGGATTTTTTTATCCTATTATCACCCGTTCTTTCGGATAGCGGATGCTTTCCTTCTCAGCCTTTCCCCCTATTATGAATAGGAAAGAAATAACACCTACCCTTCCAATGAACATTAGGGCAATTATAACGATTTTGCCTATTGAGGTTAACTCAGGGGTAATTCCCATTGATAACCCAGTTGTTCCAAAGGCAGATGCCACTTCAAATACAATTGCCAGAATAGGCTGATTTTCAGTGACCATCAAAAGGACAACGGCAAAAAAACAAATAAAAACGGCAAGAATAGAAACAACCAATGATTTTATGATATCTTCCTGGTGTACTTCCCTGTTAAATATCTTTACAGACCTTCGTCCTCTAGCAAAGTGATAAAGGAACAGCAAATTAAGTGCAAAAGTAGTTGTCCTGATTCCGCCTCCCACTGAACTTGGAGAGGCGCCGATAAACATCAATGCCACCAGTAACAGTAACGTTGGCTCGGAGAAATCATTTATATCCATAGTAGCCAGGCCACCATTCCTCGTAGTTGCTGACTGGAATAATGAGTAAAAGAATGATTCATGCCACGTCTTATTTGAAAAGAAATGATTATATTCTAATACAAATATTGCAATAGTCCCAAAGAACAGCAAACCGAAGAACGTAATGGACGTCAATTTTGTATATAGCGAAAAAGAATAAGGAGTTTTCTTATTCTTTCTTAGCAGGTATCCCTTTAGTTCAATTAATACAGGGAACCCTATTGCTCCTAAGGTCAATAATAGAATATTGATGGTTTGGATGAAATAGTCATTAGCGAAGGGCATCAAAGACGATCCCGTTATATCAAATCCTGCATTGGTTGTTGCACTTACAGCAGCGAACATCCCTTGTAGGAAAGCTTCCTGCCAGGTTGGGAAATACTTAAGAAAGTATACTCCCAATACTAATGATCCAATAATTTCAATCAATATGATAATAAATAAAATTTCTTTTAACAATTTGACAAGCCCAGCCATACTCGTTTGGTTTTGGTCCGTCATTATCAACTGGCGTTCCCTTAATCCTATTTTTTTTCTTAGGATCAGCCAGAAAAATGTGCCAAGCGTCATTATTCCAATACCGCCAAATTGCAAAACAAACATTAAAATAAAAATTCCAGGTACAGTGAATGTTTCACTTGTTGTTACGACAGTCAAGCCTGTTACACTTACTGCACTTGCAGCGGTGAACAGCGCATCCAACAAGGACCATTTCGCATCGGGTTGAATTGCAATTGGAAGACTTAACAGGCCCATTGATACAGCCACCGCAATTAAATAATAAGATACAATTATTTGAGCAGGTGTTAGTTTGTCAAGGTTCTTTCTAAAATTTTGCCACATAATTGATTCCTTTCAGCCTGATTCGTTTACATACTTATGATATAGAATATCACCTGATTAATAAAGTACTTTCCCTACAGTTATTCCCGGAACTTACTTTCTTTAGAATTGTACTCTAATTTATTGCAAGTACTCCTAATTGGTTATTAGAAACCTAAAGAGGAGATGACCGTTAAAAAATCACGGCAAACATTATCCAAAAGGATAAAAGATTACCACTTATGATTTTACCCGCAATGTTCAAACTATCTATACAGAGAAATTTTTCTCTGCATACTATCAGAGGAGTTGATAACGATGGCTCGTAATTCAAATAAATTGCTGGTTCCTGGCGTTGAACAGTTCATGGACCAGGTTAAATATGAGATTGCTCAGGAATTCGGAGTGAATCTTGGGTCCGATACAGTTTCAAGAGCAAATGGCTCTGTCGGAGGAGAAATCACTAAACGCCTTGTTCAGCAAGCACAGTCACAGCTCTCTGGTCAAAACCAGCAATAAATGACTGTAAGATACGTTTGGATATCCATTATCTACTCAAATAATTGAATATGAACATGGAAAAAAGTCCGGATTGGATTCCGGACTTTTACTGTTAACTATTTTTTGCTGCCAGGATTGTCTTTGCTTTTTCCTGCTTGTCCCCTGTTGTCACTCTTGGGGCCTTGCTGTGTGTTAAACCTTTTTTCATTTTTATGTTGTTGTCGGTCTTGACCATTACTATTGCCTTTATAAACCTGTTTGCTGCTGCCCTTGCCATTACTGTTCAACCCAGAATTTTTATTCCCTTTGCTTTTCTCAGTTGCAGGTGTTTCCTTATTGTTTGGTTTTTCTTTTGGAATCTCAGGATCTTTCTTCTTTTCCTGACCTGGTGGGTGCTTCTTTTCAGGTTGTGGAACAACTGTTGGAGCAGGATTGTTCTTTCCATGCTCTGGGGTGGCTTTCTTAACCTTTTCAACCGGCTTTGCTGCAGGCTTTGGTGCATCTTTTAGCTTTTCTTTGTATACACCAGTTGTAACACCCTGTTTTTGGGCCTTTTCCCTGTCTTCACTTGTGGCTTCCATCACCTTGAAATTCAGGTCTTCATCTTGTGTTGATTTTTTTATTTCGGATATCTTTTTTTCTAATTTTTGATCAACAGATTCATTTGCCTTTTGATTATGGACCGTTGCGATGACAACATCATTCTTTTCTTTAAAGAATCCCTCTTCCTCGATTTCCTCAAGGATCATTTCTGCAACAACCGCTGCATCCTTCTTTTTCCAGTCTTTTATTTCCCCAATGATTTCTTCCCCTTCAGGATTATACCCTTTCAAACGAAGGACCTTTAAATCATCATTGACTGCCAGTTCAATACTTGGATTCACATCGATGGACATATAGGCGTAAACCTGTCCGTTTTGATACGCAGGAACAAGCGCAGTCATCGCAAGCATAAATACTGCTGCAAGCGCAATACTCCTTGTCTTAAAGCTATTTAAAAATGATAAATTAAATTTTTTCTGTTTAACGGTTTGCGTGTCTGGAAAAAAATGAATTTCTTCTCCTACCTGATAATCTTGTTGAAGCTTTCGGGCCCGTAAGAACTCGCCTTCGGGGGTCAACAATGTTAGGTAAAGATCATTGATTTCAAGGATAACCCCTTTTCTCATGTCTCTAACACCCCTTTAATATAATCCTTTAAATATACATAATCCCCAATTAAAATAAGTGCAATTGCTATAATATATTTTCTGTTTCTCTCTATGGTTTTTCTGCTGACGTTGACTATGTCCTCCAATTGCTTGATTGGCAGCCGTTTTTTATCTAAAAGCAAATTCTTTAGTTCCTCGTTCTCAACCATTGATTTTGCAACAAGCATAGCGTTCTTACGGGCATCTGCATGCTTAGGAGACTGCTCGAGCAAATCCTGGAAAGACAAATCAAAGTCTTTTAATACTCCTTGGAATTGGATGATCTCTTCTCTTCTCAGTTCCCGTTCTGTCTTTTTCCTGAAATCATCGAGAGAAAGCTCATCTTCAATAGTCGACCTCTGTTGTTCTTCCTCAGTCGGATCATTCGATATATGGAAACTCAGGTTTTGATTCCGGCTCTGCTGGCGGATGTAATCAATTACCCTGCGCTTGATCATGACTTCTGCAAAGCTTAATAATGAATTGCCTTTTTCAGATGAATATTTCTGGATTGCCTCATTAAAAGCGATGAGGCCAATGCTAAATTCATCGTCCGACTCATGTATGTATCTCTTGCAGACAGACGAAACAGTCTTTGCGATAAATGGCTTGTAAGAATCAATCAATTCTTCTCTTAAAGCAGCATCCCCCTGGTGGATCTTTTCTACGGTTTCTTCCAGCGGCCTGCGCTTTTTCTTTGCCATGAACAATAAACTTAGCAATAGACTCACCTCTTTTCTCCCCACATTATATCACAGTCTGTCAATTACGCTTTTGTGGTTAGGCAGTGAAAAGATAGCCGCTCATGGCTACCTTTTCGAGTCTATTGTTCATTTGCATTAGTTTTTATCATTGCCTTTTCCGTTGCCATTGCCCTTATTTCCCTGGTGATTAGACTTCTTTTCTACTTTCTTGTCCTGCTTTGCCTGTTGTTTTTCTTCTTTCTTTTGCTGTTTAGCTTCCTTGCGCTCTTGTTTTTCAGCAGCTTTTTCTGCTTTACGCTCTTGTTTAGCTTTTTCTTTTTCAGCTTTTGGCGATACTACTGGTACTACAGTTGTGTCGTCATTTACAGGCATTGTCTCATCATCAGGTGTTTCATCAGCAGGCAAAAGATCTGGCTCTGCTATTGGTTCTAATTCTACTGGCTCAGCTGTTTGGGTATCTTCTTCTTCCTCAACAGGCTTCTCTGCATATTTATCTTCTAATTCAGCTAATTTCTTTGCCATCTTAGCGTATGTCTTGTCAATGTTCTTTTGAAGCTGTGCTCTTGCATTGTCATTGCCAACATGTTCCATAGCGGCTTTCAATGCTACGATATTCTGTCTGAGCATTCCTTCAATCTCTTCGAAAGGGTCTTCGCTTACAACTTCTTCTATCTCTGAACCTTCTTCTGCATCTTCGTCACTTGGCTCTTCAGCGATTACTTCATCTGCAGGCTCTTCGCCATCTTCAGTTAATTCTTCAGATTCTGTTTCTTCATCAGAGCTAACTCCATCTTCCGTGCCGGTTTCTTCTGAGTCAGCAACTTCCTTTGATCCTTCCTCATCTACAATTTCCTGTGAAGATTCCATGTATTCTACAGCAGCTTCGATCACTTTAAGGGCTTCTTCTTCTTTTCCCTCAGCGAATAACGCACTTGCTTCTTGAAGACGTTCTGCTGCGTATGTAGCAAGCAATTCTGCTTCTTTAGCATTATCAATTGTAAAAGCGAGCCTTATTTTCTCCAATGCAACTTTTGCAAAATAGAAGAAGTCCCCAGGAATCAAAGATGGATTCGTCTCTTCAAGCTCATCGACCTGTGTTTTTGATTCTTCAATCTCTTCCGGGCTGACATTTTGCAGTTCAACAGTCTCAACCTCAGAATTGTTCTCTTCCGCCATTGCAATTGGCGAAAATGTAAATGTTCCAGCAAGCACCAGAGCCAATGTACTCTTAGCGATTTTTTTCATCTCTTGGTTTGAAAGTTTCTTCATTCGTCATCCACCTCATAAGTTTTTGGAGCGGCCGCATTAATCACTACAAAGTTACGTTTACGCTTACTATGGTATGGGGGTTTTTTAGAAAAAAATAAAAAAGCTTCAGCCAAAACTTGACTGAAGGATTAAAATAATATGGTTATATGAGGATTTGCTAAGAATTTTAGGTTTGAAAAATATAACTGAGGCAAATATAGATGGCTCAACAGCCTATCGCATTCAATCTCAATGACCTGTTAATGGAAATGGGGGATGATAGGCAATCTGATGGACCGTTTACAACAAAGAAAGATGATCACCGCAGGCAAGTAGTGGTTTTTGTATGTAATCAGGAAACCATCAATTCTAGTTGTAATAAAGCTTAAGTAATAAACTCCTGATCAGAAACCCGGTGAGCACTCCGGGGATCACAAATAGCATTGGAAGGAAAACAGGTCCTGGAAACAAACCAAATAGTTTAACCTTTGGTGAGATCATCAAACCTACAGTTACGAAATAGGCAGAAAATACAAATGGCAAAAAGGTTATTTTTTCGTCTTCCGGCATAACGCTCCTATACGCATCCCACATGGCGAACATATATAAACATGGGTAAAACATCAGCCACTGATAGTCGATGACATACATGGCCTTTTCTGTCTCCCCAAGGAAGCTGTACATTATTCCTTTATTAAAATTACTATTCACGTTAACAAGGAACTCAAGTATGACAAAGAAGATCCCCTTAATGAGGTTTCCATTCAGCAGCTGGGCAAACCCTGGAAGTGCGATGCTCCACATTACCGCTTCTAGTTTGGTTAATTTCTTTTTTATCGCCACGTTATGTTTCATCCTTTAGTCATATTATTGGTGCTATTATGAATGCTGATGTTTCCAAGGTGTAAAAGGACAACTTAGAAATCCGCGCTTCCATCATCTTGTGCATCTTGCTACTTGTTTTATATTGTCCAAATTGCTCTTCGAATTATCATTTTCCCAGTTATTTGTTAAATTTATTTCGCAATCCAATACCAACACAGAAACTAAACTTTTGGAGAAGTTAACCTGACTTCTCCTATGTTAAACTTCAAAAACATAAATAAAGCCGCCCCTAAAATCGGGACGGCTGAAAATTATTTGTTGCGTTTTAAAAGGGCAATATAGTTTTTAGCAAAATTAAGCCAATCTCTTTTGTCGGCAAAATAGCTTTTGAATAAATTCAGGAACAAAGGATATTTGCCTTTATAGGGGTACCATTGAATTTCCGAGTTCATGAAACCCATGTCTTCCATGATTGCTTTTTCATGACAAAAGATTCTCAATCCGGCCTCCGAATGGTATCTGCCAATGCCGCTTTCCTTGGTTCCTCCAAAAGGAAGGCCATGGTTTGCCACAGTAATGATTACATCATTGATGACGACAGCTCCAGACACCAGTCTGGATGCGACACGGCGAGCCTTGGCTTTATCACTGGTCCAGACACTGGCATTCAGGCCAAACACGGTTCCATTGGCATAGTCAATCGCTTCTTCTTCCGTATCAAAAGGGACAACCGGAAGCAACGGACCGAAAGATTCTTCCTGGATGACCTTCATATCTTGCTTCACTTCAGTAATGACTGTCAGCGGGAGGAACATGCCTCCCTCCCAATCAGAAGGCTTCAGCCCAGTCTCCAATTTCGCCCCCCTTTCAACCGCTTCGTCCAGTTGAGCCTTCACCACTTCTTTCTGGCCTGGAAAAGTCATAGACCCGACATCAGAATCTAGATCTGTGCCCTGCTGAAGTGAATTAACTTCTTTTTTCAACTTTTCGAGAAACTTGCCATATATAGACTTTTGCACATATAATCGCTCAGCACTCATGCAAACCTGGCCGCTGTTTGTAAAAGCACCCCAGGCAGCTGCTTTCACGGCCCTGTCTAGGTTAGCATCTTCAAATACGATCATCGGGTCCTTGCCGCCAAGCTCAAGAGTTGTTGGGATTAAATCCTTCGCAGCCTGCTGCTGGATGATTTTTCCTGTACGAACAGAGCCTGTAAAAAAGATATAGTCTGGTTTGCCCGCAGTAAAAGCAGCACCTACCTCTTTGCCGCCATGAGCAACCTGAACTGCTCCTTCAAGAAAGCCTGAACGACGAAACAAGTCCTCTATGCATTTTCCAACAAGCGGAGTAACTTCTGAAGGTTTTAAAATGACAGAATTGCCTCCAGCCAGGGCGCTGATCATCGGAACCATCGCCAGCTGCAATGGGTAATTCCAGGGAGATATTACCAGCACCACACCACGGGGCATATATTCTATAAATGACTTTTTGCCAATTAGCAATAAAGGTGTTTTCACTCTCTTTCTGCTGAGAACTTTTTCAGCATGCCTGATAATATGGTCGATTGCGTCAAGTGTCGGCATAATATCGGCCACAATTGACTCGGTCAACACCTTGCCTGTATCATCAGAAATGATTTTGGCAATCTGGTCCATTTCATCAACCATCAGCTGCTTCAGGTTCCTTAAATATTGGGTCCGTTCAGAAATCGTAAGGCCGCTCCAATTTCCAAAGCCCTCCTTCGCCTTCTGGTAAAAAAACGGAACTTCATGGACAGGCGTCTCTTCAATTTCGGCAATAATCTTTCCTGTCGCTGGTGCCACAACAGACATCTTTCGTACTTCTTCAACTGAATGCACGTTCATTCACCTGCCAAAAAAAATAGAGTTTTTACACTATGTTGATTTGATATTGAGGGTTATGTTTGTTTTCTCGATAAAAGTTCGCCATTGCGGCAATCCCTTCCTTGAAGTCCGGGCATTTGATTCCGGAATCCTTCAGGTCGTCCTGTGCCTGGGTTGAGTCGAAATTGCCCCTCCATGTAAAATAGTCAAGCGCTTCTTTTTCGACTCCCAGATACCTCCTGAGCACCCGGAAGTTGAGACCTCCCTTTGCCAGTGCCAATGGTACAGAACCTTTTGGCTGCTTCTTCAATAATTCGAACATCATCATTTCATAAAGCTCAGAGACCTTATATGGTTTAGGGTCTGTAAGATGATAGGTTTTCCCTGCTCCTTTATCGGAAAATGTCAAATAGGTTGTCGCCTCAATAATATAATCCACGGGTACAAGATTGACAACAGTATCGCCTCTGCCGAGCTTTGGCAAGAATGGCATGAAGCTAAGGCGATCGATAAAATTCATGATAAAATACGGCCCATCAAACTTGATGGTCTCACCTGTTGTTGAATGGCCCTTAACAATCCCTGGCCGGATGATCGTGACCGGAATTTCAGATTTCAATGCATCTACAAGCACTTCTGCTTCATATTTTGTCTCTTCATAATAGTTTTTGAAACCAGGTGGCCTAATTAATTCATCCTCGTAGAGTATACCTTCCCGTTTGCCAGCAACAAAAGCGGTGCTGAAGTACGTATATCGCTTGATATTTTTCAATGTCTTCGCCCAATCATTTACGTTCCTTGTTCCATCTACATTCACACGATAGGCAATTTCCTTCGGGACCGCGAGATCGTAAATTGCTGCCAGGTGGAACACATGTGTTACTTCTAACTCGAGTTGAGCTTGTTTGTCTGGGTCAATAGCCAGGCCAGAAGCCGTGATGTCCCCTTCGATAATCTCAAACTGACTTTCAGACAGGCTAAAATCCCGAATAATTGCCGTTCTCTCAATCAATGCCTTATCAACCATATTTGGCAGTACTAAAACATAAAATTTTCCTTTGCCATCATTTTGACGCAAAATTTCTCGAATCAATTGATTACTGATGAATCCAGGAAATCCTGTAAAAAAGTAACCGTACTTCATGAGTATCCTCCTCAACGTTCATTAGCTATATTTTAACGATAAGCACTGGCATCCGCAATGACTTTGCTGACTATTCTGAAAAATACGACGGTTAACGGGGTCAGCCTATCTAGGAAGCTCCCCAGTTTATCGTAGAGTTCTCTCCCTCATGTGAAATAGATATGGTGATCCACAACCAAATTATTTTTAGTTTTTTGTACAATAAAAAGATGCCTGACTAATAGCTGCCAGGCATCTTTGATTATCTTCTTCTTCTATAATCTTGATTTGAATCTTCTTCTTCTTTAACGAGTTGAAGGAGCTCTTCTAACATACCGGCCATTTCTTCTTTAGTGTATTTTCCCCTTTGGAAGGTGGCCGGCCTCTCTTCCGTTCCCGATTCATAATCTGATTCAGTATGTTCTTTCAGCAGATAGGCAGGGACGAGGTGCCCATCCGGGGTAGCATACATTTTATTTCTTCTCCGATAATCCTTGTCAAAGAAACTATAGACTACCGGAATGACAAACAGGGTTAGGAAGGTACTGCTGATCAAGCCGCCAATGACGGTGATTCCCATTGGCTGATTGATTTCAGTCCCTTCTCCGACGCCGAGCGCAAGCGGGAGAAGCCCAAGAATCGTCGTCAGCGCCGTCATCAGGATAGGACGTGCCCTATCTTTTACCGACAGGACAATGGCTTCGTGCGGTATCAAACCACGTTCTTTCTTCTGATTGATATAGTCGACGATTACAATTGCATTATTAACCACGATACCTGCAAGCACAATGATTCCGATAACCACCGTCAAGCTCACTGGTGTTCTCGTTGCCGTCAGCGCCAGTGCGACACCAATGACCATCAGCGGAACCGTGAACATGATGACAAATGGATACTTCAATGACTCGAACTGGGCAGCCATAACGAGATAGATCAGGATTATAGCCAGAACGAAAGCCAGTACAAGATCATCTATTGATGATTCGAGCAGTTCTCTGTCCCCGCTGAATACGACTTCTGTTTCTTCTGGTAAATCAAGCTCGTCTATCTTCTCGTCCACCTTCTTGGATATATCACCAAGATTCGTTGAGGATTTGTATTTCATCGTGAATTCAACTGCACCCTGTTGATTGATCCGCTGAACTTTTACAGGACCGCTGCCAGTTTCAATATTTGCAACCTGGCCGAGAGTGACATAGTTACCATCTGGCTTCTTGATCAACAACTGTTTCAGCTGATCGATATTCCTGGTTACTTCACTATCATACTCTACATACACACCAAGAATTTCACCATCTTCTCCAGGCATTTGTGTCGCCATATCCCCCCGGGTTACGTTATTGACAATCATGGCAATTTGCGCTGGTGCGAGTCCCTGTGCCAGTGCCTTTTCCCTATCCACAGTAATCTGGATTTCCTCGACTGTGTCATTCTGGCTTGTAGTGAGCTCATTGACATCATCAAGTTCTCTCAAGGAATCATAAATTCGTTCGACTGACTCATTCAGTCGTTCTTTACTGGAATCGCGAACATTGAAGGTCAGGGTATTTGGAGCGGACCCGGAAGTGGACTGCATATTAAAACTCAGTTCAGCACTGCTGTTTGCATTCTCCGCAGCCTGTTCCAGCCCTTTTTTAACATCATCGACAAACTGGAAGGTACTGATTTCCCGATCTTCAAGCTCATCCATCTTTACATACAGCTCACCGACATTTGCATTAGTAGTACCTCTGAATGAAGCCTCTTGAGTCGTGCCTGCCAAACTCACATATACATCGACATCTTCTTCATCCTTCAATTTATCTTCAAGTGCAGCCATGACTTTTTGAGTTTCGGAAAGAGCCGCTCCATTTTCAAGATTCACCCTTATGCTGAAGAACCCTTCATCCGTAGGAGGAATAAACTGGGTACCAACAGTTGTCACCCCATAACCGCCTCCGGCAAGCATCAGTAAAGTTACCAAAATGACGATGAATCGATGGCGAAGCGCCCATCTGATCGACTTTTCCAACCCTCTCATTGAGCCTGAACGCTGTCTTCTCGCTTCAAGATTTTTCTTGGGAGCCTTCAACAGCCTGCTTGCCAGCATTGGCACAACAGTCAACGCAACCACCAACGATGCAAACAAGCTGAATGAAATCGTCAATGCGAACTCAGTGAACAGTTCTCCGATGATGCCTGAAATGAATACAACTGGCAAAAATACTGCTACAGTCGTCAAAGTTGATGCAGTAATGGCAGCTCCTACTTCCTTAGCTCCATCCCTTGCCGCTGTTTTAGGACCCTTGCCCATTGAAAGATGGCGGTATATATTCTCGATGACGACGATGGCATTATCAACGAGCATCCCTATTCCAAGTGCAAGCCCTCCAAGCGTCATGATATTCAAAGTAAAATCTGCAAAGAACATCAATACGAAGGTGAAGATAACGGAATACGGAATAGCAATGCCGATGATAAGCGGACTCTTCACATTTCTAAGGAAGAAAAACAGGACAGCCATCGCAAGCAATCCCCCGACTATCAGGGAATTGGAAATATTGCCGATCGCCATTTTAATATAATCACCCTGGTCAAAGAGTACCTCCGACTCTATCCCGGAGTATTTATCCCTTTCAAGCAAGGTCTCCAACTCTTTTAGAAAAGCTTCAGAAACTTCTGCAGTATTGGCATCGGATTGCTGCAGGACACTCAGCAGGACGGATGGAGACTGGTTCGTCCTTGTGATTGTATTATCATCCTGTTTCTTCAGTTCAACTTTTCCGACATCCTCCAATTTGATCTTTTGCTTTGTTACGGGATTATTAAATACTGTCAGGTTCTTTAATGTATCTAAAGAATCCAGGTTACTGATGATTCTTGTCGTCAGTTCTTTGCCGTCTGTCAAAATCGTATCACCAGGCATTGATACATCGTTAGCCCTGATCAGGTCCACAATATCAGACTGGCTTAGTTTATAGTTTCTAAGTTTATCCTGGTCGAGCTCCACCCTTACTTCACGTACTGAGGTACCGGATAAATTGACGCTTGCGACTCCGTCTACCTTGGTTAGCTCCAGTTCTAGCTCTTCCGCCAGCTCCCTCAGCGCAGTTTCATCCTGGTCAGAGCTTAAAGATAGCTGGATGACTGGAAATTGAGACGGATCGAACTTCATGAATCTCGGTTTATTGGCGTCGTCAGGGATAGGGGTCATGTCCAGCCTTTGGATCACCTCATCCTGGATATCATCAATATTGGTTGTCCAGGAAAACTGCATCAGGATCAGGTTGGCGCCCTCTTGTGACGTCGACGTCATTGTCTTGATTCCCGGCAGCGTAGCCAAATTCGCTTCAAGTGGCTTCGTCACCTTTTCAACGACTTCCTCTGGACTTGCTCCCTGGTAATTGGTGACAACTACCCCAACAGGAGGATTTATATCTGGAATCAGTTTCAAAGGAATCCTCATCAATGAAACAACCCCTAGGATCAGGACCAGGAACATGGTCACTAATGTAAAAACAGGCCTTCTGATCGAAAAATTGCTGATTTTCATAAGAAAACTCCTTTCGCCGAAAAACACGGTGACTGACCGGACGGTTATTATTCTACCAACCTAAATATAGTGAAGCACACAGGATAATTCAACTATCCTGCTGCAATTTAAAAGGACATTTTTTAACCCTTGCATCCCGTAAGCATACCTTTCATTTTATATGAAACAAATGATAATTGAAACTTTTAGGCGTTTCAACTTCCATTCGTATTAGTCACGGGATACTGCGCCCGAACTAAGAGTTTTTTTAGACTACGGGCACATAATCGACGTCTATGTGACCCGTTTCCTCCGTTTATCCAGGTTTCGGTCACATATTTGAGTTTTATCTTCCCAAATCTTACGTTCACCCGAGTTTCGGGCACATATTTGAGTTTTATGTTCCCCAAATCTTCCGTTCACCCGAGTTTCGAGCACATAGTAAGTATTAGTAAATAAATAAAAAAAGCGGCAGCCTATGCCACCGCATTTTTCCTTGATTTTGATAAGGTTATTCCAGTAAATCCTGCTGCCAGTGTCAATACCGGTGACAGCAGACAAAAGAACGCAAATGGCACATAATCCATCGTGCTGACTCCAAGGACGCTGCTAAGGAAAACGCCGCACACACTCCAGGGAACAAGTGGATTGAGTACTGTCCCGGCATCTTCAAGGACACGCGAAAGATTTTTTGGATGCAAGCCGGCTTTTTCAAAATGGCCTGCAAAAGTATTGCCTGTTATAAGGATCGATAGATATTGCTCACCAATCAAAAAGTTGATCCCGATTGCAGATAAAGCTGTTGATCCTACAAGGACAGGTACCTTTTCCAGACTGCCCTCAAGCCCTCGCAATAGAGCAGGAAGAACACCAAGCTTGAACAGCAATCCGCCCATGCTTAAAGCAAGAAGGACAAGCGATACTGAAAAGAACATACTTTCAAGGCCTCCGCGAGTCAGTAAGGAATCCAGCTGCTTGTTTCCGCTCTCAGATACATAGCCGGAATATAAAATTCCCGGGAGTGTTCCCCATTCCTTTTGCGGGACAACCATCATGCTAATTATCATCGCTGACAGCGTTCCTGCTCCTAGTGTCAAAATGGAAGATACTTTTTTCACTGCAAGTGTCGCAATGATCGCCAGAGGAATAAGGGAGTACCAGTGTACTAGATTCATCCCCTTAAGAGTGTGCTGCAAGCTCCCAAGTTTTGTAAAGTCGGCAGAACTCAGTTCGGGCGACAAGACGGCAAACATAACAAGTGAAATAAAGAATGCAGGTACCGTTGTCCAGGACATATTTTTAATATGCTCAAATAGGTCTACTTTTACAGTAGAAGACGCCAGGACTGTTGTATCAGAGAGCGGTGACATTTTATCGCCAAGGAACGCGCCTGAAACTACCGCCCCGGCCGTGATTGCCAATGAGAATCCAAGCGTTTCACTGACCGCGATGAACGCAACACCGATTACAGCGGAGGTTGTCAGTGAACTGCCTATGCTTAATCCAACAACAGATGTAACAATAAAGACTATCGCATAAAACCACTTTCCAGTTACTAAATCAAACGCGAAAAAAATCAGGGTAGGAATGGTCCCGGCAGCAATCCAGCTGCTGACCAGCATTCCAATAAAGAAAAAAATCAGTACCGCACCAAGGCCTGCCTTGGCACCTTCAACCATACTTTGTTCAAGATCAGCCATCTTGATTTTTTTCAACAACCCATAAATGATCAATGACCCGATCCCGATGAGGACCGGAATGTGTGGCATTAGTTCAAGTTTTATCATGCCATAACCGATTCCCGTCAAAAGCAATAATATAACTGCTGCAGCTTCAGAAGTTTTCAACGTGATTGATTGACTTTGGTTTAACATGATGATTCCCCCAATTAGTAGTAAAATACAAAAAAGCTCCTGTGCGTCTAGG
Source organism: Bacillus sp. ISL-39 (assembly GCF_018613295.1). Taxonomy (NCBI): domain Bacteria; kingdom Bacillati; phylum Bacillota; class Bacilli; order Caryophanales; family Bacillaceae; genus Bacillus; species Bacillus sp. ISL-39. The sequence goes on from NZ_JAGGQM010000002.1 coordinate 751,174, forward strand.
GACGAAGGAGCTCCGCGGTACCACCCTAATTGGCAAATATTAATATCTGCCCACTTCATTAACAGTGCCTTCCTGTGACAGTTGTATTTCAAATCATCCATTGCCTGAATTTTCAGCAACCATCCAGTTTCTTTTTGCTGCTCATGGGGATTCTACTAGTTTCTGCCGGCACCTATTATTCAACTTTTACACTTAAACGCTTTTATGCATAAAAGCGTTATAGAATAATATTAATATAGTATCTGTGCTGAAAAATGTCAAGAGAAAATACTTTTTAAATTGAAATTGTTATGTCTTGGCTTTCTAAAAGCACCTTAAGTATCATCTGATGAAAATCTTTCGGAAAACCAGGTCCCTATAAAAGAGCCGGCATTCATCAATGCCGGCTCAACTTATTATGATGCATCCATCGGATTATAAAGTTTTACTTCTGGATTCTTGTCCTGGAACCATCTTAAGGCAAATTCATTCTCGAATAAGAATACTTTTTTGCCATAACGGTCAGTGACAAGCAGACTTCTGGAACTGGACAGGTTTTCGTTTACATCGTCGCCTTCGATCCAGCGGGCAATCTTGGAACCCTGTCTTTCCATCAGGACCTCTACATTATATTCATTGCGCATCCTTGCCTCGAAAACTTCGAATTGGAGCTGACCGACAGCCCCAAGAAGATATTCTTCCGTCTTCAATGTCTTGAATAGCTGGATGGCTCCCTCCTGGACAAGCTGCTGGATTCCTTTATGGAAGTGCTTCTGTTTCATTACGTTCTTTGCAGATACCCTGACGAAAAGTTCAGGGGTGAATTGTGGAAGCTTTTCATACAGGTAGCCTTCCTTGCCAGAAACAATTGTATCGCCAATCTGGTATGTGCCCGGGTCGTAAAGCCCGATGATGTCACCTGCTACAGCTTCTTCTACTGTACTCCGATCATCAGCCATGAACTGAGTTGATTGAGCAAGTTTCATCGCTTTTCCTGTACGGCTAAGCTGAACGGTCATGCCTCTCTCAAATTTGCCTGAGCAGATGCGGAGGAAGGCAATTCGGTCACGGTGAGCCGGGTTCATGTTTGCCTGGATTTTAAAGATAAAACCAGAAAACTCCTCTGATTGCGGATCAATTTCTCCTGCTGTCGAATTCCTCGGCTGTGGTTCAGGGGCAAATTGCAGATAGGAATCAAGGAATGTCTGTACACCAAAAGTCGTCAAGGCGCTTCCAAAAAATACAGGTGTCAATGTACCATCGGTAATCCGTTCTTTTGAAAATTCATTTCCCGCTTCATCCAACAGCATGATTTCTTCTAAAGTCTGGTCGTATAATGACGATTCCTTCAAAGAATGCTCGCCGTCGATTTCTCCTTCTTCGTTCAATGGCACAAAGCGTTTGTCCTCATCTACACGGAACTGCTCAATCCGATTATTGAAACGGTCATAGATTCCAAGGAACTCCTTGCCCATGCCGATCGGCCAGTTCATCGGATATGACTCAATTCCAAGCACCTCTTCAAGTTCTGCTAAAAGCTCCAGTGGGGCTTTCCCCTGGCGGTCTAGCTTGTTGATGAATGTGAAAATCGGAATCCCTCTCATGCGGCAAACCTTGAAAAGCTTTAGAGTCTGGTCCTCGATACCCTTTGCTGAGTCTATGATCATCACGGCACTGTCGACCGCAGTTAACGTTCTATACGTGTCCTCAGAGAAATCCTGGTGGCCTGGTGTGTCAAGAATGTTCACCTTGAAGCCATCATAATCGAATTGCATAACACTTGAGGTAACGGAGATTCCACGCTGCTTCTCGATTTCCATCCAGTCACTCGTCGCAAATTTTCCTGTCTTCTTCGCTTTTACCGTACCAGCATCACGGATTGCGCCCCCGAACAGCAACAACTTTTCCGTAAGGGTCGTTTTCCCGGCATCCGGGTGGGAAATAATCGCAAATGTTCTTCGCGATTGTACTTCATCTTTTAATTTTTTCATCATTACATATTTCCTTTCTCTTTAAAGGCAAAATTCCTCATAGAAAAGCGCAAGCGCCTTGGTCAGCCCCGACAAGCGATGCCCGCCTAAAACGCCACATCGTGTGGCAGGCGGGTTTGCACGTCCTGTGCTTATAGGGCCGACCAGTGAAGTCGCTCTTTGACTTCATTGGGCGGACCGAAACGTCTCGAGGGGCTAGGCGCTGGAGCTGGACAATTCTCGAAGTGAAACTTTTAATCCTATTATTTAATCTTATCTTTCTGGCGGTAAGTTTGCAATCCTGCAATGCATATCTAAGCTTTTAAAAATTTTCCTTTAAGGATTATAATGAACCTCAGGAGGTGCAGCATGGATTCAATTACGCATACACTTTTCGGTTTAGCCTTATACGGCGCCGTTGATAAAAAACATATGGAAAAATCTCAAAAGCGTGCTTATTTACTCACCGCAGTCGGCGCAAGCCAGATCCCGGACATCGATGTCATCTCACAACTCTGGGATAATGAAGGACTTTACCAGATGTGGCACCGAGGCATCACCCATTCAATTTTCCTGACGCCATTATGGGCTGCTCTATTTATTTTACTATCATTCCTTCTCTTTAGAGTAAAAGATGCAAAACTATTTTTCCTTGGCTGGCTTGCGGTCATCATCCATAACACGAGTGATTTATTCAATGCCTGGGGAACTGGCTATCTCGAGCCATTTTCCAATATTAGAATCACATTTGGGACAATCCCCATCATTGATTTCGTCTTCTGGCTGATCCTCGGAACAGCATTTATTGCGTCAAAGTTCAATAAGGTAAAAAGTCCATCCTATTTTAAACTTGCATGGGTGTTCATTGCTCTGCATATCATTGTCCAGAGTGTCCAAGGCTGGTTACTCTACAATCAATATGAGGACAATTATGATCAAATCGCTCTTTCAGCAGGCTTCATTCCATGGACATTTACGGTAATCGCCAAAAATGAAGGTGAAGTTAATATTTATCAGGATAATCTTTTCACAGAAAGAAAGCTTCAATATGAGCTTACTTCTGCTGAAAACGCTGATCTCAATGCTTTATTCGCTGAGAAACCTGAGGCCAAGACGCTTACTGAATGGTCCCCATTTGTTGTGATTGTCGACGATGGAGATAGATTAGGAGTGTACGATCCACGCTTTTACCGAAACGGACAATCCTTCCTGTTTGAATATATTGAAAAAACCCAATAAAAAAAGAAAAGCGCAAGCGCCTCGTTCAGCCCCGACAAGCGCTGGACAATTGGTTTATGACCATACAGCAAAAAGAGCAGCCAGTAGTTTATCTGGCTGCTCTTTCTATATACATTTACAATTTCGTTGATATATCATCCATCATTTCATCTATAGTAACAGTAACTTCATTCGTTTTCCTCGCCACAGCAATGGTGAATTCCAATAACTCTTTATATTTTTCTACCGGAATCACTGAATTCGTCTTCTCGTATTCATTCACTTTAAGACCGAGATTTTGCAGGATCATGATTGCCTCTTCTACAGATCCTCTTTCAACATCAAACATTCTGATTCCCCCTATTTCTCTGGTTGAATTCCATTATGAGGGAGTTAAACCTATTTTTAAATGGTAAAAATTTCATTTATAACCAATCGAACTATAAAAAATAGGTTATTAGTCGGCGTTTTTCCTAATTCAGCTATTAAAACAATAAATAAATAGATTTTTCGGGTGAAATCACCACTTTAGAACTAAATCTTTTTCCCTTGAATATGTCTATATATTCCATCTTTTATTCAAATTATTGGATAAATTCGGTAACCTTCCGAATGAATTCCTCACCTGAAATTAATCTGCCTCCACCCTGTACAATCGTTTCGTTTCCTCCACCCTTGCCGTCAATGATGGATAGTGCTTGTTTGGACCATTCCTTTAAATTGCCTTCTGCATTCTTCCCTTTAGCAAAGACGAATTGCAGCTTTTCCTCATTTTCAGACGCAAGCAAGATAATCTTGTCTTCTGCATCCGAAACCAGCATCCTGGCTAGATTTTGAAGTTCCTGAATGTTCTTGTTTTGGAAGACGCGGCTGATGATGGACTCTTTTCCTGCCCCGATCATATCGGCTGCTTCATATTTTAATAATCGGTCCTTCATTTCATCAATGGCTTTCTCAAGCTCTTTCTTTTGGCCAAGAAGTCTATTTACTGCTGCACCCATATCCTGTTCTGGTGCATTCAGCAGGGCTGTGAGCTCCTTGATGACTTCATGCTTTTGGCCGAGCTTGTCCAGTACCCTTTGGCCGCAAACAAACTCGACGCGGACCAATTTCTTTTGCCTTTCCCACCCAAGGATTTTCAGCGAGCCAACTTCTGCAGTGCTTTTTGGATGAGTGCCGCCGCATCCATTGTAGTCAAAGTCGGGTATTATGACGAGCCTGACGTTATTCGATACAGATAGCTGTTTCCTGAGCCTGTATTCCTTCAATTCCTCTGTACCAACCCATTTTGTATGAATTGGTCGGTTTTCAATGATTACCTGGTTAGCGAGCTCCTCCACCTTTTCAGCCTCAACAGCACCCAGAGTTTCTATGTCCAAGTCGATTGTCAGTGTATCTTTCCCAAGATGGAAGCTGACCGTTTTGTATCCATACAGCTCCTCAAACGCAGCCGAAAGAATATGCTGCCCAGCGTGCTGCTGCATATGGTCAAATCGGCGGTCCCAGTCAATTGCCCCTTCAATACGATTTCCATCCTTCAGTTCTTCCTTTATGTAATGGCGAATTTCACCGCCAACCTCCTCAACATTCACTACTTCTATGCCGTTAAGAATTCCTAAGTCGGATGGCTGTCCGCCTCCTGTCGGATAAAAAGCTGTCTGTGAAAGGATTACATAATTCCTCCCAGCTTCATCTTCCTTTTGCGTAATCAGTTCCGCAGAGAATTTTTTTAAGTAGGCATCGTGATAATACAATTTATTTTCCATGGATTTCTTCACGCTCCGATTCGTAAATATGCTAAACAGTATAGCATTTTTTTCAGCAAGCAGTCCTATCGGTATTCTGATCACCAAAACCTACATAAAAACAGCTCCCTATTCCGGAAGCTGTCGCTGTATTACTATATCGTACCTAAGGCCTGCTCTGCCTTGTTGATCAATATCTTTCCTTCTTCTACAAGTCCTTTTGGGAATGGAGCATCCTTATCAGCGGGAGATTTAAATTGGTCAAAAGAACCGGTCAGTGCTCCAATGTTCCCCTCCTCATCGACATCTGTCTGGAATTGATGATCAAGCAGGAATGGAGTCCCGATCTGGACGAAGGTGCCATCATTATCCAATGGACCTCCAGTCGACTTGAATGGAATGCGCACGTACTGGCGATCACCATGGTCATCGTTCATCTTGTAATCAATATATGCATGGTCATATTCCCACTGACCATTGACATTGAAGCCAAGCGGGCCAAGTTTTTGCTTCAGTTCACCCACAGTAAGCTTTTTGCCGTCTATATTGGATTGTATCGGGATCATACTGCAAACCTCATTTCGTAATGGATTGGTATATTAGCTTTTTCCACCCCGAAAAGGTCATCAAACATTCAGCAGCACACTGGTAAAAATATTATAGGTATTTTTAATGATAATCACTAAATCACTACTATATCGTTAATCACCACTACTTTTTGTAAAAATATAAAAAAAAAAAGCGAAGACCCTTATAAGGCCTCCACTTTTACTATTTCGTTAAATGATATACGATCGATTCGTATGGACGGAGATTGATTACTGATATATCTGCAGATGAATCTTCATAATTGGAAAGCAGGACTTTAGCTTGATAGCCCTCAGCTTCAACGGAGTCTGGCAATTCAAACACAGTGTCTTTTCCATAAAAATTATTGACGACAAGCAGTTTTTCATCCTGTCTGTTCCTTACATATGCAAATATTTCAGGATCTTCTTCATGGATGAGCTGGTAATCGCCATAGGTGATGATGTCATATTGTTTTCTCAGCTGGATCAGTTTTTTATAATGATAGAACACTGAATTTTTATCAGCAAGCGCGTTTTCAACATTTACGGTCTGAAAATTCCTGGCAACATCAATCCATGGAGTCCCGTTTGTAAAACCTGCATGCTTTTCTGCATTCCACTGGACAGGCGTTCTGGAATTATCACGTGACTTGCTCTGCAGAATCTTCAGGATTTCCTCCTCGTCCATGCCTTCTTCCAATTTGATATTATAAATATTCAGGGATTCAACATCTCGATAGTCCTCAATTCTTTTAAAATAAGGATTGGTCATGCCTATTTCTTCGCCTTGGTATATATATGGCGTTCCCTGCATCATATGGACTGCAGTACCCAGCATCTTTGCTGATTCCAGGTGGTATTCACCATCATTTCCATATCGCGAGACGACTCTTGGCTGGTCATGGTTACACCAGAACAATGCATTCCATCCGCCGCCTTTATGCATCTCAGCCTGCCACAAAGATAAAATCCGTTTAAGGGCAAGAAAATCAAAATCTGCAAGGGTCCACTTGTCACCATTTTCATAGTCAACCTTCAAATGATGGAAGTTAAACGTCATACTTAATTCGTTCCGCTCAGGGTTCGAGTATTTGATGCAATTTTCGATTGTAGTAGAAGACATTTCCCCAACCGTCATGCTGTCATATTTGGAAAGAACCTCAGAGTTCATTTCATGCAAATACTCATGAACTTTCGGGCCATCAGTGTAAAATTTCCGGCCATCACCCGGCGGTATCGAGCCATCATCATCAGGGAAATCCTGATCCTTTGAAATAAGGTTTATAACATCAAGCCTGAAGCCATCGATTCCTTTCTTGAACCAATAATGCATCATTTCATATACATCATTGCGGAGCTGTTCATTTTCCCAGTTCAAGTCGGCCTGCGTCACATCGAACAAATGAAGGTAGTATTGTCCTGTAGACTCGTCATATTCCCATGCATTCCCGCCAAATTTGGATTCCCAATTAGTCGGAGCACTTCCGTCTTCCTTAGGGTCTTTCCATATATAATAGTTTCGGTAACGGCTATCCTTGGATTTAAGGGCATCCTGGAACCACTCATGCTCAGTTGATGAGTGGTTCACGACTAAATCCATGATTACCTTGATGCCGCGTGAATGAGCTTCCTCAAGCAAACGGTCGAAGTCTTCCATTGTTCCGTATTCTTCATATATCTGATAATAATTTCTAATATCGTACCCATTATCTCTCTGCGGTGAATCATAAACAGGCGTCAGCCATATTACGTCCACTCCAAGTTCCTTCAAATAGTCCAGCTTGGCGATAATCCCTGGCAGGTCGCCTGTTCCATTGCCGGTTGTGTCATAAAAACTCTTTGGATAGATTTGATAGACAACCGACTTTTTCCACCATGGTTCAGTCATGATAAAATATCCACCTCCAACAGGATTTACTCTCTAGTTGCGATTATGCTTCTTTTTTCTTTCTTGTTTTAGCCATTATGAAAGTCAGTACGAATGGTACGACAAGCGCGATTCCCATCCCGATGAAGAATATTCCCCAAAACTCATTGAAAATGGATAGGAAAGCCGGCAGGCCGCCAACACCAATTGATGGTGCCATGACTCCACGGAGTGTAATAACAATTCCGGCAATTGCTGAACCGATGATCGCTGCTATAAATGGATATCTGTAGCGAAGATTCACACCGAACATTGCTGGCTCGGTTATACCCAGCCATGCTGAAATAGCGGAAGTCATAGAAAGACCCTTTAATTTTTCATTGTTTTTATCAGCAAACATCATTGCAAAAGCTGCTGATCCCTGCGCGATATTTGAAAGTGCCACCATCGGCCATAGGAAGGTACCGCCGATTGTTCCTATCAACTGTAAATCCACTGCCAGGAAGGTATGGTGCATACCTGTGATAACGAGCGGTGCATAAAGGCCACCATAGATCAATCCGCCAATAACTGGCGCTGCTTCAAAAATTCCGACAACCCCGTCAGTGATCAAGTTCCCAATTGCAAAAGTGATCGGTCCGATCAGGATGAACGATAGGAATCCTGTTACCAATAAGGCAATTGGAGCTACAGTTAACAACTGGAACGCATCGGGGATACGCTTGCGTAAGAAGATTTCCATTTTCGCAAGTACATAAGATGCTAACAATACTGGCAGTACCTGGCCCTGATAGCCCACTTTCTCGACTGTCAGTCCAAACAAATTCCATGTAGGAACTTCTTCTGCTGCCCCGTAACCCCAGGCGTTCAGCAAATCAGGATGTACAAGCATGAGTCCCAAAACAATACCAAATAGCGGGCTTCCGCCAAATTTATTTACCGCACTCCAGCCAATCAAACCTGGAAGGAACACAAAGGCGGTATTGGCAATTAGATTAATGATGCTGGCAAAATCGGCCCAGCCGGTATAAACATCAATAAATGCCTGTCCTTCGAAGAAGATGTCTTTTCCAGTCAGGATATTATTAATCCCCATCAATAATCCAGCTGTAACAATTGCCGGCAGGATTGGTATGAAAATATCAGCAAGTGTCTTGATTGCCCTTTGGAGAGGATTCAAGTTTTGTGCCGCGGCATCTTTTATTTCTTCTTTCGAAGCTTCACCAATTCCAGTAATCGCAACCATTTCTGCATACACCTTATCAACCAGACCCTGTCCAATTACAACCTGGTACTGGCCATTTGCTGAAAATGATCCTTTTACAAGATCATTATTCTCCAGCTTTTCCTTATCTACCTTACCTTCATCCTTCAAGGCAAAACGCAGCCTTGTTACACAGTGGGTGGCAGCGGCAATGTTTTCTTTGCCGCCGACAGCTTCAACAATTTGTTCAACAGCTTGTCGATCCATAGTTAACTCTCCTCCTGTTACCGTTTTCATTCACTCTAAAAAAAAGACTTTTATAAATCCAAACACTTGTATATACATGTTGTTTGCGTTTTCATTTTACTTGTATATACATGATTAGTCAACTGTTTTTATTCACCCTTTAAAATTCCCAAAAACATTGATTTCAAACAGCCATTTGCCTTATTGCAGCATTCAGGACAAAAATTTACCAGTAACCAGAGATGTTTTGTTAAAAGAAGTAGAAGGGTAAAAATAAGAGATAAGGAATTTTGCAGGAAGGGTGTTGGGAATGTTAGGCACAAAGAATCTCGAAGAAGGTTATAAAAAGTTTGAATCCAAGGCAAGAGAGTATATAAAAAAGCCAGAGAAAACGGATATTTTATTGAAGGATGCCGGTAAAAAGGCTGATGACCATAAAGGTTCCCTTGCTGAGATTTGGGACAACCTGCAGCTGCTGTTCGATTTAGTTGGAGCATGGCGCCGGGGAGAGTACCGGAAAATCCCGACAAGATCTATCGTAACCATTATCGCTTCAATCATTTACTTCGTGTCTCCCATTGATTTAGTTCCAGACTTCCTAATTGGGCTGGGAATCGTCGATGACGCGGCGGTAATCGGTTTTGTTTTAAAACAGATTACTGTTGACCTGGAAAGTTTCCGTATCTGGAAGGAAAATCATACAGCCAGCAATACCATTATTGAAGAAATCCCGTTCGAAAAGAATACGCAAGGCCTTACTTAGCCCGGAAATTCCCGGGCTGTTTTTGTTGGGAAAATTCATGTTCTCCTCCTAGGTCAAAAGTGGCCTTTTAGGGATTAAACACTTTGTCCTATTCTAAATCCATAGGCCGTTCCGTACTTTATAATTAACAGTAAATTTTTTACAAAGTTTATTGTTGCGTTATTTTTATAAAAATAAGGGGGATGAATTATGCAAAAACTGTTTCTGTTGACTTTTGTATTGCTGCTTGTTTTCTCAGGTTCTGTCATTGCCTCTTCTTCACAAAACCAAAATAGGAATGCCAGTCCCGTCGAGGATTACCAGGGTAAAACCGAAGTGAATCCAGATGGGTACACATGCTGGCAGTGTACTAAGTACGTTTATCATAATGGTTATAGAACCTGTGTATCAGGCGTGTGGCTGACAACCTGCCCAGTCATGAATTGATCACAACAAAAAAAGGATGCCGACCTCGGCATCCTTTTTTGTGTGTCCTCTACCCTTTTGTACCTGAAGAGATATTTGAGCCTTCAATAAAGTATTTTTGGAAAAAGAAGAATAACAAAACAACCGGCAATAGAACGGTGACGGACATTGCCATCAAGTAATGCCATTGCGTCTGGACAGTACCCTTGAAGGTTTGCAGACCAATCTGCAGCGTGTACTTGCTTTCATCATTGATATAAAGCAAAGGGCCTAACAGGTCATTCCATGCACCGTTAAATGAAAAGATAGCTACTGTAATCAATGCGGGCTTTGTTAATGGGAGCATGATATGCCACCATATCTGGAGGTGGCCTGCACCATCAAGGACGGCAGCCTCGATGAGTTCATTCGGAATCCCCATCATGAACTGTCGCAGCAGGAAAATGAAAAAAGCGCTGCCTAGGAATGCTGGCACAAGCAATGGCAGATACGTGTCAATCCATCCAAGCTTCGAAAAGAGGATATACTGCGGCACCATTGTCACAAACCCTGGGATAAGCATCGTCGAGAGTACCAAGACAAACAGAGCATTTCTTCCCTTGAATCTGATTTTTGCAAAGCCATATGCAACCAGTGAATTGACAAGTACACTTCCGATTGTGCCGACAGTTGCAAGGAAAATTGTATTTAAAGCCCACCGAGTGAAAGGCGCAGTCTGCCAAGCCTCGATATAATTATTGAAATTGAATTCCTTTGGGAAAAACGTCGGCGGATACTGCGCAATCTCTGCAGGTGATTTAAGTGAAGTTGAAATCATCCACCATAAAGGCATTAAGATTAATGTACTTCCGGCAAGGAGCAGCAGTGTCACGAATGAGAGTCTTACCCTATCTTTGAACTTTTTAGTTTCATAAAATTTTGGTGCTGTCATTGAACTCATTTGCCGTCACCCCCTTCATAGTGCACCCACCGTTTACCGAGCTTCATATTTACCGCAGTCAAAATCATGACAATAATGAAAAGCAGCCAGGCCATTGCAGAAGCATAACCCATGTTAAAGACTTCAAAGGCGTTATTCCACATATGCAGGTTATAGAATAATAGCGAATTTCCAGGTCCGCCACTTCCGTTTTCGGTCATGACATATGCTTCCTGGAAAATCTGGAATGCACCAATTGTACTCGTGATCACATCAAAGAAAATAATTGGAGAGATCATCGGAAGGGTTATATGGTAAAACTTTTGCCAAGGGGATGCACCTTCAATATCAGCTGCTTCATACATCTGAGGCGATACCCCTTGCATGATTGCAAGGTATAAAAGCATTCCCCCTCCTACACTCCACATTTTCATTAACAGCAATGCTGGCTTTGTCCATTCAGGGTCAAACAGCCAGGCTGGACCATCAATCCCGAACCAGCCAAGCATCGTGTTCACCAACCCTGTTGATGGACTCAGAAGCTGCATCCAGAGAAAATATACAGCGACCCCGGATAAAACGGCCGGCAAATAATAAATTGTCCGGAAAAACTTCATCCCCTTGATCTTCTGGTTCAACAGGACAGCCAGTAAAATAGCTCCCGCAGTCGTCAATGGAACAGAGAAAATAACATAATAAAGAGTATTAAAAAGAGAAGTGCGGAATAAATCGTCCATCGTAAACATGCGTTTATAGTTTTCCAAACCAATGAAATTCATTTTTGAAGTAATATTGTAATCTGTGAAACTTGCTGCCAGACTGAATAGCAAGGGACCTAAGGTCAGACCGAGAAACCCAATGATCCATGGTGAAATGAATAAATAACCAGCCAGATTGTCTTTTGCTTTTCTGCTGAGTCCCTTGGTTCTGGCTGCTTCAGCAGCTTGACGTTTCCTTATAACTTTAGACCCAGCTTCTGTGTGCACTAATGTACTATCCGATGACTTCATCGTTCCTAAACCCCCCTCGTTGCGTTTAACTTGAAATTAGCGGCTTTACCGAAAAAACAGCTGTCCATTTTCGATTTTTGCTCTGTGTCCTAAAAATTTTTATCCAGGCTTTTTCCGGTAAACTTTGTTGCCTTCTCAAACCAAAGCTAAACCTGGCAGTTTTTTTACGAATATATCTAATAATCTTACGACAGAATGTTCCCGAATATTGCGGTTACTGAACGGGAATGAAAACCTGATCCCAAAAAGACATTTATCAAAAAGAGAAGGGCGGAATGCGCCTTCTCTTTTTGTGTTTATTACTTCTTCATTTTTTCGATGTCTTCTTCCGCTTCTTCCAATGCTTTTTCAGGTGAAGTTTTTCCTAATAGGGCATTGTCGATATGCGGGTTCAATCTGCTGTGATAATCCGGATACTCTACTGGTACCGGGAACATTTTTGTATGTTCCAAGTTTTTAACTGAAGCTTCATAGACCATCTTGTCAGGTCCCTCAAGTTCATTTAAAGCAGCCTCAGCAGCTTCAATGTTAGCAACATTGTCATAGTTTTTAACCGACCAATACTTTTGTGCTTCAACATCTGTCAGATACTTAATGAAGTCCATTGCTTCCTCTGGGTGTTTCGCGCCTTTCGGAATCTCAACTACAAATCCGCCGCCCTCTGCCCAGTTACCTGAACCTTCCTCGTTTGCAGGAATTGGGGCAACGCCAAATTCGACATCCTGCCCATAATCTCTTAACTGTGTGTAGAATGTTCCTACATCAACCCACATCGCAACTTTTCCTGCAATGAATGGATTTGCCTGTTCACTTCCGAATTCTGCCTGGAAGGCCTGTACCGTGTTTTCTCCGAGGCGTTTCTTCCAGTCAAGAATCCAATTAAGTGCTTCAACTTTTTTCGGAGTATTGATTGTCAACTCTCCATCTTCAATAAAACCCTTGCCGCTATCTGCATTTGTCATCCAGCTGGATGCTCCGACACTTCCCCATAAAGGATAGAATCCTACTCGCTCATAGCGATCGCCATCTTTAACGTCTAATTTCTTTGCGTACTCCTCGAGCTCTGCCCAGGTTGCAGGCGGCTTCTCAGGATCCAGTCCTGCTTCCTTGAATGCAGTCTTATTGTAGAAAAGAAGACGTGTGTCTGTATTGAATGGGACAGCATAAGACTTCCCGTCATACTCGACCGTATCCCATAAATGCGGATAGAATTTTTGTTTGAAAGAATCATCTATATATTGGCTTAAGTCCTCAACCTGCTTGTTTTCAGCACGCTGGGCAACTGTGTTGATGTCGTTGATGATGACATCAGCAGGGTTGCCAGCTGCGACTGAGGCAAGATTTTTTGTCCAAATATCGCCCCATGGCAAGAAAGTATGTTTAACAAACACCTTATCCTGGGAATTGTTATAATCATCAATGATTTTCTCTATAATCGGACGGCGTGTTTCTGATCCCCAGAACGTCCAAAAATCGACTATTACTTTTCCGTCCTTCGTTTTTTCGGCATCCGCTTTTTGCTCCCCGGAGCAACCAGCCAGCAAGCCAGTTAGCATAAATACTGCAATAATACCTGCTAGACCCCTCTTCATATCTCTTCCTCCTGTATATTCAAGTTGATTAATAAGTACAACCCTACTCTTACCACGCCTTTCGACAAACTAAACATTTTCTGTAAGCTTTTGTTAAAAACAGTAGAAAAGACACATAAAGAAAGCGCAAGCGACTCGTTAAGCCCCGACAAGCGCTGGAGGGCCTGACAGTGAAGTCGTTCTTTGACTTCATTGGCAGGACCGAAGCGACTCGAGGGGCTAGGCGCTGGAGCTGGATTAAGAAAACTTAAGAGAGTTATCTACAACTCAATAACTTTTATAAATTCCTTAACCATAAAAAAACAGATTCAAAATTGAATCTGTTTTTCCATATCTTCAATCATTGAAATCACCTTTACTGCTTTACTTGCCTCTACTTTATATACCCGTTGTTCTTTAATTCTTTGTATATATACATTTCCTTCACTAATCCATAATTTACATTTATCTGGTTTCCTGCCATCATAAATTAACAATAGATCATATCCACCCTCCATCACAGGGGCATCTTTCACGGTGTTTCCGCCGTTGATCGTCTCATTCATGGTTGCCAGCCAACTTGCTTCGTCAATGATCGAAACTCCTTTTCTTGTCAGGTTGGCGTGAAGATTGAAATGGTCATTTGAATCGGATCTAGTGAGATACGTAATGACAATTTCGCTAGCCGCAAATATCTCTGATGTATTGAGAGCGGCTGCTCCCTCCTGGGCAGGAGTTTTGATTTCTGCCAGAAGGTATGCTGCGCAAACTAATATCATCACAAACGTCAGGAGACTGCCTGTCCAGTTTCTTGCTATGTAATGAGCTGGCCCCTCCGGCCGTCCGGTCCGAACGATTGTATTGTAAGTTTTTCGCTTTTGAATTTCAGACCTTGGAATGTGGCTAAGGTTCTTGAAGCTATCTTCTAGTTCAAATGATTTCTTCAATTATTTCCCCTCTTCTCTTTAACTCTTTTTTTAAGGCAGCCATTGCCCGGGAAGTAGTAATTTTCACTTTGCTTTCGCTCCAGCCAAGAATCAATGCCGTTTCCCTTATCGAAAATTCTTTGATTTTCCTTAAAATCAATACCTCCTGGTAGCTCAGCTTCAGAGCTTTGATTCCCTTGTAAAGGAGTGATGTCTTCTCCCCTTTTACAATGATTTCGACAGGCGATGGCTCACAGGATTGAATGGCGTACTTATCCAATGAAAAAAAGCGCAATCTTCTCCCTCTCCTTAAGTGGTCGACAGCAACATTCCGGGCAATTTTCACGAGCCATGTGAAAATTTGTGAATCACCGTTGAATTGATGGATATGCTTGTACACCCTTAAAAAAGTTTCTTGGGTCAGATCCTCTGCGACTTCCTTCTTGCCGGTCAATAACAGGAGATAGCCATAAACCTTGTCACTGTATTCCTCGTATACCTTCTGGAAATGAATGCTGTAGTGATCGCTCAAAATTCTCCCCCCTTATACAGACAGTTAGACGAACGAGCATAAAAAAAGAATCACTTATTTTCGGAATATTTTTAATTTATTTAAAAATACCAAAAATTCCTCCTCTTTTCATCGACCTAATTGACTAACCAGGAGTTTTTCTGTATCAGATTAGGAAAAAGACGATTTAGAGTGATAACAGTTTGCGGCAGGGATTTTACTATTATGTAAAAGAAAAGAGGCTGTCAAAAGGTCACAAGCAATGACCTTCTGAAGCAGCCCCTTTCCATAGTGTCATTAGCGATAGCATGCGCAGCCGACGATGATTAAGAGGATAAACAGCACAACGATCAAAACAAATCCGCTGCCGTATCCAGCTCCTCCTACACCGTAACCGCCATATCCACAGCATCCGCCGTATCCGTACATGATAAAACCTCCTGATGAAGTTTACTTATACAAAGTTTAGTAACCGAAACCCCAAGAAGCTCCGATTATGATTAAAAGAATGAACAATACTACAAGCAGGGCGAAACCGCCGCCATAGCCACATCCATCAGACATCGTAACAACCTCCTTTTTTTGTGTCCCTATATCCTATTCAGGTCAGGACATTTGTGCAATTAAACAGCGAAAAAAATACTAGCCCAATTAGAAAAGTGCAAGCATGTTGGTCAGCCCCGACAAGCGCTGGCACCCAAACATAAAAAAAAGAGAACCTTGAGTGGTCCTCTTCTTTGCAGTTGGTGCCTATCCTATTTTCACATGGTTTTCTTGGGTTTCATTTAGAAATTCATATGTAATCAAAGGTTTGACCGGTATTTCCAGCCATCTTGACACACCATTATTGTTCACTTTTTCTCTGTACACCGGCTTACAATCTTCGAGCAGACATAGTTTCAAGGTCTCAAAGCCGCTTAGTTGCTGAACCGCTTCCTCGATTTCTTTTTTCTCTTCCGCAGTTGCAAGAACGTTTTCTTTCTTCGGCTCAAGCAGGACCACAATCAATTCTTTCCGCATTTGTTTTTCCAGTTCCATTCTTGCGAAAGCGAGTTTTTTTAAAGTCCTGTTCAACTGCCACATGCTGATTCCAGCTAATTTTTTATAGATCATTTTAATTGCCTCCAATTTGCCCCCAACTTCTATTCTAAAAGACAATTCGTTTAAACGTAAGATTATATTAGGGTATGGGAAAAATTCCAAAGGATGTTATTAGGATTTCAATTTGTTATTAAAGAGGAGCATCAAAACCGTACTTATTAAAGTTTGTATTCATTTAAAAAGAGCAGCCGGAGTTTTGGCCGAACCGGGAATGACAAAATCACGAGGATGAGCCGATGTTTTCCGGCGTGACTTCAGACAAAAATACGAGGTTGAGTCGATATTTTGTCCGAACCTGGCGTGACTTCGGACAAAATCACAAGCTTGAGCTGGCTTTTTGTCCGAACCTGGCTTCACTTCAGACAAAAAAACGAGGTTGAGTCGATATTTTGTCCGAACTTGCCTTCTCTTCAGACAAAATCACAAGGGTGAGCCGGAGCTTTGTCCGAACTTGCCTTCACTTCAGACAAAAATACGAGGATGAGTCGATGTTTTGTCCGAACCTGCCTCCACTTCAGACAAAACCACAAGCCTTAGCCGGCTTTTTGTCCGAACTTGGCTTCACTTCAGACAAAAATACGAGGATGAGTCGATATTTTGTCCGAACTTGCCTTCTCTTCAGACAAAATCACAAGGGTGAGCCGGAGCTTTGTCCGAACTTGCCTTCACTTCAGACAAAATCACAAGGGTGT